>NZ_JBVJMW010000006.1:0-465763 GCF_055583985.1 Streptomyces sp. NPDC104313
CATCGCCCACACCGACACCAACAACCAGACCCGCCTCGCCGCCTACACCACCGGACCCCTCCCCCCCAACCAAGCCCGCACCGCCCTCACCAAAACCCTCCCCGAAACCCTCATCCCCACCCACATCACCACCCTCGACACCATGCCCCTCACCCCCAACGGCAAAATCGACCGCGCCGCACTCCCCACACCGGACCTCACCTCCGAACGCACCCCCCACCGTGCCCCCCGCACACTGGAGGAAAGGCTCCTCGCCGAACTCTTCACCGAGGTCCTGGGCATCGAGGAAGTAGGCCTGGACGACGACTTCTTCACGCTCGGTGGCCACTCCCTCCTCGCCACCCAGCTCATCGCTCGCATCCGCTCCGACTTCGGCGTCCAGCTCCCGCTGCGCACCCTCTTCGAAACCCCCGTACTCGAACCCCTGAGCGCCGAGGTCACCGCCCTCATCGCCGAGGGCGCCCACGGCGGTGGCCACACCGCGGGCGTCGAGACACTCCTCGCGGAGATCGAGCACCTCTCCGACGAAGAGGTCGACGCGCTGCTCTCCGGCTCCGACGCGCTGCTCTCCGAATCCGACGCGCTGCTCTCCGGCTCCGACGCGCAGGGCGCCGGACCCGCTCCGGAGCAGCCGGCACCGACCGCCGAGGCCAACCGGCCGACCCACGCCCCCAGCCGACTCTGAGGAGTACCCATGACGACGATGACCCGGTCTCCCCGGCGGACGGCCGACACCACACCGCACCGGGCGGCCACCACCGCCTGGTTTCCCCCGGAGCGATCCGCCGCGGACCCGTTCCGCCGGCGTCTCTACTGTCTGCCGCACGCCGGAGGCAGTGCCTCCGCCTACCGTGCCTGGGCCGGGCGGCTCGGCGACGACATCGAGGTCGTACCCGTCCAACTGCCGGGCCGGGGAATCCGGTTCGCCGAACAGCTCGCCACCACCGCCGAAGAGATCGCGGACGGTCTCTCCGCCGCCATCTCCGAACGCGATGACCGGGAGTGGAGCCTGTTCGGCCACAGTATGGGCGCCCTGCTCGCCTACGAGGTGGCGCACCGCATGTCCGCCTCGGACCGCCGGCCCGCCCACCTGATCGTCTCCGGCATGACCGCGCCACCCCTGGCGGCCCGCCGGGGGCGGCGCCCGGTACGGGAGCTCTCGGACTCCGAACTGACACGGCGGATCGGGGCACTCGGCGCCACGCCCGGCGACGTGCTGAGGTCGAAGGAGATGATGGAGCTGCTGCTGCCCGTCTTCCGGGCCGACTACCAAGTCTGCGACAGCTACCGGTTCACACCGCGGGCGCCGCTGCGGGTCCCGGTCACCGTCCTCGGCGGTGCCGCAGACCCCGGTGCTCCGGTCACCGGCCTCTCGGCATGGCGGGACCTGACGTCCGCCGCGTACGAGATGCGTCTCTTCCCCGGCGGGCACTTCTACCTGAACGACCGCCTCGACGAGGTCCTGCGGGTCGTCAGGGCGGCGTGCGTGGGCGGCGGCCGGCCCCTTGGGGGCGGCGGGCTGCCCCACGCCTAGGGTGTCGTGTCCGGCGGACCTGGCCCTGGTCCGCCGGACACACCCGGGTGTCCGATCAGGGAACGGCAGTTTCTGACGGGGTCCGGCCTGGCCGGGCCCCGTCAGGAGACCTTGACGGGGATCTCCCCTTCCCCGTTCAGTTCCTCCTTGGCGAGCAGATAGCCCAGATGGAGGCGGCTCCGCGCGCCCACGCTCTCCCGGATTCGTGCCAGGTGGTTGTGGTAGGTGCGCTCGCTGATGCCGATCCGTCGGGCGATCACCGAGTCGGTCAGGCCCTCGACGAGCAGGCGCCTGATCATGTTGTGGATGTCCGGCATGATCTCGGCGGAGGCGCTCGCCGTGCAGGTGGGCGAGAAGGGCACGGCCCGCTGCCAGTTCCGGTCGAACACGTCCGTCAGGAACCGCACCAGTGGCTCGTCGTGGATGACCGCGGCCGAGGTGCGGTCATCACCCGTCGGCAGGATGGCCACCGAGCGGTCGATGACGAAGAGCCGCTCGAAGAACTCGTCCATGGTGCGGACCTCACCGCCCTCTTCCGTCACGGCTTGGACGTAGGCCTTCGTGGGGGCGTCGAAGCGGGCCGGATGCTGGTACAGCGTCCGCATGCGCACCCCGCGACGCAGATGTTCAAGGGTGAACGGCAGTACGTCCTGGAGAATCCCCGCCGGGCGCCCACCCCCCGGCTGGGCGGTGATGATCTCCTCCGTGGCCTCGCCGCTGATCCGGCAGACGTAGTCGCGGATCGCCGCCATGCCGTGGACGTACTCGACGGCGGGCGTCACCCGTTCTGGCTGGGCCTGGGCCATGAAGAGGCCGAGCGCCGGTGCGAGCCGGTGCTCGACCTCCGTCGCCTGCAACTCCAGCTGCCAGGCCCTGGTGCGCCATTGGGCTGCCAGCCGGGCCTCGACCAGCCTGGGGTCGACCGGCTGCAGATACCCCTCGTCAGGTGACGGTTCGAGCAGCCCGACCCTGACGAGGGTGTCGACTCCCGGCATGTCGGTGTTCCGTGCGATACGCCCTTCCCGCAACGCCGTTTCGTACGCGGGCAGCGCCTCCGATGATAGTTCTGTCAGGTTTTCCAGGTTGTCTATCCCCATTTGTCCCCCTCAGGTCTCTGTGATGCAAGAACCTGCCCCCTCGGCTCCCTGGAGATCCTAGTTGGCCAAAACTTAACCTCCAGAGGACCGAAGCAACACCCGGTCGGACTCGCCAAAAGCTTCAGGGGGAAGAGCAGCCATGATCGAGATTTCTGCGGTAGGTACCGGTACGGGACACGGCGGCAAGGGGGCGGTGCGCCGGGGGCGTCGGGCCGTCGCCGGTGCGGTGCTGGGGGTCGGCTTCCTGCTCGCGAACGTCAACGTGTTGGGCGGCATCGGGTCGAACACCGCCGTCGCGAACTTCGTCGGGGGAGATCTCGAATCAACTTCTTCCGCAACTAACCCTGTTGCGGCTGACCTTGGCTGGAATTCGGTTGGCTTCCGTACCGTTGCGACCGACCTGGGCTGGAACGCGTCAAAGCCGATAGGCACTCGGGGCGATTTGGGCTGGAACGCGCCGAAGCCCGTGGGCACGCGGGGTGACCTGGGCTGGAACAGCCACAAGCCGAGTGAATCGAAGCACGCCCTCCACGGGGATTCCTCCCGTCCGGCGCCCGGCACCGAGGCCGGCTCCGTGCAGGGGACGCCCGGTGAGGTCGCATGACGGCACGTCTCATCGGAGTGCGGGTGGAGCGTTCGGGGGCGACGCCCGCGCGCCCTCACCCGGACGCCGGGCCGACGCGCTTCGGCGGCACCCTCCAGACAGCCCGAAGACGGGCAGGCCTCACCCAGGAGCAGCTCGCCGCGGCCTCCGGCGTCAGTATCAGAGCCATCCGGGACCTGGAACTCGGCCGCGCCCAGCGCCCCCGCAAGGAGACGATCAGGCTCCTCGCCGACGCCCTCGGCCTCACCGGTTCCCACCGGGCCCTGCTCGACGGCGCCTCCGGCCATTCCTCCGCCGACAGCACACTGCGGCAGATGTACGCGGAACGTAAGGCCTCCGTACCGGCGGCGATGGGCCCGCTGATCGGCAGGGAACGAGAGCTCGAAGTACTCGCCCGTGCCCTCCTCGGCGGCCAGGACCGCATGCTGTCCCTGGTCGGGCTGCCGGGCGTGGGCAAGAGCCGACTCGCTCTCGCGGTGGCCCACCGCTACGAGGCCGAACGCGAGGCCCGCGTCGTCTGGCTCCCGGCCTGCCACGACGGCGACGCCACGCCGGCCGACCCGGACCCGGGAGAGGACAGCGCGCAGTCACTGCTCACCTCCTGGATGCTGGACAGGCTCTCGGGCCCCGGCCCGCTGGACGAGCTGGCCAGGCTGATCGGCCATCGCCGCACCCTGCTGGTGGTCGACGGGCACGAGCAGGACCCCACCGACACCGTCGGCACGGTCGACCACAGCCGCCTCGTGCGGCTGCTCGCGGCCTGCGACCGTCTCCAGGTGCTCGTCACCACACGGGCCCCGCTGCCGGTCCTGGGCGCCCGCGTCGTGCCGATCGGGCCGCTGCCGCTGACCTCGTCGTTCGGGGAACCCGGCTCGGCTTCGGCCGCTGTGCGCCTCATGGCGTCCCACGTCGGCTACGCCCGTCCGGCGCTGCGGCAGACCGCTGCCGTCACGGAGGCGGTGACCGGACTCTGCGGACTGCTGGACGGGATTCCCCTCGCCCTCAACCTGGCGGCGGGCTGGCTGCCGATGTACTCACCCGACCAGCTGTTCTCCGCGGCCCTGGACAACCCGCTGCACCTGGTGGAACCCGTGTTCGACGGCGAGTTCGGCGGGCACCCCGATCTGGCGGCACTGATCCGCGGCGCCGTCACGGCGCTGCGGCCCGCGCAGTCGAGAGCCCTCGCCGCCCTGGCCCTCATGGACGGGCCCTGCCCGACCGAGGAGGTGGGGCGTCGGCTCGGCGGGCCTCCCCAGGAGACCCTGCGTGCCGTGCACGGTCTGCTGCTGCGCGGCCTGATCAGGGAGGAACGGGTCCCGGGGGGCACCACCGTCTCCGTACTCAACCTGGTCCGTCACACGCTCCACGCGGACAGGGAACGTACCGCCCTGCCCGTCGTGGCCCGGCTCTGACCCTCCCGCCGGCTTCCGGCCGGAGGTCCTGTCGGCAGGACCTCCGGCGCGGGGTCAGGACTCAACGGTCATCGGCCGGAGCGACACCGATCGGGCACGAGACACCCGTCCCGCCGATGCCGCAGTAGCCGCCCGGGTTCTTGTCCAGGTACTGCTGGTGGTGCGCCTCCGCCGGCCAGAACGGGCGGCCCTCGGCCGGAAGGATCTCCGTGGTGATCTCCTTGTGGCCCGACGCCGTCAGGACCTTCTGGTACGCCTCACGGGAGGCGTCGGCGGCGGCTGCCTGGGCGGGGGAGTGGGTGTAGAGCGCGGAGCGGTACTGGGTGCCCACGTCGTTGCCCTGGCGGAAGCCCTGGGTAGGGTTGTGCGACTCCCAGAAGAGCTTCAGCAACTCCGTGTACGGGACGACGGCCGGGTCGAAGACCACGCGTACCGCCTCCGTGTGCCCGGTCAGACCCGAGCAGGCCTCCTCGTACGAGGGGTTCTCCGTGTAGCCGCCCTGGTAGCCGACGAGCGTCGTCCAGACGCCCTCGGTCTGCCAGAACTTCCGCTCCGCACCCCAGAAACAGCCCAGCGCGAAATCCGCCACTTCCAGGCCCTGCGGATACGGGCCCACCAGCGGATTGCCGAGGACGGTGTGGCGGGAGGGAACGGTGAATTCGGGGACCGGGCGTCCGCGCAGGGCCTGCTCCGGGGTGGGGAGCTCGGGGGTGCGGTGGTTCAGGAACATGCGGGGCTCCTCCGGGGTTCGGTGTTCGGTACCTACAACACGGGAGCGGTCTCCGGGATTCCGGCACGATCGGCGCCCTGCTCCTGGTGCACGGAAGCCCCGGCGTGGCCGGGAAACCTCCTCGCCAAGGCCGCAGCCGCCCGCACGCCGCGCGCGACGCCGCTGGTGATCGCCCCGGTTCAGTGCGGCAGCGTCGCCGGACTGCCGCCGTTCGCCTCGTAGCCGGCGACGGCCAGCGCCCGGTAGACCGTGTACTGCGCGGCCGGGTCCGTCTCCGCCGTCCACGGCAGCGCGCCCACGTGGCCGTCGATCCGGACCAGCTGGTGCATCGCCTCCGACCAGCGCTCCATGTGGACCAGGAACAGCACCAGCAGATGGCGGACATGGGCCAGCATCGGATCGTCCGCGCGGGCCGCGTGCACCGCGAACATCGCGCCCTCGACCGCCCTGGTGACCACCTGGCCCCGGTAGAAGCCCTGCACGAGGTTGACCTCCGGCAGATGCTCGTACACCGCGAACAGCGGCAGCGCCGCGAGCAGCGAACCCTGCGGGGCACGGGCGGCGGCCGCCGTGGCGAAGGCCTCGGCGTCCCCCCGCGAGCCGTGCCACTTCTCGCAGTGGAAGTGCAGCGCCGCGATATGCGCGCCCATGTGGGCCGGAGCCCGGTCGATGATCTTCGCCCAGAGCTGGTCGAACTGCTCGGGGGTGTAGCCGAGCCCCCGGGCCACCGCCAGCTCCACGATGTACGGGACGGGGTCGCCCGGCGCGAGGAGGGCCGCCTCTCCGCAGACCGTACGGGCCTCCTCCAGGATGATCCGGAAGTCGTCGCTCCCCGCCGACGAGGACCGCCACGCCTGCTGCACCAGGAACTCCGCGTGCACCGCCGCACCGCCCGCGTCCTTCGGGGACTCCGCGCGCCAGGTCCGCAGCCAGGCGCCGCCCGCCCCGGGCCGCCGCGCCAGCTCCAGCGAGGCCGCGCCCGCGAAGGCCTGGATCCGCTGCCAGCGCACCTCGCCCTCCTTCGGCGTGCCGGCGAGCAGCTGGGAGGCCGCCCGCCAGTCCTGGGTGCCCTGGACGACGTCGAGCACATCCAGCAGGTCCTGGTCGGGGCCCGGCATCCGGACGTCCAGCTCCTCCTGGCGGGCGAAGCCGTACGTGTCCGGGTCGGCGGCGTCCGGCGAACCGGGGGCGACCTGGCGGATACCGCCCCGGCGGCGCATGACCCAGGGGCCGATGACCGCCGCGAGCAGGCACATCGCGAGCAGGAACAACAGAATCTCCATGACCCCATTGTCCCCGGAGCGGTGAGTAGCCGGTAAGGGCCCTCTCCACGAACTACGCTCGGGCCTCATGAGCGACCAGCACAGCTTCGAAACCCTCGCCATCCACGCGGGGAACACCGCCGACCCCCTCACCGGCGCGGTGGTACCGCCGATCTACCAGGTCTCCACGTACAAGCAGGACGGCGTGGGCGGACTGCGCGGCGGCTACGAGTACAGCCGCAGCGCCAACCCGACCCGCACCGCCCTGGAGGAGAACCTCGCGGCCCTCGAAGGCGGCCGTCGCGGCCTCGCCTTCGCCTCCGGCCTCGCAGCCGAGGACTGCCTCCTGCGTACGCTGCTGACCCCGGGCGACCACGTGGTCATCCCGAACGACGCCTACGGCGGCACGTTCCGGCTGTTCGCGAAGGTCGCCTCGCGGTGGGGCGTGGAGTTCTCGGTGGCGGACACCTCGGACGTGGCCGCCGTACGGGCCGCGCTCACCCCGCGCACCAAGGCGATCTGGGTGGAGACCCCGTCCAACCCGCTGCTCGGCATCACCGACATCGCCGCCGTGGCACAGGTCGCCCGGGAGGCCGGGGCCCGCCTCGTCGTCGACAACACCTTCGCCTCGCCCTACCTCCAGCAGCCCCTCGCGCTCGGCGCGGACGTCGTCGTGCACTCCACCACCAAATACATGGGCGGCCACTCCGACGTCGTCGGCGGCGCGCTCGTCGTCAGCGACCCGGAACTCGCCGAGGAACTGGCGTACCACCAGAACGCCATGGGCGCGGTCGCCGGGCCCTTCGACGCCTGGCTGGTGCTGCGCGGCATCAAGACGCTCGCCGTCCGCATGGACCGGCACACCGAGAACGCCACCAAGGTCGCCGACCTGCTGACCCGGCACCCCAAGGTCTCCCAGGTCCTCTACCCGGGCCTGCCCGAGCACCCCGGCCACGAGGTCGCCGCCAAGCAGATGAAGTCCTTCGGCGGCATGGTGTCCTTCCGCGTCGTGGGCGGCGAGGAGGCGGCCGTCGAGGTCTGCGACCGGGCGAAGCTCTTCACGCTCGGTGAGTCCCTCGGCGGTGTGGAGTCCCTCCTGGAGCACCCGGGCCGGATGACGCACGCCTCCGCCGCCGGCTCCCCGCTGGAGGTCCCGGCCGACCTGGTGCGGCTCTCCGTCGGCATCGAGAACGGCGACGACCTGATCGCCGACCTCACCCAGGCGCTGGGCTGACACCTCGGGCCCGGAGCCGCTGACACCTCGGGCCCGGAGCCAGCAACACGTGGGGCGCCCGCCGGAACCGGCGGGCGCCCCACGTGTTTCAGACGCCCGCCTTCTCGTCCTCCAGCATGCCCCTCATCTGCTCGCGCAGTCCGGGACCGTCCTCATGTCCATGGACCGACGCGGCGTGCTCGCTCGCGGCCCGGACGACCTCGTCCTCCTCACCGGCGATGGTGAGGGTGCAGTTCGTCTCGCTCGGATAGTTGCGGCAGTCCGCTACCTTCCTGGTCATCACGGCCTCCTCGGCTCGCTCGACCACTCCAGCGTAGGCCCCTCGCCCCCGGGACCCCAAGGGCTCACCAGCCCTCCAACGGCGGAGTGACCTGCGCGGGCCCGGTCGTCCACGGCTGCTCGACCCCGACCCGGACGAGGAACGCGGCGAGCGCCACGACCAGCAACCAGACCACGGTCCGCCCCACCGCCCGGCGCAGCCGCAGCCGGCGCCCGCCGCGCAGGACCGCCCGCGCGGCCGGGTCCGGCGGCAGAGCCGGGTGCGGGCCGTCGCTCTCTCCCCGTCAGTCGGACTGCGGCGGCTGGTACGACGCGGCCTGCCGGGCGGCCAGAGATCCGTTGAAACGGGTGAGGAGGGCGCAGAACGTGTCCCGCTCCTCCTGCGACCAGCCGTCCGTCACCTGGGACATCAGCTCGCGCCGCGAGGCCCGGACCTCTTCCAGCCGGGCCTGCCCGCGCGGCGAGAGCTGGAGCACCACGGCCCGGCCGTCCTCCGGATGCGAAGTGCGCTTCACCAGACCGGTGTCGACGAGCGGAGCGACCTGCCGCGTCACCGTCGAGGAGTCGATGCCCATCCCGGCCGCCAGCGCCTTGACGCCCATCGGACCTTCCCGGTCCAGCCGGTTCAGCAGCAGGTACGCCGCCCGGTCCATCGAGTTGCGGACCTGGCCGACACCGCCGAGGCGGGTCTGCTCGGCACGACGGGCGAAGACCGCCACCTGGTGCTGGAGGGAGTCCAGCAGGCGGTCGGGGCCCGGGTGTTCGGGGACGGCGCCCCCGGAAGGAGGCGCAGCAGTCGTCATGTCCTGAGGGGGCATGGCCGGGGGCTCTCTTCGTGCGGTGTACGGGTGGGTGGGGGACAGAGTACGCGGCCCCGGGGCAACGCGTACCAGTGCCGCACAAACCCGGCGGACACCACTGCGGGCCGCCATGAGACAAGTCTGCCGAGCACGGCCGGAGCTGCAAGACTTGAGGCCATGAGCTTCCGCGCGACCGCCCGCCACCCGGCCCTGATCCTCGACGACGTCCGGGGCGCGCAGAAGATGCTGTCCGGGGTGGCGCGGGTGACCGCCCTGGAGGGCAGCCGCCATCTGACCGAGCTGGTCGGCGCCCCGGTGCACCTCAAGTGCGAGAACCTCCAGCGCACCGGCTCCTTCAAACTGCGCGGCGCCTACGTCCGGATCTCCGGCCTCACCCCGGTGGAACGGGCGGCCGGGGTGGTCGCCGCCAGCGCCGGGAACCACGCCCAGGGCGTCGCCCTCGCCTCGTCCCTCCTCGGCGTACGCTCCACGGTCTTCATGCCCGTCGGGGCGCCCCTGCCCAAGGTCGCCGCGACCCGGGAGTACGGGGCCGAGGTGCGGCTGCACGGCCAGGTCGTCGACGAGACCCTCGCCGCGGCCCAGCGGTACGCGGAGGAGACCGGCGCGGTCTTCATCCACCCCTTCGACCACCCCGACATCATCGCGGGCCAGGGCACCGTCGGGCTGGAGATCCTGGAGCAGTGCCCCGAGGTTCGCACGATCGTCCTCGGCATCGGCGGCGGCGGGTTCGCCGCGGGCGTCGCCGTCGCGGTCAAGGCGCTGCGCCCCGACGTCCGGATCATCGGCGTCCAGGCCGAGGGCGCCGCCTGCTACCCGCCCTCCCTGGCCGCCGGGCACCCCGTATCGCTGGACTTCCCGGCCACGATGGCCGACGGCATCAAGGTGGGCCGGCCCGGCGACGTACCGTTTCGGCTGATCGAGGAGCTGGTCGACGAGGTCCGCACGGTCACCGAGGACGAGCTGTCCAGTGCGCTGCTGCTCTGCCTGGAGCGGGCCAAGCTGGTCGTCGAGCCGGCCGGGGCCAGCCCGGTGGCCGCGCTGCTCAGCGACCCGCGGGCGTTCCGGGGGCCGGTGGTGGCCGTGCTGTCCGGCGGCAACGTCGACCCGCTGCTGATGCAGCGCATCCTGCGGCACGGGATGTCCGCCGCGGGCCGCTATCTGAGCCTGCGGCTGCGCCTCACCGACCGCCCGGGGGCACTGGCCGCCCTGCTGGCCGCGCTGACCGTGGCCGACGCCAACGTCCTCGACATCAGCCATGTGCGCACCGACCCGCGCCTCGGCCTGACCGAGGCGGAGGTCGACCTGCACCTGGAGACGAAGGGGCCGCAGCACTGCGCGGAGGTCGAGGCGGCGCTGAGGGCGGCCGGGTTCCGGGTGATGGGCTGAGGAGGCCGAGGAGGCTGAGGAGCCCGACCGGAGGGGCCTGAACTCGCGCCGGGTGGCCGGAACACACCCTTTCACCGGGCGGCGGGAGCGGCCCGATCCTAGGATCGGACCGGAAAGCCGCCACCGGCGACACCATCCGCGAGTGACGGGGGAGTCCCTCCATGCCAGGTGCGATCCACGCCGAAGGTCTGGTGAAGACCTTCGGCGACGTACGAGCCCTCGACGGCGTCGACCTCGACGTCCCCGAAGGCACGGTCCTCGGACTGCTCGGGCCCAACGGCGCGGGCAAGACCACCGCCGTACGGGTGCTGACCACGCTGCTGCGCCCGGACAGCGGCACGGCCGTCGTGGCCGGGATCGACGTGCTGAAGAAGCCCAACGAGGTACGCCGCTCGATCGGGCTCTCCGGGCAGTTCGCCGCGGTCGACGAGTATCTGACCGGCCGGGAGAACCTCCAGATGGTCGGGCAGCTCTACCAGCTGAGCGCCCGGGACGCGAAGGCCCGGGCGGGCGTCCTGCTGGACCGGTTCCACCTCGGCGACGCCGCCGACCGCACCGCCAAGACGTACTCCGGCGGTATGCGCCGGCGCCTCGACCTCGCGGCGGCGCTCATCGTGTCACCGCCCGTGATGTTCATGGACGAGCCGACGACCGGCCTCGACCCGCGCAACCGGCAGCAGCTCTGGGACGTGATCGAGGATCTGGTGGCGGGCGGCACGACCCTGCTGCTGACCACGCAGTATCTGGAGGAGGCCGACCGCCTCGCCCACGACATCTGCGTCATCGACCACGGCAAGGTCATCGCCCGCGGGACCTCCGACCAGCTCAAGGCCCGCACCGGCGGCGAGCGCGTCGAGGTCGTCGTGCACCGCCCCGACGAGATCGAGCGCGCCCGGTCCGTGCTGAGAACCCTCGGCAAGGGCGAGGTCACCGTCGCCCGGCTCTCCCGCAAGCTGACCGTCCCGGTCAGCGGCGGGGCCAAGCTGCTGGCCGAGATCATCCGCGACCTGGACGCCCAGGGCGTGGAGATCGACGACATCGCCCTGCGCAGGCCCACCCTGGACGATGTCTTCCTCTCCCTCACCGGCCACGCGGCCGAGGTTCACGAGAACGGGGACGGGGAGCCCGACGGTGCGGCAGCGGAACGTTCCCCCGACTCCCGGAGCAAGGAGGACACCCGGTGAGCGCGATCGCCAAGGACGCCCCCCCGTTGGTTCCCCGACCCGCGGGGGGCATCACGCAGTCGGTGAAGGACTCCCTTGTCGTCGCCAGGCGGAATCTGATCCGGATGACCCGGATCCCCGAAATGGTGATCTTCGGGCTGATCCAGCCGATCATGTTCGTGGTGCTCTTCACCTACGTCTTCGGCGGCTCCATCAGCATCGGCGGCTCCACCGACCCGCAGCTGTACAAGGAGTTCCTGATGGCGGGCATCTTCGCCCAGACCGTCACCTTCGCCACCGCGGGCGCCGGCGCCGGCATCGCCGACGACATGCACAAGGGGCTCATCGACCGCTTCCGGTCGCTGCCCATGGCCCGGGGAGCGGTCCTCACCGGACGTACGCTCGCCGACCTCGTACAGACCACGCTCACCCTCGTCGTGCTCGCGGGAGTCGCGCTGCTCGTCGGCTGGCGCACCCACGAGAACATCGGCAAGGTGCTCTGCGGCTTCCTGCTGCTGCTCCTGCTCGGCTACGCGTTCTCCTGGATCGGGGCACTGATCGGCCTGTCCGTGCGCACCCCGGAGGCGGCGACCTCCGGCGGCCTGATCTGGCTGTTCCCGCTGACGTTCATCTCGAACGCCTTCGTGCCGGTCACCGGCATGCCGCCGTTCCTCCAGCACGTCGCCGAATGGAACCCGTTCAGCGCCACCGTGGCGGGGGCCCGCGAGCTCTTCGGGAACACGATGCCGGGCGTGCCGCAGTCCGTCACCGGGGCCTGGCCGATGGAGCACCCGATCCTCGCCTCGGTCATCTGGTCCGTGCTGATCGTCGTGGTCTTCCGTACCCTCGCGGTGCGCAAGTACCGCTCGGCGGCCCTCTGACGTCCGCTCCGCACGCACGGGAGCCCCGGCCGTCCGTGGCCGGGGCTCCGCGTCGTTCCGTCGTGTCCGGCCGGATCAGCCGGCGTAGGGCTTCGCCGCCAGGATCTTCACCGAGGCCGTCTTGCCGTTCGGCAGCTCGTAGCCGGCGTCGTCGCCCGTCCGCTTGCCGTTCACGCCGAGGCCGAGCGGGGACTGCGGGGAGTACGTCTCGATCTCCGTGCTGGCGTATTCACGGGAGGCGAGCAGGAAGGTCAGCGTGTCGCTCTCGTCGCCGTCGAAGGCGATCGTGACGACCATGCCGGGCTCGACCACGCCGTCGTCGGCCGGCGCCTCGCCGACCTTCGCGTGCTCCAGGAGCTGGGTCAGCTGGCGCACCCGCAGCTCCATCTTGCCCTGTTCCTCCTTGGCCGCGTGGTACCCGCCGTTCTCCCGGAGGTCACCCTCCTCACGGGCCGCCGCGATCTTGACGGCGATCTCCGTGCGCGCGGGACCAGACAGGTACTCCAGCTCGGCCCTGAGCTGGTTGTACGCCTCCTGCGTGAGCCAGGTGACGTTTTCGCTGGTCTGGGTCACAGGTGCTCCTCGTCGGTGCTGGGAATACAAAGCATCGCCCTACCCAGAAGCATGTGCCTCCACGGGTGGGCGAAACCACGAGCCTAACAATTCCGCAGGAAAAGGGGGAGAAGGTAAACCGTCACACCCCCCGGCCGGCCGATGTGACCCGTATCGTCGCAGGTCACAGGGGTACGGTCAGGGTCAGCCGGTCGGGCCGTCGTCGGCGGTGCAGCCCATCGGCTCTACCGCGGTCGCCCGGGACCGGGTCACCACGGTCACGACCTCATCGATCCGGTCCTCGGCCCGGTCGAAGCGGACCTCCTTGCGGCCCACCTCGGATCCGTCCTCACTGAGCGCCCGCACCACGCAGTAGCCGTGGCCCTCGCGGTCCTTGCGGACCTCCAGGTGGACATCGGCCCGGGCGTCGGAGACGACCTTGAACTTGATCATCTCGGCGCTGATGCCCTGGCCGCCGACGTAGCCGAAGCCGATCCACCCGATCAGGCCGAGCATGGCGACGCCGAGGACCGATCCGACGATCTTCAGCTTGCGGTCCGCACGCTGATCCTCGGTCCGGCCGTACCGCCCCTCGGGCAGGGCCTCCCGAACCGTCGTCATGATCGTTCCCTCCGTGCCGGGCATCGAGGAATTTTCCGGCCCCTCGTTCAGTCACTATAGAAGCCGCCCGCCCGGCACCCGACCGCACCCCACACCGATGTCGCGCGGGCGCGGCGCCTCTTTGACGGAGACCCCGGACCGACCGGAACGACCCATGATCGACCAGAGCGACCAATGACTGAGGATCGAGCTTTGACTGAGCAGCTGCGGCTGATGGCCGTTCACGCCCACCCCGACGACGAGTCGAGCAAGGGCGCGGCCACCATGGCCAAGTACGTGTCCGAGGGGGTGGACGTGCTGGTCGTGACCTGCACGGGAGGCGAGCGCGGCTCCATCCTCAACCCGAAGCTCCAGGGCGACGCGTACATCGAGAAGAACATCCACGAGGTGCGCAAGAAGGAGATGGACGAGGCCCGGGAGATCCTGGGCGTCCAGCAGGAGTGGCTCGGGTTCGTCGACTCGGGGCTGCCCGAGGGCGACCCGCTGCCGCCGCTGCCCGAGGGCTGCTTCGCCCTGGAGGACCCCGAGACCGCCGCGGGGCGCCTGGTGGCGAAGATCCGCGCGTTCCGGCCGCAGGTCATCACCACGTACGACGAGAACGGCGGCTACCCGCACCCCGACCACATCATGACGCACACGATCTCGATGATCGCGTTCGACGGTGCGGCCGACGCGGAGCGGTTCCCCGAGGACGAGTTCGGCCCGGTCTGGACGCCCCGGAAGCTCTACTACAACCAGGGATTCAACCGGCCGCGCACCGTCGCCCTCCACGAGGCGCTCCTCGCCCGGGGCCTGGAGTCCCCGTACGGCGAGTGGCTGGAGCGCTGGGAGGAGATCGAGCGCGTGGAACGCACGCTGACCACGCACATCCCCTGCGACGAGTTCTACGAGATCCGCGACAAGGCGCTCATCGCGCACGCCACGCAGATCGACCCCGAGGGCGGCTGGTTCCGGGTCCCGATGGACATCCAGCGCGAGGTGTGGCCCACCGAGGAGTACGAGCTGGCGAAGTCTCTGGTCGACATCTCCCTCCCCGAGAGCGACCTCTTCGCGGGCATCCGCGACAATGCCTGATATGTACGCGACCCAGGCACTGACGCACCTCGTCCCGCTCGCCGCCGAAGAGCTCGACAAGAACAAGGTCACCCCCGGCGTCCTCGGCTTCCTCGTCTTCGCGGCGCTCGCCGTCGGCGTGTGGGCCCTGATGAAGTCGATGAACCGCCACATGGGCCGGGTGAACTTCGAGGAAGCGCCCGACCAGGACCCGGTGGCGGCCGAGCCCGTCGCCGACGGGGCGGCCGCCCCCCGGAAGTAGCCCGCGCCGGGGCCGCGGGTACGGGAAGGGCGTCCGGCCCCGGTGCCGGACGCCCGTCAGCCCGTGACCGAACGGGCGCCGGACTCCGACGCCCGCTCGGTCACGCCTTTCCGTGCCCGGCCGCTCGGTCACGCCTTTCCGTGCCGGGCCGCGCCCGCCCGGGCCGTCATGGACGGACCTGTCCTCACGGCCGGGCCGGCTCGACCGTGACGCCCATGATCTGGCCGGCCGCGCGGGTCGGGGTCAGCCCGAGCCGCCACGCCTGCCAGCCGTCCTCCAGGACCACGCCCCGCTCCAGGGCCACCGCGAACGCCGCCGCCGACTGCTCCAGCTTGCCGTCCCGCGCCGGGTGCCGGCCCTCGATCAGCTCGGCCAGCTCCTGCTGCGCCACCACCGTGCCCACCTCGATGCCCCCGGGCGAGGCGTACGGCAACAGCGTGCAGCGCAGGAACCGGGCCCAGTCGCCGCCCCGCGCGTCCCCGTACGAGGCGAACAGCTCCGCCGCCTGACCGCACAGCTCCAGCGCCTGCGGGGCCCGCCCGTTGCCCGCGTCGATCAACGCCAGCTCCACACACGCCCACGCCTCCCCGTACGGCACCTTGATCCGCCGGAAGTCGGCCCGCGCGTCCATCAGCAACTGCCGGGCGAACCCCGAATTGCGCAGGTTTCCCGTCTGCGCGGCCCGCTGGTCCCGGGTCACCCGGCCCGAATGGTGCCGGGCGCACGCCAGCCCGTACACATCCCGCATCCGCGAGAACATCGTCCGGGCCCGCTCCAGCTCGCGCACCGCCCGGTCGGTGTCCCCGTCCTCCTCCAGCGCCTGGCCCAGGTAGTACAGGGTCCATGCCTCGCCCCGCGCGTCCTCGTTGTCCCGGTGCCGGTCCAGCGCCTCGCGCAACTGCTCCAGGGCGGCCGTCGGATCCCTGTCCAGCAGCCGGGCCCGGGCCAGCTGGGTGAGCGCCCACGCCTCGCCGCGTCCGTCGCGGGTGCGCCCGTACAGCTCCAGGGCGGTGGTCAGCGCCTCCTCGGCCGCGGCGATCTCGCCCGTCCGCAGCCGCACCTGCCCCAACTGGAACCGCGTCCAGGCCTCACCGTGCAGCGACTCGCCCTCCCGGTGCAGCCGCAGCGCGTCGTCCAGCAGCGACAACGCCCGCGCCAGATCGCCCCGGTCGCGCTCCACGGCGGCCAGCGCGTGGAGGGTCCAGGCCCGGTCCTCGGCCTGCGCGTCGGACGACTGGAGCGCCAGCGCCTCGCCCAGCCTGGCCGCCGCCTCGGACAGATTGCCCTGGTGGTGCAAGGTGATGCCGAGCGAGCACAGCGCCAGCGCCTCGCCCGCGTCGTTCCGCGCCTCGTGGTACAGCCCGACGACGGACGACAGGGTGGTGCGGGCCTTGTCCAGCTCGCCGAGCTGCCGGGCCGCGATCCCCGTACGCCACTGCACCGACCGCTCCAGCAGACCCTGGTCCACGGCCTGCGTCAGCTCGCTGATCTCACCCAGGCGGTACAGGTCGCCGCGCAGCAGGCAGTAGTCGCACAGGGCGCCCAGCAGATGCAGCACCGTGGCCTGGTCGACGCCCTCCGCGTGCCGCAGCGCGGAGGTGATGAAGCTCGACTCGTCGTCCAGCCAGCGCAGCGCCGAGTCCAGCGAACCGAACCCGTGCGAGCCGAAGTGCCCGGCGCGGGTCGACATCTTCCCGTCGACCATCCGGATCACCGCGTCGGCCAGCTCCGCGTAGTTCGTCAGCAGCCGCTCCTGCGCCGCCGTCCGCTCGGCCGGCTCCTCCTCGTCCAGCAGCCGGGCCAGCGCGAAGGCCCGCACCAGGTCGTGCAGCCGGTAGCGCGCCCCCCGTACGCGGGTCAGCAGCCCGGCCCGCGTCAGCACGGCCAGCAGTCGCTCCGCCTCCTGCTCGTCCGCCGCGAGCAGCGACGCCGCCGCTGCCGACCCCAGGCTCGCCCGGCCTGCCAGCGCGAGCCGCCGCAGCAGCCGCCGGGCCTGCTCGCCCTGGTCCGTGTAGCGCGACCACAGGGCCCGCTCCACCGGGTCCACCGGACCGTACGCGCCCAGCTCCTCCGCCAGCGTCTGCCGGCTACGGCCCCCGAGCGCGGAACCGGCCAACCGCAGCGCCAGCGGCAGCCCACCGCACAGCTCCACGACGGCGTCCGTGGACGGGTGGTCGTAGGGCCCGGCCTCCGCTTCCCCGGCGACCTCCCGCAGCAACTCCTCCGCGCCCGCCGCGTCCAACGCGCCGACCGGCAGGTGGTGCACCCAGGCCGGCAGGTCCTCGGGCAGCTCCAGTGGCTCCCGGGCGGTGACGATCACCAGACTGTCCGAGCGCTCCGGCACCAGGGTGCGGACCTGCCCGGCGTCCGTGGCGTCGTCGAGCACGATCGTGACCGGTGTCCCGTTGAGGTGCTGGTGGTACAGCTCGCCGAGCCGCCGTACCTGCTGCTCGGCCGAAGCGCCTTCCCGGAACAGCAACTGCTCGCGCGGCGCGCCCAGCCGGTTCAGCAGATGCAGCAGGGCGTCCCGGGTCGGCAGCGGGCTCTCCCCGGCGACCTGGCCGCGCAGATCGACCACGCACGCGCCCCGGAACTGGTCCTTGAGCGCATGGGCGGCCCGCACCGCGAGCGCCGTACGCCCCGCCCCCGGTTCGCCGTGCAGCACGACGACCGTCGGCCGGGTCTGCGTGGAGGCGCGGGCCGCGTGCACCCACTGGGCGATCTGCGCCAGCTCGGCCCGCCGCCCGGTGAACGGCCCCTCCATCTCGGGGAGATGCCCGAACGACTGCTCCAGCACCGCTCGGGTGCGGGCCGCCGCGCTGCGGTCCCCGCCGCGCAACTGGCGTCCCACCGAAGCGGTCTGCCTCTTGGAGGTGCGAGCGGCGGGCGTCAGCATGCGCTGCTGGTCCAGGTACGGGCGGATGCCCCGTACCTCCAGGGCGGTCAGCCACTGAAGACGCAACTGCTCGGCCCCGCCCGGCTGTCCGGCCGCTCCGGCGCGGCGGTGGGCCGCGGGCCAGTGCGAGGCGGTCGCCTTCACCACGGTCGTCGCCGTGCCGGCCACCGCGACGGCCGCGCCCGCGCCCAGCGCCAGACCGGTGTTCGCGCCGAGCGCCAGATCCGCGCCGAACGCGGCGGCGGCGGCAACTCCCGTCACCAGCAAGGGCGTTCCGAGTGTCGCTCTGCTGAAACGCTCCGAGAGCGGGCGCTCTCCCACCGCCACCGAGTCCAGTGCCCGCGTGTACGCGGCGTACTCCTCGCCCGCGCCGGCGGCCATGGTGTCGAGCGCGGCCCGCGCCCGCGACATCAGCGCACCGGCATCGGTCCGCCCGCCGGAGCGCCGCGTCTCCTCCTCCACGGCGCGCACCAACAGCTTCTCGGCCTCGGCCCGATGGCTGTCCCGCATATGCGTCCCCCTCCGAGTGCCGCGCTCCGGACCTCGGGTTCCGGAGCGTCGGGTACCAAGCGTCAGATACCAAGCATCGGGGTCAAGTGTCCTGCGTGACGAGCCCCGGCGCGAGGGGCGCCGGGCAGGGGAGGGTCAGGACGTCGGATCGGCTGCGAGGCGCGAGTCATGCGGCGTTGAGCGAGCCCAAGCGGGCGTCAACGGCTTCGATGGCCGGGGCCAGCGCCATGCCGCTGCCTCCCACATGGATGTCGATGAACACAATATCGCCATCGCCTGTTATATAGCCCTGCGGATCGGTCATCTTGAGGCGATTCGCCGCCACGAGGTGCGCACGCATCTGAGTGAGCTTCGCTACATCGTTGACGCCCTGCTCTTGCAGAGCGGCGGCGAACATTCCTTCACTCTTGGACAGTTGCCAGAACTTGCCGCTCACGAACTCGGAGCGAACGACACAGGCGGGCGTTCTCGTTCCGTTGTCCTCGACGATGATCTGCCGGCCCAGGTCTACCGCATTCGCTACGGGCAGCTCCCCCCGCACCTTGGTGAGTGCCTTGGACAGCTGCTTGTACGCGGCGGGCTCCTTGCCGGGCTTGGTTCGGAATACCTTGTAGACGAAATTTCCATTCTTGTAGACGGTCGCCTCACGGCTTGTGGCCAATACCTCAAGCCCTTCGAGGATCGGTTCATTGGCGACGTCCAGAGCGACTCGCTGGATCGCCGGTGTGGTTTCCGTGCCCGCCGATACCCGTTGGACTGGCATCGCCGCTTTGCCCGACATCACTCGTGTGGCGTTGGCCTCCGCCTCTCGTTCGAACCGGTCGGAGGGGTCGGAGACCTTGAGGCCCGAGCCGTTCTCGGTCCCGGCGACGGGGCCCTGGCGTTGCTGGATGACGTGCGTCAGCTCATGCGCGAGGGTGTGCTTGTCCGCGCCGCCGTCGCCGATGACGACGTGGTTGCCGGAGGTGTAGGCGCGGGCGCCGACTTCGGCCGCGGAGTTCTTGGCGGCGCTGTCCGTGTGGATACGGACGGCGGAGAAGTCCGCGCCGAGTCGAGACTCCATCTCGGTGCGGGTCGATTCGTCGAGAGGTCGGCCACCGCTGCGCAGGACGTCGTGGACGGCCGAGCGCTGCACGGCGGGCTGCCCGGCTCCGCAGCCGGCATTGTGCTGATGGTGCTCCTGCGCCCACGGGTGGTCCGCCGCGCGCAGCATCTGGACGACGGCCGCGTTGCCCATGGTCGTCTGCAGAGCGAGGAGGCCCCTTGGCACACTGCCACCTTGATCCCGTGCGCCGGCAGGTATACGGGCGGGTTGCCTCCTGTCAGAGGTCTGGGCTTGCTCGTTGGTGTGCATCGGATCCTCTCCCGTACTGCTGACTCGGTCTCTGTATGCGGAGGCGTAAGCGTTCCAGGTGGCGCCCATGCTCTACTAACTCTTCTGTGCCCGGCGTCAGTAGAGCGCTACTGTAACGGTTGGTGCGTATTCCCCTTTGTCGTTGGAATCCATGGAGCAATCGTGCCAGGTGAGGAGCCTGACCGGGCGGGCAGCCGTCGCCGGCACGCATACTCGTCCGCCGAGGACCGATGGTTCATGGAGCACTTTCCGAGTGGCTACCGATCGGGTGACGGCGGCGAGGCCGCGAAGCACGAGGCGCCCATGCCGTCGAGGGCGATGTTCGAAGTCGCAACTCAGCAGCCTGGTTGCCTCGTTGGTTCCCTTCCCTGCCGCACCCGACCTGACTCATGTAGGGGTCGAGTGGGTCACGATGCTCGTCGTCACAGGCGAGGGTGAACGCCGCTGCAAACTTCCGCCGCACCAGCGCGCGCTCGTCGCTCCGGTGCACCTGCGCAATCACGACACCTTGGCCCGGATCGCTACGGGCTTCGGCATATCGGTCCGCACCGCCCGCACCTGCTGACCCCGACACAACGGACCGCCGGCACGCCGGCAATCCCGTCGACTGGTGGCCTCTCCCGCACGGGCTCCTGAGTGATACGTCCAGGTCTGCTCGTACATGGAGAGCTCTGCCGTCGGTGCCGAGCGTTGGAGACGGCATTCGCAAGAGGGGGCGTCCGCCTCCAGTCGGCGGTTGAGTGGTTCAGCGTACGAGGATCAGCCCGCAGCTGTACGCGCGCGCGTGGCCGATGCCCTGGGTGAGGGCCGCGATGAATACCTTCGGGTTGGTGACCGTGAGGGTGCCTTTGATTTCCGCGCGAGCGATGCGCAGGCCTTTATGTGGTGCTGGGCTCGATACGCGCGGAAGCATGCGTACGGCGATCTGATCGATGTCGGTGTCCGCTCCGATGCGGGTGACGCCGTCCGGAGCGATCGCGGGTTCGCCGGGCGGTTGGAGGCGGCGCGCGAACCACCCCTTGACGTGTTCGGGGCGTGTGTGGGGGACGCGGGTGCCCCGGGTCCTCGGCGGAGAGCCCGGTGGAGGCGGAACGCTGTGGACGGGATTGACGACCGTGCGGAAGGCGACTTGGTCGCCGACGCGGAAGGTGCGGTCGATGGTGAGCGGCTCCGGCTTCTCAGCCAGGGCAGCGTGGGGGATGCCGCTCCAGTCGGCGGGGAGTGACGACTGGACCACAAGGTTGAGCCGCGCCTGACGGAGGTCGACGGTCCAGGTCGACAGGATGCCCATCTGGGCACGCGGGTCCGGGCTGCCGTCGTCCAGCCACCCGGGGAAGCCGCTCATGACGGTCCGGTGCATGTCCTGTGCGTCGATGAGTGATTTACCGGCGAACGGATGCCGAGCATCCAGGGTCAGCAGGGTCTGCCCGGCGACGAATCTGGCAGCCCCACCCGCGCCCGACGGCGCGTTCGACGCGGTGGTATTCGTGTTCACAGGATGATGTCCCATCCACGGGCGTGTGCGGCGATGATGATGCGGTGGCGTGTTTCCCAGCGGAGGCTGTGAGTGCCCCCGTCCGCTCCGAACCGCACGGGCTGGTCGGACAGGGGGCCGACACCGGGAAGTGGTCGTGGGCTCTCGATCCAGGCCCATGGGCGTACGCGCGTCACGGCAGTCGGCGACTCGCCTTTGTGCCCAACGGCGTCGGGTAGCAGGGCGTGTGTCTCGAACGCTGCCTTGAGGGAGCCCGGAGCGATGCCGACGGCGAGGTCCCCCGACGGCGGACAGGCTTTACGGCCGAGCCAGAGCAGCCTCTTCGGGTACTCCAGGGCGTGAGCGACACGTTCCAGGAGAGCCTTGTCCTGGTGCTCCAGACCGACGAGGAAGGCGGCGTCGGCGAGGTACCAGCGCTCTGTGATCAGGCTGTGGCGGCGTACCTCTTTGGAGACGAGAGCTCCTGACGTCGGGTCGGCGGTGACGTACTTCGGTGAGCCGTACCATGCCTCCAACTCCGCGTGTCCGAACGGACCGGGCTCCGGGGCATCGTCCGACGGCGGCACCCGCAACAGGCCCGTCGTCGCTTTGGCAGCTCGCTGGTGGTCGGTGATGAGGTCGCGCGGGCGCAGTGGGTACCTGCCGCCGCCGACTGTGTGGTAGTCGCGGAGCGACGTGCCAGGCCGGTCGGCCCGCACACCGAAGCGCATCTCGGCGAGTTCCCCGAGGGGTTCTTCGCGGGGCAGTCCGAGAGCCGCGGCGCACAGGCCGATCACGCCCGACTTCGTGGGGCGGCTGTGCGTGTCGCGACGGGCGAACCTGCCGGTGATGCCCCAGGACTGCAGGGGTCCAGCCAACCGGACGAGGAGGACGTGCGAGTCGTTCGCGTCGCTCACGGGGTGAGGTCCTCGGCCCGCTCCACCAAGGACAGTGACTCCGGCAGTTCCAGCTCTCCCAGGAGCAGGTCGATCTCAGGGTCGTACGTGAGCACCCGTGTGGTGCGCAGATCGTCGCGGCGGCGGCTGACGAAGATGTGGTGGCGCAGCAGCCTGCGTACGGCGGCGGGCCCCGCCGGTCCTTCCCCACCGGCAGACAAGGCCCCCTCGTCGACCGGCTTCTGAAAGGCGGACGCGTAGTTGTAGGGGCGTTCCCCTTCGAAGGCGAGGACGAGCGCCGGCAGTGATCCGGTGGACGCGGTGGAGTTTTTCTTCGCTTCGGGGAATGCCTCCACGAAGGAGTTCACGAACTCCTTCTCGGCCTCGGACGCAACCTGTTCTGCCTCGGCCTCGTCCATTCCGGCTACTCGCAGATTGATGCGAAGCTGTGTGCGGTCGAGGACCGCGTGCCGGTAGAAGGTGCCGGAGATCAGGGACTGGTACCCGGTCATGCCCGCGCCCGCGTCGTCCGCGGCGTCGAGGAAGTCGAGAGCGTTGCGTTTGCGGTCGAGCTTCGCATCATCGGCGGCGGCGTAGAAATCCTCGATCTGCTCTGCTTCGTGCACGGTGAAGGCGTGCCCTGTCTGGACGGCGCCATCTACGTTCGGCGAGTCGGGAATCTCGGCGAGAAAACGACCGTAGAGAGCGATGTCCACGGCGTCGCGAGGGGCGAGGGCCAGCAGAACGGCATCGCGGGTGGCCTTGGGCAGCGGAGGCAGGTTGACGGCCGTGGCAGTTTCCGCCGTGGCCTCCTCCGTCTCCGGCACTGTCGTGGCCTTCTTCGTGGCTCCGCGACGCGCCTTCTTCGCCGCCTCGGCGCGAGCCTGAGCTTCGAGATAGGTGTCGCGCCACTCCTCGACCTCCGCCGACTGGGCGACGATGTGGCGCGCGATCCTCGCCCCGGCGTCGGACGGCGCGAAGATGAGGACCTTGGTCAGATTGGCCACGGTCTTCTTCTTCGGATCGCCGAATTTGAGACCGCTGGCTTCCATCACCGCACGGGCCGTGATCAGAGCCCTGTCCCGGTCCCAGCCATGGGCGGACTCAAGCTCACGTCCGGCCAGGAGTGCCCACTCCCGGGTACGGACGCCCATGCTTCGTCCCTTGAGCTGCCCCAGGCCGGCGTTGGCCCGGTTGCGGGCGTGGACCCGCTCGGCACGCCTGCGGGCCTGGCTCGTGATCATGTGGCGTTCCACGCCGCCGAACACCAGGGATTTGGGCTGCGCGTTCTCGTCGCGTACGGGAAGGACCGCAGCCAGGGTCTCGATGAGATGCAAGGAGAGGAACTGGCTTCGAGGTGACTCGGTCACGAGGTGGTGTCCTTCCGCGACGTCGGTTTGTCCGATGTTTCCCGGCCGCGTCCCGGCGGGGTGTGGAACTCGACCGACCACTGATAAGCGACGCGCGCCTTGCGGTCGTTCCACTTGATGAGGTCCTCGGTCAGGGCGGTCCAGGACGGTGGGGGCTGTTCGCAGGACCGGAGCCGAGTGACCGCTTGCTGGAGGTGGTGCCAGGGAACGCGCCGACTCGCGACGACACGATCCAGGAGCCGCTGAGCGCCGGGATTGTCCGGCCCGCGCCCGATCCCGTCCCCGATCCTGCGGGCCGCGGAACCGAGACTGCCATGGCCGTACGAGGGTGTGGGGCGCCCCTGGTGGTAGATCGCGAACAGGAAGGCCATCTGCTCGAAGAGGTCGCGGTGGTCGTCGCCTCCGTACCAGCCCGCGCGGATGTGCGCGTTGGTGCGGACCCGGGCCCGGCGGAGTTCGGCGAGTGTCCCGTACTCGCGGTTGCGGACGAGGGCGGTGAGCCAAGTGGTGAGCGCTGTGCTGTCGTGCGGGAAGCGGGGCGTCTCCGCCTCGGTACCGGCCGATGGGTTCTGCTCAGTCACGTGCTGTCTCCCCTCGGAGTTCGGCCGGGGCCCGTTCACCGGACATGGCTTCCTCGAAAAGCCCCACGGCCCGGGCCCGCGCTCGGTTGTTGAGGTCGCCGGGCGGCAGGGTGTCGAGGCGTTGGAGCAACTGGGTGCGAGCCATGTTCAGCAACTCCAGTGCGTAGGCGACCAAGGGAGCGGACACCGGGTCGTCGTCCTCGAACCCCCGGTCGACCACCTCGTCCAGCAGCACATGGAAGGGTTCCTCAGCTGCGGGCCAGAAGTCGTACCGGGCGTCGAGCCGCGCCACCTGACCGACCTCGTCCGCGGCCCTCAAGGCGGGGAACGCGAGCTCCGCGGCCACGATCGCCGCGTTCTTCAGGGTCCGCGCTATGTGTTCGGCGATGTCCGAGCCACGGCGGGACGCCCGGTAGAGGTGCGCGGCCATGCCCGGGGCGTAGGGGTAGGCGCCGTGGGTCCAGGCGACGGCGAGCGTCTTGTTGGCCAGGAGGCCGACAGCCCAGAGATGGTACGGGGCACCCTGCTGCGCTTCCGGGTCCTGACCCCCAGACATCGATCGCTGGTACGGGAGAAGGGACCGCAGCCGCGCGTACATCCCTGTCCGGTCGTCCTTGACCGCGCCGTACAAGGCATGGGCCTGTTGCCAGAGGGCCCGGCTGGGCGAGGGCCACAGCGGCTTCGACACGCCGTTCGTCGTCTTGCTGTACACGGCGTCCTGGAGGTGACGCTCCGGGTCGAGTTCCAGTACTTCACCGGCTCCGATCAGAACCCGGTCGACCATGACCTGTCCGTGCGGCCCGAGTGCCGGACGCAGCAGTACGGAACGCCCCAGGGAGCTGTGCAGGTCCGCTGAGCTTCGCGGCGCCCGGGGCTTCGGCTTTTCGTTGAACGTGCGCCGTTCGAAACCGGCTGTGGTCCATGAGGAGTTGAGCGGCTTACCCGGCCCCTCGGGTGGATAGAGGTTCAGACGCAGCGTCTCGCCGAGCGTCCGCCCCAGGGCGACGACCCGGATCCGACCCGACAGCCGGCCTGCCGCGAGATTAGTGATCTTGGCGCCGAGTAGTTCCCCGGACATGCGGGCCCGCCCGTAAGGACCGTAGACGTGCTGCGTGAGGGTGGCGCGGAACGCGTCCGCCGCCGGGAGCGGGTTGTCGCGTTCGAGGTGATGGTGGTCGAAGTGCTGGTTGTAGTCACCGGCGTGCTCGATGATCAGCTGGGCGGTTCCGGTGCCGCTCTTGCGAAGATCCCTCGCCAGTTCGGAATTTTGCGCCAGGGGCTCTGTGGGGTGAAAAAGATCCCAGGAGTCTGCCGGTTCCTGCGATAGCCAATCGGCGGCCGGCGCGAGGGTCCTACGGTCGAGGACCCAGGCGCTCCAGTCCTCGTCGGAGGACGGACAGGTGCCGGAGGCGAAGCAGATGGCCAGCAAGTACTCGATGACGGCGACGGTCTCGCCCGGCGAGGCACAGTCGAGGGCGGCCAGGTCGTCGGCCCGGGTGAAAAGCCCGAGCAGGGAGTGGTGCGCGGTCGCGCCGTCCAGGTCGACAGCGGGGATACAGGGCTGGAAGCGGGGATCCCAGCTGGCGCGCTGCCCGGCGGGAATCGGCGGTCGGGTCTCGTCCAACCCGTGCCACCTCCTTCTGGATCAACAGCCGAAAAACTAACAGGTGATGGCACCGGCGAGGGCGGTTTCTCCGCATCTCGCCGCACTCCGGGCGCCCTGTGGAATCCGGAGTGCGGGACACCCCCGCCCACGCGGGGAAAGCCCATTCCAGAGCCCTTCAGGCTCCCGACGGGCCACTCCCGCTGTGAGCGGGAAGCGCTTCACCGGCCTCGAAGCACTTGTCCGTGCAGGTACTGGACCACCCGGCCGGGTAGCACCGACCCGGGGATCTAAAGTTAGAGGTTGCCGATGTCTCGGCAACCCCGGCAGCACTCCACCGGGAGACCGGTGAGATGTGAGTGGTTCCCGCTTCCGTGCGCACGGAAGCGGGAACCACTCACTGCTGGGGCAGGCCGTTCTCGACGCGTTGGGTGCGTCGAGAACGGCCGTCTACCAGAGGTGGTCGACAGCCTTGGCCGTCAACGCGCTGACCACTCCAGTCACCAGGATGAGGAACAGCTCATCCTTGCGGCGCCCCAGCCACTCACGTGCTGTTTTTCCCACGTCGCTCCTCCGTGTCGGGACCTGCAGCGCCGCGGATGCAGAGCTGCAGGCAACGTCACGGCTGAGCGAGTGGCAGCACGAGAGAAGTTCTACACCAACGTCAGCTCCCAAGAGGCGATTTCAGGTCACCGAAGCCCGAGTGGAGATCTTCATACACAAGACGAGCGCACTGCAGGCCCCCGAGTTCCAGCACAAGGGTCATGCGACTGATGCCCTTGAACGGGGCTCGTCGCCAACACGAATGTGGTCGGTCTGTGCGGCACCGGACGCATGCTCGCCCTCAACGCGGGCGCCGGCGCACGAGGATGCTGAGTGTCGTCCGCGCGTCCTTGCGGCGATCCGGTGCGGAGGAGAGGACGGAGACGAGGGCTACGGTGAGCAGGACGACCGCATAGAGGAGACCGGCGGATGCGCTCAAAAATACGGTGTAGTGGAGTAGTTGGGGGAGCTGGGACACGGGCCATCCTTCTGTCGGGAGCCGTTTCCGGCTGCTGTGGTGATGACTCCAGACTGGCGGCGGCGGCGTAGTGTCGGAAAGTTGCGCCGACCTCGCACCACGGTTTCCGCAGGTCAAACCGCCTGATGTCTTACGGTGGCAGCTGAGTTTTCCGGGCGGCGAACAAGAATCAGGAGCGAGACCGTGGCGGCTCCGGCGAGACGCGCGCGAGACGAACTGCACGGCATGATGAAGGAGGCGTGGGACGCCGCAGGGCTGACGTACAGCGGCGTGGCCGCGCAGTTGGATTTCCCTCGTTCGACGCTGACAGGCTGGATCAAGGGGACGACGGTCCCTTTGCCGGGTCGAGTGCATGACTTCTGGGCCCTCGTGGGGATGTTGCGGAACGCGTCCGGCTTCTCGACGCACTCGGACACCGAGTGGGAAGCCGCCCTGCGCGCGGCTCAAGAGGAAGCGAGGGGCACGCAGTACAGGCAGATTTCCGTGAACCGGCGCCAGGCGGATCCCGGTCTCCGCTTCATCGGGCTGCACCGGTCGGCCCCCGACTCCCCCGCGGGCGAGATCCGGGTGCGGGCGAACGAGCTTACGGATATGAACGCGTTCGCCCAGGACTCCTGTCCCGGGGCGCCGTCATATCTGTGCTGGCACGCCGACGGCCCCGTGGGCAAGACGACGCTGCTCGCCGACTACGTCCGTCAGAAGCCCCCGGTCGGCATGGACATCCTGACCTTCTTCGTCTCCGCGGCCCATGGCACGGACACACGAGCCGAGTTCGAGAAGGAGATCGCAGGCCAGATTGACGTCCTTCTCGGCACGCCCGGGAGCCCGGTCCCAAGAGGCACCCGGGCGTGGAACGCCCTCCTCGCCAAAGCCGCCGAGAAGAGCGCGCGGCACGGACGGAATCTCCTGCTCGTGGTCGACGGACTCGACGACGACGTGGCCTGGTCGGGCGACGTGGCCGGGCCGGACCTCGCAGGCAAGAGCGCGACGCCGAAGTCCGGGGCCTGCCCCGGGGCCAAGCCCGAGGGCCCGGCCCGAGCCGTACGGGGATCCGCGCGCGAGAGCATTGCGGCGCTTCTGCCCTACCACCCGCCGCCCAACCTGCGCGTCATCGTCTCCCTCCGGCGCTGCACCCCCCTTCCCCACGACGTTCCCGCGAAGCGGCACCCGCTGCGCCAGAGCCGACATCTGCGAACCCTCCTGCCCGTCTCGGGGGTACCCCAGCTCCGACAGCCACCGCCCGACGCCACCGCACTGGGCGAAGCGGTCGCGGGGCTGCTGGCTGTGGCGGACGGAGGCCTGAGGACGGTGGACCTGGCGGAGCTGACCGGGCTCTCCGTGGACCACCTCGACCGCTTGGCGCAGGGCCCGGCGGGACGTGCCCTCGTGACCGAGGACCCGGTGCTTGGGACGTATGCCCTGGCGGACTCCCGCCTCGTCCGCGTGGTTCGGGAGGACTTGGGAGAGGCAGCGGTCCTGCGGTACACCCAGGAACTGCTGGCCTGGTCGCGAGGGTGGCACGCGGCCGGCTGGCCGGACGGCACTCCCCCGTACCCATTGACGCATCAGCTCCGCCTGCTGACCGGCACCGCCGAACGTGCCGCCTACGTCCTTGACCTGCCCCGTCTGCACCGGCTTGCCCGCACGGCCGGGCCGGACGTCCCGCTCGCCCAACTGGACGCCTTCGAGGAGGAGATCAGCGAAACGGTGGACGTCACGTCCGACGCTGACGGTCTGGCCGCACTCGTACCCCTCTGCGGCGCGCGGTCCCTGCTGCGCCAGGTACACGAAGCGGATGTGCCCGACGGGGCCGCCGCCCTCTACGTCAGGCTCGGGGACGCGGAGCGCGCACGCGGACTGGCCCGTTCCGCGCCCACGGCCCTCGGCAGGGCCGTGCATCTGGCGGACGTGGCGGTGGAACTGGCGTACGCGGGACAGTCCTATGGGGGACGGACCGAACTGGACACCGACGCAGTTGTGCGGGAGGCCGTCGAGGGGCTGGCCCAGGACCGTGCCCACCAGAGCTCTCCCGGTACCGTCCGGGACCCCGAATCGTACGCACGGCTCCTCTACGCCGCCGGGACGCTCGCACGGCTCAAGGGACCCGACGCCGCCCGGCCGCTGTTCCTCGCGGTGCTCCGGGACCCGGCGGCCGGGACAGCGGCGACGATCGAGGCGGCGGGGACACTGCAAGCTGTGCTGGCGTTGCGCTGCCAGGCGGAGACACTCAGTGCGGGCGACCTGCGTGCCCGGACCGCGGCGGTGGACCTCTACGGTGCGCTGGCACAGGCCACCCCCTCCCTCGGCCGATTCGCCGGCGATGCCATCGAGGCCATCTGCGAGGAACTCGGCGAGGTGGAAGGACTGGAAGCGGTCGATGTCCTGGCCACCTCGGTGTCGGCGCTCATGAGTCTGCCCGTCAAACGGCACAGCAGGGCAGCCGAACAGTTGCGAAAGGCCTCGGCCCGGATGGGGGCAGCGGTCGAGGCACTGAGGAACCCCGATTCCCCGCCCGATGCCTTATCCGAAGTCGATCGGGCCCATCTGCGCCGCGAACTCGCGGGCACACTGACGCGCCTTGCCCGGGCCTCGGCCGACATGGGCGTGAGGGGCGACCTCGACGGAGTCAGACACCTGGTGGATGCGTTGCCGGAGGATCTGCGCACCGGGGTACTCGGGGACCCCCTTCTGGAACGGGCGCAATGGACCCTCGACACAGCGCAGGACGACAGGGCGCGCCGGAACAGTGAGGCTGCTGAGGCCGCGGCCGAGAAGCGTGAGACCGAGCGCAAGATGAAGCGCAGGGTCGACGACGCCATGCGCGAGGCATTGGACAGAGAACGCAAGGCCCACAAGGCACAACAAGCCACCCGCGCGTCACAGTCCCCCCGGGCACCACACCTCACACAGGCAGCACCTCAGGACACTCAGCCCCCACTCTCGCCCCGGCACAACCCACCCCCCGGGCGCCCGAGGCAGCACAGGCGATCCGCCGGACTGCTGCGCCCCGGCGACGGCCCGTACCCCGATCGCCCAGATCAGCCTTTGCTCCCCTTGCTCCTGGAGGCGGACGACCAGGTGAGCACGGGCCGTCTCCTCCGTAGCCGGGAACTCCTGGAAGGGGCCCTGCGGAACCGTCCCGCGGCCCAGCCCGCGAGCACCCCGTCTCTCCCCGGAAGCTGGACGGTGGACCTCTGCCAGGCGATGGGCGCGGCAGGTGCACCGGACGAGGCCGAAGCGTTCGCGCAGAGCCTGCCCGACACAGGTGCCCGCGCCCGTCACCTGGCAGCCCTCTCCCTCGGCTGTTCCCTCGCAGGACACGGCGATCCGGGCACCCGCTACGCCCGAGCAGCGGCCCGTCTGGTGTCCGATGGCACCGCCTCCGGCCTTGCGAATGCCGTGGCCCAGGCTCTCGCTCACACAGGTGACGAGTCCGCGGCCAGAGCGATGGCGACGGGTGATACCGCCCGGCAGCGGCGGCACGCGCTGACGGCGGTCGCCGCCGGACTCGCACGACACTGTCCGGAGGCGGCGGCACGCGTCGCGGAGCCTCTGGTGGATGCAGTCGTTCGGAGGATCGAGGCAGGGAGGCAAGGGGGCCCGCCCCCTCCTCTCCCTGAACTGGCCGCCCTGCTGCTGGCTTTCCCGAACGTCCGGCAACCCGCACCGCGACTGAGCGCCGCACTCCGCCGCGTCGCCCTGCACGTGGCCGATCCCTCCATGTCGTGGCCGACGCAGTCGATGGCTCTGCTCACACTGCTGGCTCGGCTCGGCTGCCTTCCCGACGAAGATACGTACGCCGTCGAAAGCGCGATCGGCAGATGGCAGCGCCTCCTCCAGCCGGGGCAGGAAGCCTCCGCGGAACTGGCGTTGCTGGCAGCGGTGGACGGCAATACCGCGGACGTGTGGCGTTACGCCGACGCGGCGCGCACCCCGGACGACCGAGCGGCGATGCTCCGTACCGCCGCCGCGCACCTGGCGGGCGCCCACGTGGCGCTGGCCGCGGACAGCAGCGCCGACGACCGGGTGATCCAGACCTGCCTGGCACTCGCGCAGGCCTCCGGCAGCGGCAGCCCCCCTGCCGAGGAGACAGCCCGGCACATCACGCTGGGGCTCTTGCGATCCGATGCGTGGACTCACGCGATCCCGCTGCTCCCCTCACTCGCCCCTGGGGCGCTGGGCCACCTGAGCACCATGGCGAGGGACATGAACCGGCCTTCGGAAGGAGCCGCTGACGGAGGCGCGTCATCTTGAGGCTGAGAGTCCTGTTGTCCCGTTGCGTCGGGGAGCTCGCTCCGACGGAGCCTGCGCGGGCTTCCCTGGACGGATCAGGCGTCGTGAGAGGCTGGGGCGTATGAACCGGATGGCTGGCGCGGCCTCGCCTTATCTGCTTCAACACGCCGACAATCCGGTCGACTGGTGGCCCTGGACGCCGGAGGCTTTCGAAGAAGCCAGGCGACGAGATGCACCCGTTCTGCTGTCCGTTGGATATGCGGCGTGCCGCTGGTGTCAGTGGACTCGCGAACCCGGCAGCCGGCGGTGCTCACACCTCTCTGATGATCACGCGGCTTCCGCAGAGCTTCGACCAGTCGTCGTGGTCGGAGGTCAGGACGATCGCGGGGGCCGGGACACGGAGTGCGAGCGCGGCGACGAGGGCGTCGATGGCGCACTTGTGCCCATGTAGCCCGCCTGCATCCTGAAGCAGCTTCACCGCTGTCAGGGAGTCCTCCTGGCTGACCGGCTCCACCCGCAGCCGGGAGAGCACCCACTTCAAGCGCGCCAGGTCGGTCTTCCCCTGCGCAGCTTCAACGATGGTCAGTGCCGACACAAGGACAGGTACCCCGACCTGCCGAGGTGCCTCAATGCGAGCCGCCACCCTGCGGTCGTTGCGAAGCAGTAGGGAGGGAGCCTCGGAGTCCAGCACCAGCGATCGGGCTGGCTGCACCTTCACGCAGAGCCCTGCTCGGCGTCCTTGTCCCCGAACAGCTTGCGACGAGCAGCTTTGATCTCCTGCTCCGTGAGTACGCCATGCGCTTCCTCGCGGGCCGCGACGATCTCGGCGAGCCCGGCCATGGCGAGTTGGTGCCTGATTGCTTCGGTGATGTAGCTGGACAGGCCGCGACGACTGGTTCGGGACTCTCCCCGTACTCTGAGGGTGAAATGATGGGACAGACCTCTCGGCTCGCCGCGAGGACGGCAGGTGGGCGGCCAGACATGATGATCGACTACAACGTCAGCGATCATTGGCCTGCGGACACGCCGGGCTGGTTGAAGTCCCTCGTCTCGTCCCTCGACCGGCGCCACGGCGAAAGCACCGTTCTGCCCCTGACCGTGATCGTGGACGAGATCCTGGAATGGCTGGAGCTCGCCAGCGGCGTCGACGCCTGGAAGAACTCGGCCAACCGTGCATCCTTGCGCAGCGATCTGGAAGAGTCCTTGCGGTCACTCGGTCCCGCGCTCCGGTCCTACATCGCCACATCGCTCGGCGACTTCCAAGCCGCCTTCACGCGGCTCGTCAGCAGTCCCGGGGCTGTCCTGAAGCAGCCGCCGGGCAGCCGCACCGATACGGTCTGGACCGATGTCGCAACGACCGGAGAGAACTTGCTCGCCGCGCTCGAATCCGACGAAGGAGCCTGCCTCAGCTGGGACGACCTGGTGGCCACGGCGCGGGACCGAGCTTTGGCGGGTCGGGAGTACCGCCCGATCGCCGATCTGCTCTTCGACCAGTTGCGCAGGCGAGACCTCAATGCGGAGGGGATTTTCCGGGGGCTTGTCTCCGTGATGGCGTTCGGCCGGGATCCTAACGACTACCGGGCCGGTGAGAGGGACGTACCGCTGGAGGAGCGCATCGCGAGTGCCCGGACGTACGTCGGTGCGCAAGCCGTGGCCGAGCCTATCGTCGTGTGGCTCGGGTACCAGGGCCGGACGTTCCTACACCTCTCGGCCGGACGGGTGTCCTTCCTGGACGCCCACTGGGCAGTGCCCAACGCCCAGCCAGGGAGGCAGGATTTCAAGCACAAGGCGGAGCTCTGGGAATTCGTCCGCCATAGTGACCTCTTCAACGTCGCGGAGCTGGTCGACGAGGAATCCGACGTGGACTTCCTGGTTCGGGTCGACCTCGGTACCACCACGGCAGCCGATGCCGTGAACCGAGCCGTCCGCACCGTCGAGACGATCATCGATGTTGCCATCCACAACGCCGGCGGGATCCGCCCGTACCTCGTCCAGCACGGGCTTCTGCGTTCCGGTCGCCCAAGCTCGCAGAGCTTCATGCTCCCCGGACGCGAGAAGGGTTTCCCTGACGACCACTATGGTGCGGGCATCACCGCCAAGGCGATTGAAGAGCACGGTCCGCGCATCGCCTCGGCGCTCGCCCGCGAAGACCTGCCCCGGTTCCTCGCCGCCGCGATCGAAGTGCAGACCACTGCTGACCATCCGTTCAGTCGTGACATGGCGATGCGCGAGCCTTCCGAAGCGGACATCCGCAGCGTCATCCCCCTCACGGACCGCGTGGTGCAACACGTCGCGGCGTACGCGGCACTCGCACCCGGCGAGGTGTTCCGTTTGCTCGGCGCGCGCTGGCCACATGCGCGGTGGCTCGCGGATGTGCGACGAGCCGTCGGGATGTGCCTGCTCGGCGGAGCAAACCGGAGTGGTCTGGTCAACGAGCTGACCCGGGAGTGGTTCGCGAACAATCCGTCGCGCCCATGGATCCTGTTCGTCGCCGACCGCTCCGCCGATCTGCTCTCGCTCTGCCGCATCGAGCACGAGCGCGCCTGGATCAGCCGGATGTTCTCCAGCGTGAGCGATCACGCTGGGTACCGGACCCTGGTCGAGCGGTACGCCGCTCAAGGCATCGTCTTGGAGAGGCGACGGAGCCGCGTCCGCAACGCTCTGGTGCACGGCAACCCCGCCGGTTTCGCGATCGTCGGGTCCGTGCGCGAGTACGCCGAGTTCCTCAGCGGTGGCGCGCTCAACATCGCTCTGGAGTCATACATCGAGGGTGAGGCGCCTGCCGCCGCCCTCGCCCGGAGGACCGGCGAGTTCAATGCCATGCAGAACGGACAGGACGCCGCTGCGTACTGGAGGGCCCGGGTCGCGGTTCGGACCGCAGCGGGTACGTCCTCGGCGTAGGTACGCGCGACGACGGCCGAGGAATACCCCGCAGTCCCGGTTGGAAGACGAGTACCCATTGGTCGGCGTTGCTCGCACCTCTGATGACCGAACGGTTCCCGCAGGTTTTTGGTCGCTCGTCACGGTCGCCCGGATGAGCCCGGGCAGCTGCGTTGCCTCAGCCGCCGTGCTCGCGCAGAAGTTCGATCATGTTGCGGAGCATTGGTATCGCCGAGTCGCCGGCCTTGTCCTTGTCGTTGAAATGCATCAGCTCGTTGCGGATCTCCCGCAATTCATCGAGGCGCGTGATGAAGGACTTGCGGTCCAACGGCCAGCTCAGCTTGTCCCACTGTTCCTGATTTCCCAGGACTTGCTGGTAGTCGCCATAGGACAGCTGATCGAAGGTAGAGAGCTTCCGGCGTCCGTCCGGATCACAAAGGGTGATCACCTCTGTCAGATCCAGACCCTCGGAGATGATCCGGCGTAGTTGCCGGTCGAGGTCGCCGATGAGCAGGAACGGCCGGGCCGTGGCGCCGTATTCCGCGGCCACGTCGGCCACGGTGATGATGCCGGCAATCTGATTCGTCTGATCCTTGACCAAGAGGAAGCCGAACCGTTCCAGATCGGGCAGGACGTCGATCAGGTGCTCGGCGTAGCTGACCGCGTGGGCGGCGACGATGGCCTCGGAGAAGGGGGCCTCGGGGTCCGCGTAGCGCGCTCGCGCGATGGATTCCCATGTGACAGCACCCCGCAGATTCCGAGGTCCGCTTAGCACTGGTAGTTGCGAGTACCCGTTGAGGCGCATCTTGGTAAACACTTCCTCGAAGCTCGCCGAGGAGGACACCGACACCACTCCCTTGAGCGCTGAGGGCAGGTTTCCGACCGTCTGGCCTTGTATCGGTTCCCCCTTGTCCTCGTCGTCGTTGGAGGTGGTGGCAGGCCCGGGTGTGCCAGCCTCCCTGGGCTCTTCCTGCCCCGCCGTCGGGTCCTGATCGACCGCCTTCTCCTCGCCGTCCTCGGTACCCCTGGAAGGGCCGGTCAAGGTGACGCGGTCGTCGATCCCCACGGCGGCGAAGTCCGGCACAGTGGAAAGGCCGTGGTTGGCGAGTTCGGCGGCTACCTGCTCGGTGACCAGGTAGCCGCGGCGGGATGCCCCCCACCAGCCCAGCAGATCCCGGACGGTGACGGTGACTGGCGCCTCGGCATCCGCCTGCTTCCGGGCGTCCTTCAACCGCGCATGCAGGGCGGCGGGGCCGTCCGCGGCGCCAGCACCGGAACGTGGCAGCTCCGCCACCGTGTCCAGGAACTTCTGCCGCACGGCGTCCAGCAGGTTGCCGTCGTCCAGTGCCCAGGAGGTCCACCCGTCGTAGGGGCCGCGCCCTGTGGCGGCGGCGGCTGCCGCCGAAGGAGATTTGAACCGTTGGCCGTCACTCAACTCGATCCTGCCGTCCGAGGTCACCTGAGCAAGGTGCTCCTGCCCGGACCGCCGCTGCCGGAAGGTGAGGCGCGTCCCCGCGCCCAGAAGGCCGGCGTGGGCGAGGTCGGAAACCAGTACCCGTCGCCCCTCGAACAGATAGGAGGCCCGGCCCAGAGGCTCGTCCGCGCTGTCGTCTGCTGTGCACTCAGCCATCGGTTTCCCCCGGTCGGCCTGCCTCGGAACCCCCTGATCATCGCAGAACCGTGCCCGGCATCGGTGCGGATTTTAGGGGATCGTCTTGTCAGGGGTGGGCAGGGACGGTTGGACCGGGTCTCGTTCCGTAGTGCGGGCCGGTGCCAGGGGGCGGGGCATGCCCCGCCGACTCACGCATGTCAGGTCCCGTACTCTTTCCAGGCCGTGGGCAATGTCGTCGACCGGTAGCAGACGGAGTCCGCGGCCTTTCGGCTGCCTGCGCCGGTCGGCTGAGTCAAGTGACGGTTACCCGTCTGAATGTCCCAAGGCATGTGTGACGATCACTGTGGAGGTCAGAATGAACTCGCTGAGGGTAGATGTCCTGGCCTTCGAGGCGCCGTGCGAGCGGTGTTCGTTCTCCTTTTCGTGGGTATTCGCACTGTTGCCTTCACATAGGCCTCGGGGCGACGAGTTCACCACCACGGACTTTCCCGAAGCGGTTGAGACGGCCCGCGCCATCCTGGCGGAGCCGGACAGTGAGCCAGACCTCCGCGAGCAGTTGGCTGACAGGCCGGCATGGCAGCGCGGGCGAGGGTTCAACCCCAACCGCTGCGCCTCCTGCGGGCACCAAGCCGACTGGCACACGTTCGAGAAGATCATTGACGAGGCCCTTTACGGAGGCTGGATCTACGCCGCTGTGGGTCGGGTTTCTGTGGAACGTTGGCGTGCGATCAGGGGTGGCGGGCAAGGAATCAGCTGGCCGTACTGCTGACGCCGCCCGTGCGTGCACCATCGCCTACCTGAAGAATTGGCCTGGTAGGAGGTTTGCCAGGTCCGGAGATGGAAGACGCTTCTCGATCGGACTGCGAAGTAGCACGATGCGTGCGTTAAAGGTCAAGCATCGATGGTGGACGACCTCTTGGTGCCCCTACAGGACGCCAAGATCGACCGTCACGGGGAATGGCGCGGTGGCCTTCACGGTGCCGGTGAACACCTCGCTGTCCCGGTAAGCCTTGTTGGCTGGGTCGAGGATGTAGGTGTAGACGATCGGAACGCCGGTGGCGGCCTGTTCGATGCGCCAGTAGAAGGGGATGCCGGCCTTGGCGTACTGGTCCACCTTCACGATCCGGTCGGTGGTTTCCGAGCCGGGCGACACGACCTCGACGACCAGGAGCACGTGCTCGGGGCGGGTGGGTGTGAAGTCGATGGTGTCCGCCCGGTACACGGTGACGTCCGGACGGCGGTTGGTGAGCGGCACGTCCTGCAGGCGGACGTCGAAATCCGTGTCGGCGTTCCAGTCCGGGCCCGCGGCGGTGTCCAGGGCGTTGGCCAGGATGCGGGCCAGCCGGTTGTGGCGCTTGGAGGCGCTCGGGCTCACTACGACCATCCCGTCCACGATCTCGATGCCGGCGCACTGCTCCTCGGACCAGGAGTCGTACTGCTCCGCGCTGATCTGCGTGTGCATCCACGCGGGTGCCACCATCTCGGCGGTCATGGAGTACCTCCTTCGAGGATGCGGTGCTGCTCGACTCAGCGTACTGCCAGCTTCCAGTCGGGCACCGGCTTTGGGTCGGGGCGGAACCTCTAATGTCAGCAGGGCGACCTGGGTGCAAAAGGGGTGATTCGCATTCACCATGTGATGGCACATGAGTGCAAATCGGTCAAGTGGGGCGGGGGCTTGCGGGCCGAACCGGCAGGGCCGTGTCAGCGTGAGAGGCTGGGTCGCATGAACCGGTTGGCTGGTGTGACCTCGCCTTATCTGCTTCAGCACGCCGACAATCCGGTCGACTGGTGGCCCTGGTCGCCGGAGGCGTTCGAGGAAGCACGGCGACGTGATGTACCCGTTCTGCTATCGGTCGGTTACTCTGCGTGCCACTGGTGCCATGTGATGGCCCACGAGTCGTTCGAGGACGAGACCGTCGCCGCCTACCTCAACGCGCACTTCGTGCCCGTGAAGGTCGACCGGGAGGAGCGGCCCGACGTCGACGCCGTCTACATGGAGGCCGTCCAGGCGGCCACCGGGCATGGTGGGTGGCCGATGACCGTCTTTCTCACGGCGGACGCCGAACCCTTCTACTTCGGGACCTACTTCCCGCCCGAGGCCCGGCACGGATCGCCCTCCTTCCGTCAGGTTCTGGAAGGCGTGGTGGCCGCCTGGACCGACCGGCGCGATGAGGTCGCCGAGGTCGCCGGGCGGATCGTCGCGGATCTGGCGGGGCGTTCGCTGGTGCACGGTGGCGACGGGGTGCCGGGGGAGCAGGAGATCGCGCAGGCGCTGCTCGGGCTGACCCGGGAGTACGACGAGCAGCACGGCGGGTTCGGGGGCGCGCCCAAGTTCCCGCCGTCCATGGCTGTGGAGTTCCTGCTGCGCCATTACGCCCGTACGGGGTCGAAGGGGGCGCTCCAGATGGCCGCCGACACCTGTTCGGCGATGGCCCGGGGCGGGATCTACGACCAGCTCGGGGGCGGGTTCGCGCGCTACTCCGTGGACCGGGAGTGGGTGGTGCCGCACTTCGAGAAGATGCTGTACGACAACGCGCTGCTGTGCCGCGTGTACGCCCATCTGTGGCGTACCACCGGGTCGGACGAGGCCCGGCGGATCGCCCTGGAGACCGCCGACTTCATGGTGCGGGAGCTGCGGACCACCGAGGGCGGTTTCGCCTCCGCGCTGGACGCGGACAGCGAGGACGCCGACGGCAAGCACGTCGAGGGCGCCTTCTACGTGTGGACGCCCGAGCAACTGCGTGAGGTTCTGGGCGAGGACGACGCCGCCTTCGCCGCCGCGTACTTCGGGGTGACGGAGGAGGGGACGTTCGAGGAGGGGGCCTCCGTGCTCCGGCTGCCGGGGGACGCGGGGCCCGTGGACGCCGCCCGGGTCGCGGACGTACGGGCCCGGCTGCTGGCGGCCCGGGCGCAGAGGCCGCGCCCGGGGCGGGACGACAAGGTGGTCGCCGCGTGGAACGGGCTCGCCATCGCCGCGCTCGCCGAGACCGGCGCGTACTTCGACCGGCCGGATCTGGTGGAGCGGGCCACCGAGGCCGCCGATCTGCTGGTCCGGGTGCATCTGGGCGAGGTGGCCCGGCTGACCCGTACCTCCAAGGACGGGCGCGCCGGCGACAACGCCGGGGTGCTGGAGGACTACGGCGATGTCGCCGAGGGCTTCCTCTCGCTGGCGGCGGTGACGGGGGAGGGGGTCTGGCTGGAGTTCGCCGGGTTCCTGCTGGACATCGTGCTGGAGCAGTTCACCGGCGAGGGCGGGCAGCTCTACGACACCGCGCACGACGCCGAACAGCTCATCCGTCGGCCCCAGGACCCGACCGACAGCGCCACCCCGTCCGGGTGGACGGCGGCTGCGGGTGCGCTGCTCTCGTATGCCGCTCACACCGGGTCCGAGGCCCACCGGGCGGCCGCCGAGGGTGCGCTCGGCGTGGTGAAGGCGTTGGGGCCGCGCGTGCCCCGGTTCGTCGGCTGGGGTCTCGCGGTGGCCGAGGCGCTGCTGGACGGGCCCCGTGAGGTCGCCGTCGCCGGGCCGGTCGGCGGGGAGCTGCACCGTACGGCGCTGCTGGGGCCGGCCCCTGGCGCGGTGGTCGCGGTCGGTGAGGGTCCGGGGGCGGGGGCCGAGTTCCCGCTGCTGGTGGACCGGCCGCTGGTGGGCGGGGAGCCGACCGCGTACGTCTGCCGCCACTTCGTGTGCGACGCGCCGACGGCCGATGCCGTTGGGCTGGCGGCGAAGCTCGGGGGCCGAGCGCTGTCGTAGGAGGCGGTGAGGGGCCGGTCGCCTGTGCGGCCGGCCCCCGGTCGTCCGTGTGTGTGCTGGCTATCCGTGCTGGTAGGCCACCATCGAGATGCCCACGTAGTGCGCGATGAAGGCCGCCAGCGTCAGCGAGTGGAAGACCTCGTGGAAGCCGAACCAGCGCGGCGACGGGTTCGGCTTCTTGATCCCGTAGATCACGCCGCCCACGCTGTAGAGCAGCCCGCCGACCACGACGAGGACCAGGACCGCGATGCCGCCGGTCCGCATGAAGTCGGGCAGGAAGAAGACCGCCGCCCAGCCCATCGCGATGTAGCACGGGGTGTAGAGCCAGCGCGGCGCGCCGACCCAGAACACCCGGAACGCGATGCCCGCCGCCGCGGCCGCCCACACCGCCCACAGCAGGGGCCGGGCGGTGGACTCGGGGAGCAGGAGCAGCGTCAGCGGGGTGTAGGTGCCCGCGATGATCAGGAAGATGTTCGCGTGGTCCAGACGGCGGAGCACCGCCTCGCCGCGCGGCCCCCAGGTGCCGCGGTGGTAGACCGCGCTGACACCGAACAGCAGGCAGGCGCTGAGGACGTACACGCCGCAGGCGATCCGGGCCGTCGTGCTGTCGGTCAGGGCGATCAGGGTGATTCCGGCGATCAGCACCGCGGGGAACATCCCGGCGTGCAGCCAGCCGCGCATCCGTGGTTTGACGGGGACGGGGTCGAGTACGACGGGGCCCGGGGTCGCGGCGCTAGCGGCGGCGTCAGTCATATCCGCATGCTACCTACGCCACCGTAAGTAGTGGATTTGGGGCGCAAATGAGTGGCGATGCTCACGTGTGAGCCCCCCTGGACATATGGGCGGAACGGCCGGATGATCAAATGAGTGCAGTCGGCACCGGATGAGCGCCAGGGGAATGAGAAGGGCACGAAGCATCCGGGTCGCAGCCCCCACGGGGCCTCTCGACAACTGACACCCTCAACTAGGAGCGATCGTGGCGCGCGACATCGCGGCTCCCCTCACCGTCCCCACCCACCACCAGGAGCTGGTCTCCTGGGTCGACGAGATCGCAGCGATCACCCAGCCGGACCGGGTGGTCTGGTGCGACGGCTCCGAGGCCGAGTACGAGCGCCTGTGCGGGGAGCTCGTGGCCAAGGGCACGTTCACCAAGCTGGACGAGATCAAGCGGCCGAACTCGTACTACGCCGCGTCCGACCCGAGCGATGTCGCCCGCGTCGAGGACCGTACGTTCATCTGCTCCAAGGAGGAGAAGGACGCGGGTCCCACGAACCACTGGAAGGACCCCGCCGAGATGCGGGCCATCTTCACCGGGGAAGAGGGAAACGGCTTCACGGGCGAGCGGGGCGTCTTCCGCGGGTCCATGCGCGGGCGGACCATGTACGTCGTGCCCTTCTGCATGGGGCCCGTCGGCTCGCCGCTCTCCGCGATCGGCGTCGAGATCACCGACTCCGCGTACGTCGCCGTCTCCATGCGCACCATGACCCGCATGGGGCGGGCCGTCCTGGACGAGCTGGGCGCCGACGGCTTCTTCGTGAAGGCCGTCCACACCCTCGGCGCCCCCCTGGCCGAAGGTGAGCGGGACGTCCCGTGGCCCTGCAACACCACCAAGTACATCTCGCACTTCCCCGAGGACCGCGAGATCTGGTCGTACGGATCCGGCTACGGCGGCAACGCCCTGCTCGGCAAGAAGTGCTACGCCCTGCGCATCGCGTCCGTCATGGCCCGCGACGAGGGCTGGCTCGCCGAGCACATGCTCATCCTGAAGCTCACGCCGCCGCAGGGTGAGTCCACGTACGTCGCCGCCGCGTTCCCCTCCGCCTGCGGCAAGACCAACCTCGCCATGCTGGAGCCCACGATCCCCGGCTGGACCGTGGAGACCATCGGCGACGACATCGCCTGGATGCGGTTCGGCGAGGACGGCCGCCTCTACGCGATCAACCCCGAGGCCGGCTTCTTCGGCGTCGCGCCCGGCACCGGCGAGCACACCAACGCCAACGCCATGAAGACCATGTGGGGCAACTCCGTCTTCACCAACGTCGCGCTCACCGACGACGGCGACGTCTGGTGGGAGGGCATGACCGAGGAGGCGCCCGCGCACCTCACCGACTGGAAGGGCAACGACTGGACCCCCGGGTCCACCGCGCCCGCCGCCCACCCCAACGCCCGCTTCACCGTGCCCGCCGGGCAGTGCCCGATCATCGCGCCCGAGTGGGAGGACCCCAAGGGCGTGCCGATCTCGGCGATCCTCTTCGGTGGCCGCCGCGCCTCGGCCGTCCCGCTGGTCACCGAGTCCTTCGACTGGCAGCACGGCGTCTTCCTCGGAGCCAACGTCGCCTCCGAGAAGACCGCCGCCGCCGAGGGCAAGGTCGGCGAGCTGCGCCGCGACCCGTTCGCCATGCTGCCGTTCTGCGGCTACAACATGGGCGACTACATGAACCACTGGGTCAAGGTGGGCGCCGACAAGGCCGACCAGTCGAAGCTCCCGAAGATCTACTACGTCAACTGGTTCCGCAAGAACGAGGCGGGCAAGTTCGTCTGGCCCGGTTTCGGCGAGAACAGCCGCGTCCTGAAGTGGATCGTGGAGCGCCTGGAGGGCAAGGGCGAGGGCGTCGAGACCCCGATCGGCATCCTGCCGGCCAGGGGTGCGCTCGACACCGAGGGCCTGGACCTCTCCGAGTCCGACCTCGACTTCCTCCTCACGGTCGACAAGAAGGTCTGGCGCGAGGAGGCCGCCCTGGTCCCCCAGCACCTCAACACCTTCGGCGACCACACGCCCAAGGAGCTGTGGGACGAGTACCACGCGCTCGTCGAGCGCCTGGGCTGATCCCGGCGCCCCTCCCGAACCCCGCGGCCGGGTCGGTCGGGCATCCGCCCTGACCGGTGGGGCCGAACGACCCGCCGCGGTACGGGGCCTGTCCTCACCGACAGCCCCGGAGGGCCGTCCCCGACCAAGGACCCCCTCCCGGCCCCCGGAACCCCTCGCGGTTCCGGGGGCCGCTCCGTTCATCGCCTCGTCAAGTCCTGTTCGCGGAGAACGTCCATGCATCGCCCTATGCTTGCGCACCGGATCTTCACTCTTGTTGACTCACCCTTCACAAGGCGGCCCGCTCGACACGGAGGCCGCGAAGAGTCCGTGGGGGGACCTCAGTTGAAGATTTCTCGGCACCGCGTACGTACGGCGGCGACCCTGACCGCACTCACCCTCGGCACCGCGGGCCTGACCGCGCTCGCCGCCCCGGCGGCGATGGCGGCCGGGGAACGGGTGGCCAAGCTCCCGATCTCCTCGTACTCGGCCATCGTCGTCGACTCCGCCCACCAGCGGGTCTACATCAGTGACGACTCCCGGTCCCGCAGTGCGGGCCAGGTCCTCATCTACAACTTCCAGGGCGAGAAGGTCGGTTCGCTCGCCACCGACACCTCGCCCTCGGGGATGGCGCTCAGCGCGGACGCCTCCGAGCTCCATGTGTCGCAGTCCAACGGCATCCTCTCCTTCGACACACAGACGCAGGCCCGCACCGGCCAGGCGTACGCCAACTACGTCGTGGAATGCCCGCGCGACGTGGCTTTCGCCGGCGGAAAGCGGTGGTACACCGAGGTCGCGGCCGTCAGTGACTGCGATACCCGGTCCAGCCGGCTGTACCAGGCAGAGGGCCCCGGGGTCGTCAACACCGGCTGGAGCGAAGCCGGGCGGCTGCGGCTGTGGAGCGGCCCCGCGGCGCCCGGCCGCCTCATCATGGGCCAGCCGCGCACCGCGGGGGCGGCCAACCCGTTCCTCACCACGTTCGACGCGACCGGCAGCACGCTCGTACGCGGGCCCGAGCGCCGGTTCGCGGGCGGCGACGGCAAGGGGGCGCTGGATCTGGTGGACGTCGCGCAGTCCGTTGACGGCGCGCGGATCGCCGCCGCCGACGCCGCCGCGGGCACCCGGCTGCTGGACGCCTCGGACCTGTCCGACGCCCCGGTCCAATACCAGCCGCTGCCCGACGGGGCCACGGCTTCGGCCCTCGCCTACAGCGGCGACGGGAAGTACCTCGCGCGGGGGGCCGCCGCTTCCGGGGGGACCGCCGACCTGCTGGTGCAGGCGGCCGACCCGGCGGACCGCACGGCCCCGCTGGAGTTCGCCTTCGACGGAGCGCTGGAAGGCGACCGGGTCGCTCCGCGCGGCCTCGGCTGGTCGGGGGACGGTGCGCGCCTCTTCGCCGTCACCGCCAACGCGTACGGCAACGAGTACTGGCTGCACATCATCCAGCCCCCGGCCGCGCAGCACGACTCCCGCTTCACCGGGGCGCTCAGCACCACCCCTGGACAGCCGGTGGTCGGCGAACCTCTCGGTATCCGGGGGCGGTTGGAGCTCGACGGCCCCGCGCCCACCGAGCCGGTGAAGGTCTCGGCGGTGCGCCACGACGCGAACGGCGACCGCAGGCTCGCCGCCGTCGAGGTCGCCGCGGACGGCTCCTTCACGGTCCTGGACGTGCCCGGGCTCGTCGGCGACGCCACGTACACCGTCTCCTTCACCGGAGACCTTACGCGTCGCCCCGCCCAGGACATCACCCTCACCGTCGCCGTCGCCAAGGCGCCGACCGCGCTCGCGCTGACCGCTCCGGCGGAGAGCGTGCAGGGGCAGGGGCTGGAGATCACCGGCAGGCTGACCTGGCAGGGCCGCGCCCTGCCGGCCGGGGTCACGCTGTCCGTGGAGCGCGCCGACAAGAAGGGGGCCGGTGTCCTGACGTCGGCGGCACTCGCGCCCGACGGCACGTTCCGGATCAATGACCTGCCGCGCACGACCGGTCGGGTCACCTACACGGTCGGCTACGTGGGCGACGAGCTGCACAGCGGCTCGACGGCGTCGGCGACCGTACGGGTGCGCAGGGCCGGCTGACCCGGCTTCCCGCCGGGCGGGTGGCGCCCGGTCCGCGCGCCTCGACGGCACGCGGACCGGGGCCGTCAGTGGGCGCCGACCAGTTGCCCGGCGGGATCGGCGAGGGCCGCGGTGTGGGCGTCCATCCGTTCGGCGGAGAGGATGGCGGCGGTCGTGTCGGCGCGGGACGCCGCCACCAGCAGCGCGCGGCCCGCGAGGGCGTGGGCGCGGCGGTGGAGGTCCGTGGGGGCGGCGTCGGTCAGGCCGGCGTGCCGGGCGGGCGGGGCGCCGCGCAGCCGGGCCACCTGCTCGGCGACGCGGTCGCCCGCCGCGGTGAGGCCCAGCTCGTCGGTGACCGCGAGGAGGGCGGCCAGGTGCCCGGCGAGCTGGATGTCCAGCTCCTCCTCGCGGCTGCGGCGCGGAAAGTCCGCGTCGTCGGCCGGGGTGTGGACCGAGGGGCTGCGGATCGGCTCGTACATGGATGGCCTCCCGATGGTGCGTGGAACCATCCTACATTGGAATCAGTCTAAAGTTATGCATGGTCCGGAACGGTGATCGTCCCACGGCTGTCCGTGACCGGCTACGGCTGTCCGTGACCTGCTACGGCTGCCCGTAGCCGTCCAGGAAGGTGCCGATCCGGGTCACCGCGTCGGTCAGGTCCTCGACCGTCGGCAGCGTGACGATCCGGAAGTGGTCGGGCTCGGGCCAGTTGAAACCGGTGCCCTGCACGACCATGATCCTCTCGGCCCGCAGCAGGTCCAGCACCATCTGCCGGTCGTCCTTGATCTTGTAGACCTTGGGGTCGAGCCGGGGGAAGAGGTACAGCGCCCCCTTCGGCTTCACACAGCTCACCCCGGGGATCGAGGTCAGCAGGTCGTACGCCACATCCCGCTGCTCCAGGATCCGGCCGCCCGGCAGCACCAGGTCCGTGATCGACTGCCGCCCGCCGAGCGCGGTGGCCACCGCGTGCTGCGAGGGCATGTTGGCGCAGAGCCGCATGTTGGCGAGGATCGTCAGCCCCTCGATGTACGAGGTGGCGTGCGCCTTCGGTCCGCAGACGGCCATCCAGCCGGAGCGGTAGCCGGCCACCCGGTAGTTCTTGGAGAGCCCGTTGAAGGTCAGCACCATGATGTCCGGGGCCAGCGCCGCCGTCGGGGTGTGGGTCGCGCCGTCGTAGAGGATCCGGTCGTAGATCTCGTCGGAACAGACGATCAGGTTGTGCCGCCGGGCGATCTCGGTGAGACCGCGCAGCATCTCGTCGTCGTACACCGCACCGGTCGGATTGTTCGGGTTGATGATCACCAGGGCCTTGGTGCGGTCGGTGATCTTCCGCTCGATGTCCGCGAGGTCCGGCATCCAGTCGGCCTGCTCGTCGCACCGGTAGTGCACGGCGCTCCCGCCCGCCAGCGAGACCGAGGCGGTCCACAGCGGATAGTCGGGAGCCGGTACGAGCACCTCGTCGCCGTCGTCCAGCAGCGCCTGCATCGACATCTGGATCAGCTCGGAGACGCCGTTGCCCAGGTAGATGTCCTCGACGTCGAGGTCGATGCCCTTGGTCTGGTAGTGCTGCATCACCGCGCGGCGCGCGGACAGCAGGCCCTTCGCGTCACCGTAGCCGTGCGCGCCCGCGACGTTGCGCAGGATGTCCTCGAGAATCTCCGGCGGGCACTCGAACCCGAACGCGGCAGGGTTGCCCGTGTTCAGCTTGAGGATGCGCTGACCGGCCGCTTCCAGCCGCATCGCCTCCTCCAGCACGGGACCCCGGATCTCGTAACAGACGTTGGAGAGCTTCGTGGACTGGATGACCTGCATGTCCGCGAGCTTACGGCGGCGTTTCGCGAGGTGCGCGGGATTGCTCCCGGCGCACTCCCTCCGGGGCGCCTCCCCGCTCCGTCCCGTCTTCCATCGCCATGCCCGCCGCCGCCCCGGACCGTGGGATGGTCCGGTCGGGACGGCGGCCCGGCTTGGAAAGGAGGCATGGGCGCCCGTGGCGGGTGAGATGCGCCACGCGGGGTCCCCGCGCGGGGGCCCGTCCGGGCCGGCGCGCCCGTTCCGGCGGACGTCACCGGGGCAGCCGCGTACCGGCGCGCCGTTCCGGCGGCCGGGCACCGTCACTCCGGGAGCCGGACGCCTTCCGGGAGCCGGATACCGAAGTCGTCCGCCAGGACGCGCAGCGCCTCGTCGCCGTCCTTCAGCCGCCGCTCCTGGATCGTGCCGTCGTCGGCCGTCTCCACCAGGTCGAGCCCCGACAGCGCGAGGTGGGAGCCGATCCGGGTGCGCATCGCGTACAGCGCCTGCCGGAACGGTGAGCGCGGGTGTGTCGCGATGTACCAGTTGATCACTTCGTAGTCCGGCTTCTCGTTCGGGTCCAGGGTGAAGTCGTACTGCGGCTCCCATGACCCGCCCTGGTCGGCCTGGAGCTCCCACAGCGGCAGCGGACCGCGGTGCGGTGCGTGGACCAGTCGGTGGCGGCGCGGCGCGTCGGACAGCTCGGCGCCCTCCACCAACTCGATCGGCTCCAGCAGGGCTTCGACCGCCCCGAACCCGACGTCCGCCAGATACGGGTGCGGTTCGCCCGCCACGTCCACCCGCATCAGCATGTGCGTACGGGGCCGGATGTCGCCCGGCGCCGCGCCCAGCACCACCCGGGCCGTCAGCGGTGTCACGGAGAAGCCGATCCGCCTCAGCGCGGCGGAGAAGAGGGTGTTGTGCTCGTAGCAGTACCCGCCGCGCCCGCCGTGCACGAGCTTCGCCTCCAGGTCGTCGAGCGCCAGCGACGGGGCGGAGCCGAGGACGGCTTCCAGGTTCTCGAACGGGATGCCGATCAGATGGGCGCGGTGCAGGGACCGCAGCACCTCCAGCGTGGGGCGGGGATTCCCGGTCCAGCCGATGCGGGCGAGGTACGCGTCGAGATCGAGTGTCATACGCCGACCGTACGCAGCCGGGGCGCGGGCGCGCCTCCGGCCGCGGACCGAAGCGCGCGACCGGACGGCCTCGGTCCCCGGACCGACACCCGGGGGACCGAGACCCGGGGGACCGGGCGCGCGCACCGGTCCCGCGCACCGGGGCGGCCGGGAGGGACATCTCAGATCTTGCTCAAATCAGGTGAGAGCCGCGACGGGCCGGGTAGCGGTGATTCCATGAACATGTTCCGGAAGCCCCAGCCCCTCCCCGTGCTCGTCCTGCGCGAAGCCTCCGATGTCGTCGCCGGGCTCCGGCGTGCGCTGGAGACCGCCACGGACGCCGAGCGCCCCGGCCTGGAACGCGCCCTCGTCCTGGCCGAGGACGCCGCCGCGCGCCCGGAGGCGGAGCTGCGCGGCCGGTGGGTGCGACAGCGGCTCACCGCCGCCGGACACGAGGGGCCGGCGGACTCCGTGGCGGCCGTCAAGATCCTGCGCCAGGCCGAACCCGGTCTCACGCTGCTCCAGGCGGTGACGTACGCGAAGGAGGCGGAGGCGGCGGGGGCCTGAAGCGGAACGGGGTCCGGTGCTCGGGGCGGGCGACACCTGCACACCGGGGCGGCGGCAGTCGTAGCACCGGACGGATCTGCCCCCTTGTGATGGCCCGACATCTGCGCGAGCATGCGCATGTCAAAGATCGGAAGATCTCCGGCCCTTGGCATCACTGGAGGGGACCCCCACATGAACAAGCCTCTCGTCGGTGCGTTTCTTGCCACCCTGCTCCTGGGAGCGGGTGCCGCGCCCGCCCTGGCGGCCGAGCCCGCCGGAACCGCGAGCGAGGTCGTGGCCGAAGCCGCACCGCGGACGAAGTACGCCGCACCGGACACCGCGCCCGCGGCGAAGGCCGTGACCTTCGCCGGGACCGTCGCACTCAGCAACTGTTCGGGCTCCGTGGTCCGTACCCCCGACGCCGCCCCCACCGACCCCGCCCTCGTACTCTCCAACGGGCACTGCATGGAGTCCGGCTTCCCGGGCCCCGGCGAGGTCGTCCTCGACCGGCCGTCCTCCCGGACGTTCACCCTGCTCAACGCCTCGGGCGGCGGTGTCGGCACCCTGAAGGCGAGCAGGATCGCGTACGGCACCATGACCGACACCGATCTCTCACTCTACGAACTCACCAGCACCTACCGGCAGATCGAGGACCGCTACGGCATCCGGGCGCTGGAGCTGGAGACCGCCCACCCGACGGCGGGCACCGCCATCACGGTCGCCTCCGGCTACTGGAAGCGCACCTACAGCTGTGACATCGACGGCTTCGTCCACCAGCTCAAGGAGGGCCGGTGGACCTGGAAGGACTCGGTCCGCTACACCCCGGAGTGCCGGACCATCGGCGGTACGTCCGGGTCGCCGGTGATCGATGACGCCACCGGCAAGGTGGTCGCGGTCAACAACACCGGTAACGAGAGCGGCCAGCAGTGCACGGACAACAACCCGTGCGAGGTCGACGAGAGCGGCCGGGTGACCGTCCGTAAGGGCATCAACTACGCCCAGCAGACGTACGACATGGTCCCGTGCATCGGGGCCGGCAGCAAGATCGACCTCGCCCGTGCGGGCTGCGGGCTGCCCAAGCCGTAGCCGTAGCCGTAGGTGATTCCGGCGCGCGCCGGGCGGTCCTGTCCACTATCTGGGCCGCCGGGCGCGCGCCGCCTCGATCCCGTCCAGCAGCATTCCGAGTCCCACCCGGAACGTCTCCCGGGCCTCCCGCTCCGGATACGGCATCGCCTCCGCGCCCCCTTCCGTGCCCGGGTACGGCTCCACCGGCCCGTCCGCCTCCAGCCGGCTCACGGCGGGGAAGCGCTCCGCGAAGTCGGGGACCAGCTCCATCAGGGCCGTCGAGCGCGCCGCCCACCATTCCTCGTCGGAACTCCCGGTCGCCGCCGCGGCCAGCCGGGCGTCGGCCACCGCCTGCGCCGAGCCCCGTACGTAAGGGAACAGGGTCCCCACCAGCCGCCGCAGCTGCCCCGCCTCAAGGCCCGTCGCCCGCAACAGGACGATCAGCGTGTCCAGGCCCGCGTACTCGTGCGGCCCCAGCACCGGCCGCGCCTGGGAGACCTGGAGCACCCAGGGGTGCCGGACGTAGAACTCCAGGATCTCCCCGGCCCAGGCGGTGAGCGCCGCCCGCCAGTCCGTCGCTGCCTCCGGCCGGTCCGCCGGTAGTTCGGCGTGGACGGCGTCGTACATCAGGTCCAGCAGCTCGCTCTTGCCGGGGACGTAGGTGTAGAGCGCCATCGCCGTGCGCCCGAGTCGGTCGCCGACCGCGCGCATCGACAGGGCCCCCATCCCCTCCTCGTCGGCGAGTGCCACGGCGGCCGCCACGATCGCGTCGACGCTCAGCCGGGGTCTGGGGCCCGGGCCGCCGCGCGTGGGGGGCGGGGTGGTCGCGCGCCACAGGAGGGAGAGGGAGCGACGCGGGTCACCCTGTCCGGCGAAGACCACCACATGCGACTCCTTACGATGTAAAGTAATGCCTGACGGAGAATTCATTACGCCGTAAATTATCAGTGAGAGAGGTCGGGTGCGATGGGTCAGGCACTGCCGGTCACCTATGTGCGGGTCACGGACGTCGAGCGGATCACCCCCGGGACGGCGAGGGTCGGCTTCACCGCCGACGAACTGCCCGACCTCCTTCAGGACCGCCCCGACCAACAGCTGAAGCTCTGTCTGCCACGCGCGGGGCAGACCGTGCCCCGGCTGCCGGAGCAGGACGCCGACGACCCGTACGGCATGCGCTGGTACGAGGCGTTCCTCGCGATCCCGGATGCGGAGCGGCCCTGGATGCGCAGTTTCACCGTCCGCTCCTACGACCGCGAACGCAACGTGATGACCGTGGACTTCGTGCTCCACGGCGATGGCGGCCCCGCGTCCCGCTGGGGTGAGACGGCCCGGACCGGCGACGTCCTCGGTATGGTCGGCCCCTCCTCCCTCTACGCCCGGCCGCTGCCCGCCGCCCGGCGGATGCTCCTCGCCGGGGACGAGACGGCGCTCCCGGCGATCGCCACGGTGCTGGAGGCGCTGCCCGCCGGTACCGGTGCCGTGGTGTTCGCCGAGGTGGCGGACGCGGCGGAGGAGCGTGAGCTGCCGCCCGCCGCCGGCGGGTCCGAGGTCCGCTGGGTGCACCGGGAAGGGGGCGGCACGCTGGTGGCGGCGGTACGGGAGGCCGGACCGGAGCTCGACGGGGTGGACGCTGCCTGGGTGGCGGGCGAGGCGTCCGCCGTCCGGGCGCTCCGCCGCCACCTGGTCGAGGACCGTGAACTGCTTAAGGCGGCCGTCGAGTTCAGCGGCTACTGGCGGCGCGCCCTCACCCAGGACGACGCCCCCACCGAGGAGGACCTCGCCTGGGCGGCGGAGCGCGCGGCGGACGCTTCGTAGGACGCGCGCCGGGCGCTTCGGGGAGCCGGGCGGCGGACGACTCGCAGGGTGCGCGGCGGACGCTTCGGAGACTCCGGGGAACCGTGCGCCGGGCGCTTCGCGAACCGCCCTCAGGCGGCCCCGGCGCCCGCTCCCCGGACCGCCCGGCCCGCCAGCACCGAGGTCCGCCTGCCGTCCTCGATGACGAACCGGCCGTCGATCAGCACATGCGGGATGCCGACCGGGAGCGTGCGCGGCTCCTCGAACGTGGAGCCCGCCGCCACCGTCTCGGGGTCGAACAGCACCAGGTCCGCGCGGTACCCCTCGCGCACCAGGCCCCGGTCCGCGAGCCGCAGCCGGGCGGCCGGGCGCGAGGTCAGATGGGCGACGCACTCCTCCAGCGAGAGAATGCCCAACTCCCTGACGTACCGGCCGAGATACTGCGGGAACGTGCCGTACGCCCGAGGGTGCGGCTTGTCGCCCTGGAGGATGCCGTCGCTGCCTCCGGTGTGTACCGGGTGGCGCATGATCTGCCGCACGTTCTCCTCGTGTCCCACGTGCTGGAGGATCGTCGTCCCGAGCCGGTCCTCGGTGAGCAGCCGCCGCGCGGTCACCCAGGGCTCCTCGCCCCGCAGGGCCGCCGAGTCCGCCACCGTGCGCCCCACGTACTCTGCCAGGTGCGGTGTGCCGACGCCGGAGATCTCGATGGTGTCCCACTCGATCGGCACCCCGTGGCAGCCGTCCGAGCCCAGCACCTCCAGATGGTGGCGGATGCGCTCCGCGCTCTCCGTGTCCGCGAGCCGGGCGAGGATCGCGTCCGGTCCGCCCTCGCTCGCCCAACTCGGCAGCATGGCCGCCAGGGTGGTGCAGCCGGGGGTGTACGGGTACGTGTCGAGCGAGATGTCGGCCCCGGCCGCGAGCGCCCCGTCGAGCAGGGCGAGGAGATCCGGCGCCCTGCCCTTGTTCACGCCGAAGTTCATCGTGGCGTGGGCGAGGTGCAGGGCGCAGCCGGCGTTCCGGGTGAGCCGCACCATCTCCTCGTACGCCTCCAGCGCTCCGGCCCCGTAACTGCGGTGGTGGGGGCAGTAGTAGCCGCCGTGGCGGGCCACCACCCGGCACAGCTCGGTGAGTTCGGCGTCGTCCGCGTACATCCCGGGCGTGTAGGTGAGGCCCGAGGACATGCCGACCGCGCCCTCCCGCATGCCCTGGTCCACCAGTTCCCTCATCCGGGCCAGCTCGGCCGCGGTGGCGGGGCGGTCGTCCCAGCCCACCGCGTACATCCGGACCGTGCCCTGCGGGACGAGGTAGGCGGCGTTCACAGCGATGCCCTGGCCGCCGAAGTTCCGGTCGAGCCGGTCCAGATAGCCGCCCACGGTGCGCCAGTCGAAGTCGATGTCGCTCCCGTCGCCGTTCCAGCCGGTGATGGAGCGGCGGACCTCGGCGAGGGTGCGGTCGTCGGCAGGGGCGTACGACAGCCCGTCCTGGCCCAGCACTTCCAGGGTGACGCCCTGCGCGGCCTTCGCGCTGTGGTCGGGGTCGCGCAGCAGCGCCAGGTCGCTGTGGGCGTGCATGTCGATGAAGCCGGGGGCGAGCGCGAGGCCGTCCGCGTCCACGGTCCGGGCGGCGGTGGGGCGGGGGCCGGGGGAGCCCTCGGGGTGGATCTCGGCTATGCGGCCGCCGTCGAGGGCGACATCGGCGCGGTAGGAGGGCGCGCCGGTGCCGTCGACGACGAGCGTGTCACGCAGGACCAGGTCCATGGGTCACCTTTCCGATAGAGGGGGGGCGGGGCCGCTGTTCTAGAAGAACGTGCGGATGTAGTCGGTGACCGTGCCGTCCGCCGTGACCAGCGGGATCAGTTGCCACTTGTCGAAGCTGGTGCAGGGGTGCGAGAGGCCCATGCCGACCCAGTCGCCCACCTCCAGCTCCGCGCCCGCCTCCGTGCGCACCCAGGTGTGCTGGTCGGAGAGACCGGCGACGATCACCCCGGTGGCGGGCCGGACCGAGCCGTCCCGGCCGGAGCGGACCACCTGCGCCTCGGGCAGGTCGAGGTCGTACGCCGCGTCGCGCTTGCCCGCGTTCAGGAACGCCTGCTCGCCCGAGGGGCGGGAGACGACCTGCGCCCAGAGACGGAAGGCGGGCTCCAGCGCACCTTCCTCGGGGACGCGGTTGAACGGGGTGAGGTGCTTGTAGTGCCCGTCGTCGTGCGAGACGTAGGCGCCGGAGCGGAGCAACTTCAGTACGGAGGAGCTCAGTTCGGGGATCTCCGCGAAGACGTCCGCGACCGCGTCGAACCAGGCGCTGCCGCCCGCGCTGACGATGATCTCGTCGACCCCGGCGAACCGCCCGTCGCCGTCGAAGGTGGCCGCCAGCGCGACGAGCCGCCGCAGCCACGCCCGTACCCGCTCGGGGTCGGCGTCCGGCACCTCGCCCTCGTATCCGGCGACGCCCACCAGTCGCAGGGAGCCGGCCGCCGCCACCGCGTCGGCCACCGCCGCGCAGTCGGCCTCCGTGCGGGCCCCGGTGCGCGCGCCCTCGCCCGCGCCCAGCTCCACGACCACGTCGACCGGGCGGGTGGCGCCCGCCGAGTTCAGGGCCTCATCCATCAGCTCGACGCCGCGCACGGAGTCGACGTAACAGACGAAGCGGAACTCCGGGTCGGCCGTCATCTCGCCGGCCAGCCAGCGCAGGGCGACGGCGTCGACCAGCTCGTTGGCGAGGAAGATCCGCCCGATTCCGTACGCCCGGCAGACCCGCGCCTGGTGCGGCACGGCGGCCGTGATGCCCCACGCGCCGCGCTTCAGCTGGTCGACGAAGAGCTGGGGGGACATGGACGTCTTGCCGTGCGGGGCGAACGCGAGGCCGTGGCGTTCGGCGTACGTCTCCAGGAGGTCGAGATTGTGCGCCACCGACTCGGCGGAGAGCGCGAGGACGGGGGTGGTGAACCCGCCGGTGAAGAGGTTGCGCCGTTCGGCGGCCAGGGCCCCGACGGTCAGGCCCTCCGCGTCCGGCGGCAGGGCCTTGAAGCGGTGGTCGACGCGTTCGTCGGCGAGGCCGGACGCCAGGGACGCGGGGGAGACGCCGGGGGCGGAAGGCGCGGGGGTGGCGGTGTGACCGGTGGGGCGTTCGGCTGCCAAGGGGAGCTCCTCGAAGTTCGTTGCAGCATATGCAACACCCATTGCGTATATCGCTCAACGCTGTCTAACATCCGAGCCGATGCCCGGTCAATGGTGACCACCGGCCCGCACGCCGATCAGCGAGGAGCCCTCCAGTGTCCGGACCCGCAGCAGGGAAGGCCGACGCCGCCACGGCCACCGATGTCGTCTGTCTCGGTGAGTCCATGGTGACGTTCCTGCCCTCGCAGCCCGGCCGCCTCGCCGACGTGCCCTCCTTCGGGCGGGGGATCGGGGGCGCGGAGTCCAACGTGGCCTGTGCGCTCGCCGCCGCCGGGCACCGGGCGGCCTGGGTCGGCCGGGTCGGCGCGGACGGCTTCGGCGACCACCTCGTCGAGACGATCGCGTCGTACGGGGTCGACACCTCGGCCGTCCGCCGTGACCCCGTCCGCCCCACCGGCATCTACTTCCGCACGGCCACCGACCGGGGGACCGACACGCACGAGGTCGCCTACTACCGGGCCGGATCGGCCGCTTCCGCGATGTCCCCCTCGAACGTGCCGTACGAGGACCTCCTCGCGGGCCGCGTCCTGCACCTCTCCGGGATCACGGCCGCACTGTCCGCCGACTGCCTGGAGCTGCTGCGGGATCTGACGGCCGCGCGGCCGGACCGCCCGTTGGTGTCGTTCGACGTGAACCACCGGCCGCATCTGTGGCGGGGCGGCGACGCCTCTGTGCTGCTGGAGCTGGCCCGCCGCTCCGACCTCGTGTTCGTCGGCGAGGACGAGGCGGAGGAGGCGTGGGGGATCGTGGGCGCGGAAGCGATCCGGGCGGCGCTGCCGGAGCCGGCGGTGCTGGTCGTGAAGCGGGGGAGTGCGGGCGCGACGGTGTTCTCGGGGCTCCGCCCCGGACCCCGCCCCTCGACCGCCGAAGAGGCTCGGAACGCCGAAGAGGTTCGGACCGCCGAAGAGGCTCGGAACGCCGGAGAGGTTCGGACCACCGAAGAGGTTCGGACCACCGAAGAGGCTCGGAACGCCGAAGAGGCTCGGAACGCCGGAGAGTCCGAGAACGCCGGAGAGCCCGAGGACGCCGACACCGTCACGCTCGTCCCCGCCCTCCGCGTCGACGTCGTGGCCGCCGTCGGGGCCGGGGACGCGTTCGCCGCCGGGTTTCTCTCCGCCACCCTGCGCGGGCTGTCCGTGCGTGATCGGGTCCGGCACGGGCACCTCATGGCCGCCGCCGTCCTCACCGTCCCCGGCGACCTCACCGAACCGCCCGCCCGCGACCACGCCGACCGCCTCGCGGCCCTCGACGACGAGGCCTGGGGGAGACTTCGTCTCGGCCCCGGCTGGACCGCAGCCGACCGGGCCGCCGAGGAGGTACGCACACCATGAGCCAGACCGTCGACCGGGCACTGAGCATCCTGCCGCTGCTCGCCCAGGGACCCGCCGACCTCGGGCAGGTCGCCGAGCGGCTCGGCGTCCACAAGTCCACGGCCCTGCGTCTGCTGCGTACGCTCCACGAGCACGGTCTCGTCTACCGCCAGGAGGACCAGCGCTACCGCCTCGGCGCCCGGCTCTTCGCGCTCGCGCAGGAGGCCGTCGAGAACCTCGACGTCCGCGAGATCGCCCACTCCCACCTGATCGCGCTGAACGACCGGTGCGGGCACACCGTCCACCTCGCCGTGTACGAGGAACAGGAAGTCCTCTACATCGACAAGGTCGAGAGCCGCTACCCGGTCCGGATGTACTCACGGATCGGCAAGCCCGTGGCGATCACCGTCGCCGCCGTGGCCAAGCTGCTCCTGGCCGACCTCACCGAGCCCGAGCGGCGCGTCATCGCCGAGAAGCTCGACTACCCCATGTACACGTCCCGTTCGACGCCCAACGCCGCCGCGTTCCTCAAGGAACTCGCCGTCGTCCGCGAACAGGGATGGGCCACCGACCTCGGTGGCCACGAGGAGTCCATCAACTGCATCGGCGCCCCCATTCGCGGCGCGGACGGGCGGGTCGTCGCGGCCATGTCGGTGTCCGCGCCCAATGTGGTCGTCACGGCCGAGGAACTCCTCACCCTGCTCCCGCTGGTCCGGCGCACCGCCGAGACCATCAGCCGGGAGTACTCCGGCACCACCCGACCCAAGAAAGCCTGATCAGCCATGACCGAGAAGACCGCCCTCACCCCCTCCACCCACACCGCCCCGCCCGCGAAGTTCTCGCACGGCGTGAAGAAGGGGAACATCCTCCAGGTCGCCGGCCAGGTCGGCTTCCTCCCCGCAGCGGAGGGCCAGGCCCCGACTCCCGCCGGTCCCACGCTCCGCGAGCAGACCCTCCAGACCTTCGCCAACGTCAAGGCGATCCTGGAGGAGGGCGGCGCGAGCTGGGACGACGTGATGATGATGCGCGTCTACCTCACGGACGTGGACCACTTCGCGGAGATGAACGAGATCTACAACACGTACTTCGCCGAGCAGAACCTCAAGGAGGCCCCCTCGGCCCGGACGACGGTCTACGTCGGGCTGCCCAAGGGGCTGCTCATCGAGATCGACGCCCTCGCGGTAATCGGCTGACCATCCCGGCCCGCTGACCATCCCAGCCCGCCGGCCGAGGCGGCCCGCTGACCGCCCGCCCCGGCCCGCAGACCACTCCGGCTCGCTGACCGCCCCGGTCCGACGGCCACACGGCTCGCCGATCCCCACGGCCCGCCACCCCCCGTCCCCCTGATCGCAGGCCCCCGCTGATCGCTTCGCCCCACCCGCAGGACTGCTCCAGCACGCCGTACGGCACGGCGCCCCGCTCCCCGGGGGCGCCGTGCCGCGCTCCCCCCTGCCCTCCAGCACCACCGGAGTCCCCATGCTGTTCGCCGCCACCCCGCCGCCGGTCGAGACACCACCGCACACCGGTGGTCTGCTCCTCCTGATCGACGGCACCGCCGGTCTGCTGACCGTCGCCGCCCTCGGCATCGCCCTCCTGCTCTTCCTGATCATCAAGGTCAGGCTCCAGCCGTTCGTCGCCCTGCTCGCGGTCTCCATAGCCGTCGGCCTCGGCGCCGGGCTCTCGGTCACCGAACTCTTCGGCACCGTGCAGAAATCCGCCGCCGTCTCGCTCATCGAGTCCGGCATGGGCGGCATCCTCGGCCATGTCGCGATCATCATCGGGCTCGGCACCATGCTCGGTGCGATCCTCGAAGTGTCCGGCGGGGCAGCGGTGTTGAGCGCCCGCCTGCTGAACGCCTTCGGTGAGAAGCGCGCACCCCTCGCCATGGGTATGACGGGCCTCGTCTTCGGCATCCCGGTCTTCTTCGACGTCGGCATCTTCGTGCTCGCACCGATCGTGTACGCCGCCGCCAAGCGCTCCGGAAAGTCGATCCTGCTCTACGCGATGCCGCTGCTGGCGGGTCTGTCGATGACCCACGCGTTCCTGCCGCCGCATCCGGGGCCGGTGGCCGCCGCCGGACTCTTCAACGTCTCGCTCGGCTGGGTCATCCTGATGGGCGTCGTCGTCGGCATCCCGTCGGTCATCGCCGCCTGGGCGTACGCCGCCTGGATCGGCAAGCGGATCTTCGTCGACGTCCCGCAGGACATGATGGAGGCCGCCGAGGAGGCCAGGGCCGCCGTCGCCGCCGAACAGCGCGCCGCCGGGATCACCCCGCAGGAGAAGCCGATCCCGCTCTCCACGGTCCTCGCGATCATCGGCACCCCGCTGATCCTGATCCTCGCCGCGACGTTCTCCTCGATCGCCCTGGACCCCTCCACGCTCCGCTCGGTCGTCGAGTTCTTCGGCAACCCGTTCGTCGCCCTGACGATCGCCCTGTTCCTCGCGTACTACCTGCTGGGCATCCGCCGCGGCTGGTCCCGCAAGTCCCTGGAATCGGTCTCCACGTCCTCGCTCAAGCCCGTCGGCAACATCCTGCTGGTGGTCGGCGCGGGCGGCGTCTTCGGCGCCGTCCTCAAGGGCAGCGGCATCGCGGACGCGCTGGCCGACACCTTCAACGACGTCGGCCTGCCGGTCATTCTGCTCGCCTGGCTGATCTCGGTCGTCCTGCGTGTCGCCCAGGGCTCGGCCACCGTCGCGATCGTCACGACGGCCGGCATCGTGGTCCCGCTGGTCGAGGGCCAGAACCTGTCCCAGCCCCACCTCGCCCTGATCATCATGGCGATCTCGGCGGGATCGATCTTCGCCTCGCACGTGAACGACGGCGGCTTCTGGATCGTGTCGAAGTACTTCGGTATCAGCGAGCGCGACACCCTGAAGTCCTGGACCGTCCTGGAGACGGTGCTCTCGGTCGCGGGCTTCGTCGTCGCGGCGCTGCTCAGCCTGATCATCTAGCGAATCGGCACACACAGGGACGTTCCCCGTCCCTGTGTGTGCCGGTTCCGTGCGCACCCCTTGTGCTGTCCCGTCGATTGCGCTTCCTTGATCGGCATGGTGGAGACAAGCGCGACCACAGCGACAGGGGAGCCGGCCTCCCGACCACGTCAGTCCAGCTGGAAGTACATCGGCCCCGGCATCGTCGTCGCGGCGACCGGGGTCGGGGCCGGCGACCTCGTCGCGACGCTGATCGCGGGCAGCAAGTTCGGCTACACCCTGATGTGGGCGGCGGTGATCGGCTGCGTCGTCAAGATCTCGCTCGCCGAGGCGGCCGGCCGCTGGCATCTGGCGACCGGCCGCACGCTCTTCGACGGCTGGCGCAGCCTGGGGCCCTGGACCACGGTGTACTTCGCGGTCTACGTCGTGCTCTGGGGCTTCCTCTACGGGGCGACGGCCATGTCCTCCAGCGCCCTGCCCATCGTGGCGCTGTTCCCCGACGGTCCCGGGCTGAAGTTCTGGGCGATCGCCACCGGGCTGATCGGGCTGGCCTTCGTCTGGTTCAACCGGTACGCCGTCTTCGAGAAGGTCATGACGGTCCTGATCGGCATCATGTTCGTGGTGGTCGTGTATGTGGCCGCCCGCGTCGTGCCGGACGTCGGTGCCTCGTTCGCCGGGCTGCTGCCCGTGCTCCCGGACGGCTCGCTCCTCTACACCCTCGGGCTGATCGGCGGCGTCGGCGGCACGATCACCATGGCCGCGTACGGGTACTGGGTCAACGCCAAGGGCTGGAGCAACTCCTCCTGGATGAAGGTGATGCGGCTCGACAACCGGGTCGCCTACATCACCACCGGGGTCTTCGTCGTGGCGATGCTCATCGTCGGCGCCGAACTGCTGCACGCCTCCCGGATCGCCCTCACCTCCGGTGACCGAGGCCTGATCGACCTGGGGAAGGTGCTGGAGGACCGCTTCGGCGCGGGCACCGCCAAGCTCTTCCTGGTGGGCTTCTTCGCCACGTCGTTCTCGTCGCTGATCGGCGTCTGGCACGGGGTCAGCCTGATGTTCGCCGACTTCGTGGAGCGGTTCCGGGCCCCGGCGGCCGGTGCGGCCAAGGGCGAGGAGCACGAGGAGCAGGAGGAGCAGGAGGAGCACGAGGGGGCGGATGTCGCCGAGCGCCGGCAGCGGTCGCTGCCGTTTCGCGCCTACCTCCTGTGGCTGACCTTCCCGCCGATGACCCTGCTCTGGCTGGACGAGCCCTTCGGCCTGGTCATCGCCTACGGGGTGCTCGGCGCGTTCTTCATGCCGTTCCTCGCCCTGACCCTGCTCTGGCTGCTCAACTCCGCGCGTACGCCCCGGGAGTGGCGCAACGGATGGCTCAGTAACGGGATGCTCGCCCTGTCCGGGCTGCTGTTCGTCGTGCTGTGCGTCCAGCAGGTGCGCGAACTGCCCTGGTGATTCGGCTGCCCGGCGGACCGAACGCAGCAGCGCCGCCGGGGGAGCGGCGGCGCTACTGGTTCGGGGACCCCCGTGCGGGGACCGGGAGTGCTACGGCAGGCTGCGGACGTGCGGGCCGACCGCCTTCGACCAGGCGAACCCGTCCGTCGCGTCCCAGTTCGTCGACCAGGTCATCGCGCCGCGCAGTGACGGGTAGGCCCTGGACGGCTTGAACGAACCGCAGTTGGTGCCCTTGGCGAGGCAGTCCAGCGCCGCGTTCACGATCGACGGGGAGACGTAGCCGCTGCCCGCGCCGCGACTGGACGCGGGGACGCCGATGCCGACCTGGGACGGGTCGAGACCGCCCTCCAGCTGGATGCAGGCGAGCGCGGTCAGGAAGTCCACCGAGCCCTGCGAGTAGACCTTGCCGTCGCAGCCGAGCATCGAACCGCTGTTGTAGTACTGCATGTTGACGACGGTCAGGATGTCCTTGACGTTCAGCGCCGTCTTGAAGTACTCGCCCGAGGTCGACTGCATGTCGATGGTCTGCGGGGCCATCGTGAGGACCAGCCCGGGGCCCGCCTTCGTCGACAGCTGGCGCAGCGCCTTCGTCATGTAGGTGGCGTTGAGACCGTTCTCCAGGTCGATGTCGACCCCGTTGAAGCCGTAGTCCTGCATCAACGCGTAAACCGAGTTGGCGAACGCGGTGGCGGAGGCGTCGCTGTCGACCCGGACCGTGCCCAGCTCGCCGCCGATCGAGATGATGACGTTCTTGCCGGCCGCCTGCTTGGCCTTGATGTCCGACCGGAACTGGGCGTCGGTGTAGCCGTTCAGCCCGGCGGTGGCCAGGTTGAAGGTGACCGCGCCCTGGGTCGCCGTGGCGTCCGCGAAGGAGACCGCGATGATGTCGTAGTCCGCCGGGACGTCGCTGAGCTTCTGGACGGCCGCGCCGTTGTTGAAGTTCTGCCAGTAGCCGGTCACCGCGTGCTTGGGCACGGTGGTCACCGGGCCGGTGCCGTTCTTGGCCGTACGGGCGCTGACGGCGGCCGACTTGACCGACTCACCGGCGGCGTTGGTGGCGCTCACCGAGAACTGGTAGGCGGTGTCCGCGGTGAGGCCCGTGACGGTCGCCGAGGTGCCGGTGGAGGTGGTGGCCTTCGTGCCGTCCCGGTACACGGTGTACCCGGTGGCACTGGAGACCGCGTTCCAGGACAGGGCGACGGAGGACGGGGTCGTGGCGCCCGCCGCGAGGCCCCCGGGAGCCGCCGGGATGACCGGGCCGGGTTCCTCGCCGCCACCGCCGTCGGGGCCGGTCACCTCGAAGTCGTCGGCGAGGTAGGCGGCCTGCCCGTACCAGCCGTGGGTGTAGACGGTCACCGAGGTGGTGTTCGCGCCGGTCTTGAAGCTGGTGGACAGCTTGGTCCAGGTGGTGGAGCCCGGCGTCCAGGTGGAGACGTCGGTGGTTCCGGTGCCGCTCACGCCGAGGTAGGCGTATCCGCCCTGCACCCAGGAGCTGAGCGCGTACGTCGAGTTGGGCTTGACCTTGACCGACTGGGAGCACTTGGCGTTGTCCTGGCCGGCCGGGGTGGCCTTGAGTGCGGACGTACCGCCGTGCACGGGGGAGGAGACGAGTGCGCCGCTGTTCCCGGCGCAGGTCCAGTTGGCGAGGCCCGACTCGAAGCCCGCGTTCCTGGCGTTGTTCACGTCGGCGGCCTGGGCCGTGCTGACGAGTCCGGTGACGGTCAGGGCGGCGGCCGCGACGACGGCCATGCTGCCACCGAGTATGGGCCGGGACCGGCGCCTGCTGCGACTGCGGCCTGCGGAGCGTTCCACTGGTTCCTCCGTGGGGAGTTGGTGGCCTGGCGGGGTTCGTGCAGGAGTGCCGGACGGACGAAGGGCCGGGGCTGCACGGGGTGGGCCGGGCGGAGTGGGGATCCGTGACGGTGAAGCACGATGAATCACGGTGAGGCGGTGTGAATCAGAGTGAATCGGGGTGTCGTACGGCGGTGGTGCAGGGGGGCGCTGAACCGGGGGCGTCGAACGTGGGGGGTCCTGCCGGGGCGGTGGCCACCGCCTGGCGCATAAAACTGGTCCAGACCAATCAAGTTGTCAAGACCTTTGGCGGTGAAGAGCATTCCGTGAGGGTGAGCGCGAGGCCGTGCCGCGGAGTCGGCGCCGGGGTACCCGCGTGTCCGTGGAGGGTGCCGGACCGGGGTTTTTTCCGCCGGGAACCGCCCCGCGACCGGACATCGCCCCCCGCACGGGTGATCTTGCGGGAGATCTTCGGACGGTCACGGAAACACCCTTACGGAATGGAGACGGACACCCTGGAATCCAGTCTGACGTGCACGAATGGGTGCGTGATCGAAAACCGGACACGGGATTCGGTAACGCTCCGCAGTGATAGTCGGGTTGGGCGGAATCGATTTCGTCCCGTTTAGCACCCGGTCCCCGTAGAACGGTGTTCGCACGATGCCGTACTGGTCTCCGATAACTGTTCTCTGCCTGATGAGACGTGGCTAAAGTGCTGGGTCAGGAGCACGGGGCACGGAGCAGGAGCGATTGCGGCCGACGTCCCCACGTCGACCGGAGCCGAAACGGGGAAGAGCGTGCCGACCGCAATAGCAGTGACGAGCGCAGACCTGGTGCTGCCGCCCACCGACCAGCAGACGCCGACCGCCGCCCTGCTCCAGGCACCCGAGGCCCAGGCACTGGAGTTGGCGATCGGCGATATGCACCTGCTGCTGGAACAGCACGGGTATGTGATCGCCCTCTATCCCTCGGGCATCCGGCCCGAGCACGAGCGTCGCCTCCACTCCATCCGCTCGGTGCTGGAGAGCGACCGGATCGCCCTGGTCAAGGTGGATCTCCCGCCCCTCGGCCTCGCCGTACTGGTGCGCCAGCTCCGGCAGTTGTCCATCTGTGACTTCAGCCCCGGGGTGGTCGCCTCCGCCGCCCGGCTGCTCTCGCACTACATCTACGCGGGCGCCCTCCTCAACTCCGTCGCCCGGCTCGACCGGGTCCCGGTCAGCCTCAAGAGCCACGCCACGTCCTGGGTCCCCGGATCCCAGTTCGCCGTGCTCGCCGGACCGGAGTCACAGCTGGTGAAGGTGGGTCCGACCGTCGAACCGCCGACGGGGCCGGATTTTGGTACGCATCTTCTGGTCGCCAAAGGGAATCTGCAGTCGGACTGGGTACAGGAGACCCTTGCGCCCGCCTGGAAGGTCCAGGCCATTCACGATGCCACGGTCCCGTCCGACTCACCGCGCTGGTGGGGCACGGGGAAGCTGGTGGAGTTCGCCGCTCATCTCCCGGACCTCACCGTGCTCTACCAGCTGGTCTCCTCCGTACGCCGGGAGAAGTGCCACTGGTGCGCCATGGAACTCATCGGCGACCGTTGCGCATTCTGTTCCGCTCCGCTCGCCGCTTCGGAGAACCGCATGCTCCCCACCGTTGTCCTCCACCACGAGGCCGGCGAATCGCCGGGCCCCTAGCGAGGGCCGCTCCTCCCCGCAGGACCCGCTCCCCCCGGCTCCTGTCCGCACTCCCCGCCCTGCCCGTACTCCCCGCACCCACCGTCCTTATCTCTCCTTCCGGCGCGAGATCCTCCCCGCTCCGGTCGGCCCGCAACACCGCGCCACCGCAGATGTAAGCGCGTAACCGCCCCACCGCCCCACCGCGGATGTATGCGCGTAACCGCTGCACCGCACCGCTCTCTCCGTCCGCTGTCCGCCCCACGCACCCGAATCGAACGAGGTTGTCCGGACCATGAACTCCCGCCAGCGCCGCGGCGTGATACTCCTGCTCCTGTCGGTCCTGTGTGCCTTCGCGGCCTTCGCCGGAGTGCTCTCGGTGATCGGCGACGTCAACTCGAAGGTCGGCCCCGAGGTGACGGCGTACCAGCTGAAGACCAACGTGGCTCCGTACACGGCCCTGAACAGAGGCCAGTTCGAGAAGATCCAGATGCCCAAACGCTGGCTCTCCGAGAACGCCGTGACCGACCTGCGGGAGGTCGAGTCGAAGATCGCGGTCACCGAGCTCCGCGAAGGCTCCCTGCTCCAGTCGGACATGATGGTCCGTAAGCCCGAACTCCGGGCGGGTGAGCAGGAGATCGCCATCATGATCGACGCGTCCACCGGCGTCGCGGGCAAGATCACACCGGGCGCGACGGTCAACATCTACGCCACGTTCGCCGGTGAGCAGCAGGGCGCCGCGGCCCAGTCCAAGGTCATCGTCTCCAACGCCAAGGTGCTGGACGTCGGCGAGCTGACCCCCCTGGACCCCAGCGCGGACGACCGGGGCACCCGGGCGACCGAGGCCGTGCCGATCACCTTCGCCCTGAACACGCTGGACACCCAGCGTGTCGCCTACGCCGAGTCCTTCGCGGAGCACGTGCGTCTCGCGCTCGTCGCCCCGGGCAGCGACGGCACCATCCGCCCGGGGGACCGCACCTACACGCTCGACAAGGACAAGTGAGGATGGGATGACCACCAGAATCCTCCCCGCCGTCGGTGACCTCGACGCGGCGCGTTCCGTCACCACCCTGCTCAGCCAGCTGCCCGACGCCGAACCAGCGTCCCCGGTCGGCGACTCCACCCAGCTCATCGACACCCTGGCCCGCCTCGCGGGCGAGGCGATCGACGAGCTGCCCGAGGTGGTGCTGGTCCACGAGCGGATCGGCCCGGTGCCGGCCCTGGAGCTGATCCGGGAGGTGTCGATGAGGTTCCCGTCCGTCGGCGTCGTCATGATCACCGCGGACGCCAGCCCGAACCTCTTCGCCGACGCGATGGACTCCGGGGCGCGCGGCCTGGTCACCCTGCCGCTGAGCTACGAGGAACTGGCCAACCGCGTCCAGGCTGCCGCCCAGTGGTCCGCCGGCGTACGCCGCCACCTCACCTCCGCGAACGACGTCTTCACCGGCCCCGGCGGCACGGTGGTCACGGTCACCGGCGCGAAGGGAGGCGTCGGCGCGACCGTGACCGCCATCCAGCTCGCCCTGGCCGCACAGGCCTCCGGCAACACGGTGGCGCTGGTGGACATGGACCTCCAGACCGGGGACATCGCCTCGTTCCTCGACGTCCAGTTCCGCCGCTCCCTGGTCGACCTCGCCCTGATCACCGACATCTCGCCCCGGGTGCTGTCGGACGCGGTGTTCTCCCACTCCACCGGCCTCGCCCTGCTCCTCGCCCCCGGCGAGGGCGAACGCGGCGAGGAGGTCAGCGACCGCTCGGCCCGCCAGATCGTCAGCGCGCTCCGCACCCGCTACGAGATCGTCGTCATCGACTGCGGCGGCCAGATGAACGGGGCCAACGCCGCGGCCATCGAGATGGCGGACGTGGCCCTGCTGGTCACGACCCCGGACGTGATCGCGGTACGCGGTGCGAAACGCATCGTACGGATGTGGGAACGGCTCCAGATCCGCAAGGCCGAGGAGACGATCACCCTGGTCAACCGCTTCACCCGCAACACGGAGATCCAGCCGACGCTGATCCAGAAGATCACCGGCACCCGGGTCGCCTCCGCGGCGGTCCCCGCGAACTTCAAGGAGCTCCAGGCGTCCATCGACTCCGGACGCCTGCACGAACTGGATGCCAAGAGCACGGTCAAGCAGGCGCTCTGGGGCCTGGCCGGCGAGCTGGGCATCGTCAAGGAGAGCGCGACGGCGAAGAAGAGCGGCAGCGCCCTGGTCAAGAGGAACACCGGCGCCTTCAAGAACGACCGGGGCTCGATCGGACGCCCGCGCCGCCGGCGCGACGGCTCCGGCCGCGGGCCCGGAGACTCCGAGGGGACACGTTGAGGGATGACCACCACAAGGACGGCACGAAGCGGCATACGGGGGCGGATCACCGCCCTACGTGACCGCCGGAACCGGAACGGGGACTGGGACCGGAACGGGGACTGGGACCGGAACGGGGACTGGGACCGGAACGGGGACTGGGACCGGGACCGGAACTGGGACCGGAACCGGGACCGGGACCGCGGACAGACCGCGGTCGAGTTCCTGGGCATGACCCCCTTCATCATCCTGATCATGCTCGTGCTCTGGGAGTGCGCCCTGATCGGCTACACCTTCAGCCTCGCGGGCAACGCGGCGGACGTGGGCGCGCGCAAGGGCAGCGGCGCGGAGTTCGGGGCGGGAGCGGCCTGCCGGGCGGGCGCGTTGAAGGACCTCCCCGACGCGTGGAAGGACGGGGCGTCGGTGCGGTGCGGTGGCGGCAGCGGCCTGTACGAGGCCACGGTGAAGCTGAAGGTCCCGGTACTGGTGCCGGGCCTGTTCGACCTCGACACCGAGATCACCGGCAAGGCCGGATCACCGAGGGAGGACCAGCGATGAGGACGCATCCGCACCGGGACGGGGTCCAGGGGCGGAGCCAGGGCCGGGACCAGGGCCGGGATCAGGGTCGGAATCAGGGCCTGGGCCGGGACCAAGGCCAGGACCGGGAACGGCAACAGGACCGGGGCCAGGTCGCCATGGAGTACCTCGGTTTCCTTCCTCTGCTGCTCCTCGTCGCGATGGCGGCCATCCAGCTCGGCCTGGCCGCGTACGCCGCCAACCAGGCGGGGACCGCGGCCCGTGCCGGAGCCCGTACGGAAGCCAGCGTGGACGCCCGGGGCAGTGGTCGCTCCAACGCCCGCGACGCCGTGAGCGACTGGGTGGAGGAGGGCGGATTCCGCTACCGCAGGAGCGGCGGCCAGGACATCACGGTCACCGTACGGGTCAAGGTGCCCTCCGTCGTGCCGGGACTGGACGGCTGGTGGGCCGAGCGGAGCACGACCATGCCCAACGAGAAATCCCGGATCGGTCTCTGACCCCCACCCGCACCCCCACCCGCACTCCCGCCCCACTCCCGCCCCACTCCGCCCCACCCCCGGCCCGGTCCTGACCGGGCCGGAACGGACCTGCCGGACCAGCACCGTCCGCGAACACCGAGGAGAGCTACGCCGATGAGCCTGCGGGCACGCATGACCGCTCCTGAGGAACAGAGCGGGGCACGGGAGGACGGCCACATGGTGGCCACCTACCGGGCCAAGCTGCTGGAGGAGATCGACCTCGCGGAGATGTCCTCGCTGGCCGCCGCCGACCGGCGGGCCCGGCTGGAGCGCGTCCTCGGCCACATCATCAGCCGCGAGGGCCCGGTCCTCTCCACCGTGGAGCGCTCACAGCTGATCCGCCGCGTCGTCGACGAGGCGCTCGGGCTCGGCATCCTGGAACCGCTCCTGGAGGACGCGTCCATCACCGAGATCATGGTCAACGGCCCCGACCAGATCTTCGTCGAGCGCAACGGCAGGGTCGAACAGCTTCCGATGCGCTTCGGCTCGCATGAACAGCTGATGCAGACCATCGAGCGGATCGTGTCGACCGTCAACCGCCGCGTCGACGAGTCCAACCCGATGGTCGACGCCCGCCTGCCCAGCGGTGAACGTGTCAACGTGATCATCCCGCCGCTCTCGCTGACCGGCGCGACGCTCACCATCCGGCGGTTCCCGCGCTCCTTCACGCTCCAGGAGATGATCGGCTTCGGGTCGCTGGACGAACAGATGCTGGTCCTGCTCGCCGGACTGGTACAGGCCAAGCTCAACATCATCGTCTCGGGGGCCACCGGCACCGGCAAGACGACGCTCCTCAACGCGCTGTCCGGACTGATCCCGAACATCGAGCGCATCGTCACCATCGAGGACTCCGCCGAACTCCAGCTCCAGCAGAGCCATGTGATCCGGCTGGAGACCCGCCCGGCGAACGTCGAGGGCAAGGGCCAGATCACCATCCGCGACCTGGTCCGCAACTCGCTGCGTATGCGCCCCGACCGCATCGTCGTCGGTGAGGTCCGAGGCGGTGAGTCCCTCGACATGCTCCAGGCGATGTCCACCGGTCACGACGGTTCGCTGGCCACCGTCCACGCCAACAGCGCCGAGGACGCGCTGATGCGTCTGCAGACCCTCGCCTCGATGTCCGAGGTCGAGATTCCCTTCGAGGCGCTGCACGACCAGATCAACAGCGCCGTCGACGTGATCGTCCAGCTCACCCGGCACGCCGACGGCACCAGGAAGATCACCGAGATCGCCGTCCTCGACTCGCACGGCCGCGATCCGTACCGCATCGTCACGGTCGCGCGGTTCAACGCCCGGCCGATGGCCCCCGACGGCCGCGTCTACGGCGACTTCCAGTATCTCCCGTTGCCCCGGAAGCTCGCCGAGCGCCTCTACCTGGCCAGTCAGCCCATCCCGCAGGCGTTCGGCGTCGCCCAGTCCGCCGAACAGCTCGCCACCCGAGAGGCCAACTAGGTACCGAGCCATGGACAACGTCAACCTCCCCCTGGTCACCGTCGGCGTCACGCTGCTGACCTGCGTGCTCGGCGTGATGGGCCTGTACTCCTACTCCGGTGGCAAGGCCGACCGCGACGCCCTGGTCGACCGGCTCTCCCACGTCGGGCAGATCACCGAGAAGGGCAGCCCCCGCCGCTTCAGGCGTCTTGACCGCAGGCTGCGCGCCACCGCGCTCGGCCGGAAGCTGGAGCTGAAACTCGCGGCGACCGGCATGGACATCACGCCCGGCGAGTTCTTCGTCTACGCGCTCGTCGCGATGGCGGGGCTCTGGATGATCGCCTCCTCCGTACTCGCCGCGTTCTTCGGACCGGTCGCCGCCCTGATCGGCCTCTGGGGCACCAACGCGTTCCTCAACTGGCAGCGGATCAAGCGCACCGAGCGCTTCATCAACCAGCTCCCCGAGCTCTCCCGGATCCTCGCCAACGCCACCCAGGCGGGCCTGGCCCTGCGCACCTCGTTGTCGATGGCGGCCGAGGAACTGGAGGACCCGGCCGGCGAGGAGCTGGCCCGGGTCGCCAGGCGGCTGGCCGTCGGCGAGCCCCTGGAGGACGCGCTCAGCGAGCTGACGGACCGGCTCCCCTCCCGCGAACTCGTCGTGCTGGTCACGACGTTGGTTCTCTCCAACCGGGCCGGCGGTACGGTCGTCAGCTCGCTGCGCAACCTCACCGAGACCCTGGAGGAACGTAAGGAGACCCGCCGCGAGGTCAAGACCCAGCTCTCCCAGGTCACCGTGACCGCCTACGCGGTACCCCTCTTCGGCATCGGCGCGATGCTGCTGATGAACGCGGTCATGCCCGGCGCGCTGGACCGTATGACGGGGGCGTTCTTCGGTCAGGCGGCGGTGGTCGTGTCCATCGTCCTCTACGCCATCGGGTTCGTCGTCATCCGCCGCTTCTCCCGTATCGATGTCTGAGACCAGGAACCAGGAAGAAAGGGGACGGACATGGACCTGCTGCTAGCCCTGGTCGTCGGCCTCGCCGTCTACGGTGCCATCCACGGCATCCGGATGTACCGGGCCGACGCCGAACTCCCCCGCGACCTGGCCGTGGCGCTGGAGTCCGGGGCCTCCCGCACCAGCGCGGTCGGCTCAGGCATCGACCGCCTCGGCATCCGCTGGGCACCCATGGTGCTCCGGATGATGGGCCCCAAGGCCGTCAACAAGAAGCGCCGCCAGATCGACCTGGCGGGCAACCCCGGCGGCCTCACCCTCGACCGTTACGCCGCCCGCCGTGCGGTCTACGGCGCGCTGGGCATCCTCGGCGCCTTCTCGATGCTCCTGCGCGGCCAGCTCTTCCTGGCCCTGCTGATGGTCGCCTTCGGCCTGTTCTGGGTGGAGGCCGGGATCTGGTCGGCGATCCGGGTGCGCCGCGAGCACATCGAGCGGACCCTGCCGGACTTCCTCGACGTCCTGGCCGTCGTCGTCTCGGCCGGGCTCGGCTTCCGGCAGGCGCTGGACCGGGTGGCGGAGAAGTACGAGGGCCCCTGGTCCGACGAGCTGCGCATCACGCTCCGTCAGATGGACATGGGCGTCAGCCGCCGTCAGGCCTTCGAGGAACTGCGCAGACGCAACGACTCCGAACAGGTCGCCATGTTCGTCACGACGCTCCAGCAGGGCGAGGAACTGGGCGCGCCGATCGTCGAGACGCTCATCCAGATCGCCAACGACATGCGCCGCACCGACGCCCAGAACGCCCGACGCAAGGCGGCCAGGGCGGTCCCGAAGGCCACGTTCGCGGTGACCACGTTCCTCCTCCCGGGCACGCTGCTCCTCCTCACCGTCGGATTCGTGTACGGAGCCGACGTCGACCTCACGTCCCTCACGGGCGGATGACATGAACGGCGGGCGGGCTGACATGAACGACGGGCCGGATGGGGACGGATCTCCTACGTTCCGGATCGCCCGCTGAAGCGGCCGACCGGCCATACGGAGCACGAGCGTTACGGGGAAGGAGACGGAGGTGACAGGCGCATGGCATTCCAGCTCAGCGGAGCCCAGCCCGGACTGACGGCGGAACTGACCCGCGCCCACACCGGCACCCCGGCCCGCCCGGCCTTCGCCATCCAGGTCAACGCCCTCCAGGCGATGTGCCGCCAGGTCTTCGGCTTCCGCCTGGCGATGATCGCGATAGCGACCCCGTACGCCATCGGCCGCACCGCCCCCGGCCTGGCCACCTGGCTCATCGGCTCGGCGATCCTGGTCACCTTCATGGGCTCGTACCTGCTGTTCCGGGACTGGGAGCGGTTCGGCCCGGTGTTCCTGCGCCACCCCTGGCTCCTGGCCGTCGACGTGTCCTTCGGCGCGCTGCTGCTGATCACGGCGACCCCCGAGTCGACCCTCGCGTACGTCACCGTCTGCACCCCGCTGCTGGCGGGCCTGATCCAGGGCTGGCGCGGTGCCGCGGTCTTCGCGGCGCTCCAGGTGGTCATCGTCTTCGGCGTGTACGCGAGCGTCCCGAAGCTGGAGCCGGGCGGGGCGCCGGCCCTCCTCCTGCCCGGCTTCTGCGTGATCGCCGGGGTGGTCGGGGTCACCCTGCGCAATCTCCTCCTGCGCTTCGGGACGGCCACCCAGGCGCTCACCGAGACCCGGGCACGGCTGGCGGTGAACGAGGCGGTGGAGGGCGAACGCACCCGCTTGGCACGCGAGATGCACGACTCGGTCGCCAAGACCCTGCACGGCCTCGCGCTGGCCGCCGACGGACTGGCGGGCTCGGCCGACCGCATGGACCCGCCCACCGTGAAACTCCAGGCGGAACTGGTCGCCCGCGCCGCCCGCCGGGCAGCCGCCGAATCCAGGGAACTGCTCACCGATCTGCGCCGGGAGCAGGGCTTGGAGGGCGGCGTCGACCTGGTCGCGGAACTGTCGGCCCAGGCTCAGGACTTCACCGACCGCCACCCGGTCACCGCCACCTTCCGCCGCCTCGCCGAAAGGACACCGGTCCCACCGGTCCCGCAGGCGGTGGCCCGCCAGCTCCTCACGGTCGCCTCGGAGGCCATGGAGAACGCGCACCGCCACGCGGGCCCGACGTATCTGATCGTCCTCGCGGGCGTGCAGGGCGGCATGCTCCGCCTCAGCGTCTACGACGACGGGCGCGGCCTGCCCGCCGGAACGACGCTCGACACCCTCCGCCGGGCCGGCCACTTCGGCCTCGTCGGCATGGTGGAGCGGGCCGCCTCCATCGGGGCCCGCATCCGGATCGGCCGAGGGAACGCGGAGAAGGGCACGGAGGTGCGGGTGGAGCTCCCCCTGGCGGCGTTGACGGGCCCGGCCACCGAGGGGAACACCCCGTCGGCCTCCCGGCCCGCCCCCGCCCGATCGTTCGGACTGCCACCCTCCCCACGGCAGCCCTCCCCACCTCCCTCCCCACCGCAGCCCTCCCCACCGCAGCCCTCCCCACCTCCCTCGCCTTGGCTCGCGCCCGAGAACGTCACGACCCCCCACCCATGACCCCGACCCTGATGAGGAGGTCGCAGCATGCCGGACGATGTCTCCCCCACGCCGAACCGCAACGGGGCTGTGGCTCACCACCACGCCCCCCGGAACCCGTCGTCGCACATCACGCCCGCCCGGGCCCCCGACCCCGCCGGACACCCCGGGCACCAGCACACCGCGATCCAGCACCCGGCCCCGACGACGCCGTACCCCGCGTTCGCAGGGCCCGCCGCGTCCCCCTTCCCACCGGCTCCCGCCACCCCCGCCCCGGCCCGGCTCCGGGTGGTGGTCGCGGACGACAACCCGGTGGTCCGGGCGGGCCTGGGCGTCCTGCTCTCGGGCCGGGCCGACATCCAGGTCGTGGCAGACGCGGCGGACGGCCGCGAGGCCTACGAGAAGACGCTCCAGCACCGCCCCGACGTGGTCCTGCTCGACGTCCGGATGCCCGGCGTGGACGGCATCTCGGCCCTGCCGCACCTGGTCGGCATCGCGCCCGTGCTGATGCTGACGTACAGCCGCGAGAGCGAGATCGTCCACGAGGCGCTGCGCCTGGGCGCGGGCGGCTACCTGGTGCACGGTGAGTTCACGGCGGACCAGTTGGTCCGGGCGGTGCGTGACACGAAGGACGGCCGCGCGAACTTCACCGCCACGGCGGCCGACGCCCTGCTGGCCCACATGCGCCGGGAATCGGCCCCGCCCCGGGGCCCCCTGCCCGAGGGGCTCGGATCGGCGCTGACGACAGCGCCCATACCCGCGCACTTCGCGCCACGTCCCCTCGAAAGTTCGGAAGGTCTTTCGCAACTGCAACCTTCTGTGGGACAGTCTTCTCTGTCCGGGGTGCCGATTGCCGTTCCCAACAGGCAGCAGTACAAGCTGAGTTCGCGGGAGGTGGAGGTCATGGACCTGATTGCGTCCGGAATGAGTAATCAGCAGATCGCCGCCACCTGCTTCATCAGTGAGAAGACGGTCAAGAACCACATCAACCGCATCTTCACGAAGCTCCACAGCGCCACCCGCAGCGAGGCGATCGCCCACTGGCTCGGCACCGCGCCCCGGAACCCCGGACGGCAGCCATGACCGAGCGATCGCGCGACGAGGGGACCCAGGCGGCCCTTTGGGCCCGGGAATGGGCCCACGGGCCCTCTGGGACGGCGGCGGTTGCCCCCTATGTTTCTCACGTCGCCAACGGCACCGGCCGGGAGGAAGCCGGTACCGAGGGCGACACCACAGAAACATGCGAGCCGGCCGGCAACCGGTCGGCCGAACCAGGAGGGGAACACCATGTCGAACATCACCCTGAAGACCGCCGTCCGCGTCAACGGCTGGGCCAACACCGCCGTCAGCAGCATCCAGAAGCGCTACGCGGCGAAGGACCGGGGCCAGACGGCGTTCGAGTACCTGGGCATCATCCTGGTGGTCGTGGCGATCATCGGTGCGATCGCGGCCTCCGGGATCGGCGGCAACATCTCGGGCCGCATCGACGGACTGGTGACCTCCATCACCTCGAAGTGATCCAGCAGCCACGGTCGGACCGAGGGCAGGCCTTCCCCATCTACATCATGATGGTGGCGGGCCTGCTCTTCCTTGCGTTGGCCTTCTTCGCTGTCGGCAAGGCCTCGGCCCTGCGCAACGGTTCCCAGGGCGCGGCGGACGCCGCCGCGCTGGCCGCCGCCCAGCAGGCACGTGACGACTTCGGGACCGGATTCCTCGCCTCGCTCCGCGGCAACGCCTTGGACATCTTCCTGGGCGCGCCCTTCCCTCCGCCCTGTCACGAGGCGGAACGGCTGGCCAACGCCAATGAAGCCGATACGACCTACTGCAAGCCTTCCTCCGGCTACTTGCGGGACACGATCAAGGTCACGGTCAAGGGCCGGGATCCGGTGGACTCGCCGGTGCTCCCCGGTTCGGAGAACAAGTTCGCCAAGGCCGAGGCCACCGCGCTCATCGAGTTCCGCTGCCCCAACCCGAAGGCCATCGACGCCAACAGTGACGGCTCCCCGGAGCTCTTCATCTTCACCTGCCGGAACGGCAAGATTCTCGAGATCGCGCCCGGCAGCCCTCCACCGTGGGAGAGCGTGAGTGGAACTCTCTTCGACGTGCGGTTGGTCGACAGTGACAGCGAAGCGAACGACGAGTAGAGGAATCGGACCATGAGCATGCGGCGGACCACGACGACCAGAAGGGCGTCGGCAGCCGTCTCGGTGACGGCTGCCCTGGCCCTTGCGCTCGCCGGCTGTGGCGACGACGGAGGCGACGAGCCCGGCAACGAGGGTTCCAGCGCACCGTCCGCCCCTGCCAGCCCCTCCGCGGAGGACAAGGGCGAGACGCAGCAGGAGGACACGGCTGCGGGCGAGAACGTGGACCCGGATGCCAAATTGGCCGAGGCACGGGGCGAGGAGGGGCTGACACTCGTCGTCAACCAGGTCAAGCGTGACGCGGGCGGCTTCGTCACTGTGCAGGCGTCAATCAAGAACGGCGGTGACGGGACCCGTAACAGTGCCAGCTGGGGTGGGCAGGAACCATCGGTCGTCCGGAAGAACCCCAACTCGGTAGCCGGTGCGACCTTGGTCGATAAGGTTGGCAAGAAGCGCTACTACGTTCTCCGGGACACCGACGCCCGGTGCTTGTGCACCACGGCGATCGCCCCGTTGGCACCAGGTGAGACCGCCTCGGTCTTCATGCAGTTCCCCGCCCCGCCGCAAGGCACGACCGAGGTCGACTTCACCCTTCCGACCTTCGCCACCACCTCGCTGAAGATTTCTGGGTGAGTGCGGCCATGAAGACCACCAAGCGCCCCCGGACGGCCCGCCACATGGGGCAAGCCGTCGCGGTCGCCGTGCTGATCGCCGGTACCACGCTGCTCGGAGCCGCACCCTCGTACGCCGACGACGGGCCGAGCGTCCCGCCCGGGACGGAGGCGACGTCGGAGCCGCCCGTTCCCGTCGACCCGAACGACCCGGACCTGAAGATGCCGGAGGGCGGCACCCTCGCCCCCGGCCGGGTCCTCGACATCGTCCAGGTCGTGGAGGACCTCGGTGGCGAGGAACGCCGCGAGGACAGCAACGCCGACATCAAGTTCGCGCTCCAGGCCGAAGTCCTCTTCGGCAAGGACAGCGCCAAGCTCAGCTCGGCGGCCAACGCCCGAATCGCCGCCATCGCCGACGAGATCAAGAAGCAGAACGCGACCAAGGTCCGCGTCTTCGGCTTCACCGACAACCTCGGCTCCTCGGCCCACGGCGATGTCCTGTCCAAGCAGCGCGCCGACGCTGTGCACGGGGTCCTGTCGAAGGAGCTCGGCGCCACGATCACGTACGAGATCCGGGGCTACGGCGAGCAGTACCCGATCGCGAGCAACAGCAACGAAGAGGGACGGAAGAAGAACCGCCGCGTGGAGGTCTCCTTCCCGCGCGGCGCGGGGTCCTGACCCCCTCCGCACCTACGGGAGACGGCCCGGCCCGGCACGCGACGACCTCGCGCGCCGGGCCGCGGACGGTGTCCGGGACTCCTGGCCATGGCAGCGGCCCTACTGTGCCGCCGGCCGCCCCGATCAGTCGTACTCGCTGGCCGTGACGGGGTCGGGAGGGTGGGGAGGTTCCCCCAACCCCGCGCCATTGTGCGCCAGTTAACGGGATTTCCCGTACCTCGCATCCCGGCCCGAAGCTTGGGCCCCGAGCTCCGGGCCGGGGTCTCGTTCACGTACGCCCGCACCAGTGAACGCCCCGTTCCGGCGCTCGCGTCCTGGTGCCGGGCTTCGAGCGTCGGCGGAAGGCCTGGGCATCGTTGGCTGATTTCTGGATTGCAGTAGCAACGGCCAGGTTGTTAGAAAGAGACGCGCAGGTAAGGGGGACGGCAACTCACACGGCGGCGAGGGGTCAAGTCTGCTGTGGAGACTGCTGGCTGACTCCAGGACCATGGATGGCAGGCGCGGGAACGGGGGCATTGTGTCGGGGTGGGATATCAAGCCGGATGGCGTTCGTGGAGTCCTGAGCAGGACGGCCGAGGCCGGCGGCAGGTTCGAGGAAGAGTTCATCTCGTACAGCGAGGGCCTGGCGGGCGCGGCGACCAGTGCGGGCACGATGGTTCTGGGCGGGACCGAGATCCCCAAGGGGGGCGCGTCGGGCCCCGTGGCCCAGGCGTTGATGGAGTTCCAGGAACGTACGAAGAACGACTTGAGGTTCCTGCCCGTCCGGACGGGCAAGTCCATCACCGGGGCGCGCCTGGCCACTGAGGAGTACCTCAAGGGCGATCTGGAGATGGCGAAGAACAAGCAGGAGCAGTACTCCAAGGCTCCGACTCCGGAAGAGCTGAAGGGCCCCAAGAAGTGATCGACCCGGAGAAGATCCCGACCTTCACCGGGAATCTGGCGACGCTGGAGACGCGTGCGGCTTCGTTGAGGGCGACCGCTTCCAGTATTCGCGGCACGGGCAGGGATGTTCACAGCGCCTTTCAGGCGTTGGATCCGGTCTATGACGCGCCCGAGCAGGAGGAGTTGCTCGATTCGACGATTCCGGTGCGGGATACGGCGGATGATTTCGCGAAGAAACTGGAGTCCGCCAGTGGTGCGCTGGCCGGTTTCGCGTCGGCCGCTCTGCCGCTGGTGAACAGGATGAAGCAGCTCCGCGAGGATGCGGACAGGTTCGTCGCGGAGAACAAGGATGATGACGACTGGCAGGAGGACCAGGGCAAGATCGACGAGAACGCGCGTCTTGTCCGTGAGGTCGGTACGACATGGGTGGCGTTCCAGGGTGTCGAACGCGATGCGGCCAACAAGATCACTTCGCTGGTGGGCGGTACGCGGTTCGTCGTCGATGACGGTTCGCACAAGGCCGGTATGTACGGCTTCAGGGAGAGCGACGTCAAGGATGCCAAGGAAACGCCTTGGGGGACGGCCGACGAGCGTGAGTACACAGGCCTGCGGGCTGCGTGGGAGTGGACGAAGGACAATGTCGGCGGTGGGCTGAAGGGGTTCTTCGTCGACGGGGTCTGGGGCACGGTCAAGGGCCTGGGGAACATGGTCAACGTGTTCGACTGGGACACCTTCAAGGAGACCTGGTCGGGCGTCGGCGATGTCTTCGGCGGCATCAGCGCCTACATCATGACGCCGTACGACTGGGCGATGGACAAGATGTTCGGCCCGGTCGACCACACCGACCGCGAAAAGCAGAAGACGGCCCTGCGTAGTTTCGGCAAGTCACTGGTCGCGTGGGACGAGTGGGGCAAGGAGCCGTCGAGGGCGTTCGGGGCGGTGCTGTTCAATGCCGTGACCCTCGGCTCGGGCACGTTGCTCAAGCTCGGCAAGGCCGGAAGGCCGGGTGTGGGTACGGGGGCCGCCACCGCGGTGGGCAAGGCGGGTGCGCTCGTCGACCCGATGAGCTACCTCGGCAAAGCGGCGGGGGTCACCAAGGTGAGGGTCGGCGACTTCATGGAGGGGCTGAAGGCCAGCCAGGCCGACGTCGACGACATGACTCGCAACGTTCCCGCCGGGGCCTCGCCGAACCCCCGTGAGGTGAATGCGGTCCCCGGGTTCGAGTACGTCGACAACGCGGGCAACAAGCGTGTCGTCGGCGCCGATGGGTACATCAGGGACGAGCGCGGCAGCGTCGTTCCCGACACGGACCCCGTCGTGGAGCCGCACAAGAACGACCTGCCCGATCCCAGGGAGCGTGAGTCCGGGCCGGCCGAGGAGAAGATCCTCGAAGGCGCGGGCGGGCCCGGTCGGGTGGAGAACTCGGCGAGCCGACCGGCCGGCCCGGCGAACCCGGGGGTGGGGGTGCACCCGACGGGTGGCGGTGGCACTGACGCGACCTCTTCGGCAGCCGGCGCCACCAGCACCCCGGGAGGAGCGGGAACCCGTCCCTCGGGCAGTGCGGCCGACACCACGGTCCACAACAACCACACCACATCAGGTGGCAACAGCTCCGGGTCTCATGGGAGCACCGGCGCCAGTACGCCAGGCGGAGGAGCCACCACCCATAGCGACACCAACGCGACGGGCGGCGGCGACGACGGCGGCGGCTCGGGCGTCCCGAACCAGGGTGGCAGCGGGGCGCGCGATGCCCCGGGCGGCTCCGATGCGGGCAGCCCTGGCGACGCGCCCGACCCGTCACGAGGTGGTGCGGGAGACCAGCCGATGGACCCCAAGGCGGTCGACGAACGCATCAGGGAGTTGGACGACCGGCAGGGCGGCCAAGGGCATGCGCCAGGCCGCCACCTCCACCCCGATGACCGAGCCCTGACCGACCGGCTCGGCTCGGTACTCCGCGACAGCAACGGGGCGCCGAAGCTGTACGGTCCGAACTCGAACTATCCGGGGCTGGTCAAGTCCGAGAACAACATCGACCCGTTGACCGGCACCGCGGTGGACGGGGTGACCGGCCGTGCACACCGCGTCGGCGCGTTCGCGACGCGTTTCGACAGCGCGGAAGACATGGCGCGCGCCGACGCCTACTTCCGCGCCGAGATGGCGCGTACCGGGGAAGAGGCGATAGAGACGTCGATCAAGGACGTGCTCGGACCCGGAGCTGAGGGAAGGTTCACGGGCTATTATCGTGACCCGTCCAACCTGGACGAATTCAAGCCGGTCGACTTCGAGAGCGGAACGATCATGCCTCTATATCGACAACTCCCTGACGGGACATACCGTCTGCACACCATGTTCGCGAACCCGGCTCCCGGCCGCCATCCGTAAGGAAGTATGTCAATGGACGCACGTTTCAGGAATTTTTTTAGAGTGAACCTGGACCTTGAGCGAGGGTATGAGAATACGGGCGACCTCAGGCCCACGTTGTTGAGCTACAGTGATTCCTACGTGCAATTGATCCGCGAGGGATTCGAGCAGATCATGTCGGACGACTCCTTCGGGCCCGACGAATATGAGCGGCTGACTGACATCGAATTCCCCGACAGGGAAACTCTGCATGTGTATCTTCGGGGCATGTACAACTACCTGTTCAATGACGCGCCTGAGCAGCCGATGCCGCCCGGCTACTAGAAGCTTTTGTGGGATGTGAAGCATCTTTCGGGTTCTGGGTTTCTCTGCCATTGAATATTCGACAGGGGGCGGCTTTGGCTTCCCGGTCGGTTTCGTACCGTCAGGCGATGAGGTGGTTCAGGTAGCTGTGCTGACGCGTTCGATCCACACCGCCTGGGGGAGTACCGCATGACCAAGGACGTGATCGCGCTCGCTGAGCGCATGCCGGACGCGCTGAGCATCCTGGCCGGGCTGCTCGCGGGCGGCCCGGATCTTCGGGTCGAGACCTCCGGTGAGGGTGCCGTGGTCCAGCTGTGCGACGTCGAAGGCCGGCCGCTCGTCTCGATCGAGGTGCCGCTGCTCCTCCAGGTGCCGGGTGAGGCGGTCCGGCTGCTGGGGCCCGGCGCCGAGCTGTCCGGCTCCAGCCCGGTGTGGTGGGTCGAGGCCCGTGCCGCCGCGGGCGTTCCGCAGGCCGAGCAGCTCGCGGGTGCTTTCGCGGCTCGCCTGACCATGCTTCTGGGGGGCCGGGTCTGGCCGCCCGACGCCCTTGGCACCGTCGGGGCGGCCCGGCCGGTCGATGTCTCGGGCATCACCGCCGTACCGGCACCCGCCGCAGCCCAGCCAGCCGTCGACATGCTCACGGACAAGGCTGCCGTCCTCCTCCAGGACCGGCCTGTCATCCCCATGACGAGCTGGCTCTCCGAAGCGCTGCGCGCCACCTTGGAGAGCGAGAGGTCCCTGCAGATCGTCACCCCGCCGCACTGCCGACTCTCGCTGCCCACCCGCATGCTGCTGGAGTCCACGCCCTCGCGCTGGGTGGTGCAGGACGAACGGTGCGGCTACTACGACGGCCTGACCGGCGCGGTACTGCGCTGGCGGGACGACGTCTTCGCCCCGGACCGGGACGAGAGCGGTCGGACACCGGTGGCGGACGCCTTCACCGAGGTCCGGCCGACAGGCGAGCGCCGGCTCATCGTCTCCTTCCGCACCCTGCACCGCCCGAGAGCGGACCTCGTTCTCGGCGGCGCGCTGGAAGCCGCCTGGCAGATGCTGGCCGGGGGCCCGCCGGTCAGCTGGGGAACGTCGGAGCCGGCCGGTCTGACCTGGTCGCGGCGGCAGCTGACCGAGTTGGCGTACGAACGCGCCCCGCGGCCCACCTGGACGGTGGCCGTCGGCACCCCGGAACGCCCCGGCATCGCCACCCTGCGGGTGATCCGTACTCCGGAGGGCGTGGAAGAGGACGTCACCCTCACCCTGGGCTACGGCCCCGGCGAGAAGCCGGCCCTGGAACCCCTGCCGGCGCTGGCCGATGAGTTGGTGGCCCGGCACGGGCTGAAGACCATGATGTGCCAACTGCACGAGGCGCGCCGGGACCTGAGCGCCCCGCCCCGCTTCGAACATCCGCCGCTGCCCTACGCCTTCGCGCTCGGCCCCGCGGAGGTCCGTGAGGCAGGGCGTGACACCGCGAGCACGACCCCGCTGAAGGAACGCCCGGTGCGACTGGGTCCCAGCTCACGGCCGGGCTTCTATTACCCGTTCGGCGACGGCGGGACCGCCGAGAGCTGGACCGCCCTCGAACAGCTCATGCGTCATCTGCGCGGAGCGCCGCCGACCTGAGGGCCAGTTGGCCGGACGACCGGGCCCGGCGGGCGTGTTCGCGTCGGAGGGCCGGCCGGACCGTGCGATGCGAACGTGTCATAGCTCTCTCCACGGGGCGGCGTCTCCGGCCGGTTCACCAGGAAGCCCACCGCCTGTAGTGGCCCACTTGATCACCCGTCCTTTAGCAGGAAACCGGCCACATTCTCTCCGAGCCCGTCACCCGAACGGCGGACCGTCGTTTGTGTTGTGGTTCGGAGTCCGGAATGCGCGGCGCGGGAGAGTGTGACGTGCCGCGCGCCGCGGGCACATTCATCGGGCGGGGTGCAGAGGTGCACGTACGAACAGACGTCGAGGAGGGTGTGATGGGTGTGGAGGCCCACGCGACGAACGAGCGGGTGGCGGGACGCACGTGGACGGTGCGGCTGGACCCGGTCGGCCGCGGACGTGCGGACGTGCGCGTCTCGTGCAGCCGCCCGGCCTGTGCGGCGCAGGTGCTGCCCTCCGCGGCCGTCGGCCGCACGGCGGCCGTCGAGCATCTCAAGGCCCATCTGCGCGCGGGCCCCGCCCCCCGCCCGACGGCGTACTGCGCCTGCAAGGCCGAGGAGTGCCACACCCACATCCGCCCCGCCGGGCCGCGTGAGCGCCCCGCGCCCTGGAGGTGCGGGGGTGCGGTCGTCCTGGCCGTCGTCACGGACCGGGAAGGGCGCTGGTGGCAGGTGATGGAGTGCTGCTCGCGCTGCGCGGCCGCCCATCCCACGGCGAAGATCGCCGCCACCGCCCCGCCCCCCGACAGGACGGCCCCGGCCGCCCCCTTCCGGGCCCCGGCCTCCCCCGCGTCGACGGTGTCGGCCGTCGGCCCGCACTTCTCGCACACCGCCTCCGGGGCCACCGCCCCCCACGAGGTACCGGCTCCCCGGCCCGCGAGGTCGTCCCCGCGGCCGACGCGGCAGCGCGCCCGGCGGGGGAGGATCGCGCAGCGCTTCGTCCCGCACGAGCTGCGGCCCCTCTCCCTGCGCGATGAACTCACCGTGCTCGGTGAGGCCTTCCGCGCCTACCAGCAGCGCGCCGAACCCGACCTCGCGATGCTCGCCGACCTCCACGCCCGTAAGGCGAAGGCCTTCAGCGCCTGGGCCGAAGTGACCGCCGATACCGGACTGCGCCTCGACGCCCAGCGAGCCGAACAGGCCGCCGCCACCGCCCGTCTCCAGCATCTGCACCGCATCGGTGAGGCTCCGGAAGGCGAAGAGCCCGCTGTGGTACGGCTGCTGACGGCGCCCGCCCAGTGGGATCACGCACGGGCCGTCCTCGCCCATGTGGCCGACCACGCGCCCCTGCCGGGGCCGGAGGCCCGCCTGCTGGTGGTGATGCTGACGCTGCGCACCGCGCAGTCCGGCACCGGCAACCTCGTCGGGCAGGACCTCAAGGGGCTGCCCCTGCCGGAACCCGAACACCTCGTGGGGCAACTGGTGGAGTGCGGCTGGCTGGATATCGCCGGGACCGTCGACGAACTGATCGCCTCCCGTCCGGAGAACCCCACCCGCATCGGCGTGCCGTCCCTGACGCCCGACGAGGGCGACCCGGGTCCGTTCACCTTCGGCAGGAAGATGCGCCCCAAGCTCAGCGGATGGGCCCAGCGAGTCGTCGGCGAGAAGAAGCTCCGCAAGGCGAAGACGGAGGCCGACGCACGGCTGCTCGCCCTGGCCCTGGCCACCGGGGCCGATGGCGAGGGCCGGTTGGGGTCCGAGGGGCTGGGCATCGACCTGGAAGCTCTGTCCTCCTGGTGCGCCATCGGCCCCGGTGAACTGCCGGAGCTCGTGGACCGACTGGCCGCGGCGGACTGGCTGGCGGAGGTGGCCGTCACCGACACCCTCCTCACCGGCCGACTGACCGAACGTGTTCTTCCTCTCTGCTGCCCGCTGACCTGAGAAGCGGAACGCGGGAGTCCCACGTCACTGTGCGGCGTATCCGTCATCGCCCTCCGAGGAATGGCGATGTACGGGCGGGCCGGGCGAGGCGGAGTTCGTGGGGGAGGCGGGCGAGTTCGCGGGGGAGCGCGGGCGGGGGCTTCGTGGACTCGCCGCTTCCCCTCTCCGCGGTCCCTGCCCTCCGCACTCCGCCCCGGTGAGCGATGGCCGTCCCGCACCGGGAACTGATCGCCGGGACATCCGATTCCCTTGCGAGCAGCGGCGTTTCCTGCCCCCTCCCGGAGGCCCGTACGTTCGCACGCATGAAGTGGAACTTTCTGACAGCCGAAGAACTCGCGGCTGCCATGCGTACCGGTGACGTGACCTCGGCAGAACTGACCGACGATGCGATCACCCGCATCCAGCGGGACGACAAGGCGGTCAACGCCGTCTGCGCGCCGGACTTCGACCGGGCCCGGGCCGCCGCCCGCGATGCCGACCGGGCGCGTGCCCGCGGCGAGGACGGGCCGTTGCTCGGCATCCCGGTGACGGTGAAGGAGTCCTACAACGTCGCCGGGCTGCCCACGACCTGGGGCATGCCCCAGCACCGGAACCACCTGCCCGCCGAGGACGCGGTGCAGGTGTCGCGGCTGAAGGACGCGGGTGCGGTGGTGCTCGGCAAGACCAATGTGCCCCTGGGGCTGCGGGACATACAGAGCTTCAACGAGATATACGGCACCACCAACAACCCGTGGAATCACGGTCGTACGCCGGGTGGGTCGTCCGGTGGATCGGCGGCGGCACTGGCGTCCGGGTTCGGCGCGCTGTCCATCGGCTCCGACATCGGCGGATCGCTGCGTACCCCCGCACACTTCTGCGGTGTCTACGCACACAAGCCGACCCTCGGGCTCGTGGCGGACCGAGGGATGGTCCCGCCCGGCACGCCCGCGTTGCCGTACGGCCCCGACCTCGCCGTCGCCGGTCCGATGGCGCGCAGCGCACGTGACCTCACGCTCCTCCTCGACGTCATGGCCGGACCGGACCCGCTCACCTTCGGTGTGGCCCACGACATGACGCTGCCGCCCGCGCGCCACGAGCGGCTCGGAGACTTCCGGGTCCTGGTCCTCGACCAGCATCCGCTCATCCCGACGGGGGCGGCCGTGCGGGCGGGCGTGGGCCGGGTGGCCGACGCCCTTGTCGACGGCGGCGCCCGCGTCGAGCGGCACAGCCCGCTGCTGCCCGACCTGACCAAAGCAGCCACGCTCTACCACCAGTTGCTGTTCTCGACCTCCGCCGCGCGCTTTCCCCTCGAGGCGTACGAGCAGCTGCGGGCACAGGCTGCCGGGCTGAGCGCCGACGACCGGAGTCTCAGCGCGGTGCGTCTGCGCGCCACGGTGTCCAGCCACCGTGACTGGGTCGCCGCGAACACCGGCCGTGAGCTCCACCGCCACGGCTGGCGGCAGTTCTTCGCCGGCTTCGACGCCGTGGTGTGTCCCGTCGCGCCCACCCCCGCGTTCCCGCACGACCACGATCCCGATCTGCTGGCACGCCGGATCGATATCGACGGCGTCGATTTCCCGTACCTCGACCAGCTCGTCTGGGCCGGTCTGGCCACCATGCCCGGTCTGCCGTCCACCGCCGTACCGGCGGGCCGGTCGCCCGAGGGGCTGCCGGTGGGTGTGCAGATCATCGGTCCCATGTTCGAGGACCGTACGCCGCTGCGGCTGGCCGAGCTTCTGGAGCAGCGGATCGGCGGCTTCCAGGCGCCGGGGCAGGACGTGGGCGTTCTGGGTGCCCGTCAGAGCCCCGGGCTGACCGGCCCCGGGTGACGCGGGACGCGCTGGGGAAGCCCGAGCTGCCCCGCCGGATCCGTCAGGTCCTCCGTCGGCGGCGTCGGCCTTGGCGCGCTCGCCCGCCGGCTGTTCCGCGTACCCCTCACTCTTCGGACGGGCCGACGCCCGGGCTGCCCGTGTCCCGCGTGCCCCAGCCCTCGGGCACGCCGCCCAGGCGCGGGGTGCGGAAGCCTGTCGCGCCGGGGTGCGCAGGCCGCTCCGCTTGGGGCCGGCCGTGGGCCCGTGGGCCCACGCCGCCCGGGCCTCGGCTCAGTACGCTCGGATGTGCCGGTGTCGCCGACCACGACGCCGCGAAGAACAGCGATGGGGGTGGGCGTCGATGGATGCCGGATTCTTCTACTCGTACCACGTGGGCTGGACCCGACAGGGCGCCCGGACACTGCTCGGCGACCTGGAGGCCGAAGGGCTCCGCCTGACGCACCCGGTGAGTCGTCGCACCGTGCTCGTCAGTCTCGACTCCGCCTCCCTGGGCGCCCGTTCGCCCGTCACCCGTGAGCAGTTGCTGTCCATCGCCGGCCTCCAGCGGCTCCGCGAGATCGGATTCCGGTTGTGGACCGACGGGGGCCGCGACCTCCTGGTGCGCATCCGGCAGGCCCGGGCCGGTGTCGTCGCCGTGGAGTTCTCCGTCGGGGAGCTGCCCGAGCCGGAGCGCGAGCACGCGGTGAGTGCCATCCGGCGGACCGTCGGACGGGCCTCCGCGCTCTGCATCGGCTTCGTCGTCGACCGGAGCGGGGCGACGGCCGCCACCGACTGGGACGGCGTCGTCATCGAGGGCGACGCGCACCTCCACTCCTGGCCGGACGCCGTCGCCGTACGGGACGAGACGGCGGCCCGCCACCCGCAGCTGGCCGTCATGGACGGGGTGGAGATGGCGCCGTGGAAGGTGTACGGGAACGAGGTGCTCGGCGTCTGAGCCAGGCCTCCGCGAACGCCCGGACACTCCCCGGGCCCCGGCCCCCGGTGCGGAGGGACGCCCGCCGCCGACGTCATAATCGGCCGTATGTCCGATCACCAGCTCCGCACCCGGACGCCCGCCGGTCCGGCCCCGGGCCCCCGCACCCCCGGCTCCCGGGCCGCCGCCGCGTTCCGGGCCGCCGCCCCCGCGCTCGCGGTCTACGCCGGCGCCCGGGCCCTGGGGCTCCTGGCCTTCTGGGCAGCCGCGTCCGCCGCCGGGAAGGACCCCCTGGGGCCGCTCAGTGGACGCTGGGACTCCGTCTGGTACCAGCGCATCGCCGAGAACGGCTACCGCTACACCGTCACCCTCCCGGACGGCTCCGTCCACTCCGACCTGGCGTTCTTCCCCCTGCTCCCGGCCCTGGAGCGATCCATCTCCGAGGTGACCCCGCTCACCCTCGGCGGCGCCGGACTCCTGGTCGCCTGGAGCGCCGGGCTGCTCGCCGCCTGGGGTATCTTCGCCGTCGGCGCCCAGCTGCGCGGACGGCGTACGGGCGTGGTGCTGGCCGCCCTGTGGGGGGTGTACCCGACGGCGTTCGTCCAGTCGATGGCGTACACCGAGACCCTGTTCACCGCGCTCGCCGCCTGGGCGCTGTACGCCGTCCTCAAGGGCCGCTGGATCCTGGCGGGCGCGCTCTGCGTCCTGGCGGGGCTCACCCGGCCCACCGCGGCGGCGCTCATCGCCGCCCTGGCGATCACCGCGGCCGTCACCCTCGTACGGGAGTACCGTGACGAGCGCCGCGCCGGCCCGGTGCTGCGCCGCAACGCCCGGATGATCGTCGGCGTGGCGCTCGCACCGCTGGGCTGGCTGGCGTACGTGGTGTTCGTGGCCGTCCGCGAGGGCGGCCCGTTCGCCTACTTCGACGTGCAGGCGCAGTGGGGCAACAACATCGACGGCGGTCGCGCGCTCGCCGCCTTCATCGCCGGACTCCCGTGGCCCGCCGCCCTCGGCCTGTACGCGGCGCTCGGGCTGCTCGGATGGCTGGTGGTCCTCTGCGTACGGCAGCGGCAGCCGCTTCCGGTCCTCGTCTACGCCATCACGATTGTCGTCATCTCCCTGATCGGCGCCGGATACTTCGGCTCCCGACCCCGCCTGATGATGCCCGCGTTCCCCCTGCTGCTCCCGCCCGCCGTCGCCCTGCTACGGCTGCGCACCACCGGGCGCACGGCCGGCGCCCTCACCGCCCTCGCCTGCGCGTCCGCCGCCTACGGCGCCTGGACCCTGCTGGGCGCGGGCCCGCCCTGAAGGTTGTCGCAGAACACCTGGGACAGGGAAATCCTCCGCGACTGCCGCCAGAAAGGAGACGGCCTCCACCAAGCCGTCCAAGCCGTCGCCACTGACGGACGGGACGTGCCGCCGAAGCGCGAAATCACGTCGACCTCGGAGTACCGCTTCCTCTCCTGTCCGGTGCGCACCCTGGCCTGACCTCGGGCCCAGCGGGATGAGCGGCCGTTCTGCGCCTGTTGTGCGTCGGAGCGCGCTCCACCTGCCCGTACGCCGGGCCGCCTGTGCCGCACCGCGCTGGGAAGGGAGGTGCGGCTGAGAGGGGTGCGCACCGGGAGCGGCTGTCTGGCCTGCGGGTTCAGATATGCGAACAGCGGACTGATTATCGCCAACCTCGGCACGGGTCTCTCACTCTCCTGAAGGTCCGGTGGCAGGCTTCTTCCTGCCACCGCGCTCACGCCCCGACAAGGCCCTCCGATGTGGCGGACGCACCCTCACATCACGGGCCGCTGCCTGCCTGCGCGGAACCGCACCGCCCCGTCCGGCGCATTCCCGTACTGGCCGGGTCCTGTTCTGGCCGTTACCCCACGGCCGCCGCAGAAGGAGTCTTGAGTGAGACGACGACCTGCTCTGAAGGCCTCGGCCGCGGGCGCACTGCTCGCGTCCGCGGCGATGCTCGCCGTGGGCCTGCCCGCCGGTGCCGTCGGTGTGGCCCCCGGCGACCACCCCGCCCCCGTACCGAAGGCGCGGGCGGGGGCGCTGCCGGCGAAGCTCAGCCCTGACCAGCACAGGAGTCTGGTCGCCGCGGCCCAGGACGACCGGGCCGCCACCGCCCGGGCTCTGGGCCTGGGGAGCAAGGAGGAGTTGCGGGCCAGGAACGTCCTCAAGGACGCCGACGGCACCCTGCACACCCGCTACGAGCGCACCTACGACGGACTTCCCGTGGTCGGTGGTGACCTCGTCGTGCACACCGCCCCGTCGGGCGCCACCAGTGTCAGCAAGGCCACCAAGGCGCGGATCGCCGTACCCGGCACCACCCCGGCCCGTAGCGCCGACACTGCCAGGATCTCCTCGCTGAGCCGGGCGAAGAAGGAGGGACGGAAGGAAGTCGAACTGCAGGGGAAACCCCGCGCGGTGGTCTGGGCCGCCGGTGACCGGCCGGTCCTCGCGTGGCAGTCCGTGGTCAACGGAGTTCAGCCCGACGGGGTCCCCAGCGAGCTGCATGTCATCACGGACGCCGCGACCGGCAAGGAACTGAACCGCGACGAGAAGGTGAAACGCGGCACCGGCAGCAGCATGTACAGCGGCCAGGTCCCGGTGGGCAGCATCAAGTCCGGCTCCGTCTACAGCCTGCTCGACCCCGAGCACGGGGGCCACCGGACGTACGACGCGACGAACGTCGGCGAGCCTCACATGGCGCGGCTCTTCACCGATACGGACAATGTGTGGGGCACCGGGGCCATGGCGCACCCACAGACCGCCGCAGTGGACGCCGCCTACGGTGCGCAGACCTTCTGGAACTACATCACGCAGGTGCACGGCCGTAACGGCATCCGCAACGACGGTGACGGAGCGGCCAGCCGGGTCCACTTCGGCGCCCCCCGCACCACGGCCTTCTGGCACAACCCCTGCTTCTGCGTGACCTTCGGTGACCAGAACGGCAAGCCGCACACCACCATCGACATCAACGCGCACGAGATGGGCCACGGCGTCACCTTCGAGACCGCGCGGCTGGGTGGTTCCGGCGAGTCGCAGGGGCTGAACGAGGCGACCAGCGACATCTTCGGGACCCTCACCGAGTTCCACGCGGCGAACGCCGTCGACGTGGGCGACTACCAGATCGGTGAGCGGGTCAACGCGCAGGGCGACGGCACCCCGCTCCGTTCCATGGACCAGCCCTCCCGGAACGGCACGGGCGACGACTACTGGCATCCCCACATGGGAAGGACGCAGACCGCCGGACCGGCCGTCCACTGGTTCTACCTGGCTTCCGAGGGAAGCGGGATCAAGACCCTCAACGGCGTCGGCTACGACAGCCGGACCGTCGACGGCCTGCCCGTCACCCCGATCGGACGGGCCGCCGCCGAGAAGATCTGGTACAGGGCCCTCACCGTCTACATGACCTCCACCACCGACTACGCCGGGGCCCGCACCGCGACCCTCGCGGCCGCCGCCGACCTGTACGGCGCGGAGTCGGCCACCTGGAAGGGCGTACGGGAAGCCTGGGGCGCCGTCAACGTCGGCACCCGTTCCGGAAACCCTGCCCCGACGAAGCCGCCGGGCCCGGTCTTCGAGAACGTCACCGACGTGCCGATTCCGGCCGCGCCCGCGGTCGGAACCTCGCCGATCACCGTGACCGGAGTCACCGGCAACGGTCCCTCCATCCTGCGGGTCAACGTTGACTTTGCCGTGTCGGTTTCGCCGCAGGCGGACTTGGCCGCGGAGCTGGTGGCACCGGACGGCACCGTCTTCCCGATCGCGAACTGGGAGACTCCCCACACGGAGAGCCGTACGGCCACGTTCGCCGTGGACGCCACCGGGGTCGGTGCCAATGGCACCTGGAAGCTGCTCGCGCGGGACCGGACTCCGGTAGCCGTGTCCGCTGCCATCAACAGTTGGAAGCTGAGTTTCTGACCCGCTCGACAACACGGCCCGGGCGGGGCGTTGACCAGGGTGCGGTCGAGCCCTGGTCAACGCCCCGCCCATGGCCGTGGCAGTCGGACGCGCCGCCTGCACTGTTCCGCCCCGGACAACAGGTGTCAGCCGGTTCGGTCAGCGCCGTAGCCCAGCCCGGCGGGACCCGGACCGCCGGCGGCGTCGGGAGGCGTTCCTACGCCCCGGGTGCTCCGGGGGCCCCGGAGGCGGGGGCCGTCGCCCTCGGCTCCACCCGTACGCCCGGCCGCACCCCCCACCGCTCCATCGCCCCGGCCTCCGCTTCCACCACGTGCCGGGCCCGCGGCCGGGGCAGCCCGAGGCGGCCGGGCTTCATCGTGCGGACGGCCAGGACCGTGAACTTCCGGTCCAGGTACGCCACATCGATGGCGAACCGCATCCGGAAGGTGTGCACACTCCCGCACGGGGTGAGCATCATCGCCCCCTCGATCCCGTCCCGCCCCAGCAGCCCCTTGGTACGGGCCCGGTACGAGGCCGCTATCCGCAGCGGCACCTCCCGGGCCCCGGAGTCCGTGCCGACCGTGAGCGTCCCGTCGCCATCGCGCCATGTCCTCATGGGCACCGACCGTAGCCCCCGGCGGGCCCGCCCGGGTCATGAACGGCCGCGCCTGGGCCCCCGGGCCCAAGACCCCTGGTCCCGCGGCCCCTTAGGGTCGTCCCGTGGACGCCGTGCTGCTCTCCCTCGCCACGGTCTGGGGTGCCGTCACCGGACTGCTGATCCCGCGTGCCGCCTACCGGTTCGCCGTCGATCCGGAGGCGCCCTGGCGTACGGCGTGCCCCTCGGGGCACCCGCTCACCGGCCCGCTCCGAGGCTGGCTCGGGCCGGCCCGGTGCGCGCCCTGCGCCGCCGCCCCGGGGACCTCGGCCATCCCCGGGGTCGACACCGGCACCGACCTGCCGGGCGCCGGGCTTTCGGAGGCCGGACCCGGAGCCGAACCCGGGCCCGGACCCGGAGCCGAGACCGATACCGTCGGCCGGCCGGGCGCCGGACCCGGGGCGGCCTCCGCCGAAGCGAGCCGCAGCAGCGGAGCCCCCACCCCCGGCCCGTCCGCCGCCTACGCCCCCGGCGTCCTCGCCCCCCTCATCACGGTGGTCGCCTGTATCGCGCTCGCCGCCGCCACCGGGGCCAGGCCCGAGCTCATCGGGTGGCTGGCGCTGACGCCCGTCGCCGTGCTCCTCGCCGTCGTCGACCGCCGGGTCCACCGGCTGCCCGACCCGCTGACCCTGCCCCTGGCAGCCGCGGCCGTCCTGCTGCTCGGCGGCGCCGCGCTGCTTCCCGGGCACGCCGGCTCCTGGACCTCCGGCCTGCTGGGCGGACTGGCCCTCGGCGGCTTCTACTTCCTGCTGTTCCTGATCAACCCGAACGGCATGGGCTTCGGCGATGTGAAGCTCGCCCTCTCCCTGGGCGTGGCCCTCGGCTGGTACGGCTGGACCGTGCTGTTCCTGGGCGGGTTCGCCGGATTCCTCTTCGGGGCCGCGTACGGACTCGCCCTGGTGCTCCTGCGACGCGCGGGGCGCAGGACCGGCATCCCGTTCGGCCCGTTCATGATCGGCGGGGCGCTGACCGGCCTGCTGCTCGGGGCCCTGGCCGGGTGAGGACGGCCCCCGGGAGTACCCACCCGCGCGGGCGCGGAACCGGCGACGGAGCGGGGAGAGGGCCGGCGCCTGGGCCCGGGCGGCGCCCACCCGCGCGGGGATATTCGTTCGCGTGCTCCGGGCCCGCCTGACACGATTCCCGTATGTCCGAACCATCCGATCCCACCCTCCCCTCCTTCGACTCCGCGGCCTCCCGTGACCGGTTCGAGGCCCTCGTCGCCGAGGCCGGCGCCGTATCCGTGGACGGATGGGACTTCTCCTGGCTGGCGGGCCGGGCCACCGAGGAACGCCCCTCCTGGGGGTACGCACGCGCGATGGCCGACCGGCTCGGCCGGGCCCGCGCCGCGCTCGACCTCCAGACCGGGGGCGGCGAGGTCCTGGCCGCCGCGCCGAAGTTCCCGCCGGTCACCGTGGCCACGGAGGCCTGGCCGCCCAACATCGCCCGCGCCACCGCCCTGCTGCACCCGCTCGGGGCGGTCGTCGTCGCCGACGACAACGAGCCGCCGCTGCCCTTCGGGGACGCCGCTTTCGACCTCGTGGTCAGCCGCCATCCGGTCACCACGTGGTGGGGGGAGATCGCGCGGGTCCTCGCTCCCGGCGGCACGTACTTCTCGCAGCAGGTCGGCCCGGCCAGCGTCTTCGAACTCGTCGAGTACTTCCTCGGCCCCCAGCCGCCCGACGTCCGTCGCGGCCGGCGCCCGCAGGACGCACGGGCCGCCGCGACGGCGGCCGGGCTCGACGTGGTGGACCTGCGCTCCGAGACCCTGCGCACCGAGTTCCACGACATCGGCGCGGTGGTCTACTTCCTGCGCAAGGTGATCTGGATGGTGCCCGGATTCACCGTCGAGCGGTACCGGCCCCAACTGGCCGCACTGCATCGGCAGATCGAGGCGGAAGGGCCGTTCCGCGCCGGCACCGCCCGCTTCCTCGTCGAGGCCCGCAAGCCCCGGTGACGGCGGGCGGGACCCGTCCACCGGTCAACCCGCTTACCCCGTACGCCAGTTCAGCTCTTCCCCGGAGGCAACGGGATCGTGCGGGCAGCCGTCCTACTCGACGGGACGCACACCCAGCGAAGGGCACGGCGAAGGAGGGGGAACGGTCATGGCCCTGGAGAGGGAGGACTGCGCGGCGCCCGCCGGGCGCGCGCGGCACGGCAACGCCGACTGGCTCACGGGGGCCAGGATCACCGCCGTCCTCGGGGTCTACTACCGGCCCGAGGGCCGGGCGGGGGAGCCGGAGGCCGTCGAGTTCGTCCTCTCGGAGGACCAGTCCGTCCTGCTGACCTGCGCCTCCGACCGGACGCTGCGCGTCACCCCGGGCGCCTGGCCGAGACTGCCCGACTGGTGCGTACCGGCGAGCCGGTGGCAGCACGCCCCGCCCGTCCTCCTCCCGCCGGTGCCGTACGGGGGAGCCTGGACGGTCGTGGGCACCCAGGAGCTGAGGGACGCCGACGGGGAGGTACTCCAGGCCGTCATCCGGTGCGAGGAAGGGGACTTCGTGGTGGTCGCCGGAGACACGATGGCGATCCGCTTCGCTCCCCGCCCCTGACCCACCCGTCGCCATGTACACCCCCGCGCTCCGACCCGCGCGGGCCGGCACACCCCGCACCCTCACCCGTCGCCGGGTCCACCCCGTACACCCCACCCGCGCGCCTCGCGTGCCCTGCCCGTGCGCCCGCCCCTGTCCCTGCGCCCCGCCCCCGGGCCCTACGCGTGCGGTCCCACCGTCACCGGGCCGACCGTCAGTTCCGCCGTCCCCTCCATGATCGCGGCGACCCGCTCCACCTGCTCCCCCAGTGCTGCCGGCCCGGCCACGGGCAGGGGCTCCAGCGGCTCCACCGTCACCGTGATCCGGCGGCCCGAGCGGCGCAGGTGCCAGACGCCGGCCACCGTGCCGTCGACCAGCAGCACCGGGAAGTTCCCCGCCTGCCCGCCCGCGAGAGCCCGCTCGTACGCCGCCCCCGGGAACAGCCGATCGCGAGGCCGGGAGGCGATGGTGAACGCGTCGAAGTACGGGAGCAGGCGCACGCCGCGCACCGGTGACGCGGGGAAGTCGGTGTCGCCCGCGACCACCCACGCCGGACCCTCGTCCGCGAACATCACCTCCTCGATCGCCCCCGCCGCCGCCAGCGCGGCGAACCGGCTCGCGGCCCAGGGTTTCGGCGCGGCGAGCCAGCGGGCGAAGTGGACGGAGGTGGCCGGCCCGTACGCGTGCAGATACCGCTCGATCAGGGTGTCCAGAGCTCCGGGGCCGGGCAGCGGGGTGCACCCGGGGTTGGTGTACGTCGCCTTCCGCCCCCGGTTCGGGGCGTAGGCGAGGGCGCCCCGGTGGCCGGCCAGGTGCAGGACCTGCCGCCAGCGCGGCCACATCGCCTGGAATCCGGGCATCACCAGGTCCCCGGCCCACGGCCCGGTCCGCGCGATGACCTCCTCGGAGAGTTCGTCGATCGTGAGCTCCGTCCCGGTCAGCGCCTCCGCGACGGCCGCGACGACCGCCTCCACCTGGTCCGGGGTCATCCGGGCGCCCTTGGGGAAGGGGTTCGTGCCCGCCGGCACGGCGGACAGGGCCCCGGTCCACAGGGGCAGGTCCGCCGCGGGCAGCAGGTGGACCGTGCCGCGCGGCCCGAACGTCTTGACCAGGGTCCGGTCGGTCCACAGGGCCGTTCGGACGTCCGTACGGGTCAGCCCGTCCCCGCGCAGACCCACGGACAGCTCGGCCGCCGACAGCACCTGGGCGTGCGCGCCGAGCATCGACGCCACCGCCGCCCCCGGGGAGGCGAGGGGCGACGCGGTGGCGGCGGCATCCGGGTGGAGGTGCTGGCGGGCCAGCCTCCGGGCGTTCGCCCCGGCCCAGCTCACGGTCGTTGTCGCACGGGATGGTGTCGTCATGCTTCGAAACTAGAGCCCTCAGAGGTCAGGTTCCGTCCTCTGTCGCCCCGGCGGCGTCAAGGCGACGCCGTACCGCGACCCCTCGATACCGGGGTCGATACCGGGGTCGATACCGGGGCCGGTCCGACGCTGACAGCGGGGCCGTCATCGGGAGCCCGACGGGCGCGTGCGCCCTGCCCGGAACACGGTCCGGGCCCTGCCCGGAACGCAGTCGGGTGAATCCGGAGAGTAATGATGGAGTGGCGCGGCACACGGCAGTACTTACGAAGGGTTATGGTGGAAACCCCCCCTCGGGCCGGTCCGTATCCCCCCCCACGGACCGGCCCGTTTTTTTACGGGTCGGCGTCGGCGTTGCCGTGCGGCCCCGGGGTGTTCCCGCTCGTTCTCGCGCGCAAGCCTCGTTGGGCGCGCGCAGGCCCGTCGAGCCGGCGTCAGCCGCGACCGGCCCAGATGTTCGTGCCCGCCGTGTCCACGGCGAAGGCGTCGATCTCCCTCAGCTCTTCGGCGGTCAGCGCCGGGCCCGCGAGGGCCGCCACGTTCTCCTCCAGCTGCTTCACGCTCGACGCGCCGATCAGCGCCGAGGTCATCCGGCTGTCCCGCAGCACCCACGCGATGGCGAGCTGGGCGAGCGACTGGCCGCGGCCCCGTGCGATGTCGTTGAGCCCGCCCAGCCGGCGGACCACCTCCTCGGAGAGCAGGCCCGGGTCGAGGGACTTGCCCTGGGTGGCGCGCGAGCCCTCCGGAATGCCCTTCAGGTACTTGTTCGTGAGCAGGCCCTGTGCGAGCGGTACGAAGGAGATGCAGCCCATCCCGGCCGTCTCCAGGGTGTCGAGCAGCCCGTCGTCCTCGATCCAGCGGTTGATCATGGAGTAGGACGGCTGGTGGATCAGGGCCGGCACGCCCATCTCCTTGAGCAGCCCGGCCGCCTCGGCGGTCTGCTCCGCGTTGTACGAGGAGACGCCCACGTACAGCGCCTTGCCCTGCTGGACGGCGGAGGCCAGGGCGCCCATCGTCTCCTCCAGCGGGGTGTGCGGGTCGAAGCGGTGCGAGTAGAAGACGTCGACGTAGTCGAGGCCCATCCGCTTCAGGGAGGCGTCGAGCGAGGACAGCAGGTACTTCCGGGAGCCCCACTCGCCGTACGGGCCGGGGTGCATCAGATAGCCAGCCTTGGTGGAAATGACCAGTTCATCGCGGTATGGGGTGAAGTCCTGGGCGAAGAGCTTGCCGAAGTTCAGCTCGGCCGAGCCGGGCGGCGGGCCGTAGTTGTTGGCCAGGTCGAAGTGGGTGACCCCGAGATCGAAGGCGCGGCGCAGGATCGCCCGCTGCGAGTCCAGGGCCCGGTCGTCGCCGAAGTTGTGCCACAGGCCCAGCGAGAGGGCGGGGAGCTTGAGGCCGCTGTGCCCGGTCCGGCGGTACTCCATGGAGTCGTAGCGCGAACCGGCGGCGCGGTAGTACAGGTCGGGGGAGAGGTAATCAGTCACGTTTCATTCCTTATCACGGAGTTGTGACAGACCGGGTTGGGCCCCCGTGACCCGATCGCAGTAATGTGGCGGCTTCGGGGAATGCCGATGTGCGGCGCGGCGAAGGCCTGCGCGGCCGTGCCAGTGGTAGGGGTACGGGCCGCCGAGGGATCGCGCGGGCGGCGCAGACCGTGCAGCGATCCCCTGCGGGGGGACGGCCCCCGGACCCCCGGCGACGGGGAGGGCGGGCCCCGGGCCCGTACGGAACCGAGAGGGTGAACACAGTGAACTTCCGCGACCTGGTGTACAGGCTCTACGCGCGCCGGGTGCGAGGCCGCCTGGACCACGACCAGGTGCCGAAGCACATCGGGGTCATCCTCGACGGCAACCGGCGCTGGGCCAAGGCGTCCGGCGGATCGGCCGTGCAGGGCCACCAGGCCGGCGCGGACAAGATCTCCGAGCTGCTCGGCTGGTGCAGCGAGACCGACGTCGAGGTCGTCACTCTCTGGATGCTGTCCACGGACAACTTCGACCGGCCCGAGCACGAGCTGAAGCCGCTGCTCGGCATTATCGAGAACACCGTGCGCAACCTCGCCGCGGACGGGCGCTGGCGCGTCCACCACGTCGGCACACTCGACCTGCTCCCGCCGGAGACGCAGTCGGTGCTCAAGGAGGCCCAGGAAGCGACGTCCGACATCGACGGAATAATCGTCAATGTCGCGGTGGGCTACGGCGGCCGCCAGGAGATCGCGGACGCGGTGCGCTCCCTGCTCCTGGAACACTCGGAGAAGGGCACGACCTTCGAGGAGCTGGCCGAGGTCGTCTCCACCGACCTGATCTCCGAGCACCTCTACACCCGGGGCCAGCCCGACCCCGACCTGGTGATCCGGACGAGCGGCGAGCAGCGGCTCTCGGGCTTCATGCTCTGGCAGAGCGCCCACTCGGAGTACTACTTCTGCGAGGTCTTCTGGCCGGCCTTCCGCAAGGTCGACTATCTCCGGGCGCTGCGCGACTACGCAGCCCGCCACCGCCGCTACGGGGCCTGAGGTGTCCTGAACACCGTTCCCGCCCGTGCGTTGCCCGACGGCTCCCCCGCAGAGATCCTCCACGGGGGAGCCGTCGCGTACGCAAGGGGGTCACCACGCGTCCACCGGGACTTCTCCACACCGTGTCATATGCGACGGCATGGCTTCGCGCCGAAAAGGGAATACCCCTGTCAGGTCGACGTCCGGTCATCAACCAGGCGGATGTCGCAGCCAAGTGAGCGGCACCCAGCCCGCCCGCCCGGGAGGCCCTTTGCACACGAAGGACCGTAGACAGTCTGCGGCCGACGCGGTGGCCGTGGTCCGGCCCGCGCACAGGGGCCCGATCCCGGTCCGTCCTCTCCCTTCGGGAAGCTCCGCGACCGTCCGTCGCACTCCCCGACCTCGTCCGAGGGGGTACGTCCTTCCGTGATGACCAGCAGCAAGCGCCGCATGCCCGACCGGCGCACCTACGTTCTCGACACCAGCGTCCTGCTGGCCGATCCCGGTGCCATGGCCCGCTTCGACGAGCACGAAGTCGTGCTGCCGATCGTGGTGGTCACGGAACTGGAGGCCAAACGGCATCACCCCGAGCTCGGATACTTCGCCCGGCAGGCCCTGCGCCGGCTGGACGACTTCCGGGTCCGGTACGGCCGGCTGGACGCCCCGATCCCGCTCGGGGATCTGGGCGGGACGCTCCGTGTCGAACTCAACCACTCCGATCCCGGCGTCCTGCCCGCCGGCTACCGGTTGGGGGACAACGACTCACGGATTCTCGCGGTCGCACGCAACCTCCAGGCCGAGGGGTACGACGTCACGGTCGTCTCCAAGGACCTGCCGCTCCGCATCAAGGCGTCCTCCGTGGGCCTCCTCGCCGAGGAGTACCGCGCGGAGCTCGCCGGCACGGACTCCGGATGGACCGGCATGAGCGAACTGTCCCTCGCCGGGGAACAGATCGACCTGCTGTTCGGCGAGGAGACGCTGTACGTCCCCGAGGCCGCCGAACTGCCCGTGCACACCGGTCTGGTCCTCCAGTCCGAGCGCGGCAAGGCGCTCGGCCGGGTGAGCGCCGAGGGCAACGTACGGCTCGTGCGGGGCGACCGGGAGGCCTTCGGCATCCACGGGCGCAGCGCGGAGCAGCGGATCGCCCTCGACCTTCTGCTGGACGCCGACGTCGGCATCGTGTCGCTGGGCGGCCGGGCCGGCACCGGCAAGTCGGCGCTGGCCCTCTGCGCGGGCCTGGAGGCGGTGCTGGAGCGCCAACAGCACAAGAAGGTGATGGTCTTCCGCCCGCTGTACGCGGTGGGCGGGCAGGAGCTCGGCTATCTCCCCGGCAGCGAGGCCGAGAAGATGAGCCCCTGGGCGCAGGCGGTCTTCGACACGCTCTCGGCGGTAGCCGGGCGCGAGGTCATCGAGGAGGTGCTCGGGCGCGGGATGCTGGAGGTCCTGCCGCTCACCCATATCCGCGGCCGGTCCCTGCACGACGCGTTCGTGATCGTCGACGAGGCCCAGTCGCTCGAACGGAACGTCCTGCTGACCGTGTTGTCCCGCATCGGGGCGAATTCGCGTGTCGTGCTCACCCACGACGTGGCCCAGCGGGACAACCTCCGGGTCGGCCGGTACGACGGAGTCGTCGCCGTCGTCGAGAAACTGAAGGGCCATCCGCTGTTCGCCCACGTCACGCTCACGCGGTCGGAGCGTTCACCGATCGCCGCGCTGGTGACCGAAATGCTGGAGGAAGGCCACATCTGACACGCATATCCCTTTGATGCCGCCCGGCGGGCCAAGCACCCTAGCCGGGCGGCATTGTGCTGCGCCGTCATTTCCGGAAAACCGAGCGGCCGAACGGGGTGTGACCTTTCCCACGTAAGACAGAATTGCCTCCCGGCGCTCCCGTCCGGCAGAGTCTTGCTTCCGTCAGGCCCCGCATACGGCACTTGGGCACCTCCAGAGGCGCCACGCATCACACAACTCAACACGAGACGCCCGTATGCCGCCCGCGAGCACCACGCGGCAACCCCTCACCGGGGTTGCCCATCGGGCCCGCGCCTCCCGTGACCCACGCAGTAGGGAGGCCAGTGTCAGGGGCACGAACGCGCCCGCGAGGTCACCTAAGCGGGCGATGCTGGAAGGACACCATGTGAGCCGGATCTCGGTCCGGGGGTTCGCCGTGGCATCCGCCACCGCGGTCACCACCGTTGGCGCCGTCGTAGGCGTTGCTGCGGGCGGCACACCTGCCCCCGACGACAACAACTTCGAGGCGGCCGCAGCCGACACCACGCTGCTCGCAGACATCCCCGCGGGCCAGCAGGCCCAGGTCCAGACCGCTTCGCTGACGCAGCAGGCCGATGCCCAGGCATCCGCCGCCGACGCCGCCGCGAAGAAGTCGGCCGAGGAATCGGCCCGCCTCCAGGCCGCCAAGGACGCCAAGTCCAAGAAGCAGGCGGCCGAGGACCGGGTCGAGGCCGAGCGGGAGGCGGAGAAGAAGAAGAAGGAAGACGCCGAGCGCGCCAGCCGTTCTTCCACCCGCGACGCCGCCTCGTTCTCCGCGCAGGGCTCCTACAGCGTGGCCGACGTCAAGGCGATGGCCCGCCAGATGGTCCCCGCGGACCAGTTTCAGTGCTTCAGCAACATCGTGAACCACGAGTCGACCTGGAACTACCGCGCGAGCAACCCGTCCTCCGGGGCGTACGGGCTCATGCAGGCGCTCCCGGGGCACAAGATGTCGTCCGCCGGCGCCGACTGGCAGACCAACCCGGCCACCCAGATCAAGTGGGGCCTCAGCTACATGGACGGCCGTTACGGCAGCCCGTGCGGCGCCTGGTCCTTCTGGCAGGCCAACAACTGGTATTAGAGGGAGCGGGCGCAGTTTACGGACCGTCCTCTCAACCTCGCGAGGCCCCCCACCGTCCAGACGGTGGGGGGCCTCGCGCGTGTACGGTCGCATCCTGGCGGTCCCGGGGAGCGTTGGGAAACGCTGAGGAGCGCTGGGTGGCGAAGATGGGGGAAGGAACGCAAGCATGTCGAAACTGCCGGGCTGGCTGGGCCGCTTCGGGTCCGAACTGACGGAGCTGAGTACGCGGCTGGACGAGCGACGGGCGCGCGCCGCCGCCGAGGACGAAGACCCCCTCGCGGCGCGAGGAGCCCCCGCCGTCCCGGAGGCCGATGACACCGGGCAGGTGCCCGCGCCGCCCTCGTACGCCCCCTCGGTCGCGGCGAAGCCGGATCCGGTGGCGGCGATCCCGTGGGGGATGCGGGTCGCCGCCGAGGCCGGCTGGCGCCTTCTCGTCCTCGCGGGGACGCTCTGGGTGCTGATGCGGGTGATCAGCGCGGTCCAGCTGGTGGTGCTGGCCTTCGCCGCCGCGCTGCTCGTCACCGCGATGCTCCAGCCGACCGTGGTCCGGCTCAAGCGGTTCGGGCTGCCCCACGGGCTCGCCACCGCCGTGACCGCCGTGCTCGGGTTCGTCATCATCGGCCTGGTCGGCTGGTTCGTGGTGTGGCAGGTGATGGACAACCTCGACACGCTCTCCGAACGGGTCCGCGACGGCATCGACGAGCTGAAGCGCTGGGTGCTCGACAGCCCCTTCCACGTCACCGAGTCGCAGATCAACGACATCGCCAAGAACCTCAACGACACCATCGGCACCAACACCGAGGAGATCACCTCCGCCGGGCTCCAGGGCGTCACCGTGATGGTGGAGTTCCTCACCGGGCTGCTGCTGGCGATGTTCTCCACGCTGTTCCTGCTCTACGACGGCCGGCGCATCTGGGAGTGGTCGCTCAAGCTGGTGCCCGCCGCGGCTCGCCCCGGGGTCGCCGGCGCCGGACCGCGCGCCTGGCGCACCCTGACCGCGTATGTGCGCGGCACGGTGCTCGTCGCCCTGATCGACGCCATCTTCATCGGTTTCGGGCTCTACGTCCTCAATGTGCCGCTCGCGGTTCCGCTGGCCGTCTTCATCTTCCTGTTCGCCTTCATCCCGCTCGTCGGCGCCGTGGTCTCCGGGGCGCTCGCGGTGGTCGTCGCGCTGGTCACCGAAGGGGTGTGGACCGCGCTGTGGGCGCTGGTGGTGGTCCTGGCGGTGCAGCAGATCGAGGGCCACATCCTGCAGCCGTTCATCCTCGGCCGCGCCGTCCGGGTGCATCCGCTCGCGGTGGTCCTCGCGGTGGCCACCGGCGGTCTGGTCGCGGGCATCGGCGGCGCGGTGGTGGCCGTACCGCTGGTCGCCGTGATCAACACGGTGGTCGGCTATCTGCGCTCGTACGGCGAACCGGGCGAGCGGGGCGGTCACCACGGGGCCACCGCCCTGTCGATGAGCCCGGCGGACGCGGGGCCGGCGCCGACGCCCCCGGAGCCGCAGGACTCCCCGGGCGAACAGGCACAGGAGAAACGGCCGCCCCAGGAGTAGCGGAAGGGCGGGCGACACGGCGGGCGAGAAGGAAGACGGCACGGCAGGCGGCACGGAAGTCGGCACGGAACAGAAAGAAAAGAAGAGCCCCGGGGACGGTCGGTCGTCCTCGGGGCTCTTCTCGTATCAGGGGTGGTGCGGTGTCACCGCTCGGCGAGAGAGGCCTCGGCGTCGAGGGTCACACCGACCGCCTGGATCACCGAAGCGACCTTGACGGCTTCCTGAATGGTCTCACGGTCCACGCCGGCCTTGCGCAGCACCTGCTCGTGGGAGTCCAGGCACTGGCCGCAGCCGTTGATCGCCGAGACGGCGAGCGACCACAGCTCGAAGTCGACCTTCTCCACGCCCGGGTTGCCGATGACGTTCATCCGCAGGCCCGCGCGGAGCGTGCCGTACTCCGGGTCCGACAGCAGGTGCCGGGTCCGGTAGAAGACGTTGTTCATCGCCATGATCGCGGCCGCCGACTTCGCCGCGGTGTACGCCTCGGCGGAGAGGTTGGCCTTCGCCTCGGGCTCCAGCTCGCGCAGCACCTTCGGCGAACGCGAGGCGATCGCGCAGGCCAGCACGGTGCCCCACAGCTGCTGCTGCGGGAGGTCGCTGTTGCCGATGACCGAGCCGAGGTTCAGCTTCAGGTCCTTGGCGAAGTCCGGTATGGCGGACTTCAGTTCGTCGAGAGCCATGTCGATATCAGCTCACTCGCCCGAGAGGAGCGCGACCGGGTCGAGGGTGTTCTCGCCCTTGGTCCAGTTGCACGGGCACAGCTCGTCCGTCTGCAGGGCGTCGAGGACCCGCAGGACCTCCTTGGGGTTACGGCCCACTGAACCGGCGGTCACCATCGTGAACTGGATCTCGTTGTTCTGGTCGACGATGAAGACGGCGCGCTGGGCGAAGCCGTCCTCGCCCTCGATGCCGAGGTCACGCATGAGCTCGTGCTTCGAGTCGGCGAGCATCGGGAAGGGCAGGTCGGTCAGGTCCGGGTGGTCCTTGCGCCAGGCGTGGTGCACGAACTCGGAGTCACCGGAGAAGCCGAGGACCTGGGCGTCGCGGTCCGCGAACTCCTCGTTCAGCTTGCCGAAGGCGGCGATCTCGGTGGGGCACACGAAGGTGAAGTCCTTCGGCCACGCGAAGACGATCTTCCACTTGCCCTCGTAGGTCTTGTGGTTGATCTGCTCGAACTCCTTGCCGCTCTCCAGCGAAACACAAGCAGTCAGGTCGAACTCGGGGAACTTGTCACCGACAGTGAGCACGCGCTCTCCTTGCAAACGTCTGGAATTCCCCTTTTGGGGGAGTTCCTGAGGGTTGGACGAGTTCCACCTTGACACAGAGTGCATTGATCACGGAAATAGCTACACTCGGTCGAAATGATCGGAGGTGCCTATCAGTGGGCCAGGGTAATCAGGGCATACGCCCCAAGCAGTCCGGTAAGCCGGCCACCAAGCAGCCCAGCCTGTCGCAGCTGCGCGCCTTCATGGCCGTGGCGGAACACCTGCACTTCCGGGACGCGGCAGCAGCGATCGGGATGAGTCAGCCCGCACTCTCCGGAGCGGTGTCCGCCCTGGAGGAGGTGCTGGGTGTCCAGCTCATCGAGCGTACGACGCGCAAGGTGCTGCTCTCGCCCGCGGGAGAGCGGCTCGCGGTGCGGGCCGGGGCGGTGCTGGAGGCCGTCGCCGCGCTGATGGAGGAGGCGGAGGCGGTCCGGGCCCCGTTCACCGGAGTGCTCCGGCTCGGCGTGATCCCGACCGTCGCCCCGTATCTGCTGCCCACCGTGCTCCGCCTCGTGCACGAGCGTTACGTGGACCTCGACCTCCAGGTCCACGAGGAGCAGACCTCCTCACTGCTGGAAGGTCTCGCCACCGGGCGGCTCGACCTGCTCCTGCTCGCCGTGCCGCTCGGGGTCCCCGGAGTGAGCGAGATCCCCTTGTTCGACGAGGACTTCGTGCTGGTGATGGAGCAGGATCACTGGCTCGGCGGCCGGGCGGACATCCCGCGCGACGCGCTGCGCGAACTGCCGCTGCTGCTCCTGGACGAAGGGCACTGCCTGCGTGACCAGGCTCTGGACATCTGCCGTGAGGCGGGCCGCACCGAGGGCGCGCCGGTGACCACGACCGCCGCCGGGCTCTCGACCCTGGTGCAGCTGGTGGCCGGTGGGCTCGGGGTGACGCTGCTGCCCCGGACCGCGGTGACGGTGGAGACCGGCCGCAGCGAGGCGCTGGCCACCGGGTACTTCGCGGACCCGGCGCCCACCCGGCGGGTGGCGCTGGCGATGCGGACCGGGTCGGCGCGGGGCGGCGAGTTCGAGGAGTTCGCGGCCGCCCTGCGCGAGGCGATGCGACCGCTGCCGGTGCGGCTGGTGGAGAAGTCCGACGGTGCTCCCCGGGGCTGACGGCGCCCTCCCCGGGGCCGGCGGCGCCCTCCCCGGGGCTTTCAGAGCGAGATTTCGGCCACCGTCCGCCAGATCTCGGCCGCGAGATCAGGCATATTGGTCGTCTCCACCTGGGAGACGAGTTCCCTGAGCCGACTGCCCGCTTCCTGGTCGCCGGCCTTCAGGTCGAGCACGCCGCGCAGGACCTTCAGCCGCACCTGGTCGCGGTAGGTGAGCGACTGGGCACTCTCCTCGACCCGGGCCACGAGTTCCGTGGCGCTTGCGATGTCCCCCTGGTGGTAGGCGAGCTTGGCCTTGAGGAAGAGGAGTTCGTGCCAGTGCCGCAGCGGGCCGGTGACCTTCAGCAGTGGTTCGACGCTGTCGAGGAAGGACTCCGCCTCGGCGAGCCCGGGCGGCATGGCCTGCATGGACAGGGATGCCGCGGCCAGTCGCAGTCTGATCCAGAGCACCAGGTCGTCCCGGCCGCCGAGGGCCCCCAAGGCCTCCAGGAGGAAGGCGAAGGCGCGGCTGTGGTTGCCCTGCCGGGTGCTGACCGTGGCCGCGGTCCAGAGCACCTCGGCCGCCAGCGCCCCGTCGGTGTCCCCCAGTGACTCGCGTACCTCGTCGACGAGGTGGGCGGCCTCCGCGAGATCGCCCAACTCCGCCTCCGCCGACACCAGGACGAGCTTGCTGCGCACCAGGTCGGAAAAGGAGATCCGGACGCCGTGCGCCTGGCTGATGGCCAGCACCTGGCGCACGGCCGTGCGGGCCGCCTCCGCGTCGCCGAGATTGCGGGCGCAGCGCGCCAGCCGTAGTTGGGCCCGGACCTGGAGCGCGGGCCGGCCCATGTCGTCGCTCAGCTCGCTCAGGTGCGCCAGGGTGCCGCGCTGACGGGGGAAGTCGCCGAGTGCCTCGTAGCACCTGGCTAGCTGGGCGAGTGCGTGCCAGCGCATGGCGGGGTCGGCTTCCTCGGCGGAGTTCAGGGCCTCGACGAGAATGCCCGCCGCCTCCTCGTCGACCTCCCGCTCCGAGAGCGCGGCGACGGAGGCGACCGCGTCGGTCAGGCTCTCCCCGGGCTGTCTCTCGAAGCTCTCGGCCGGAACGCCGAGACGCTCGGCCAGGTAGGCGACCGAGCGCTCTGTCGGCCGGCGGCTGCCGGACTCCAGGCGCGACAGATAGGTGGCGGACATCCCAGGCCCGGTCAGTTGGACCTGGGACTTGCCGCGTTCCTGCCTCAACTGGCGCAGGCGTCTACCGAATGCTGGCTGCTCGAGCAACTTCCACCTCTGCGTGGAACACGTGGTGCCTTGTCCCCCGACAGGACAACTTCAAGCCGACCTCAAGGCGGGCTTGGATACTGGCTTCCGATAGTTCCATGCCATGGGCGGCTTGGCAAACTTTGACCCGAGCTTGGCAACCGGTCCGGTGGCCACCGGACCGGTCACCGGGCCGGTGGCCCCTACGGCCAGTCGATGTTGCCGATCGGCTGACCCTCGGACTGCGTGCTCACGGCCGCGCCGATGAGACGTTCGGGCGCGGTTCCCAGCGAGAAACTGGCGGACAGGGCGAGGGCCGCCAGCCCCCCGGCGGCGATCTTGACAAGCTTGTCGATCTTCACGATCCGGCTCCTTGCTGTCCATGATTCAGCCCCACGCCATCGACCGCTGCGTCCGGCCGAAAGGAGTGGCGGAGCCCCGGTCGCGCGGGTCGATTCGAACACTAGATGGCTGGCGGGCGTATGGGCAAAGGGATTGACAAGAGATTGACACCGTGTGGCAAGTTCCTGCTTTGTCATGCGGATTCGGGCGGCTTCGGATAAAGGTGCCGCTCGTACTCGGGACCGTAACGGCGTTCCAGCTGGTCCAGCGGCGTGTCGGTCCACTCCGTGGTGTGGGAGATCCGGGCCCGCGAGGGCACGGCGTCCGGCGCCCAGGTGGAGGGGTCCCAGAGCCGGGCGCGCAGGAAGGACTTCCCGCAGTGGAAGTAGACCTCCTCCACCTCCACGAGCAGGGCGAGCCGGGGCCTGCTGCCCCGGACCGTCATGAGGTCGAAGAACGGCGCGTCCCGAAGCAGCCTCGCGCGGCCGTTGATCCGCAACGTGTCCGGTCGGCCGGGTACGACGAACGCGAGGCCCACCCGTGGGTTGTCGAGGACGTTGCGCCAACTGTCGACCCGCCGGTTGCCCGGCCGGTCCGGGATCGCCAGGGTTCTCTCGTCCACGACATGGGCGAACCCCGGCGGATCGCCCCTGGGGGAGACGTCGCACGTGCCGTCCGCCGCCGCCGTCGCGAGCAGGCAGAAGGGAGATCGCTCCAGCCACTGGCGGTCCACGTCCCGCAGCGTCGCCGACGCCTTGTCGAACACCCTGCGCGGGGCCGGTCCGACCACCTCGCGCAGTTCCTCCAGGGAGGTGATCTCGGAGTAGCTCACCGGCCCGTCGCGGGCGCTGCGTCCGCCGCGCCCTCCCCGGTGACGACGACCGTCGAAGCGCACACCTCGTCACAGGTCGCCAGGGCCGCGTCGGCGTCGGCACCGACCGCTATCACCTGGCCGATCCGGTCCCAACTGGACCTGAGCGCGGCCACCTCGTCCCCGGCGGACACCTGGAGATCCAGCTCCACGACCCCATCGAGGGCGCGGGCCTCATCGACGCCCTCGATCCGTGACACCACCCCGGGCCCGGCGGTCAGGAAACGGGTCGCGGCGGCCTGCGCCAGCGGGAGCCGCCCGGCCGGGGCCGGCAGTCCGGGGCACGGCCAGGCGACCGTGTACGCCTCCATGTCGAAGCCGTACGCCTCCTCCACCAGATCTCTGATCCGGTCGCCGCCCGGCCGGTTGTGGGACTCGATCACCCGGGGTCCGTCCGGGGAGAGCCGCAGCTCGGTGTGGGTGGGGCCGTGCGTCACCCCCACGGCGTCCAGGAACTCCACGGCGGCCGCCTCGACGGCGCGTTCGTCATCCGCGTCGATCCGGGCCGGGATCACATGGCCCGCCTCCACGAAGTTGCCGTCGGTCAGCTTCTCCGTGACGGCGACGACCACATGCCGGCCCTCGAAGGTGAAGGCCTCGACGCTGAACTCGGGCCCCTCGACATAGGCCTCGGCGATAAAGCGGTCCAGTGGGAAGTACTGGACGAACTGGTGCTCGGAGGAGCGCAGTTCGCCGATCCGGTCCCAGGCCGCGCCGACTTCCCCGGGCCCCCGCACCAACTGGACGCCCAGGCTCGCGATGCCGTCGACCGGCTTCACGATGAACGGGTAGCCGTGCGCGGCGCCGAACGCCTCCAGCGCCGCCCGGTCGCTCACCTCGGCCGCCGGCACCGTGGGAGCCCCGACGCGGGCGAGGTGCTCGCGCATGCTCAGCTTGTCCCGGAGCCGCCGTGCGACCTCGTGGGAGACGCCGCCGAGACCCAGCAGGTCGTTGATCCGCCCGGCGACCTCCACGCCCGCCTCACCGGTGGTGGCCACCCGGGTGAAGCCGTAGGCCTGGTGGGCGGCCGTGACGATGGGCTCGACCACGGACCAGTCCGCGAAGTCGAGAAGGAAGGCCGCGTCGACCAGCTTCGCGTGCTCGGGGGTGAACTGCCCCGGCTGCTGGAGGTACACGACGCCGAGGCCCTGCTCCACGGCCTTGCGTACGTTCTCGATCCGGCCGCCGATGATCAAGACTCGTTCTGCTGACATAGGTCTTCCTTGTCCTGTGCGTGCTGGGTTCAGAGCGGGTGCGAGGGCCGAGCCCGGGCGCGGCTCAGACAGGGGCGTCGGTGATCTCCACACGGGCGGTCGCCCGCAACCGCTCGGCCAGGGAGACGAGTTCCGCCGCCCCCGGGCTGGCGAGCACCGCGTACGCCAGCCGGTCCCCGGAGTTCTCGGCGGGACGTACGGCCGTGCCGGGCGTCAGCCGGGCGGCATGGTGGACCACGTCCTTCCGGGCGGCCCAGTCCGACAGGTCGAGCGCGGAGAGGACCCCGGCCCGATCGGCGCCCAGGAACAGACTGCCCGCGGAGCGCACGGGGTCCCGGCCGGCCGGCGGCAGCCGCGGCTGCTCGCCCAGGGCCATCCGCAGACAGGCCTCGTACACGTCGAAGTCGTGCGCCAGGGAGATGATCTCCAGGATGTGGTCGCCCGGGGTGCGCACCGCGACCTCCATGATCAGGAGGTCGTCCTCGGCGCGGGCCCTGAACTCCAGATGCGCGATCCCGGTGCTGAGGCGCAGGGCGGCCACCACACCCCGGCACAGCTCGTCCGCAGCCTTCCGCAGCACCGGGCGCCGGGTGCCGTGGCCGGCCTCATGGAACAGCTCCACGAAGAACGGGGTTCCGGTGGTCTCCTTGCGGGTCAGGTTGGTGAACAGCACCTCCCCGTCCCGGACCAGCGCCTCGATGCTGTACTCCGGCCCCTCGACGTAGCGCTCGACCAGCAGAGGGCCCTCGTCGTCGCGGCGGCGCACGGCGTCCCGCCACTGCTCGGGGGTGTCGACCCGTTCGACTCCCATGCTGCCCTGCATGGACACGGGCTTGACGACCACGGGCAGTCTCTCCAGGGCCCACTCGGCGGCGTCCGACAGCCGTACCGTGTGCCGGTGAGCGGGTTGCGGCAGGCCCGCGCGGTCGAACTCGCCACGCTGCATCGCCTTGTTGCGGGAGACCGTGGCGGCGTCGAGGCCCGGCCCGGGCACGCCGAGCCGGTGCTGCAGGATCGCCGTGGCGAGCACGTGCGGCTCGGCGAACCCCAGCACCGCGTCCGGAGCCAGCCGGTGCGCCAGCGTCATCGCCGGGGGCAGCCATGACTCGTCCCGGGCCGCGACACCCTCCACCGGCTCGAAGTCGACGACACACGGGAACCGGGACACCAGTTCGGCATGCCGGGCGACGGTCTCCACCAGGCCCACCCGCAGGCCCATCCGCTGGGCCGCGCGGAGATAGCCCTCCGCCATGACACCGGCACCGACCAGCACCACGGACCGTTGCGTACCACTCAGCGACATCTCGACTCCTGATGTGTCGGTTGTGAATCTCTCACCACGTGCCGCAGCTCCTCCGCGGTCACCTCCCGGGTCGCGGCCGCGCACAGCAACCGCTCCAGCGCCGCCATCCAGCGCTCGGCCCAGCGGGGGGTGTGCACCCGGGTGTCCACCTGGAGCACCAGCCGGATGCCGGACTCGCTCACGTCGGCGCTCAGATAGCGGGTGGACCGCCAGAGGAGATCACTGGGAACCCAGCGGGTGACACCGGCCGCGGCGGACTCCTCCAGCTCCGCCGCGACGACGTCGCGGCGGAGCAGGGCGCTCGCCCGGGGCCGGTAGTTGAACGTGGGCGTGGTGTCCAGGCGGACCCCCCGCTCCCGTTCGGCGGCACGGTGCAGCGCGGCCAGCCGGTCCGGTGGGTACGAGCCGGAGCGCAGCGCGCCCAGAGTGGCCGAGGCGGTGGCACCGACCAGCTCGGGGAAGGCCGAGCCCGCCACCGGCACACAGAACGGCACGGGCTGGGAACAGGGCACCACGGCGTTGACGGTCTCGGGGCGCGACCGGTTGGCGGCGAGCAACTGGAGGTACCCCGTCGGGCTGTCCGTGAGATGGGCGTCGACCGCGACCATGGCAGCCGCGAGCACGGTGGCGACGCTCTCCCCCGTGCGCAGCGACACCGCGCCGGCCGCCAGGTCCAGCGCGGGCGAGGTGCGTGACAGGAACCGGTACCGGTCGGCGCAGGAGGAACGGTCCGGGACGTCCGGGGCGGGGAGCGCCGCCGGCATGGCACGGAGGACCTCGGCCGCTCGGCGCAGGGCACGCTCCGCCGTGCGGCGGGCCGGCTCGGCCGCTTCGGCGGCGGCCTGTTCGCGAGGGCTGCGGCCCGCGTCCCGGCTCCGGGCGGGCGGCCACTCGGGATGACGTACGGCGACGGCGAGGACGAGGTGGTCGGTGACCGGCAGCAGAGCGAACGCGTCCACGGCGACATGGCTGAACACCAGCGCCAGGAAACGGGGCGAGCCCGCGCGGCCGATCAGTGCCGCGCGCACCGGCCACTCCTCGGAGACCTCGAACGGCGTCCCGGCCAGCCCGTCCAGCACGCTGGAGGCCACCACAGCGGTCTCCGTCCCGCCGGCCACGTCGTGGACGGCGAGACGCAGGGTGCCCTCGGCGTGGACGCGCTGGGCGGGCCCGGCCGCCGCGTCGGCCGGTTCGCGGTCGACCGTGCTGCGCAGGCCCTCGAAACGGTGCAGCAGCTCCCGCAGGGCCGCCACGACGTCCTGTTCGCCCACACCGGGCCGCAGTTCGTAGAGCCTCTTGATGGCGAGCCCGCGCCCCGACGGCCGGGCGGCGTCCGTCTCGGCCAGGTAGTACCGCTGGCTCCAGGTGAGTGGCGCCCGGTGCGCCTCGCCCGCCGCGAAGCGCACCGGGCGGTACTCGGGGGTGGTCGGCACGACGGCTAGCCCCCGACCTCGGACTCGTCCACCGGCGCCCAGGTGAAGGTCAGCTTCCCGCCCGCCGCCACGGCGCGGCCGAGCGCCTCGTCGCGGTCGGCCCCCTCGGCGATGATCCAGGCGGCGCGGTCCCGGTTGGACCCGTTGGCCCGGTAGACCATGCCCGGCTGCACGCCGGGACGCATATGCACCTCGTGCACGCCCTCCACGGCCCGCGCGTCGGCGACGCCGTCGATGGCGTCCAGGCGGCCGAGCGGCGCCGACATCAGGAAGTGGACGACCGCGGTGCGGTCGCACACGACGTTCAGGTCGGGGGTGCCGCCCAGCAGGGCGGTCATGTGGAGGCGGCACATGTCGACGCCGCTCGCGATCCGTACCGCCTCGGGAATCCGGTCACCGGCGATCCGCCCGTTGACCTCGATGACCCGGGCGTCCTTGCCGTCGGCGGTCAGTTTGAGCTCGACGTGGGCGGGGCCCCAGGTCAGCCCGATCGCCTTGACGGCCTGCTCGGCCCTCTCGACGAGCAGGCGCTCCCGGTCACCCGTGACCGCCGCCGGGAAGATATGGCCCATCTCCAGGAACAGCGGGGGAGGGCTGCAGATCTTCTCGGTGAGGCCGAGGACCTTGCCGTGCATGACCTCCGCGGAGTACTCGGCGCCGGGGACGTACTCCTCGACGACCACCCGGGGGGCGACCCGCTGGCCGAGGTAGTCGCCGATCCCCATGATCTCCCGGGTGATCTCGCCGACCTCCTCGGCCGTTTCGCAGCGGCGGACCCACAGACTGCCGGTGAGGTCCAGCGGCTTGACCACCACCGGGAACCCGATCGACGACGCGGCGGACGCGGCCTCCTTCGCCGACGAGCAGACCTCGAAGCCCGGGTTGAGGCCGGGCGTCGCGGCCATCGCGGCACGCATGGAGGCCTTGGAGCGGCAGGCGGCGACGGCCGCCGGGTCGGGGCCGGGCAGCCCCAGCAGGGCGGCCACCTGGGCCCCCATGTCGCAGTAGTACTCGTACACCGAGGCGACACCGACGAGTTCGCCGTCCGCGGCGATCTCCCGGCAGGCGTCGGCCACGGCGGCGGCGTCGTGGGTGTCGCAGGCGCGGACGTCCACGCCGAGCTCGGCGTAGTCGCGGATCAGCGAGGGAGCCATGGCCGCGGGCCGGGCCGCCACCACGACGGGGGTCACGCCCTGCTCCAGCAGGAACCGGGCGCAGTCCTGGCCGGCGCCGGTCAGGGGGGACTCGACGAAGACCACGTAACGGGGAGTCTTCCGGTCGGACATGAGGGTGCTCCTTGGTCAGGCTTCGGGGCCGGTCGGTTTCGGGGGCTCGTCAGGAGGAGGGGGCCGGGTCCGCGACCGGCAGCGGCTCCTCGGCGGGCAGATCACGCATCCGCACCAGGCGGGACAGGAGCAGCCACAGGACCCCGGCGGTCATGCCGACGCCCGCGACGAACAGCCCGCCGCGCAGGCCGATCCACTCGCCGAGGGCGCCGCCGGTGAGCGCGCCCAGCGAGAGGATGCCCCAGACGATGAACCGCACGCTGGCGTTCATCCGCCCCAGCATGTCCGGCGGGCACAAGGCCTGCCGGATGCTGACCTGTCCGACGTTGTAGACGACGATGCCGAAACTGACGGTGAACCAGGGGACGGCGAACAGCGCGATCCCCCAACCGCCGTGGGTGAGCGGAATGAGCAGGGTGGTCGGTACGGTCACCAGGTACGCCAGCCACATGACGCGCACCTGCCCGAACCGGCGGGCGAGGCGGCCGGACGCCGCCGCACCGAGGATGCCGCCGAGTCCGCTGACCGCCATCAGCACACCGACGGTCGCGCCGGGGAGCTTCAGCTCCTCGACCAGCAGGAGCATCATCAGCGGCAGCATCACCGCGTAGAAGAAGTTGTACGTCGCGGCCGAGCCGGTGATGGCCCGGAACACCGGCTGTCGCAGCACGAACCGCAGACCGCCGCTGATCTCGGCCGCCATCCGGGGCCGCTCCCCGCGGGGTGGCCGCTCCTCGACGGTACGTATCCGTGTCACCAGCAGCGCCGACAGCACATGGCCGACGGTCTGGGAGGCCACGGCGAGCGTGGCGCCCAGGAGTTGCACGAGCGAGCCGCCGAGGGTGGGGCCGGCGAGCCGGGCCACCGCGTTGGTGCTCTCCAGCCTGGCGTTGCCCTCGACGAGGTGGGCGCGGCCCACCACGGCCGGGATGTACGACTGGTAGGCGATCTCGTAGAAGGCGGTGGCGAAGCCGATCGCCAGGGTCGCCGCCATCAGCACGGTGAAGTCCACGCGGTCCAGGGCGAACCCGATGACCAGGAACAGCAGGAAGAGCGCGCGCAGCGCGTCGCAGGCGATGAGGATCGGCCGTCGGCGCATCCGGTCGACCAGCGTGCCCGCCGGCAGGCCTATGAGGAGGAAGGCGATGGTCTGCGCGGCCTGGAGCAGCCCCATCTGGAAGGGGGTGGCGGCCAGCATCGTCGCGGCCAGGAGGGGCAGCGAGACCCGGCTCATGTTGGCGCCGAACGTACTTGCCGTCTGGGCCGCCCAGAAGAAGCGGAAGTCCCGCTGCTTGGTCAAGGACATGGTCCGGCTACCGCCCGACCGTGAGCCCGGTCGCCCAGACGCCGGGGCTCGCGACGAAGGAGGTGTGACCGCGGTTGAGCCGCGGCCGTCCGTCGTGTCCGTCGATCCGGGTGAGCAGGTCGAACACGTTGCCGGCGAGGGTGATGTTGCCGGCGTTGCGCTGCGCGCCGTCGGGGGTGACGAGGACCGCGTTGGCGCCGATGGAGAAGTCGCCGGTGATGACGTTCGACGTGTGGGCGCCGTTGGCCTGCACCACCTTCAACAGGGTCCTGCCGTCGAGCGGGGCGTCCCCCAGCGCGGCGGCGGGGCGCAGGGCCAGGAAGCCCGGCTGCACGGTCGGCATCTCACCGGAGGGCCCGCGGCGGCCCGAGCCGGTGCTCACCGTCCCCGCTTCGGCGGCGGTGCGGCGGGAACTGAGGAAGCCGCGCAGCACGCCGTCCTCCAGCAGGGTGGTGGGCGCGCACGCGGTGCCCTCGTCGTCCCACGGCACGGGCAGCGGGCTGTCCGCCGCCATCGGGTCGTCCACGAGGGACAGGCCCGCGCTTGCGATCCGCTCGCCGGTGCGGCCGGCCAGCGGCGAGCGGCCCTCCAGGACGGAGTCCAGCTGGAAGGCGGGCACGGCGAGCATGAACAGCTTCGCCATCACCCGGCCGTCGAGGAGGACGTCGTCGTGGGTCAGGCGTGGCACGGGCTCGCCGGCCAGTACCCGGGCGAGGGCCGTCAGCTCGTCGAGCTCGGTGGCCTCGGCGTCCTTGAGGACGGCGTCCACCGACCGCCCGAACATCTGGTGCGCGATGAACCCGACGCGCCGGCCCTTGGCGGTGATCCGGGCCTGCAACTGGAAGGTGCCCGTCGTGTGCCGCAACGGCTCGCAGCCGGCCCGGTGCAGGAGCACCCCGGACCGGTCGGCCCTGGCGCGCAGTTCGACGTCCACGTCGGCGGCGCCCGCGGTGAGTCCGGCGAGGCGCCGGGCCACCGCCTCGTCGAGCCGCGGGTCCGCGAGCGTCCGCGGCCCCTCGGCCCGCCCGGTGCGGCGGGCGGGCGCCGGCGCCCCGGATCCCAGGGCCCGGCCGACCGCGAGGGCGGTGTCGACGAGCGAGGCGTCGGCTCCACCGGGGACGTGCACGGCATACCCCTCGTGCCCGTCCTGCCAGACGGTCAGGGCGGTGGCCGTGGCGGCGGTGGAGACCCGGCGTTCCACCACGCCCTCCCGGCAGACCAGCTCATCGCTCTCGTGGGCGTTCTCCCACACCTCGGAGTCGGCGCCCCGGCCGGCGGCGGTCGCGTTCAGGAATGCGGAGGCCTCGCTCATCGCCCGGTACCACCGACCAGGAGCGACCGCACACGCAGGGTCGGACCCACCACGCCCACCGGGACCCACTGGCCGAACTTGCCGCACTTGGCGGCCCCGACGACGGGGTCGTCGGCTATCGCGTCGATGTCCCTGAGCACCTGGGTTCCCGTTCCTGTGATGGTGGTCTCCTCGATGGGATCGGTGATCCTGCCGTTCTCGATCAGGAAGCCGTTGGTCACCCGGAAGGTGAACTCACCCGTGGACTCGATGACTTCGCCACCGCCGACATGCTGGGCGAAGATCCCGAACTCGGTGCCGGCGACGATGTCCTCGACGCCGGACGTGCCGGCCGCGAGGCAGGTGTTCGTCATCCGGGGCTGCGGCGGGTGCAGCACGGTGGTGCACCGGCCGTTGCCGCTGGGCGGCAGGCCGAGCCGCACCGCCGACTCCTGGTCCGTCAGATAGCCCTTGAGGACACCGTTCTCGATCAGCGTCGTCGGAGTCCCGGCCGTGCCCTCGTCGTCGTGGCCGAAGGAGCCGACCGCCCCCGGGACGGTGGGATCGTCCGTGATGGTGACCAGCGGGGAGGCGATGGTCTCGCCGAGCCGCCCGGCGTAGACGGAACCGCGCAGCACCTCGTCGCCCTCCAGCGGGTGGCAGCACGCCTCGTGGAGCAGGACCATGCCACGCCCGCCGGCCACCACGACCGGGAGGTGGCCCATCGGAGCGGGCCGGGCGTCGAGGCCGGTCACCGCGCGACGTGCGACCTCGGCGCCGGCGCCCGCGGCGTCGATGCCGTCCAGGGTGCCGCTGATGCCCGGGGTGTAGAAACCCGTGGACATCCGGCCGCCCCTGCGGGCGATGACCCGGACGGTGAGATAGCTGAGCAGCCGGTGCTCCTCGCGTATCCGGTCGTCCTGGGCGAGGACCATGTCCTGTTCACTCAGCTCGAAGTCGATGACGACCTGCGCCACCGCCGGGTCGAAGTCCCGGGCCGACTTCTCCAGATCGCCGAGCACGGACAGGACGGCGGAGATCTCCATCCACTCCGGCCCGGAGCCGCCCCCGCCGGCCGTACCCCGGCCGGCGCCCGCCGGGGCACGGCCGCCGCCCGCCGGGGCACGGCCGCCGCCCCCGTCGAGGACGGCGGCGTACGGATCGAGGCCCGACACCGAGCGGTGCCGGAAGCCGTCACGGAGTACGTACCTGGCGGCCGTGCCCTCGCCCCGCTGGACGCTGACGTCGCTGACCCGGCCCTCCGCGAAGCGCCCGCTGGTGCGGTGCCAGGACTGGACGGCGCCCGAGGTGCCCGCGCAGTCCGGCGGGCGGTTCCGGCGTATCTCGCTGACCAGGTCGCCTGCCACCGCCCGGAGCGGCTCGGTAGCGTACATGGGGTCTCTCCAAAGTCGTCGCTGATCGGATGAGGTGTGAGGCCTCAGGGCTGGAGCCGCTGGTGCGCCCAGCCGGCGGTCTCCGCACCGCGGTCGTAGCGCAGCCGCCGGTGCAGCCGGTCGGGGCTGCCGTACCAGAACTCGATGGCCTGCGGAACGAGCCGGTAACCGGTCCACTCCTCGGGGCGGGGCACCGGGCCGCCATCGGCGGCCAGCGCCTTCGCACCGGCCCTCAGCCCGGCCTCGTCGTCGAGGGGGCGGCTCTGCCGCGAGATCGCCGTGGTGGCCTGCGCGGCGAGCGGTCGCCGGGCGAACAGCTCGTCGGACTCCGCACCGGTGAGAACCTCCACCGGCCCCTGCACCGTGAGCTGCTGGAGCGTCTCCCGCCAGTAGAAGGTGAGCGACCCCCAGGGCGTCCCGGCCAGGTCCTGGCCCTTACGGCTGCCCCTGAAGCTGGTGAACTGGAGCCCCCGGTCGTCGATCTCCTTGACCAGCAGCACCCGGCTCGACGCCCTGCCCGACCGGTCGGCGGTGGCCAGCACCGCCGCGTACGGCTCGCGGACCTCACGGGCCACCGCGGAGTCCAGCCAGGCACGCATCAGCGGGTAGGGGTCCTGCGGCGGGGTGTCGAACTCGGGCAGCACCAGGGTGGTGTCACCGCTGAGACTCTGTGTCTGTGCCGCCATGCCTGTCGTCTCCTTCGGTCGTGCGGGGTGATCCGGGCCGCGGGTGCGGTGACCGGCGCGCCGGTCAGGGCCAGGGGCCCAGGTCCGGCAGGGAATCGGAGGACCCGTAGGCCTTGGGCCGCTGGGCGGCGGACCGCCCGGCGAGCCAGGCCGCCAAGGTGTTCTGGGTGCCGTGGACCGTGGTCGGGGCGCCCGAGCCGTGCTCCCAGCGCCGCGTCGTGTCGGCGGAGAGCAGCACCGTGGTGCGCGCCGGGGGCAGCCGGGGCAGCAGATAGCCGACGAGGTGCGTGCCGAGTGCGTCGCCCCACTCCTCGGGCCGGTAGCCGGTGCCCAGATCGGAGTAGTGGATGTGTGCCTCGCGCCACCAGCACAGCTGGGTGGCCAGCAGATCCGCGTCGCGGTAGGAGCAGGGCAGGCTCCAGTCGTCGGGGCCCAGTGCGGCCCACGCCTCCTCCAACCGCGTGAGCCCGTCCTCCAGTGTCTCCCGCAGCTGATCCGCCGAACGCCCGGCGCCCTGTTCGATGCCCGCGTCACGGCCGGGGCGGCCGCCGTCGTACACCTCGATGGTGCGGCCCTCGACGGCGTGGCGCGCCTGGCGGGCGAAGGCGCGGGACAGGTCGCCGAGGTGGGTGAGGAGGTGCCCCCTGCTCCAGCCCGGCAGTTCGGTCGCCTCGCGCGCCGCCGCGTCGTCCAGCGCCGCCGCGTCCTCGCGCAGGCGGGCGTGGATCGCCGCGATCCCGCCGAGCCGTTCGGCGTCGTCGCCGTGTGTGTTCGTCATCTCTCAGACCCCTGTGGTGATGCGCTCGTCGACCGGGCCGGCGGCAGTGCCGTCCTGCCCCCAGAACTCCCTTATCCAGCACAGGATGTCCTGCATGACGTGGTGGTTCTGGTTCGGGCGCAACGCGCCCAACTGGAAGAACATCACACCCTCGCTGGGCGGGCCGAGCAGGGTGAGCCGCCGGTCCACCTCGCCGTCGGCCCGCACCGGGTGGAAGTCCTCCGTGAGGTCCAGGCCGCCGGGGGCGAAGTCCGGCTCGCCGGCGCCCGGGTTGCTCCACTTGCGGACGAGCCCGTGCCGCAGCAGGTTCGGGTAGATCGGCAGGACGTCGTTCTCGGCGTCGAAGGGGTGCACGCGCGAGTCGACGAGGATGTCGACCGGCAGTTCGGCGCCGGTGACACCACCGCGCACCACGAAGCGTCCGCTGCTCGCATCCGGTTCCACCTCGGCCCCGGGGCCGGCCGAGACATCGACCAGGCCGTGCTGGATCAGGGCCCGGATCTTCTCCATGACCTCCAGCGCGGCGCCGTTGCAGAGCCGGTTGTGGTGGCGCATGAAGACGTCCAGGAAGTCGCGGTGCGACGCCGCGTGCAGCCCGCCGAAGTCGACCGCCGCCGCCAGCACGTCCCGCAGGTCGCGCCAGACGCCGTCCGCCGCCGCCTTGGCCGGATTGGACAGGTTGTCCTGGGCGGCCCAGCGGTGGTCGAGGTCGAGGAAGTCGAGCATCGCCGTACGGTACTCCTCGGGCGTGCTGAACGAGCCGCGGTCGACCGGCCGGATCGCGCGCTCCCAGGAGAAGCGCTGGGCCCCCAGGCTCCTCGGGTGGCGCCAGGGGGACTCCGTGGCCGCGACACCGGCCGCGAACAGGGCCGGGTCATCGATCCGCGCGGCGAGGCCGGCCGCCTGCTCGGGCCCGAACACCACGTCCAGGAAACGGTGCAGCGCCGCCTCGGCGTCCCACTCCCGCTCCTTCGCCGCGGCCAGTCCCACCGTGCCCGCCAGGACCGCGTCGAGGGTCTCTGCCGCCTCGTCGACCAGGGCCTCCAGCGGAGCCAGGAGCCGGCGCACGGACTCCTTCGACGGGGCGCCGCACCCACCGTCGGCGAGGAACGCCTCGTACTCGGGCCGGGCGGCCGCCTCCAGACGGCGGCCGAAGTCCGCGCCGAGCAGGGTGGTGTAGTAGAGGTGGGCCATCTCCAGCACGATGACGGGGAAGACGTGGTCGCGGAAGTCGAGCTGGCGCTGTTCGGCGCCGCCGATGGTCACGCGCCGGCCCGCCGACCGGCGCAGCCGGTGCACCGCGTCCTCGACCAGGAAGACGCCCCGGTGCTCCAAGCGCTCGGGGTCGCGTTCCTTGGCGTTGTAGGGCCGGGCGAAGGTGAACAACCCGGCGCGGCTGAACAGGACGATGGAGTCGGGCTCCCGGCCGGAGGCCCGGTACGACAGGGTGCCGTCCGTCCGCTCCTCGAACACACCGCCCCGGCCCTCGGTCAGATGCAGGATGAGGTCGATGCCGGTGAGGCCCATTCCGACGCACCCGACGGTGCTGCCGGGGCCGGCCTGGCCGGGCCCGAACGCCTTCTCCAGCGGGTAGGCGGACGGTACGAAGGCCGCCCGGTGCCGCCCCGCGAACCGGGCCCACTCGGCCTGACGCGGGTAGCGGGCCGGGTCGTTGGACGAGTGGCCGGTCAGCATCAGGACATGGTCGGCGTCGAGCACGTGCTCGCCGGTACCGCCGAAGACGGCCAGCGAGCCGTCCGGCAGCTCCTGGAGGTCGGTCACCTCACTGTGGTGCAAATGAACCTCCACGCCCGGCACTTGCCGCAGTATCCTGACATACCGTCGGAACTGATCGGCGAGCGCCAGGCCGTGGACGTAACGCTTCGGCCAGTCCTCGGCGGCCAGGTCGAAGACCGGATCCCCGGTCTCCTCGAACCTGGCGCGGCACCAGTCGAGCAGGGTGGGCCGGTCCTCCCGGGGCAGCAGTGGTCCCGCGCCGACGACGCTCTCGTCCGCGGCGAACGCCACCTGGCCGACGATGCGGTTGAGGAAGCTGGTGACCGGCTGCTCCGCGCTGTGCACCTGCCCGGCGCCGAACTGCCCCGCGCGGTCGAAGATGTGGATGTCGAGCGACAGGGGAGCCGTAGCCGCCTGCGCCGTCGCGGCGAGCCGGTCCAGCACGTAGGTGCAGCTGGGGCCCGCGCCGACGATGGCGAGTCGGTTGGAACGCATCCGGTGGTTCTCCTTGGTCAGAGGGGTGGGAGCATGCCGTCGCGGTCCGGTCACAAGCCCTGGTCGGCGTACTTGGCGAGCACACGGTCGAACGCGGCGAGGAAGCCCGTGATGTCGTCGCCGTCCAACTGGCCCATGTTGGCCACGCGGAAGACGCCCTCCAGCTGTTCCTGCGTGGAGTAGACGACGTACCCCTCGGTCTTGAGGCCGTCGTGCAGTTCGTCATACGTCATGCCCTTGGGCACGTAAACGTTCGTCACGGAGTTGGCGCGCTGGTCGGCCGGCAGCAGGAAGCGGACGCCGCGCTCGGCCAGGCCCGTCCGGATCCGCTCGGCGAGCGCGGTGTAGCGGGCGGCGCGTCCCTCGACGCCCTCGGCGAGGGATCGGTCCAGGGCCTCCTCCAGCGCGGTCATGACCTGGAGGGCGGGGGTGAACAGGGGCGCGTTCTTGCGGTCCTGGGAGATGAAGTGGCCGTACAGGTCCAGGTAGAAGGTGCGGGCCGGCACGTCGGCGAGCCCCTCGAGGCGGTGACGCGGTGCGGTGACGAAGCTGACGCCGGGAAGGCCTTCGACGCACTTGTTGGCGGTGCCCACGCACCAGTCGATGTGGTCGGCCCGCAGGTCCAGGCGTTCGGAGCCGAGGCTGCTGATGGCGTCCACGGCGAACTGCCGGCCGTGCTTGGCGACGACGGCGCCGATCTCCCGGAGCGGGTTGAGCATGCCGGTGCTGGTCTCGTGGTGGACGAGTCCCACGTGCGTGATGCCCGGGTCCTCGGCGAGGGCGCGGTCGACGGCGGCCACGTCGATCGGGTTGCACCAGCCGAACTCCATACGGCGGTGCGGAATGCCGTGCACGTCGACGATGCGCCAGAGCCGCTCGCCGTAGTTGCCGTTGTCGAGGATCAGGATGCGGCCGTCCGCCGGGACGATGGAGGAGAACGCGGCCTCCAGAGCGGCGGTGCCCGAGCCGGCGAGGAGCACCGAGGTGTCGGTGTCGTCGCCGCCGCCGAGGCGGGTGGCCTTCTCACGGACCCGGGTCATCAGCGCGGCGGCCTCGGGCTCGCGGTGGCACTGGTCGGGTGAGGCCATGGCGGCGCGCACGTCATCGTGGACGTTGACGGGGCCGGGGTTGAGCAGTACCAGGCGGCTGGTGGTGGGCGTGGCGGACATGCCGGAACCTCCTCAGGAGCGGGCTGACGTGAAGCCGGGGTCGGACGGGGGCGGGGGCGGTGCGGTGCCGTCGGCCGCTTCCGCGCCCCCGGTCGGGGACGGGGCGGTGCGGCCGGCCGGGAGGGTGGTGGGCCGGGTACGGGAGATCAGCGTGTGCGGCACGTCCGGCGGCCACCGGTCCATCGGTGCGAGCAGGTGGTGCAACGAGGCCGAGGTGCGGTCGCCGCGGGTGATCACGCACTCGGCCCCGCGCCGGGCGTGCGCGGCCAGGGCGTCGACTTTGCCGCGCATCGCGTCGCTGGTGTCCCAGGGAGCGGTCTCCCACACCAGGGCGTGCGCGGACGACGTGTCGTCGGGGCTGACCCAGGGCAGGACGGGCCCGTCGGGACCGGTCCCGGTCAGGACGCCCGGCACATCGGTGAGTGTGACGATCCGTACGGGGCCGAGCGACCCGTCGACGAGCATGCCGGGCACATGGTCGCTGCCGTAGATCCGCAGACCGCCGTCGGCGGTCAGGATGCAGTCGCCGGAGAGCACCGGCAGTACGCCTTCGGCCAGCAGCCTGCGCACCACGGTGAGGTCGGCGACGGCCCCGGACGGCTGGTCCGCGCACATGGCCGCGACCTGGAGCGGCAGGGCGCGGATGCCCGCCTCCCGGAAGGCGGCGGTCCAGGCCCACTTGACGGCGAACGTGGCCCGGGTCAGGTCGAGGGCGGCGAAGCCGTCGGCGGTGTCGAGGTCGCGGACCGCGCCGTGGCCCAGGGCGCCGCCGCCGGCCACGAACACCGTACGGCCCGGGAAGGTCCGTACGAGGTCGGCGACGAGCGCCGCGTAGGCGCGTATCGCCGCCGCGTCCAGGTGGTCGTCGGTGCGCTTGTCGGAGACGAGACTCCCGCCGACCTTGACGACGAGGGTCCGCGGCTCCCCGGCCCGTGCCGACGGCGGGGCCGCCGGGGCCGCGCTCACCGCTCCTCCGCGAGCGCCCCGGACACGGTGGTGACGACCCGGCCGACGACGTCGTCTAGGGGTTCCTCCGCGTCGAGGGTGAGCCAGCCGAACCGGGCGGCCCAGTCGTCGAGCACGGCCAGGATCCGGTTCTGGTGCGTCAGGAAGTTCTCCTGGGAGCACGCGGGGTCCATGCCGCACTCGTAGGGCACGACATCCCGTCCGACCTTGCGCTCCCAGGCGTGCTTCGGGTCGAGCCGCAGGTACAGCACCCGTCCGGAGACGGGCAGCGCGGAGACGACGCCCTCCGCCCAGGCGCGGTCCAGGCCGTAGACGATCTCGGCGGCGGCGTGCTTCATCCAGTAGCCGTCGAGCAGGGTGACGGTGCCGGGCCGTACCGCGTCGGGGGTGCGGGCCAGCAGGGCGTGGGAGATGGACCACATCAGGAACAGGAAGCGGGTCGGGTTCGGCATCTCCGCGACGCAGAGCCGGGTGTCGGGCACATCGGGCTTCATGAACCGGGTCGCCGGGTACGCCGGGTTGTCGACGATGTCCCAGCGGTCCACCCGCTCGATCGGCGTCCCGGCCGCCGCCAGCCGCTCGGTGGCCAGCCGCGAGACGGTCGACTTGCCGGCTCCGTCCGAGCCCACGAGGGAGACGATCACGCGGCGCCCTCCCGGCTCGGCTCCGGCCGCAGCAGGCCGGAGACGACCGACCACAGCACGCCCGGGGTGGTGAACGACTGCTGGCTGAGCCGCTCGTCGGGGATCTCGATGTCGTAGGTCTCCTCCAGGGAGACGACGAGTTCGACGATGGCGATGGAGTCGAGGCCATGGCCCAGCAGGTCGTCGTCCGGCCGCAGTCCGCCGTCGCGGCCGAGCTCGACGTGCCGCGTCACCAGCGCCTCGAAACGGCTGTCCCAGGGTGTGTTCATGAATGGTCCCGATGTCGGTGGCGGGGTGTTCGGTGGGGGAGCGGTGGTGCCGGCCGGTTCAGTCATGGGGGACGTTGGAGCGTTCGCTGTCGTCCCCGCGGCCGGTGTCGAAGAGCCGCCCCAGGAAGGGCAGCGACCACCGGGCGGTCTGGCCGTCGAAGGTCCCGTACTGGTCCAGGTAGGCGGTGTCCTCGGGCCGCAGCGCCGCGAGCACCTCCGGTGGCACCGCGTCCGGGTACAGCTCGGCCGTGAAGTGCAGGGCGTAGTACGCGATGGGGCCGGCCTCGTACTCCTCGACCCGGAGCAGGAACGCCCGCCACACGTCCTGGTCGTGGCCGGCGGCGACGAGCGCCACGTCCAGGAACTTGCTGATCTGCAGATCGACGCTGTCCTCGATGAACTGCAGGCTCGTCGCTTCCTTGTGCAGATGGGAGCAGAGGTCCAGCAGCCGGTCGGCGGGTTCGGGGACCCAGGTCGGGGCACCGCACAGGACCGTGGGCACGGAGCGGTCGAGCAGTTCGCGCGCGGGTGCGCTGACGCCCGACTTCTTCTGGAAGATGTCGTGGCACAGGTCCACGTTGAACTCGGGCACGTCCGGACGGTTCCCGGCCTTGCGGTACGGCAGTTGGTTGCTGAGGTTGACGCGCCAGAAGATCTGGGTCTTGCGGCTGTACGGCACGATCTGCTCGCCGTCCTCGGCGAGTTTGCCCTGCACATAGCCGAGCCGCTCCAGGACCTCGTGGGCCCGCGGCACGTCGTCCCGGTCGACGAGCAGGTCCACGTCGTTGATCCGGCGCATACCGGGGTCGCCGTACTCGCCCTCGGCGAGCGAGAAACCCTTGCGCACGGCGTGCCGCACCCCGGCTTCGCCGAGCTCCCGGAACACCCGGCCGAAGTCGTCGGCCAGCGCCTGGTTGCGTACGCGGTTGCCCAGGTAGGAGGTGGTGAACACCCAACTGTACGGAAAGCCCTTGAGCCCTTCGCGGTCACGGTCCAGGCGGTGGGTGAAGACATGGCGCCCGACCAGCGGGAGCAGTTTGTGGCGGGCCGCGGCGTCGAGGAACGCCCCCCAGTCGAGGTCGTTCCGGTCGGCGAGCGAGCGTGCCAGGCGCTCGTGGGCCGCGTCCAGCCGCGGCCGGGCCAGGGCGAGCAGCAGCCGGGCGTGGGCGGGCAGGGCGGAGGTGTCGGGCCCGTCGGGCGCCGGTACGTCCGGGTGTGCGGTCTTCTCCGGTGCGGTGGTCATCGTGTCTCCTCCTCGCTGACGGCCGCCCGCAGGGACCGGTGGTCGACCTTTCCGTTGGGAGTGAGTGGCAGCGCCTCCCACTCCCGCCAGCGCCGGGGCGCCATGGCCGGCGGGACGGCGGCGCGTACGGCTAGCTGCAGTTCTTCGGGGGGGACGGGCACCCGCAGGCTGTAGTGCGCGATCAACTGGCTGCGTTCGCCGTCACCGCTGACCGTGACGGCGCACTGGGTGATGGCCGGGTGGCGGCCGAGCACCGCCTCGATCTCGGCGAGTTCCATCCGTACGCCCGCCACCTTGACCTGGCGGTCGCCGCGGCCGAGGTAGTGGACGACGCCCTCGTCGAACCGCGCCAGATCGCCGGTGCGGTACAGCCGTCCGGTGGGCGAGCCGGGGTCGAACGGGTCGCGGAAGAAGGCGCGTGCGGTGGTCTCGGCATCGTTGAGGTAGCCCAGGCCCACTCCCGTGCCGCCGACGAACAGTTCGCCGGACTCGCCCGGTTCCGCTGACCGCCAGTTCCCGCTCTCCTCGACCAGCAGGTAGAGCGCCGTGTTGATGACGGGTGAGCCCACGGGGAGCCGGGTGCGCTCCAGGTCCGTGCGGGTCACCACGTGGTGGGTGACGTCGTCGGAGCACTCGGTGGGCCCGTAGGCGTTGACCAGGGTGATCCGGGGCAGGGCCGTCATCGCGCGCTCGGCCACCGGGGGGTGCAACTCCTCGCCGGTGGACATCAGCCACCGCAGGGCCCGCAGCGGCGCCGGGTCGCGCCGGAGGGTCTCGTCGACCAGCCAGCCCACGACCGTCGGGACCAGCTCGACGACCGTGACGCGATGGGCGTCGATGGCCTTGACGAGGCGCCGGGGAAAGCGCATGACGGTGTCGTCCAGGACCACGACGTGTCCGCCGACGAGCAGCGGGCAGAGCATCTGCCAGATCGATATGTCGAAGACGAGCGGTGCGGTGAAGGCCACCACGTCGTCGGGGCCCAGGGACAGGTCCGTGACCTTGGCCCACAGGTGGTTGAGCATGCCCCGGTGCTCGACGGTGGCGCCCTTCGGCCGCCCGGTGGTGCCCGATGTGAAGATCGTGTAGCGCGTCTCGTCCGAGCGGTCCGAGGCGTTCCGCGGCGGCGGCGGCGCGTCGTCCGCCGCCGGGCCGGCCGGCAGCGCCGCGGCCTTCACCCGGGCGGTCTCGGCCGCGGCGCGGGCGGGACCGGCCGGCGTTCCGGTGAGGGCGGCGTAGTCGAGGAGGAGTGCGGCGCGGCTGCGCTCCAGCACGTCGCGGACCCGCTCCTGCGGCCAGTCGAGGTCGATCGGCAGATAGGAGGCCCCGACGCTCTCCAGGGCCAGGAACACCGCCGGCGTCTCGACGCTGCGCGGACCGACGCAGGCGACGACCTCTCCGGCGCCCACGCCCTCGTCGAGCAGGACGGCGCGGATCGCGGCGACCCGGAGCAGCAGGGCGCGGTAGCCGAGGGTCCGTCCGCCTTCGGTCAGCGCCGGGCTGTCCGGGGCGCGCTCGGCGTGCCGGGCGACGTACTCCAGGACGCCGGTGGCCGTGTCCACCTCCTTGGCGCTGGTCAGGGCCAAGGAGGTGGCCCGCTCCACGGTGCCGGGAACGAGGGGGAGCTCGGCCCAGTCGTGGCGGGCGGTCATCGCGCACCGCCCCGGGAGCCGGGGCCGCGGTGGCGTTCGAGGTCGTGGAAGAAGCCGTCGACCACGGTGAGGGCGCCCGTCTCCCGCGCCCGGCCGTGCACGAAGCCGCCGACGGCCAGGTCCAGTACGCCGAGGCCGAACGGGGAGAAGACGACGGTGCGGCCGGTCGGCGGATCGACCTTGCCGGTGAGCACGTCGTACAGCGTGCCGTCGATGAAGTCCCTGCCCCCGGTGCGCTGTTCGGCGAGGTGCACGGAGGTGTCGGCCTTGAGGACGTGCTCGACGTCGTCGACCACGTTGGCGCTGTCGAGGATGACCTCGGTGCCCAGGTCGCGCAGCGAGACGTGCAGGACGAGCGGGTGGTGGTCGAACCAGGACGGGTCCTCGGCGTGGGGCGCGGCGGCCGTGGTGGCGAAGACCACGACGTCCGACGAGCGGACCAGGCTCTCCGCGCTCTCGTGGACGCGGACGGCGGCGCCGTCCGTGGTCTCGCGCAGATGCCCGGCGAATCCCTCGGCGTACTCGCGCGAGAGGTCGTACACCCCGAACTCCTGCGGCTCCCAGCCCAGCACGGACAGGTAGTCGTGCAGGTAGCGGGCGATCAGGCCGGTGCCGACGAAGCCGACGCGGCGCGGCGCGGGCCGGCCGCGGGTGAGCGCACGGGCCGCGACGGCGGCCGAGGCGGCGGTGCGTACGGCGCTGATGATGGAGCTCTCCAGGCACGCGTACGGGTACCCCGTCACCGGGTCGTTGAGGATCAGCACGGCGGACGCGCGCGGGATGCCGCGGTCCAGGTTGGTGGGGAAGCTGGAGATCCACTTGAGGCCGTCGACCGGTCGCTCGCCGCGCACGGAGGCGGGCAGGGCGATGATGCGGGCGGTGGGCCGGTCGGGGAACCGCAGGAAGTAGGAGGGCGGATTCACGGTGCCCGCCTCGCCGTGCAGGAGGTAGGTCCGCTCGACCAGCTCGCAGACCTCCCGCTGCCTGCCGTCCAGCACATGGTGCACGGTGGCACCCGTGACCACAGAGAAGTCCGGTGTCTCGGACGGGTTGTTCACTGGTTCTCCAAGAGGTCCTGCGCGCCCCGGTGGTAGTGGCGCGCCACCCAGGCGTCGTTGTAGATCGTGTCGATGTACCGCTCGCCGAGGTCGGGGGCGATGGCCACCGAGGTCCGGTCCGCGGAGCCGTGCCGCGCCAGCCACTCGGTGGCCGCGCTGATCACGGTGCCGGAGGAGCCGCCGAGGAGGACGCCCCGGGCGGCCAGGCGCCGGCACATGCGGATGGCGTCCCGCTCGTCGCCCCAGACGACCTCGTCCACGAGGGACGGGTCGATCAGCGGCATGGGTGTGCTCGCGCCCAGCCCCGGGATGTGCCGGGGCCCGGGCGCTCCCGAGAAGTTCACCGAGCCGACGCTGTCGACGGCCACGATGTGTACGCCCGGCCGGTGTTCGCGGAAGTAGCGGGCGCAGCCCATGAGGGTTCCGCCGGTGCCCGTGCCGATGAACAGCGTGTCGAGGTCCGGGAACTCCTTGGCGATCAGCGCCGCCGTGTTCTCGTAGTGCGCGGCCCAGTTCGCCGGGTTCTCGTACTGGTTGAGCCAGACGTACCGAGGGTCCTGCGCGCAGCGCTCGCGCACATGGGCCTTGCGCGCGGCGAGGTAGCTGCCGCTGGCGTCCGGTTCGTCCACCACGACGACCTCGGCCCCGTAGGCCTTCATCAGGTCGGTCGCGGCCGGGTTGCACTTGGGGTCGGTGACGCAGACGAACCTGAGCCCCTTCGCCGCCGCGATGACGGCGAGCGCGACCCCGAGATTGCCGGAGGAGGACTCGATCAGGATGGATTCGGGGCCGATGATCCCCTCGCGCTGAGCCGTGTTCACCATCCAGGCCGCGGGCCGGACCTTCACCGATCCCGCGAAGTTGAAGCCCTCGCACTTCAGGTACAGGCGGCAGTCCAGGAGCCGCCGCAGATCGAGGTAGATCTCGCTGTCGAGGAGCTCGTCGGCCCCCGTGATGACGGTCATGCCCCCCGCTCGCCTCCACCTGTCCGCCGTGTGCTGTCCGAACGAGCCGTGCTCACGCGTCGAGCTTTTGCCAGTCGGCCATCCGCTGGAGGTCGAAGATGTCCCGCACCGAGGCGATCTCCGATTCCAGCGCGGTGGTGTCGCCCGCCTCGTAGATGGCGCGGTAGGCGTCGCGCATGGCGGAGAGCGCGGCGCGCATGCCCTGGTTGGCGTAGATGACGACGGAGACGCCTGCCGCGCTCACCTCGTCGATGTGCCAGTCCGGGTAGGTGGTGGGGACGATGACCACCGGGACACGGTTGTCCCACCGGTCCAGGAAGGAGACCACCTCGTCCTTGGTGCGCGCCTTGGAGTGGATGAGTACGGCGTCGGCGCCGGCGTCGGCGTAGGCGTTGCAGCGGTTCACCGCCTCCTCGACGCCCGCGCCGGAGATCAGGGCCTCGGTGCGGGCGATGAAGAAGAAGTCCTCGGTGGACTGCGCGGCCTTGGCGGTCTGTATCTTGCCGGCGAAGGCCGGGATGTCGAGCAGCGTCTGGTCGCCGTTGGCGAAGCTGTTCATCTTCGGGAAGAGCTTGTCCTCCATGCACACGGCCGTGATGCCGGCGCCTTCGAACTCGTGGACCATGTGGGCCACGTTGTAGTTGCCGCCGTACCCGGTGTCGACGTCGGCCACGACGGGGATGTCGAGGGCCTTCTGGATGTTGGCGGCCGCCTCCAGGTACTCGGTCATGCTCAGGATGCTGGCGTCGGGCAGGCATCGGGAGGCCGATACCTCCAGGCTCGACGACCACACCGCCTGGAACCCGGCCTCCTGGGCCAGGACTCCGCTGAGCGCGTGGTGGGCGCCCGCGAGGCGCACCACGTCGTGCGCGGCGAGTACGGAGCGGAACGAGGGATAGCTGCGCTTGAGCATCTACTGCCTTCCTCAGGCGGAGATTCCCGGACGTCTCGGCCTCAACGGAAACCGGGACGACTACGTGACCGGGCAATCTTTGTCATGGAATTGACTGGATGTTCCTGCTGCAATGTCGGTGGCTCTGGCGGTGAAGCTAGCACGGTCAAGACAGGCGAAGTCAACGATGTTGGCAATTTCTTGCCAAAGGTCGTTGTGACGGTGCAGGATCTTTGACATGACTTATCGAGCCCGCGTCGTCGTACTGGACCCCGTTTCCCCCAGCGCCCTAGCGGACCTGGAACAGGACCACGAGGTCGTGGTGCGGTTGCACCCAGACCATGACGAACTCCTCGGACTGGCCGCCGACGCCGACGCCCTCGTCGTACGCAGCGGTGTGACCATCACCGGCGACGTCATCCGTTCCGGGCGCCGTCTGAGAGCGGTGGCCAGGGCCGGCTCGGGGACCGACAACATCGACCTGGAAGCCTGCCGCGAGGCGGGAGTGCAGGTGTTCAACTTCCCCGGAGTCTCCGCACCCGCCGTCGCCGATCTGGCCATCGGCCTCATGCTCGCCGTGACCCGCAACATCGCCCTCGCCGACCGGCAGGTCCGCGGCGGTCAGTGGAACAAGCCCCGGCTCGCCGGGCCGGGCCTCGCGGACCGGGTGCTCGGCGTGGTGGGCCTCGGCCCGATCGGCTCCCGGATCGCCAGGCTCGGCGCCGCGTTCGACATGCGTGTCCTCGCCGCCGTGGACCGCGTCACTCCGGCCCGCGACGAGGAACTGCGCGGCCGCGGGATCAAACGGGTCCCCCTGCCCGACCTCCTCGGCGCGGCCGACATGGTCTGCCTCGCCGTCCCCCTCACCGACCGGACGAGGAACCTCATCGGCGCCGGGGAACTGGCCCGCATGCACACCGGCTCCTACCTCATCAACGTCTCCCGCGGAGGTGTCGTCGACGAGGACGCCCTGCTGCGCGCGCTGATGGACGGTGTGATCGCCGGCGCCGCCCTCGACGTGCACGGGCAGGAGTCCGGCACCCCGGCGCTGGCCACGCTGGACAACGTGGTGCTCACCCCGCACCTCGGCGCCACCACCTCCGACGCCCAGGAACGGGTCGGGCGGCTGCTCGCCGCGGACCTGCGCGCCGTCCTGGCCGGCGGCCGGGCGACGAACAGGGTGTGCTGAGCATGGGACCGAACTCCGCCGCGACCGGGGCCACCGGACCGAAGACGATGAAGGCGGCAGTCCTCACCGCCCATCGCACCATCGCCCACCAGGACACCGCCGCCCCCGGACACGGCCCCGGAGAGCTGCTCGTCCGGGTCGACGCCACCGGGATCTGCGGCTCCGACCTCGCCGCCTACCGCGGCACCCACCCCTACAAGACGGCGCCCGCCGTCCTCGGCCACGAGTTCTCCGGGACCGTGGTGGCCGTCGGCGACGAGGTGACCGGCTTCGCCGCGGGGGACCGGGTGTGCTCGGCGGCCTTCTCGCACTGCGACGCCTGCGCCGAGTGCCTGGACGGCGCACCCCACCTGTGCACCCGGAAGCTGAATCTCAGCCACCTCGACTGGACCGGCTCCTTCGCCGAACTCGTCGTCCTGCGGCCCAACATGGCCCATCGGCTGCCACCCGGCCTGCACCCCGTGGCCGGCGCCCTGGTCGAACCGCTCTCCATCGGCCTGCACGCGGTCCGGCTCGTCGGCGAGGGCTCCGGCCGCGGCGTCCTCGTCCTCGGCTCCGGCACGATCGGCCTCAGCTGCCTGATCGCCGCCCGGCAGCTCGGCCACGCCACGGTGGTCTGCGTGGACATCGGGCCCGAGAAGGGCGGACTGGCACGCGGGCTCGGCGCCGACGCCTACGTCGACGCCCGCGAGGGCGACCCGGTGCCCGAGGCGCTGGAGGCTCTGGGCGGCCGGGCGGACGTGGTGGTGATCGCCGCCGGCTACCCCGGGGTCACCGACCAGGCGCTGCGCGCGGTGCGGCCAGGCGGCGACATCGTGATCGTCAGCTACTTCGAGGACCGGCACCCGGTCGACCTCAACGCTCTCGTCGGACGTGAGGTGACCGTGCACGGATCGGCGCTGTCCACCCCCCGCGACTTCGCCGAGGTGATCGCCCGGCTCGCTGCCGGGACCCCCGACGTACTGCCCATGGTCACCCACAACTTCGCGCTCGCCGACGCCGGTTCGGCGCTGGGCCTGATGGACCGGGCCGATGTCCCCACCGGCAAGATCATGCTCCATGTGACCACTGACCAGCACGAGTTCACGAACGGGTGGAGCCAATGAACGACGGCATACGCGCAGCGGTCATCGGAGGAACCGGCTACACGGGCGGCGAAGTGTGCCGCCTGCTGCTGGGGCACCCGGGGGTCGCCGAGATCCTGCCGACCTCCCGCCACGAGGAGTCCTTCGAGCGGACCCACCCGAACCTCCTCGGCTCCGGGCTGCGGTTCCACGACGCCGACGAGGTCACCGCGGCCGCCGGCGAACTGGACGTCGTCTTCCTGTGCACGCCGTCCGGCGAGGCCATGCGCCGGGCGCCCGGACTGATCGAGGCCGGGACCCGCGTGATCGACCTCAGCGCCGACTTCCGGTTCGCCGACCCGCAGGCGTACCGGGCGGCGTACGGCACCGAGCACACCGCCCCCGAGCTGCTGCCGGAAGCGGTGTACGGCGTCACCGAGTTCCACCGGGACCTGTTGCCCGGCGCCCGCCTGGTGGCAAACCCGGGCTGCTACGTCATCACGGCGCTGCTCGGTCTCGAACCACTGCTGTCCGCGGGCTTCGCCGATCCCGGCGCACTGCTGCACATCGCGGCGGTCAACGGGACGACCGGCGCCGGCGTCAAGCCCCGCACCGAGATCCTGCACGCCGAGGTGTTCGGATCGATGCTGCCGTACAGCCTCCAGGGCCACCGGCACGCGCCCGAGCTGGAGGACCGGCTGTCCGGCCCGGCCGGCGGGCCGGTCACCGTCGACCTCAGCACCGCGCACGGCCCCTTCGCCCGCGGCATTCACATCCAGGCGAGCGTCCGCGTCCGGGAGGACCTGCGCGAGGAGCTCTCGCGCGAACTGCTCCTCACCCGCTACACCGAGCGCTACGGCGCCGGAGCCGAGGGCGAGTTCTTCGTCCGGGTCAACGCCGAACCCCAGCTCGGCGGACTCACCGGCAAGGACTACCGCAGGTACCCGGGCGTCGCCGGGGTGGTCGGCTCCAACTTCTGCCACATCGGTGTGGACTACGACGCACGGCGCGGAGTCGCCAAGGTCGTCTCCGTCAGCGACAACCTGGTCAAGGGCGCGGCGGGTTCGGCCCTGCAGAACATGAACGTGATGTTCGGGCACGACGAGACGACCGGGCTGCGCACCTATGGCCTCTGACAGCGGGTGGGCCGACCCGCTCCACGGCGTACCGCTCCTGAGCGCACAGGACGTCACCCCGGGCGAACGCTGGATACTCTCGGCCGGGTTCAACGTGGACGCGGCCCTCACCAGCACCGGCCGGATCGACAGCGAACTGGCCGACCTGCGGCGGCTCTCCGACGCGGGCGCACGCGTGGCGGTGCTGTCCCACCAGGGCAGCCACCGCGACGGCACGGCGACCGCCCTGGACCATGCCGCCGGCCACCTCTCGCGGCGGTTGGGCCGACAGGTGCGCTACGTCCCCGAGAACGCCACGGACGCGGCGGTGCGGGCCGCCGAGGCGCTGGCACCCGGTGAGATCGCCGTGTTCGGCAACACCCGCCACCACGCGGGGGAGGAACGGGAGGACCCCGGACTGGCCCGGCGGTTCGCCCTGCTGGGCGACACGGTCGCCGTGGGCGGCTTCTCCAAGGCCCACCGCGCCCATGCCTCCAACACCGGTGTGCTGCGCCTGCTGCCGGGCCGTGCCGCACAGAGCCTGGAAGAGGAGATCCGGTTCCTCGCGCCCTGGGCGAGCCCCCCGGAGGGGGTGTTCCGCGCGGCCGTGCTCGGCGGGCGCAAACCCGAGAAGACCCTGGTGGGCCTGGTCCACGCGATGCGCACCTGCGACCTGGTGGTGCCGGGGGGAGTGGTGCTCAACACGGTGCTGCGCGCCCGGGGCCACGAGCTCGGCGCCTCCGATCCGGGCAGCGAGCCCGATGCCTGCCTGGAGGCCGTACGCGGAGTGCTGGACGCACCGGCGAGGGCACGGCTGCACCTGCCCAGGACGGTGTGGGTGGCACCGGTGGACGGGAGGCGGATCGTGGGTGAGGCCCGGCCCCTGGCCGTCGTCGGCGGAGTGCCGGCCGGACACGCCGTCGTGGACTTCGACCTGGAACCGTGGGCGGCGAAGTCACTGGCCGGCGCCGGCTCCGCCGTGCTGGCCGGGACCCCCTCCCGGTACCTCGACGGGCAGACCAGGTCCGCGGACGCCGTCCTGTCCGCCCTGTCGCGCACCCCCGGGGCCGCACTGCTGCTCGGCGGCGACACGGTGGCCGAACTGCCCTGGGAAGGGCCGGTGTCGACGGGCGGAGGCTCGGCGCTGCAGCTGCTCGCCACCGGCACCTGCGCGGTACTCGACGCGCTGCGCGACAACGCCCGCCGCGCCGGAACCCGTACGGAGTCGCCCCGCGGTGTCATGGATGGAGTGAGCACATGAAGCTGGAACTAGGCGTTCCCACCCACGTGGAGTTCGGCCGCGGTGAGCTGGACCGGGCCGGGACCCACGCGAGGGAGCTCGGCACGCACGCGCTCCTGGTCACCGGGCGGAACGCGGCACGCTCCCACGGTTATCTGGACCGCGTCGTGACGTCCCTGGAATCCGCCGGGGTGCGCGTCACGGTCTTCGACCGACTGTCGGCCAACCCGCGGTCCGACGAGGTGGACGAGGCGACCGCGCTGGCCCGCGCGAAGGGCTGTGACCTCGTCGTCGGCCTCGGTGGCGGCAGCGCCCTGGACGCGGCCAAGGGGGTGAGCGTCACCGCGCCCGTCGGCGGCAGTGTCCGGGAGCTCATCGGCGCGACGCTCGGCCCGCAGGCGCCCAGGCTGCCGCTGCTGGCCGTGCCCACGACGGCGGGCAGCGGCTCGGAGGTCACCAAGGGGGCGATCATCACCGACACGGTGCGCCACTTCCGCTCCGGCATCCGCGGGGACGCCGTCTTCCCGCGTACGGCGATCGTCGACCCCGACCTCATCGCGTCGCTGCCGCGCCCGATCATGGCGGAGACGGTCTTCGACTCCTTCGCCCACGCCGTAGAGGGCTGCGTCGCGGCCCGCGCGGACGAGGCGAGCCGGGCCCGGGCGCACCAGGCCATCGGGCTGATCGCCGCGCATCTGCCGGCGGTGCTGAGGGGCGAGGACTCTCCCGAGGCCCGTGAGGCGTTGTGCCGGGCGTCCCTGCTCGGGGGTGTGAACGTCGCCAACGTCAGCACCTGCCTGCCCCACCGGCTCCAGCAGGCCATGGGCTCGCTGCCCGGGATCGACCTCTCCCACGGCCGGGGTCTGGCGGTGCTGTACCCGAGCTGGCTGCGGTACACCGCACCCCTGGTGCCCAAGGAGTTCGCCGCGGTCGCCGAACTGATGGGCGGCGACACCGTCCACGACGCGGTGGGCGGGCTGCTGGCCTCGGCGGGCCTGACGGCCCGGCTGCGGGACTGCGGGGTGGCCAAGGGCGACCTCGGCCGACTGGTCGACGGCGTGACGGGCAACCTCGACAACGACCCGGCGGGCCAGGTGGACCGCGACTATCTGTTCACCCTGTACGCCGAGTCGTTCTGACGGGCCCGCCCGCCCGCGGACACGCCCTCAGCGGGCGCTCAGCGAGGTGCCGTCCTGGAGGGCCACCGCGTCCGGCGGGCCCCAGTCGGCCGGCGCCCGCCAGTCACGCCACTGTTCCCACCAGCACGCGCCACGCTCGAGGAGGTCCACGACGGAGGCGGCCGCCGCCCGCACGGCGTCCGCCTCCTCGGCGTCGAAGCCGCCCGTGCGCACCCGTTCCTCGAAGTGCTCGACGTCCTTCCACCGGTACGGGGAGCCGTCGCCGGGGATGACCAGGTCCAACTCGTGGTCCAGTGTGTCGAATCCGAGCTCTGTACGGACCAGGGGCGCCTGGAAGTTGACGTACCACTCCGACAGGGTCCCGTCCTCCGCCCAGCGGCCCCACACCGCGTAGCCGTCCCCCGGGCGCTGCAGTTGCAGGACGCCACTGGACTGCCACACGTGCTCGAACTCGAACCAGGGGTGCAGCCCCCAGCGGAAGTCGCCGCGCCCGAAGGTGAGCGGAGTGCCCTGCGCCAGGTGGACGGCGAGCACCCGCTCGTCGTCGCCCGCGACCCGCGTCGGATACACCAGCCAGGGACGGCCGTCCAGGATCTCGCGCCGGACGATGACCTCACCCCTACGGAACCGTGACCTCATGAGGGCTCACCCTAATGGGTCGCACGACGGCCCGGCAGGCTGATCTTCCGGGCCGCCACGATCGCTCCTGATCCGTGTACGGCCGGGGCCCGTTCCCGCAGGCCCCGGCCGTACACGGATCAGTCGGGTGTCACTCGGAGCGCAGTCCGTCCGGGCGCATCATGCGCCACAGCGGCGGCAGCGAGAGCAGGGTGACCAGCAGGATCAGCGCGCCCCCGACGCCCGCCATCGGCCAGAACAGCCACCAGTCGGAGACCTCCTTCTGGATCAACCGGACGAGCAGCGCCCCGAGGCCCAGCCCGCCCGCGACCGCCAGTGCGAGGCCGAGCACCACCGGCACGGCGGTCTGCCACAGCACCGACCAGCCGAGCGTGGAGCGCCGGGTGCCGAAGGCGACCAGCACCGACAGCAGCCGCCTGCGCTCACGCAACTGCTCCAGCTGGGAGACCAGCATCGACGAGGCGATCAGCAGCAGCACCGCGCTCGCCCCCACCTGGAGCCCGGTCTGGACGCTGGCGTACTGGCGGTCGCGTTCCACCGAGTCGAGGGTGACGAAGCGCATGCCGGGATCGATCCTGGCCGCCGTGTTGCGTACGTACTCGGCGACGTCCGGCACGCTCCGGTCGACCCGGATCTGGGTGGTGATCGTCGCCCCGGGCAGCTTGCCCGCGTCGATCGCGCCGATGGTGGCCATGATTCCCCAGTGGGGGTCGCCCATCGGGTCGTTGCGGCCCGTCACGGTCCGGGAATCGGCGGGCAGCGTCCACTTCATCGGCTTCTTCCCCGAGCCGACGTCGAGCACCGTACCCTTGCGGGCGGTCTCGTCGACCCAGGCGGTCATGTCCTTGTCGTCCCGCGGGTGGACGACGAACGCGTCGCCGTCCGCGCAGGCGTCGATCCGGGCCAGCTCGCGCAAGGTCTCGCAGGTGCCGATGGTCAGCGAGGTGGTGGGCTGGACGGCGTCCTCGGCGTAGTCGCCGGGCCTGCTGGCGAACGTTTGCACCGAGCCGATGACCACATCCACGCCCTGGGTGGCGCGGAACTGCTCGATGGCCGCGGTGGCCCCTTCGCCCGTGACGTTCTCGGAGTAGCCGGCGAACTGGGCCCGGGTGGGGTCCTGGCCCGTCATCCGGTTGAAGTCGGCGTTCATCGAGGCGAACAGCATCTGCAGGGCGATCGCTCCCGCGACCGCCACGGTGACCCCGCTGACCGCGCGGGACGCGGCCCCGCTGCTCAACTGGAGCCTGCGGGTGGCGAGCTGCCAGGGCACCGGGCCGCCGCGCAGCCGCTTCACACAGGCCTCGACCAGCCAGGGCAGCAACAGGGCGAGCCCGAACAGCACCAGCACGGCGCCCGCGGTGATCGGGAACGGGTTCACCGGTGCGTACTCCTCGATCCGGCCCCAGAGCGCGAGCACCGCGAGACCCGCCAGGGGTACCGGGAGCCGCCACCACAGGCGGCGTCCCCGGTCGCGCGCCCGGCGCACGACGCCGAGCGGCTCGATCAGCACGGACCGCATCGCCACCAGGGTGACGAGGACGGCGGTCAGCGGCACGGCCACCCCGATCAGCGTCGCCAGTCGGAGGTCGGGCACCAGGTCGGCCGGGAACGCGCTGACGTCCCAGATCTCCACCGCGCCGACGAACTGCCGGCCCACCAGGAAGAACGCCAGGCCGATCAGCAGCCCGAGCAGCGCACCGAACAGGGCCTCCCCGGCGGCGATCCGACGGGTCGTGCGGATGTCCGCGCCGACCAGGCGCAGCGCGGCCAGCCGCCGGTCGCGCCGGTCGCCGCCGAAACGCACGGCGGTGGCGATGAAGATCGCGACCGGTGCCAGCAGCACGACGCAGACCATGATGACGAGCACGATCAGCAGGGGCGGGAGGGGATCGCCCTGGCGGTCGTCGCCGTACGCGGCGATCCGGTGGGCGCCGTTGGCCGGCGTCAGGGTGTCGTTGCCCGCGTAGTAGAGGAGATCACCGGGAGAGTGCAGCCCGGCGTCCCCGATCGTGCCGGTGATCCCGTACGGCAGCCGCTCCCGCAGCAGCTCGTTGCCCGGCTCGGCGAGCAGCTCCCGCAGGGCGGGGGAGACGACCATCGTGTCCGGCGCGGGGAAGCGGTCGACCCCGGGCGGGAGGACGGGCGTCGAGCCGTCCGGGCGCATCAGAAAGCCCGAGACGGTCCGGTCGTGGTATTCGGTGGTCGCGTTGATCCGTAGCACCGAGCTGTCCGACTTCGTGGCGTTCGCGTCGGGCGAGTCGGAGATCCGTGCCTCGCTGCGGGCCTGCTCGCGCGCGTTCCGCTCTTCGAGCAGATGCGGTACGGAGGAGGCGAGCAGCAGCAGGGCGACGCCGAGGCCGACTCCGACGGCGGTCAGCAGCGTACGGATCCAGCCCTCGCGGCCCCCGGCGGAGGCGAACCGGATGCCGAGGCCGAGGTCGCGGAGGGTCACCGCGCCCCGCGAGGGCGACGCCGGACGCGGGGGCGCCACGGGCCGCTTTTCTTCGAGCAGCGTCATACGGCGTGCTCCATGTCGCGGGCCCGGCCGTCGCGAACGGTGACGTCACGGTCGGAGTAGGCGGCGACCCGGGCCTCGTGGGTGACCAGGACCACGGCGACGTTGGCGGAGCGGGCGGCCTCGGTGAGCAGCTCCATCACCCGCTCGCCGTTGAGGGAGTCCAGCGCGCCGGTCGGCTCGTCGGCGAAGATCACCTTCGGCGACGCCGCCAGCGCGCGGGCCACGGCGACCCGCTGGCCCTGTCCGCCGGAGACCTCGCCGGGACGCTTGGCCCCGAGGTCGTCGACCTCCAGGCGCTCCATCCACTCCAGGGCGGCGCGTTCGGCGGCCTTGCGCTTGACGCCGTTCAGCCGCAGGGGCAGGGCGACGTTCTCCACACAGGTCAGCTCCGGGACCAGCTGACCGAACTGGAAGACGAAGCCGAAGTCGCTGCGCCGCAGGGCGCTGCGCTCGGCGTCCGACATCGCGGACAGCTCGCGGCCCGCGTAGGTGATGGTGCCGGAGTCGGGCGTGATGATCCCGGCCAGGCAGTGCAGCAGGGTCGATTTGCCGGAACCGGAGGGCCCCATCACGGCGACGACCTCGCCGGGGTGCACGGAGAACGACGCGCCGTCCAGGGCGGGCGTCGATCCGTAGGTCTTGCGCAGATCGTGCGCGGCGAGAAGGGAGCCTTCGGGGATCACGGAGCCACCACCTTGGCGAGCTGGTCGAGACGGGCAGAGGTCAGTTCCAGCCAGCGCAGATCGGCTTCCAGATGGAACAGGGCATGGTCGCAGATCAACTGGTCGGCGAGGTCGCCCTTGCGCTTGCGGTCGGTGAGGACGCGCATCATCCGCAGATGTGCCGAGCGCTGGGTGTCCAGCAGATCGGCCGCGCTGCGGCCGGTCAGGAGCGCCAGGACGACCTTGGTGTAGAGCGTCGACTGGAGGTAGGGCTCCGGCTTCTCGGGCTGGGCCAGCCAGTGCGAGACATCGGTGATCCCGGCGTCGGTGATGGCGTACCGCTTGCGCTCGGGGCCTCCTTCGCTCTCGACGCCGTCGACCTCGACGAGTCCGTTCTTCAGGAGCCGGGACATCGTCGAATAGACCTGGCCGTAGTGGAGCGGGCGGTCCTGGCCGAACTTCTCGTCGAAGGTCCGCTTCAGGTCGTAGCCGTGTCGGGGGCCGGACTCCAGGAGTCCGAGGAGGGTGTGACCGATAGACATGAGGAGAACTGTACACGGTGTGTATACCTGCTGTGTATACGCGTCCGGAAAGCGACCCCGGCCCATGGAGTGGGCCGGGGTCGCGGTGTTACGGGGTGTCCTGGCACCCGGCTCCGGGCGGGAGCTGCGGCGTGTCCGCCCCCGCTCCGGGCAGGGGCCAAGGTGTGCTCGCCCCGGGCTCCGGTGGGGCTTCCGGCCCCTGGGGCGGCTGCTTGGGCGGCCGCCCCCGGCGGGCGATCGGACGGGCCGCCCCCGGCAGCCGGCCCGCCTCCGCGAGCGCCCGCCGCAGCAGGAACTCGATCTGGGCGTTGGCGCTGCGCAGTTCGTCGGAGGCCCAGCGGGCGAGTGCGTCGTGCACCGCGGGGTCCAGTCGCAGCAGCATCTGCTTGCGCTGCCGCGACCGGGACGCCGGCGTCCGCCGGGGGGGCGTCTGGTCGGTCACTGGTAGAGGGAGCCCGTGTTGAGGACCGGCTGGGCCGCGCGGTCACCGCACAGCACCACCATCAGATTGCTGACCATGGCCGCCTTCCGCTCGGAGTCCAGCTCCACGATGTCCTGCTCGGCGATCCGGGCCAGGGCCATCTCGACCATGCCCACCGCTCCCTCGACGATCTGCTGGCGGGCCGCCACGACCGCGCCGGCCTGCTGGCGCTGGAGCATGGCGGAGGCGATCTCCGGGGCGTACGCGAGGTGGCTGAAGCGCGACTCGATGATCAGGACGCCCGCGGCCTTCACCCGGGCGGTCAGCTCGGCGGCCAGCTTCTCGGTGATCTCCTCCGCGTTGCCGCGCAGCGAGAGGCCGTCCTCCTCGTGGGCGTCGTACGGGTACTCGATGGCGATGTGCCGCACGGCCGCCTCGGTCTGGGTGGAGACGAACTCCCGGAAGTCGTCGACCTCGAAGAGGGCCTGGGCGGTGTCCTCGACCTTCCAGACGACGATCGAGGCCAGCTCGATCGGGTTGCCGTAGGCGTCGTTGACCTTCAGGACGGCGGTCTCGTGGTTGCGGACGCGGGTGGAGATCCTGCGGCTGGAGGTCAGCGGGTTGATCCAGCGCAGCCCGTCGGCGCGGATGGTGCCGACGTAGCGGCCGAAGAGCTGGATCACCCGGGCCTCGCCCGGAGCGACCATCTTCACACCGCTCATGCAGAAGAACGAGGTGATCACGAGGAGCACCCCGAGGATGAGGAGCGGGACGCCCACCGCGTTGTTGCCGCCCGACCCGATCACCCCGCCGACGATGGCGAGGCCGACCCCGGCGAACACGCCGAGCACGGTCAGGAGCAGGCCGACGCCGCCCGGGATGGAGTGCGCGGTGACCTCCCTGACCTGGGGTGCGGGCATTTCAGGGGCGTCGATGGAGAGGTCGTCGGCCGGTGTGACCGGTGCGCCCGGGCGGTGATCGTCGTGCTGTGCGGCCATGGGATCCCCCGTTCGGCGCGGTAGAGCACCGCGCTAGCAATGTGATTACACATTATCGGCTTTCGCAACCTTGTCCACCTCTGGGGAGTCGGTTCCTAGGGAACGGGTGCTGATTGTCACGTCCGTAAAAGACCGGATCGCTTGTCTTTTGTCCCCGTCGGCGGTGTTAGCTGGCAGGTCTGAGTGAACTGAGGAAACCGAGCGAGCCGGTCGAGCAGAGAAGCGGGAGCAACACACCAATGGGTCGAGCGGATGCGCGACGAGCCCAGGCGCGGGAGTCGCGCAGGGCGCCGAGGAGCGGCGGCATACGCGGACTCTTCACGTGGAAGAAGCTGCTGGGCGCGTTCTTCGGGATCGTCCTGCTGGGCATGGGAGCCTTCGGGGCGCTCTACGCGTACGTCGACGTCCCCGCCGCCAACGCCATGGCGGAGCGGCAGAGCAACGTCTACAAGTACAGCGACGGCTCGGTACTCGCCCGGACCGGCAAGGGCGTCAACCGCCAGATCGTCGACCTGGACGAGGTGCCCCGGAAAGTCCAGCGCACCTTCGTGGCCGCCGAGAACAAGTCCTTCTACCAGGACCGGGGCGTCGACCTGAAGGGCACCACCCGGGCCCTCCTCAACACCGTCAGCGGCAAGGGCAAGCAGGGCGGCTCGACCATCACCCAGCAGTACGTGAAGAACTTCTACCTGACGCAGGACCCCACCGTGAGCCGCAAGCTCAAGGAGCTGGTGATCTCGCTCAAGGTCGACCAGCAGGAGTCCAAGGAGACGATCCTCGCCGGGTACATCAACACCGCCTACTACGGACGCGGCGCGAGCGGCATCCAGGCCGCCGCCCAGGCGTACTACGGCGTCGACGCCAAGGACCTGGACGTCTCCCAGGGCGCCTACCTCGCCTCCCTCCTCCAGGCCCCCAGCCAGTACGACTGGAACACCGCCACCGACACCGGCAAGAAGCTGGTCAAGGAGCGCTGGGCCTACACCCTGCGCAACATGGTCGAGATGAAATGGCTGACCGAGTCCGAGAAGGCCGGCCTGGAGTTCCCCGTCCCGCAGAAGCCCAAGCCCGCCCAGGGCATGGAGGGCCAGGCCGGCTACCTCGTCGAGGCCGCCAACAAGGAGCTGGACAAGCAGGGCGTCTCCGCCGAGGACCGCGACGCGGGCGGCTGGACCTTCACCCTCACCGTCGACAAGAAGCGCCAGAACGCGCTGGAGAAGTCGGTGGAGGACCAACTGGAGTCCAAGCTCGACCGCGAGGGCGACAAGGTCGACGCCACCGTCCAGGCCGGCGCCACCTCCGTCGACCCGAAGACCGGCAAGGTCGTCGCCCTGTACGGCGGCGAGGACTACATCAAGCACTACATCAGCAACGCCACCCGCCAGGACTACCAGCCCGCCTCGACCTTCAAGCCGCTGGTGCTCGCCTCCGCCCTGGAGAACGAGTCGAAGACGCAGGACGGCAGCCTGATCGGGCTCAACACCATCTACGACGGCACCAGCAAGCGGCCCGTCGTCGGCAGCGACACCCCGTTCGCCCCGCAGAACCAGGACGACCGCAGTTACGGTCCGGTCTCCGTCCAGAAGGCCTTGAACAGCTCGGTCAACTCCGTCTTCGCGCAGATGATCGTGGACGTGACACCCGCCGCCGTGAAGGAGACCGCGCTCGCCCTCGGCGTACCGGACAAGAACTTCCCCGAGCGCCCCGCCGTCACCCTCGGCACCATGAACGCCTCGACCTGGGACATGGCCGGCGTGTACGCCACGCTCGACAACCACGGCCGGAAGGTCACCCCGCACATCCTCCAGTCCGCCGAGCACCGCGACCGCACGGTGAACGCCGAGAAGCCCAAGCGGGAGCAGGTCATCAGCCGCGCCTCGGCCGACACCGTGACCAAGGGGCTCACCGGGGTCGTCGACGCCGGTTCCGGGGGCGCGGCCAACAGCCCCGCCTACGACGCGGCGGCCAAGACCGGCACCTCCGAGGACAACAAGTCGGCCTGGTTCGCCGGGTACACCCCGGAGCTGAGCACGGTCGTCGCCCTCTTCGGCGAGGGCGACGGCGGCCGCAAGCAGGTCTCCCTGACCGGTACGGCCAACTCCGGCCGCGCCAGCGGCAGCGGCTTCCCGGCCAGGATCTGGGCCGACTACACCCTCGGCGCCCTCGGCGGCGGGTCCGACAGGACCTTCGACCTCCAGGACGTGGAGCGCGGCGAGGTGCCCGCCCCGCCGACACCCTCCGGGACGCCCTCCGAGGAGCCCACCCCGTCCAAGACGCCGACCCCGTCGGACACGCCCTCCGAGACACCGAGCCGGACACCCAGCGAGACGCCGCCGTCGACGACGGCTCCGCCCAGCAGCCCGCCCACCACCACGCCCCCCACGAGCCCGGAGACCCCGCCGCCCGGGGACGGCGACGACCGGCCCGGCGAACGGCCGGGCGGCAACGGAGCGGCCCCGCAGTGAGGCCCAGGCGGTAGGAGGTGAGGGGGCGGGGCCCGTGGGCCCCGCCCCCTCACCTCCTACCGCCTGCCTGCCCCCAGCGGGGCCCTACTGCCCCCGGGTCGCCATCTCGAACCAGACGACCTTGCCCGTCGACAGACGCGTCGCCCCCCACCGCCGGGCCAGCCGGTTGACCAGGAAGAGCCCGCGCCCGCCCTCGTCCGTCTCCCGCGCCCGGCGCTGCCGGGGAAGCTGCGGGGAGTCGTCGCCGACCTCGCAGCGCAGGATGTCGGTCCGCAGCAGCCGCAGCGTCACCGGCCGCTCCGCATAGCGCACCGCGTTGGTGACGACCTCGCTGACCAGCAGCTCCACCTCGTCGGCCAGCTCGTCAAGACCCCAGCGGCTCAGCGCCCGCCGGGCGAGGCGGCGGGCCCGGCCCGGAGCCGCGTCCTCCGGCTCCAGGTACCAGTACGCCACATCGCTCGGCGCGATCCCGTCGAAGCGGGCGGCGAGCAGCGCGATGTCGTCGTCCCGGTCACCCGGGCCGAGCATGTCCAGCACGTCGTCGCACAGCGCCTCCAACGGCGGCGAGTGGTCCGGGCCGGTGAGCTGCGCGGTCGCCGCGAGACGCTCCCGCAACTGCTCGATACCCGTCCACACGTCCCGCAGCCGCGACTCCACCAGACCGTCGGTGTAGAGGAGCAGCGTGGCGCCGGCCGGGGCGTCCAGCTCGACGGCCTCGAAGTCGACGCCGCCCACCCCGATCGGGGCGCCCGGCGGCACCACCAGCACCTCGGCCCGCCCGCCCAGGTGCAGCAGCACGGGCGGCGGGTGTCCGGCGTTGGCGATGGTGATCCGGTGCGCGACCGGATCGTAGACCGCGTACAGGCAGGTCGCCATCCGGTCGCTGCCGAGGCGCTGCGCCTGCTCGTCCAGGTGGTGCAGGACCTCCTGCGGCGGCAGGTCGAGCTGCGCCAGGGTCTGCGCCGTCGTCCGCAGCTGGCCCATGATCGCCGCCGACGTCATGGAGTGGCCCATCACATCGCCGACGACCAGCGCGACCCGGCTGCCGGGCAGCGGGATCGCGTCGTACCAGTCGCCGCCGACCCGGGCCGTCTCGGCCGCCGGCAGATAGCGGGAGGCGAGCCGGACGCCGGTGGGCTGGGGAAGCGAGTCGGGCAGCATCGTGCGTTGCAGCTCGTCGGCGATGTAGGCCTCGCGCCCGTACAGCACGGCCTTGTCGATGCCGAGCGCGGTGTGCGTCGCCAGTTGCGCCGCGACCAGCAGATCACTGGCCTCGAACGGGGTGCGTTCGGTGCCGCGCACGAACACCGCGGCCCCGATGACCCGGCGCCGGCCGCGCAGCGGGGCGAGGATCGCCCGGTGCCCGGTGGGGACGGACCGGCCGGGGCCGAGCAGCTCCGGCAGGGCGGCCCGCGCCGCGGCGGAGTCGCCGAAGACCGGCCGCACCCCGCGCAGCACCTCGGCCAGCGCACCGCCCGCCCGCACCTCGCACAGCTCGGCGGCGGGCATCAGGTCGGCCTGGGGGTCCAGGACGAGCGGACGCAGCCGCTCCACCTCGGAACCGGCCACCGTCTCGCTGCCCTCCTCGTCGCTGACGCGCAGCCGGTCGCTGCGGCGCAGCCGCAGGACGAACGGGCTCACCGGGCGCTCGTCGCCCACCGGGAGCGGGTCGCGCAGATAGACCAGGATCGCGTCGGAGAACGTCGGCACGCTGGCCCGGCACAGCCCGAGGACGATCTCGTCCAGGTCTATGCCCCGGGCGATCCGCCGGGTCGCCGCGCCGACGAAGCGCAGCCGGTCGCCCTCGCGGCGGGTGGCCGCCTGCGCCTCCGCGACGGCGGCCGCTCCGGGACCCGGGTTCGGCGCGGCGGTCGGAGCCGGGACCGCGGCAGCGGCGGCCGCTGCCGCCGCGTCCTGCTGCCGGGGCCGGGTGCGCTCCTGCTGACGGGCAGCCAGAGGCTGCCGGCCTTCGTGGGAGGTGGGATGCTCCGTCACGCGTGGGATTCCGTCCGTCCGGGCCGGTTGTATGAGGCAGTCACCTCGTGTTGGGGCGTTACTGTGCCCCGGCAAGCGCGGGAAGAACAACGGCTGTCACCGGATGCCCCCGATGAAGGGGCCGAAACCGAGCGCCCCGGAGATGGCCGACAGGCGATCCCTCCGGCGGCGGACGCGGCGAGAGGGCAGCGGACAGCGTGCACGTCTCCACCCCCTCGTAGTGGCTCGCGACCGAGCGGAACGTCCGGGCCGGTGGCCCGTCGCTCCGCACGACCGGTGTGGTGACTTGTGGTCAGTTCCGGTGTGGTGCCCGCTGGTTGCGGCGATCAGCCCTCCGTGCGACCGGACCTGCCGACCGGACCGCCCGAAGGGTCTCTCCAGGGTCTCACGACGGCATACGGGCAGGGGTGCGGTCCCAGTCATCCGGCAGCGGTGGTACCCGCCACCGCGGATCGGGCCGCCAGTGCTCCCAGCCGTCCCGGAACGGAGCCCCCCACCCGGTGATCACCTCGACCGCCGCGAGGCCCGCCTCCCGGACCCGCGCCGCGGTCTCCCGGTCCATCAGGCCGACGTGCTGCGCCTGGGCGAACTCGTCCTCGTCCAGCCATTTCCAGCTCCGGTCGGGGTTCACGGAGATGTCGAGAAAGTGATCCTCGGAATCCACCCCTCCGGACCACCGGGTCCGGGGCTCCTCCAGATTCACGTACCAGTTGCGGAACATCCAGCCCCGGTCCCAGAACAGCCACACCGACCACGGGTCCCCGGGCCTGGCCAGCTTCAGCACCCCGGAGCCGAACCAGGTCGAGCGGGCCGTGGTGCGCGGAGCGGTGTAGCGGGTGGCCAGCGGCTCGGCGTGCACCTGGGTGCCGTCGGCCAGCACCGGCCGCACGCATTCGGTGCCGGGAGCCATCCAGACGGCGAGCAGCTCGTCGGTGTCCTGGACGACGGTCACCGGGCGGCAGATGTGCACGGGCGGGGCGCCGGCCGTCCGGTGGGCCCGGCCGTTGTCGCGGTAGCGCCAGAGGATCCGGTCCCCCGGCGCCCAGCGTGCGTACTCTCCCGTACCTGTCATGGAGAGAGCTTACGGAGCGCTCCCACCGGCCCGCTGCGACTCAGGTCACCCGGTCCCGATCCGCCGGACACCCCCGGGTGTCACCGGGTGCCCCGCCCCGCGCTCAGGGACGCGTCATCCGCAGCACGTCCAGCGCCTCGTCGAGCTGCTCCATCGTCAGGTCGCCGCGCTCGACGTAGCCCGAGGCCAGGACCGTCTCGCGGATCGTCGTCCCGTCCTTGAGGGACTTCTTGACGACCTTCGCCGCCTCCTCGTAGCCGATGTACTTGTTGAGCGGGGTCGCCACGGACGGCGAGGACTCGGCGTAGGCGCGGGCCCGCTCCACGTCGGCGGTGATGCCGTCGACCGTACGGTCCGCCAGCAGCCGGGAGACGCCTGCGAGCAGCCGTACGGACTCCAGGAGGTTTCTCGCGATGACCGGGAGCATCACGTTCAGCTCGAAGTTGCCCGCCGCGCCGGCCGTGGCGACCGTCGCGTCGTTGCCGGTGACCTGGGCGGCGACCATCAGGACCGCTTCGGGGATCACCGGGTTGACCTTGCCCGGCATGATCGACGAGCCGGGCTGGAGGTCGGGCAGCGCGATCTCGGCGAGACCGGCGCGCGGGCCCGACGCCATCCAGCGCAGATCGTTGGAGATCTTGGTCAGCGAGACGGCGATGGTCCGCAGTTGGCCGGAGGTCTCCACGAGCCCGTCCCGCGCGCCCTGCGCCTCGAAGTGGTCGCGGGCCTCCGTGAGCGGCAGCCCCGTGGCGTCCGCGACCTCCGCGATCACGGCGGCGGAGAAGCCGGGCGGGGTGTTGATTCCGGTGCCCACCGCCGTACCGCCGAGCGGCAGTTCGGCGAGCCGGGGGAGGGAGGCGCGCAGCCGCTCCACGCCGTAGCGGATCTGTGCCGCGTAGCCGCCGAACTCCTGGCCCAGGGTGACCGGGGTGGCGTCCATGAGATGCGTACGGCCGGATTTCACGACCTCCGCGAATTCGGCTGATTTCCGCCCCAGGGATTCCGCCAGGTGGTCCAGGGCGGGGATCAGGTCGGCGGTGACGGCGGCGGTGGCCGCGATGTGGATGGAGGACGGGAAGACGTCGTTGGACGACTGGGAGGCGTTCACATGGTCGTTGGGGTGGACCTCGCGGCCGAGGCGCTCGGTGGCGAGGGTGGCGATCACCTCGTTGGTGTTCATGTTCGAGGAGGTGCCCGAACCCGTCTGGAACACGTCGACCGGGAAGTGCTCGTCCCAGCGGCCCGACGCGACCTCGGCGGAGGCCTCCTGGATCGCGGCGGCGATGTCCGGATCCAGCACCTTCAGCTCGGCGTTGACCTTGGCGGCGGCGCCCTTGATCCGGGCCAGCGCCTCGATGTGCGTCCGCTCCAGACGCTGCCCGGAGACGGGGAAGTTCTCCACCGCCCGCTGGGTCTGGGCACGCCACTTGGCGCCCGCGGGGACCCTCACCTCACCCATCGAGTCGTGCTCGATCCGGAACCCGCTGTCACGGGGCGTGTCGCCCGACGTGTCGACCATGGTGTTTAAACCTCCTGAAAAAGATGAGCGCTTCTCTTGTTCTATGTATTCCCAAGTCGCCTACCGACCAGTAAATACCGGGGGTAACCACTACCGGGAGGCGCAATGAGGCGCAGCAGCACCAGACTTCGAGGGCTCCGAGGCCTTCGCCGGCTCCGCTGTACGGTCGCGGCCGCCGTCGCTCTCGCGGCCGCCGTCGGCGGTATGGCCGCCGCCGGACCCGCGGGCGCGACGGAGTCGGGTACCAGCTCTATCGCATCCACCCCTCTCCCGCCCGCGCTGGAAGCCGTCCGGGCCGCCGAGGCCACCCAGCTGTACGGCAGCCCCGCCGAGCGTCCCCTCGGCGACCGCAGGACCGGGCTGATCTCGCTCGGCGACAGCGAGATCTCCGGCGAGGGCGTCGGCACCTACGACCCCGGCACGAACGGGCCGGACAACTGGTGCCACCGCTCGCCGGACGCCGCCATCCACCGCACGGGCATCGCGGCGGACATCACGTACAACGTCTCGTGCTCCGGCGCCTATACCGGGAACATCAAGATCGGCGGAAACAAGCAGTACGCCGACGAGCTCGTGCAGAGCGACAGCCTCGCGATCAAGGCCCGCAACACCCGGATCAAGATGATCGTCCTGGTCGCCGGGGCCAACGACGACCTCCAGTTCGGTCCGGTCATGACCGACTGCGTGGTGCGCTACATCAGCCTCCAGGGCCCCTGTGAGCCGAAGTACGCGGGCGGCTGGCAGGCCCGCGTCGACGCGCTGGTCCCCAAGGTCGAGCAGACCGTCCGCGATCTGCGCACCGTCATGAGCGACGCCGGGTACGCGGGCGGCGACTACAAGCTCGTCCTGATGGGCTACCCGAGCCCGATCGGCCCGGACTTCCGCGACAACCCGAAGTTCCCCGGCAAGCTGGTCTGCGGCGGACTCGGCTACGACTCCGACACCGTCTGGGGCCGCAACACCGCCGTGCCCGCCTTCCAGGCCGGCATGCGCAAGGCCGCCGCCACCACCGGAGCCACCTACCTCGACAACTCCCGGCTCTTCCACGGGCACGAGGTCTGCACCGAGAACACCTGGGCGCGCGGGCTGTTCATCGACGTGACCAAGCCGGGCCTGCCCGACGAGAACTCCGTCCGGCAGTCCTTCCACCCCAACGCGGCCGGCCACCGGGCCTTCGCGTCCTGCCTCACCCAGCTGTACGACTCCGGGCTGCGCGAGGCGAGCTGCGCCGACCCGGCGAGCACCGGGAACCCGGTCCTGACGGGAGCCGCCTGGGACGACCTGTTCGCCCCGCTGAGGAACGAGGCGACCGGCGCCTGTGTGGACGTGCCCGCCTCGGCCACCCGTAACGGCACCGCGCTCGGCGGCTGGGACTGCCACGGCGGGCGCAACCAGAACTGGTGGTACGACGCGGATACGCGGACGGCCCGCACCGCGCTCAGTCACGACCGCTGCCTGGATGTGCCGGGCGCGAAGTACAACCCCGGCGCCACGCTCGTCGTGTGGGACTGCTCGGGCGCGGCCAACCAGAAGTTCGTCCGGCAGGCGGGCACGGTCCGCCCGGCCGCCGCGACCGGCCTGTGTCTGACGCTGGCGGGGGCCAAGGACCCGCTCAGGCTCCAGACGTGCGACGGTAGCGCGAACCAGCGCTTCGTGTAGCCACGGCGTGCGAGGGGGCGCCTCACCGCGCGGTGGTCGCCCCCTCCTCACGCCTCCCGGGCCAGCGCCTCGGACAGCGCCCCCAGCGTCGGCGTCAGATACAGCTGCCGCAGCGCTATGCCGGGCAGCCCGCGCTCCCGGGCGAGCGTGCCGATCCGGATCGCGTACAGGGAGTTGCCGCCCAGGTCCCAGAAGTCGTCGTCCGGGCCGATCTCCTCGACGCCGAGGACATCCCGCCAGATACCGGTGAGGACGGCGGCCGGGGCCTCGGGAGCCCCGGGTGCCGAAGGCGCGGGTTTCGAGGCCCGGCGCGCTCCGGGCGCGGGCAGCCGGGCCGGGTCCAGCTTGCCGTTCGCGGTGAGGGGGAGGGCCGGCAGCACGGTCACCGTCGCGGGCACCATGTGCGGGGGAAGCAGCCGGGCGGCCCGCTCCCGTACGGGCCCGGCGTCCTCGCCCGCCCCCGGGGCCGGGACCACGTACGCGTCGATCCGCACGGCCGCCGCGTCCCCGCCCCCGCCGCCACCGGTCACGGTGACCGCGGCCGCCGACACCGCCGGGTCCTCCAGCAGCACGTGCCGGATCTCGCCCGGCTCGATCCGGAAGCCCCGCACCTTCACCTGGTCGTCGATCCGGCCCAGGTGCTCCAGCGTCCCGTCGGGCAGCAGCCGTCCCAGGTCGCCGCTGCGGTAGAGCCGCCCGGCCGGGTCCAGGACGTCCGGGAGGAAGCGTTCGGCGGTCAGGGCGGGCCGGTGCAGATAGCCGAGCGCCACGCCCGCCCCGCCCACATGGATCTCCCCGGGCGCACCCGGTGGCACCGGCCGCCCGTGCGCGTCCAGAACCCGGACCGACCAGCCCGGCAGGGGCCGCCCCACCGACCGGGATCCGGTGAGCGCCTCGCGGCGGGTCACCGCGGCCGCCGTGACATGGACCGTGGTCTCGGTGATCCCGTACATGTTGACCAGGCGGCAGCGGTCCTCCGGGTGCCGGTCGAACCAGCCCAGCAGCGGGCGGGCGTCCAGCGGCTCGCCGCCCAGCACCACCAGCCGCAGGGCGGACAGGTCACCGCCCGTGCGATCGGCCGCCGCGAGCTGGCTGAACGCCGACGGGGTCTGGCTCAGCACGCTCACCCGCTCCCGGACCAGCAGCGCGTGGAAGTCCTCCGGCGAGCGCGAGGTCCAGTGGTCCACGAGGACCAGCCGCCCGCCCGTCAGCAGCGCCCCCCAGATCTCCCACACCGAGAAGTCGAACGCCGCCGAGTGGAAGCACGTCCAGATGTCGTCGGGGGAGAGAGCGAAGTCGTCGCGGACGGTCTCGACCAGGGCCGTGACGTTGGCGTGCGGGACGAGCACCCCCTTCGGGCGGCCGGTCGAGCCCGAGGTGTGGATGACGTACGCGGGGGCACCGGCCCCCTGCCGTTCCGCGGCGGGGCGGGGCGGGTGGCCGCTGAAGGCGGCCGGGTCCTCCACCGTCAGCCGCACCTTCGCGTCCCGCGCGGTGCGCTCCCGGCGGTCCGCCGGATGCTCCGGATCCAGCGGTACGTAGACCGCGTCCGCCTTCAGGATCCCGAGCATCACCGCCACCAGGTCGGCTCCGCGGGGCAGGCAGAGGCCCACGAGATCGCCGGGCCGGACGCCGTGGGCGTACAGCCCGTCGGCCACCTCCTCGGCCCGGTCGTTCAGTTCGGCGTACGAGAGGGTGACGGGCCCGGCGGTGAGCGCGGGGGCGTCCGGGCGGGCGTCGGCCCGCGCGGCGAAGGCCTCGTCGACGCGGAGGGGGGCGGCGAACGTGCGGGGCGTGCCGAAGGCCGGTTGTGCCGCCGAATCCACCCCGCCCAGCGGATCCAGGGCCGAGAGCGGCGTGGTGGGCGCACTGTTCGACAACTGTCGCTGTACGAGACCCACTTGGTGGGCCGGTACGGGCAGTGCGGTCGTGCTGCCGGACGGCAGCGTGACCGGCCCGCCCCCGTCGCCCGCCACCAGCACCACCACGGGTGGATCGTCGCCCTCGGCCGGAGCGGCCGGCTCGGTGGCGAGCAGGTCCGCGACCGTACGGCCGGGCGAGAGGTCCGCCGCGAACACCGCGTACCCGTCGAGCGCCCCCAGCGCGTACGGAGGCCGGTCCCGGGCCGGTACGGGCACGGCGACGCGCACCGAGGACGCCCCCTCGTACCGCCCGACGGCGACCGCGAGCGCGGCGGCGAGCCGCCGGGTCTCCCCGTCCACGCGCAGGTCCGGCGGGAGCGGCCCGTCGAGCGGCGTCACCGCGCCCGGGGCCAGGTCGCCCCGCAGCACCCGGGCGACGATCCGCAGCGAGCGGGCGTCCAACGCGGCCCCGTCGGCGGTCAGGACGAGGTCCGGACCGAGGCCGGAATCCGGGCCGAGGTCCGCCGCGGCCCCTTCCGCGTACCGCAGCAGCACCGCGCGCAGCCGGTGGCCGGGCGCGACCGGGCGGCGCGCCTCGGCCGCGCGCCGCCGGTCGGCGGCGTCGGACCCGGCCGGGGCGGGAACGGTCTCCGTCCACAGCCGGGGGCGGCGCTCCCCGGGCCACCACAGCTCCGCCGCCGTCGCGAGGGCGGCGGCGAGCGCGGTGTCGGTGACGGCCGGCGGCAGGCGGACCGTCAGGGTGTGATGGGCAGGCGGCACGTGCGCGACTCCTCGGTCCACGGAAGGGAAACAGCTGATACGGCGGTCAGCGGGCGGTGAACCCGCCGTCCACGGTGACCACGCTGCCGGTCACCTGCCGGGACTCCTCCGAGGCCAGCCAGAGCACCGCGTTCGCCACATCGCCCGGCTCCACCAGCGCGTTCATCGGCTGGTCCCGGACGAACGCGGCCTCGTGCTCCGCGACCGGTACCTCCAGCGAGCGGGCGATCTCCGCCAGCATCCGGCCCTCCATCGCCTCGTCGTCCCGCACCGAGCCCGGACACACGGCGTTGACCCGGACCTTGCGGGGCGCGTAGTCCAGGGCCACCGCCTTCGTCAGGCCGACCAGCCCGTGCTTGGCCGCGACGTACCCCGCGAAGTGCCGGTAGCCCACCAGGCCGGCCGTCGAGGCGATGTTGACGATCGAACCGGACCCCTGAGCGACCATCCGGCCGCCGACCGCACGGATCGCCCGCCACGCACCGCCCAGATCCACATCGATCATCAGCTGCCACTCGGCCTCGGCGATCTCGTGCGCCGGGCGGCCCGAGGGGGCGGCGATGCCCGCGTTGTTGACCAGCACGTCGATCCGCCCGAAGCGCTCCTCGGCCGCCTCCGCCGCCGACTCCAGCGCCGCCAGGTCCCGGACGTCGGCCTGCCGGGTCAGCACGGCGGACCCCGCCTCGCGGCAGAGGCGTGCGGTGTACGCGAGCTGCGAGGCCGAACCGAGCGGATACGGCACCCCGGGCAGCTCGCCCGCCACGTCCAGCAGCACCAGGTCCGCACCCTCGCGGGCGAACGCCAGCGCACAGGCCCGGCCGAGACCGCGCGCCGCTCCCGTGATCAGCGCCGTCCGCCCGGCGAGCCGGACTCCACCGCCGGCCGCCGGCCCCGCACCGCCACCGCCCGTCACCGGCCCCTGGTCACCGCCCGCGCCCGTCACCGGCCACGCGCCGCACGCACCTCGGCGGCCACCAGCTCCAGCAGCTCGCCCGGCCGCTCGGTGAGGTACATGTGCCCGCCGGCCGGCTCGGCCACCGTCAGCTTCCCCGTCGTCGCCCGGCCCCACTCGGCCGCCTCCGCCGCCCCGACCAGGGTGTCCTCCCGCCCCCGGACGGAGATGACCGGAACGCCCAACGGCTCCTCCGAAGAGGGGACATACCTCTCGTGGAGCCGGACGTCCGCCCGGAGCGTCGGCAGCAGCAGCTCACGCATCTCCGGGTCGGCCAGCGCCGGGTGGTCGTACCCGGCGAACGCCCGGACCCGGGCGGCGAACTCCTCGTCCGGCAGCCCGTCCGCCCGGTCCGTGCGCGGCGTCCAGGGGCCGGGCGCGCCGCTGACGACCAGCGCGGCCAGGCGGATCGGCCCGCCCGACCGCTCGATCCGGTGCGCCAGTTCGTATGCGAGGACCGCGCCCATGCTGTGCCCGAACAGCACGACCGGGCCGCCCCCGCCCCCTTCACCGAGAGCCGCTGTCACCTGCGCGTACGCGTCGTCGACGGCCGGGGCCGCCGAGGTGTGGGCGGGCTCGGGGAACCGCTTCTCGCGGCCCGGCAGCGACACCGGGAGGATCCGTAGACCCTCCGGGGCCAGCCGCTGCCAGGGCGTGAAGAAGGAGGGGCCCGCCCCGGCGAAGGGCAGGCAGATGAGGACGGTCTCTTCGTCGGCCACGGTCGTTCCTGTTCTCTTCTGTACTTCCGGTCTGTTCTTCCGGACGCCGCGCCCGTCGGTGGGGCCGGGCGGGTCGGTCAGTCCCCGACCATGATCGTGGTGAGGATCGCGGCGAGATAGCCCGGGTCGCGCACCCCGCACAGCTCACGCGCCGAGTGCATCGACAGGCCCGGCACCCCGACGTCCACCGTGGTGACGCCGAGGCGGGCCGCCGTGAGCGGGCCGATCGACGTACCGCAGGGCATCGCGTTGTTGGAGACGAACGGCTGCCAGGGGGCCCCGGCCCGCTCGGCCGCCGCCGTGAACACCGCGAGGCCGGTGGAGTCGGTGGCGTAGCGCTGGTTGACGTTCACCTTGACCGTCGGGCCGCCGCCCGGGAGCGGGCGGTGGTCGGGGTCGTGCCGCTCCGCGTAGTTGGGGTGCACCGCGTGCGCCATGTCGGCGGAGACACAGAACGCGCCCGCCAGCGCCCGCGACCAGTCCTCGTCGCTGCCGCCGCGCGCCGACACGGACCGCGAGAGGATCCGCTCCAGCATCGGGCTCTGCGCCCCCGTCTCGGAACCGCTGCCGACCTCCTCGTGGTCGAAGGCGGCCAGCACCGGCACGAAGGAGGGCTGGGTGGCCCCCGTCGCCGCGTCCACCAGCGCGGTCACCCCGGCGTGCACCGACACCTGGTTGTCCAGCCGGGCCGACACCACGAACTCCCGGTCCACGCCCAGGTATCCGGGTGGCTGGATGTCGTGCAGCATCAGGTCCCAGCCCAGCACATCCGCCGGGTCCTCCCCGGCGGCCGACGCGACCCGGCGCAGCAGCTCGCCCTCCCGCGGGTCACCCAGCGCCCAGATCGGTGCGATGTGCCGCTGCCGGTCCAGGGCCACGCCGTCGTTCACCGAACGGTCCAGGTGGATGGCCAACTGGGGTACCCGCAGCAGGGGTTCGTCGATCTGGATGAGCCGGCTGCGTGGGGCGCCGTCGGGGCCGCGCAGGGCGAGGCGGCCGGAGATGCCCAGGTCCCGGTCGAGCCAGGTGTTCAGCGGGACGCCGCCGTAGATCTCCACGCCGATCTGCCGCCACCCCGAAGTCCCGGTGTCCGGCGTGGGTTTGATCCGCAGATTCGGGGAGTCGGTGTGGGTGCCGACGATCCGGAACGGGGTGTGGGCGGGCGCGCCCTCGGGGACGTACCAGGCGATCATGGCACCGGCGCGGCTGACGAAGCAGCCGCCGGTCGCCCCCGTCCAGTCGTCCGTGCCGCGCAGTTCACGGAACCCGGCCTTCTCCAGGCGCTGGGCCGCACTGGCCACCACGTGGTACGGGGAAGGGCTGGCGGCGATGAAGGAGAGCAGGTCGTCGGTGTGGCTGCGGTGGGGGGCCGGAGTCATACGGCGTCCGCCTTTCCGGTGTTCGGCAGTGGCTGGGAGGGTGAGGATCCGCCGGGCTGGTCGGGCCCGGCGGCGGCGTCCCCGGCGGAGCCTCCGGAGCCTCGGCCCGGGGGCCCCTCCAAGGGGCGCTCCCCGAGGAGTTCCCGCACCGGCCGGTCGGGCCGGGCGCTGAACTCCGCGAGCAGGTCGGTGTACGACGAGAGAAGGTCGTGGGCGGTCGTGTGGTCCCACAGGTCGGTGGAGAATTCCAGGAACGTTCGATAACCCTTCGCGGGGTCCCGGCGCGGCGCAAGCCCGAAGCACAGCTCGCTGCGGGAAAGCGGCGGTGCCAGATCGGCCACTTCGACCCGGAGCCCGGGGATCTCGATGTCCGTGTCGACGGAGTTCTGGAACGCCAGGATGTGCGGAACCCGGTCGGGGACGCTGACAGCGCCCGCGTCCCGCATCGCCTGCATGATGCGCGCGGTGGGCAGCACGTGCGCCATGGCGCCGAGCGCGCCCGTGCCCGTACGGACAGCGAGCTCCGCGCAGGTCTCGTCAAGATTGGCTGGATCCAGTCGTACGCGGACCATCACCGCGGTGGACGTCATCGCCACGAGCGACTCCGAGGCGGCGCCCTCGCGGTTGGCGTACGGCACGCTCAGCAAGGTGTCCTCCTCTCCCGACAGCCGGGCCAGGAACACTCCGAGAGCCGCCGCCGCGACCGCGAACGGAGTGGTGCGCCGGTCGGCCGCCAGCTTCTCCACCGCCGCCCGCACCGCACCCGTCGCGACCCCGCGCACCGTGTCCCCGTGCCCGCTCAGCTTCTGCGGACGCGGCCGGTCCGTCGGTACGGGGACGGCGGACGGCACCCCGTCCAGGTAGCGGGCGCAGAACGCGGCCCGCTCCGCCTCGGCGCCGGGATCGTGGTGCTCCCGCTGCCACCGGGCGTACCCGGGCGCCTGCATCGCCGGTTCGGGCAGGCCGTGCGGGACGCCCGCGGCGGCCGCCGTGTACAGCGCGGCGATCTCCGCGAGCAGCACGGACAGCGACCAGCCGTCGGCGCAGATGTGGTGCAGGACGAACATCAGCTCCCAGCGGTCCTCCTCGACCCGCAGCAGCCGTGTCCGGGGCAGCAGGGGCCGCCCCAGATCGAAGGGGGCCGCCGCGTCCGCCCGGCACAGGGCGTCCGCCCGGGGGCGCCGCTCGCCGGCGGGCAGTCCGGTCAGGTCCTCCACCGGCAGCGCCACCGGCTCCGCCGCCAGCACCTCCTGCCACCACGGCCCGTCCGGCGCCTCCTCCTGCGCGAACCTGGTCCGCAGCCCGTCGTGCCGGGCGACCAGCTCGGACACGGCGGACCGCAGGGCCGCCGGGTCCAGCGCCCCGGTGAACGTGATGCGCGTCGGCACGTTCCAGACGGCGGGGTCGGGCATGGCGTGATGCCCGGCGACCATCCGGGCCTGCTGGTCGCTGACGTGGGCGCGGTCGACGAGGCGGGCGCGGTCGTCGAGGCGGGCGCGGTCGATCGCGGACGCGCGGTCGGCGACGGGCGCGCGGTCGGCGACGGGCGCGACGTCGGCGACGGGCGCGGCGTCCGTCTCCGGGCCGTCCGCCAGCTGCCCGGTCATGGCCCGCAGGGTGGCGTCGGCGAAGAAGTCCGCCAGTGGGTAGTCGACGCCGAGCGTGTCCCGGACCCGGTTCACCAGGCGGATCGCGGCGATCGAATTGCCGCCCAGGTCGAAGAAGTTGCTGTCGGCGGCGAAGCCGTGCCGGCCGAGGACGGACTCCCAGACCTCGCGGAGGAGCGCGGCGGTGCCGGCGGCCGTCCGCGTGCCGGACCCCGCCGTGGCGCCCGGCCCCGTCGTGTCCGCTGCGGCCGTCGAGTCCGCTCCGGCGGTGCTCCCCGTGCCCGGTCCGCCCGGGCTTTCCCCGACCGGGTCCGTCATCGCGTCCACCTGCTCGTCCAGCTCGGCGAGATACCCCTTTGCCGTCGCCGCGTCGAACAGGTCCGCGTCGTAACGCAGCCGCAACCGCAGGCTCCCGTCCTGGAGGTGGGTGGCCATCAGCGCCAGCTCCAGCGGCGCCGACTCCGTCCCGGCCGCCACGCCCTCCGCCCGCAGCCCGGGCAGGTCGATTCCGGCCAGCGTCGCCCGGTCCAGATCGACCGAAACGGTCACCAGCGGGCGCGGATTCCCCGGATCCGGATGGACGGCCGCCAGGAGCGCGTCCAGGTCCACCCCGCTGTGCTCGTCCGCCGCGAACAGCGCCCGCCCGGTGGCCCGTACGGCCTGGGGCGACGAGGTCGCGCCGGTGGCGGACAGGGGCAGCGGCAGCAGCGCCACATGGAACCCGACCGTGTCCGCCGTCGAGGGCGTCCGCCGCCCGAACGTCGTGCCCAGCAGGAACGCGTCCTGCCCCGACCGCCGCCGCAGTACCAGCTGCCAGGCCGTGCACAGCGTGGCGAACAGGGTCACGCCCTGCTGCCCGCTCCACTCCCGCAGCCGCTCCGCCCGCTCCCGGCCCACGGTCCGGGCCACCGCCCCGCCGCGCCCCGCCACCCGGCGACCGCGCGGCCGGTCCGTCGGCAGGACCAGCACCGGCGGCCGGTCGCCCAGCAGCTCGCGCCACCAGGCCAGGTCGGCCGCGTCGGCCGCGGGCTCGGGCGCCCCGACGGTCGTCCCGGCGGGGCGGTCGAAGACCGGCGGACGTCCGGCGCGGGCCGCCGTGTACAGCTCCCGGAGGTCCCCGGCGATCAGCGCGGCCGAGTGCGCGTCCGTGATGATGTGGTGGGTACCGAGGACCAGGACGTGGTCGTCCTCGGCCAGCCGGAGCAGCCGGGGCGTGAACAGCGGCCCCCCGGCCAGGTCGTAGGCCCGGCCGCTCTCCTCGGCGAGCAGCGCCCCGATCGCCCGCTCGGCGTCCTGCCCCCGGGCGTCGGTCACCGTCAACGGGACGCGGAGCCCGTTCCGCACGACCTGGACGACGCCCACCTCCTCCTCGGCCCGGAACACCGTCCGGAGCCCCGCGTGCCGCTCGACCAGTCCGTCCACCGCCGCCCGCAGCGCCGCCACGTCCAGCGGACCGCGCAGCCGTACGGCCCCCGTCTCGTTGTACGCCGCGGGGTTCTCCATCAACTGCGCGGCCAGCCACAGCCGCCGCTGCGCCGAGGTGGCGGGCGCGACGGTGTCCTCGGCCCGGACGTCCCGCCGCCGCTCCCGCCGCTGTTCCCGCTCCCGTGTCCGGCGGCGCAGCAGGTCCAGGCGCTCCAGCCCGGACCGCAGCCGCTCCCGGTCCATCCCGAAGTCGACCAGCGCGGCGATCTCGTCCACACCGGCCCCGTGCAGCGCGTCGACGAACGGGGCGACGCTCGCGGGCGTGCCGATCAGGGCCCGCTGGTCGCAGTAGCGGTCGTACGCGCGGCGGAACAGATAGTCCAGGTCCTCCTCGCTCGCCGCCGCCACGTCCTCGCGCCGGGACCCCGCGGCGGTGGCCGCCGAGCGCATCAGCAGCGAGGACCGCAGATACCGCACCATCGGCTCCAGCGCCTCGGCCCGGGCGGTGGCGTGGTCGTCGCCGAGATACGTGTGCACCAGCACCGTCACCCGTCCCGCCGCCGGGTCGAGCCCGCGATCCGCACGCGTACGCCGGTAGTGCGCGATGTTCGCCGCCAGCTCGTCCACGGTCTGGCTCATCAGGTTGGTGACGACCCCCAGGCCGCGCCGGGCCGCCTCCTCGTACGACGCCCGCTGCCCGGAGGTGGCCAGGAAGAACGGCGGCTCCTCCTGCACCGGGCGCGGCCGGATCCGGATCTCCGCCTCCGCGCCCTCGCCCGTGCGCCGCCGCACCGCCTCCCCGCGCCACAGCCGGCGCACCTCGTCGAGGTGGTCGAAGGTGATCCGCCGCCGGTCCGCGAACCGGTCCGGGTGCAGGGCGAAGTCCCGGGCGTGCCAGCCGGTGGCGCAGCCGATGCCGACCCGGCCGCCGGAGAGGTTGTCGACCACCGACCACTCCTCGGCGACCCGCACCGGATCGTGCAGCGGCAGGACGACCGAGCCCGCGTTGATCCGGATGCTCCCGGTCTCCCGGGCCACGGCGGCGGCGAGCACGGCGGGGTTCGGGAAGATCCCGCCGAAGGAGTCGAAGTGCCGCTCGGGCAGCCAGACCGAGGAGAAGCCGTGCTCGTCGGCGAAGCGCGCGGTCTCCAGGACGGTGTCGTACGCCTCCGGGACGCCGCTCCCGACGGCCTCGCCGCTCCCGTCGCTCTCGCGGGTCTGCGGATAGTCGCCGAAGAAGTAGACGCCGAAGTCGGGTGCGGGACGTCGCACTTCGGCGCGCCGCACGGCGGCCGGGCGGGCGGCCCGGGGGAAGAACCCGCCTTCGCGCAGCTCCCGCAACGAGCTCTCCACGGCCCCCGCGACCCGGTCCACGTCCTCCTCGGTGTGCGCGGTGGAGAGATAGAAGCTGCGCCACTCCCATACGTACACGCCGCGCAGTTGGAGGTGGTGGTAGAGCAACTCCAGGTCGGCGCGGTGCTTGAAGCGGAACATCGACCCGAAGTGGGCCAGCTCCACGGGGAAGTCCTCCTCGCGGAAGAAGGTGTTGAGCCGGTCCGCGAGCGCCTGGGTGCGGGCGTTCAGCCCGCTCTGGAGTCCGGGCCCCCGCTCGGTGAGGTGGGTGAGCACCGCGCGGGCCGCCGCCATCGACAGCGGGTGCTGCATGTACGTTCCACCGATGAACGTGGTCTCGCGCGAGGGGCCGCCGGGCTCCCCGTACCGCCAGAACCCGCCGTCCACACCGTCGAGCAGATCGGCCCGCCCCGCCACCGCGCCGATCGGGAAGCCTGCCCCGAGCGCCTTGCCGTACGTGGCGAGGTCCGGCACCACCCCGAAGTGCTCCTGTGCGCCGCGCGGGTGGGGGCGGAGCCCCGTCAGCATCTCGTCGAAGAGCAGCACAATGCCCCGGCGGGCGGTGAGTTCGCGCAGCGAGCGCACGAACTCCACGGGCCTGAGGCCAGGGTTGCGGCACTGCACGGGCTCGACGAGCACGGCGGCGATCGTGTCCCCGAGGGAGTCGATCGTCTCCAGGGACTCCTGGGCCCCGTACTCCAGCACGATCAGCTCCGCCACCGCGGAGTCCGGGATGCCCCGGGAGACGGGCACGGCGTGCCCGCCGGGTCCGCCCGGCCGGCCGAGGACGGAGTCGATGTGGCCGTGGTAGGAGCCCCGGAACATGACGACCTTGTCGCGCCCGGTCGCGGCGCGCGCCAGCCGGATCGCCGCCGAGTTCGCCTCCGTACCGGAGGAGGCGAACGCGACCCGCTCCAGACCGGTCAGCGAGGCGAGCAGGGCCGCGGCCTCCCCGGTGTCGGGGGACCGGGGGCCGAAACGCAGCCCGTCGCGGAGGTGGCGGCGCACGGCGTCGGTGACGGGCTCCGCCTCATGGCCCAGCAGCAGCGCGCCGAACCCCATGGTGATGTCGGTGTAGGTGTTGCCGTCCACATCGGTGAGCCGGGAGCCGTGCGCCGAGCGGGCCGCGACCGGGTAGAGCATTTCCTTGGTGGCGTCCCGGAACCCCACGACGGCGCGACTGTCGGCGAGCACCGAACGGTGCTGCTGGGCCAGCTGCTTGGAGGTTCGGGTGCGTTCGGTGAACCGCCGGATCAGGGATGCGGTGTGGGCCCGCTGTGCCGCGTCGGCCCCCGCCCCGGCCATCCCGCCCGCCGCGTCGACCACGAGACGGGGGCCGTGCGCGGCCTCCCCGGCGGCGGGCTTCGGACCCTTCGTCGAGACCTGGCCGCGGGCCTCCGCGAGCCTGGCGGTGAGCGCGCGGGACAGCTCAGCCGCTCGGGCCACAGCCTCGGCGGCGCTGTCGGCGGCGATGGCGGCGTCCGTGCCCGCCGAGTCCGCGGCCTCGGCGGATTCGGGTATCCCCGCGCTCATCGCCCGTCCGTCCCCGTGGTGCGGGCGGTCAGCAGCGCGACGGCCTCGGAGAGCTGGGTGAGCATCGTGGCCTGGGTCTCGGCCAGTTGGCGCAGCTGCTCGGAGAGGGCGGCGACCTCGGCCCGGGTGGCGTACCCGGGCCCGTCGGCGGCAGGCGCCGGCGCGGGCGGCGGCTCAGCCGCTGTCGTCGGTGCGGGAGTGCGCCGCCCGGCTATCAGTGCTGCCGTCAGCCGGGGCGTGCCCGCCTCCTCCAGGACCTCCCGCATGCTGATCTCCGTGCCGAACTCGGCCTCCAGCTGCCGCACCATCCCGATGAGCTGGAGCGAGTCCGCGCCGAGGCCGACGAAGGTGCGGTCGGCGGCGACCTCGTCGGGCCGGTGGCCGAGATGGCGCGCGGTCAGCTCCAGCACCCTGTCCAGTACGGCCTGTTCGGTCATGCGGTCCTCCGTGGTGCGTGCGGATGAGTGAGCGGCCCCGCCGGTCGGGGCGGGCAGCCCCGTGAGCGGGGTGAGCGGTACTGGGGGCGTGTACGGGGCAGGCCCCCTCCAGTGCGATCGGCGCTGGAAGGGGTACGTGGGCAGCCGGACGCGCCGGCCGCCGCAGCCGTCGAGCAGCGCCGTCCAGTCCACCCCGGCCCCGGCGCAGTGCAGCGTGGCCACCGCCCGTTCCCACTGCCGCGTCGGTACGCAGACCGCGTCCGGCAGCGACCGGCGGACCATCCCGGTCAGCACGGCGGACGGTCCCAGCTCCAGCAGCAGCGGGGATCCGGCAACGGACCGGTCGGACGGGGATCCGGCCGGCCCGTCCGGAGGCGATCCGGCCAGCCGCGCCAGGACGGCGGCGAAGTCCGCCGTGCGGCGGGCCTGGGCGAGGAGGTACGCGGCGTCCGGCCGCCACCCGGCGGGGCGGACCGTGCCGTCGATGCCGTCGATGAATTCCGTGTGCAGCGGGCGGAGTTCCGCCTTGTCGGCCAGCACCCGGAAGTCCTCCAGCGCCGGGTCGAGCAGCGCCGTGTGGAACGCCCGGTCCACCGCCAGCACCTCGTATGCCTCACCCCGCGCCACCAGGAGCGCCCGTGCCGCGTCCACCGCCTCCGGCGGGCCGCCCAGCACATGGTGCGCGGTGCCGTTGACCACGGCGAGCTCCAGCCCGGGGACGGCGTCCAGCAGCTCCCGCACCCGGGTCCGGGGGACGAACGCGGCGACCATCGCGCCCGGGGCGGATCGTTCCTGCATCAGCCGCCCGCGCCCGCACACCAGCCGCATCGCGGCCTCGGTCTCCAGCGCCCCGGCCACGCACAGCGCCGCATACGCGCCGACGCTGTGCCCGGCGACCCGGGCCGGGGTGATCCCGAGCCGTTCCCACAGCCGGGCCTGGGCGATCTGGAGGGCGAACAGGGCGGGCTGAGCGAAGGCGGTGTCCCACCGCTCGGGACCCTGTCCGCCGACGATCCGGTCCAGGAAGTCGTCCCGCCCGGTCTCCTCCGCGTACACCCGGGCGCAGACATCGAGCACCTCGGCCACGACCGGGAAGCGCGCGGCGAGTTCCGCGCCCATGCCCCGATGCCCGCCGCCCTGGCCGCTGAAGAGGAACACCGGCCGCCGCTCCCGTACGCCGTCGGCGACCCCGGTCGTGTACGCCTCACCCTCCGGGGCCCCGGACAGGAACGCGTCGAGACCGGCCACCGGGTCGGCGGACGTGACGACCAGCCGGTGCGGCAGCAGTCTCCTCCCGAGGGCGGTGGTGGTCAGCAGGTCGGCGGGGGAGGGAGGCGAACCGCCCGCCAGACGGTCCCGCAGTGCGACGGCGTACGCCCGCAGCGCTTCACCGTCGGCGGCCGAGACGGGCAGCAGGGCGGGAGAGGGCACACCGGCCTCGGCTGTCGTCGGGATCGCGGCCTCGGGCGCCTGTTCCAGGATCACATGAGCGTTCGTACCGCCCATGCCGATGGAGTGCACACCGGCTCGCCGTACCCCCGCCAGCGGCCAGGCCCTTTCCCGTAGCGGCAGCAGGAACGGGCTGTCGTCCACCGCGAGGGCCGGGTTGGGCCGGGAGAAGTTCACCAGCGGCGGGACCACCCCGTGCCGCAGCACCTCGACGGCCTTGACCAGCCCCGCGAGCCCCGCGGCGCTGTCCAGGTGGCCGATGGCCGGTTTCGTCGAGCCGAGCGCGCAGAAACCGGTCCGGTCGGTGTACGCGCGAAAGGCCTCGGTCAGGGCGGCGAACTCGATCGGGTCGCCCTTCAGCGTGCCCGTGCCGTGCGCCTCCACGTAGCCGATCGACGCCGCGTCCACGTCCGCCGCGCGCAGCGCCCCGAGCACCGCGTCCCGCTGCCCGGCGACCCCGGGGGCGGCGAACCCCCCTCTTCCCGGGCCGTCGTTGGCCGCCTTGTCCGAGCCGTCGTTGGTGACCGCCGAGCCCAGGATCACCGCGTGCACGGTGTCGCCGTCGGCCAGCGCCCGCGACAGCGGTTTGAGGAGGACGGCGGCGGCCCCGTTCCCCCCGACCGTGCCGTCCGCGTCCGCGTCGAAGGCCCGGACCGTGCCGGTGGGGGAGAGGGTGGAGCCCTTCACCGGGACCGAGCCGGTGACCCCCGGCAGATGCAGGGCCGCGGAGCCCACCAGCATCAGGTCCGCGTCCCCGGCGCGCAGCGCCCGGCAGGCCAGATGGACCGAGACCAGGGCGCTGGAACAGGCCGTGGACACGGTCAGCGCGGGGCCGGTCAGACCGAGCCGGAAGGCGGCCCGGGTGGCGGTGAAGTCGGGGTAGTTGCCGACCTGGACCTGCTTGGCGGTCATCCAGTCGCCCGAACCGGCCTCCGCCGCCAGGTTCTGGGCCAGATAGCTGTGCAGCGAGTACAGGCGGTAGCCGGAGCTGCCGTACACCCCGATCCGTACGGGGGCGCCGTCGCCGCCCTCGTAACGGTCCTCGCCGCCCGCGTAGCCCCCGTCCTCCAGGGCGTGGAAGCAGCACTCCAGGAAGAGCCGCTGTTGCGGATCGGTCAGCTCCGCCTCCCGCCCGCTCATACCGAAGAACCCGGCGTCGAAGCCGTCCACGTCCGCCAGGAGCGCGCTCGCCCCGCCGAACCCCGGTCGCTCGTACTCCGCCGCCGGGACTCCCGCCGCGGCGAACTCGGCCCGGGTGAAACGGCGTACGTGACGGGCCCCCGCCCGGATGTCGCGCCAGTACGCCCCGGGGGTGTCAGCCCCCGGAAACCTCAGCGCCGTCCCGATCACCGCGATCCGGTCGTCCCTCAACAGCTTCTTCCTTTCGCAGCCCCGTCACCCCCGCACCCTTCGCCCGCCGCCGCAGCCCCGCCACCCTCAGCAGGAACACCACGGCGACGACGATGGCGGCGCCGTGGGACCAGCCCACCACGGCCAGTGGGGAGAACCGGTCGAGGGCCGCCGCCACAAGGATCATGCCGACGCCGAAGCCGAGGTTCTCGAAAGTGGCCGAAAGACCGAAGGCGTGGCCGCGCAAGGTGGCCGGAAGTGTCTGGAGATGCGAGGTGTACGCGACCTCGGTGAGACCGTCCGCGGCCCCCGCGATCAGCGCGATCACCGCCGTCACGGCCAGCGGGAACCCGGCGAACGCCGCGATGAACGCCGCCGACATCACCACCGTGCCGTAGCCGAAACCGAGCGCCCCGACCGAGCGGCCGGTGCGCCGCGCGTACCGCTGGATCACCTGCTGGGCCCCGATGTTGCCGAGCGCCCACACGCACCAGAACGCGCTGACGAACACCGCCGGATTCGACGCGTCGAGCGAGGTGGAGTAGATCGGCAGCGCCGCGTTGTGGGACGAGGAACCGAACGCGTCGACCCCGCGCAGGGCCACCATCAGGCCCAGCCCGGGTGCGGCGGCGAGCGCGAGGAAGGCCACGGGCCGCCGGCGCCTGCCGCCCTTCGTGGACGAGGCGCCCGAGGCACCCGAGGCACCCGAGGCCTCCTTCCCCGCTCCGGAGCCCTCGGAGGCCGTGCCCTCCGCCTCCTTGGCGCCCGCTCCTTTGCCGCCCGCTCCCTTGCCGCCCGCGATCGGCAACAGGGCCACCGTCACCGCGCAGACCACGAACGTCGCCATGTCGACAAGGAAGGCGGCGGTGTACCCGACGAGCGACACCACCACGCCCGCCGAGGCGAACCCCGCCACCATGGCCAGCGAACGACCGGTGATCGAGAGGGAGTTCGCCCAGGCCCTGCGGTCCTCCCCGACCATCTCCGGGATCGAGCTGCGCAACGCCACCATGAACAGCGTCCCGCACGCCCCGATCACCACCGAGACGGCCATCAGCGCCCCGGTCAGCAGACCGTCCGGCGCCAGGACGAGCACCAGCATCACCGTGCCCTGTCCGACATTCGCCCACAGCATGATGCTTTTCGCGCTGAAACGGGCGAGCAGGCCGCCCACGACCAGACCGGCGACGAATCCGGAGGCGAGCCGCACCGCCATGAACAGCCCCATGGCCAGCGCCCGGCCCGTCGTCTCGTAGACGAAGAGATTCAGCGCCACCATATTGAGGAATGTCCCGTACGAAGACACCGCGTATCCGGCGACGAGGAAGCGAAAACGGCGATCGGAGACCGCGGTGTCCCGGGCCTTTTGGGCGCCGCTGTCCGCCTCGTCCGCCTTCGGCCCGTCCGCCCCGTCGATTCCAGATGTCACCCGGACATACTCCTCGAGCGCCGGCGCCGGACGGGGGACTCCCGATTGCACAAAGGTAATCTGCATCCTTGTGAAGGACGATCATTCCCCCTCACCGGTATGTGATTGCCGTGAATCACCCTCGGACCGGTCGATACCGGAACAACCCTGCGAGGCGGCGCTCGCGGCCTATCGCCGTGCGCTGACGGAGGGCTGCCTCCCGGCCGGCGCCGCGCCCCCCTGCCTGCGGTCCCTGCACCTGATGGTGGCCGACCAGGAATCACCCGGCTACCTCATCCCCGTACCGCCGGAGACCGCCTCGTTCGCCGCGCTCGCCCCGATCGAGAAGGCGATCGTCGAGCAGCGCCGCACCCTGCGCTCCGCCCGCGCCACCCTCGCCGCCTTCGAGGGGCTCTACATCGAGATGCACCGGCAGGAACGCCCCGCTCTCACCCGGCTCTCCGGCGCGGCCGTCATCAGCAAGGCCCTGGACGCCGGGGTCAGCGGCTGCCGCGCCGAGGTCCGCACCGCCCACCCCGGCGGCGGACGCCCCGCCCACGTCCTGGAGCAGTCGCTCCCGCGCGACCTGGGCAACCTGCGCCGCGGTATCCGGCAGCGCACCCTCTACCAGCACACCGTCCGCTCGGACCGCACCACGCTCGCCTACATCGAGCAGGTGACCGCCGAGGGCGCCGAGATCAGGACCCTGCCCGAAGTCGCGGACCGCTTCATCGTCTTCGACCGGGACCTCGCCCTCATCCCGTTCTCCGACGAGCCGCACACCGCTCTGCGGGTCCAGCACCCCTCGCTCGTCCGCTTCCTGGTCCGCCACTTCGACGAGGCGTGGTCCCGCGCGGTCCCGGTCCGCCCCGAACGCGCGCCGCTGCGCACCCCCGTCGTCACCTCCGACCTCCAGCGCGCCATCCTCCAGGCCGTCGTCAACGGCGAGACGGACGCCTCCATCGCCCGCCGGATCGGCATGAGCCGCCGTAGCGTCGCCGAGCACATGCGCAAGGTCTCCGATCAGCTGGGCAGCAACAGCCGGGCGCAGCTCGGATATCTGGTCGCGACCTCGGGCCTGCTGGACGGCTGAGAACGCGAGGGAGGGCCCGTCCGCGCGGACGGGCCCTCCCTCGTACGTCTACGGAGCGGGGGTCAGCCGAGACCCGGCCCCCGCACCGGAATGCTGGTGAACGTCGGAGCCGGGGCGGGCTCGGTGAAGAAGTCGTTGCCCTTGTCGTCGACGACGACGAACGCGGGGAAGTCCTCGACCTCGATGCGCCAGACCGCCTCCATGCCGAGCTCCTCGTACTCGACGACCTCGACCTTCTTGATGCAGTCCTGCGCGAGCCGGGCGGCCGGGCCGCCGATCGAGCCGAGGTAGAAGCCGCCGTGCGCGTCGCAGGCGTCGGTGACCTGTTTGCTGCGGTTGCCCTTGGCGAGCATCACCTTGGAGCCGCCCGCCGCCTGGAACTGCTCCACGTAGGAGTCCATCCGGCCGGCCGTCGTCGGGCCGAAGGAGCCGGAGGCGTACCCCTCGGGCGTCTTCGCCGGGCCCGCGTAGTACACCGGGTGGTCCTTCAGGTACTGCGGCATCTCCTCGCCCGCGTCCAGGCGTTCCTTGATCTTGGCGTGCGCGATGTCGCGGGCCACGACCAGCGGTCCGGTCAGCGAGAGGCGGGTCTTGACCGGGTACTTGGTCAGCTCGGCCAGCACCTCGTCCATCGGCCGGTTGAGGTCGATCTCCACGACGTCCCCGCCGGCCTCGTCGAGGTGCGCCGCGGTGGTGTCGGGGAGGAAGCGCGCCGGGTCCTTCTCCAACTCCTCCAGGAAGACGCCCTCGGCGGTGATCTTCGCGGTGGCCTGGCGGTCGGCCGAGCAGGACACGGCGATGGCGACGGGCAGCGAGGCCCCGTGCCGGGGCAGGCGCACCACGCGCACGTCGTGGCAGAAGTACTTGCCGCCGAACTGGGCGCCGATCCCGATCCGCTGCGTCAGCTCGAAGACCTTCTCCTCCAGTTCCTTGTCCCGGAAGCCGTGCCCGGTGGGGGAGCCCTCGGCGGGCAGCTCGTCCAGGTAGTGCGCGGAGGCGTACTTGGCGGTCTTCAGCGCGAACTCCGCCGACGTGCCGCCGACCACGATCGCCAGGTGGTACGGCGGGCAGGCCGCGGTCCCCAGCGAGCGGATCTTCTCCTCCAGGAACTTCATCATGGAGGCCTCGTTCAGGACGGCCTTCGTCTCCTGGTAGAGGAACGACTTGTTGGCCGAGCCGCCGCCCTTCGCCATGAAGAGGAACTTGTACGCGCCGCCGTCGGTGGCGTACAGCTCGATCTGCGCCGGGAGGTTGGAACCGGTGTTCTTCTCGTCCCACATGGTCAGCGGGGCCATCTGCGAGTAGCGCAGGTTGAGCTTGGTGTACGCGTCGTAGATCCCGTGCGACAGGGCCTCCTCGTCACCGCCCTCGGTCAGCACGTTCTGCCCGCGCTTGCCCATGACGATCGCCGTACCGGTGTCCTGGCACATCGGCAGTACGCCCGCGGCGGCGATGTTCGCGTTCTTCAGGAGGTCCAGCGCCACGAACTTGTCGTTGGAGGAGGCCTCCGGGTCGTCGACGATCCGCCGCAACTGCGCCAGGTGGGCCGGGCGCAGGTAGTGCGAGATGTCGTGCATCGCCTCGGCGGCCAGCGTCCGCAGCGCCTCCGGGTCGACCTTGAGGAACGTCCGGCCGTCGGCCTCGAAGGTGGAGACACCCTCGGCGGTCACCAGACGGTACGGCGTGGTGTCCTCCCCCAGGGGGAGCAGATCGGAGTACACAAACTCTGCCATGACGGCCATTCCTCACTCGGCGACGGCGGCTGACCTCCCTCGGGCAGCGCACCCACCAGGGTAGAGCGCCGCCCCCGGGAGGATCCTGTGAGGTAAGGCTCACCTGGACGCCGCCCCCGAAGGGCGGCGCGCGGGGCCGGGGCGCGCCGGTTCGAGGGGTAGTCGCGATCTATCGCGTTTGGGTACGCTGGGGCGGTGGACCTAGAGAAGCAGCCCCAGCAGCCCCTCGCACCGGCCGCCCCGCCGCCCGCCGCCCCCCTGGTCGGCGATGACATCCGCGCCTCCGACGCCGACCGCGACCGGATCGCGGACATCCTGCGGGAGGCGATGGCCGAGGGCCGGCTGACGGCGGACGAGCACGCGGAGCGGATCGACCTGGTCTACCGGGCCAAGACCGTCGGTGAACTCCAGCCGCTGGTCCGGGATCTGCCCTCGTCCTCCGGCTCCACGGCCCGCCCGGACTCCCAGCCGTACGCCTACGGCCCCGAGGCCCTCGGTCCCGCGGACAATCTCGTCGCGGTCTTCAGCAGCGCCACCCGTAAGGGCCGTTGGCGGGTCGGCGGCCGGACGAACGCCTTCGCGCTCTTCGGCAGTGTGGAGATCGATCTGACCGAAGCGCTTTTCGGCCAACGCCTCACCGTTATCAACGCGACGTCCATCTTCGGCAGCGTCGACGTCCGGGTGCCGGAGAACATTTCCCTGCGCGGCAACGGCACGGGTGTCTTCGGCACCTTCGAAGTGCGGACGCTCGAATCGGCGGACCCGGAAGCACCGGTCGTCGTGGTCAACGGCTATTCCGTGTTCGGAAGCGTGGAAGCCAGGCGGAAGCGGGGTAAGTTCGTCGCGGACCTCCAGGAGCGGCTGCGTAAACATCTCGGCTACTGAATACGGCGCGGCGGGCGACCTCCGGTAATCGGCCAGAAAGCCGCGGGGGCGCATTGTGGTGCGCCGCGTGCTGGTGCCACTCAGTGCATAGGCGTACGCACAGCGGGTAGGGAGTGCTGCATCGACTCTCGCTCGCGAAGCCGTAGCCGTCGTCAGGAGTAGACCGTGCTGCAACCGCCGCATCAGCCTCTGCAGGTCGCCGCCGTTCCGGCCCAGCGGACCCCCGCCCGGGAGGACGACGCGGGCCCCTGGCATTCCGAGGCGGCCTGCCGCCGCGACGAGGCCGGCCTGTTCTTCGCCCCGTCGAAGGAGCCGACCGCTGCCCGGCTGGCCCGCGAGGAGGCCGCCAAGCGGGTCTGCGCCCGGTGTCCGGTCATGGTGGAGTGCCAGGAGCACGCGCTGATGCAGCCCGAGCCGTACGGGGTGTGGGGCGGGCTCACCGCCGCGGAGCGCCGGGTGGCGCTGGCCCGGCGGAGACGGCGGGACATCGAGCTCGCGGCCGCCGCGACGACGGCCGAGCACATAGCCGCGGCGGGCTGAACCCGCCCGTGTGTACGGGGCCCGTGTGTACGGGGCCCGTGTGTACCGGATCTACGGTGTACGGGGCCCGCGCGTACGGGGGGAGGGGGTGCGGGGAGCGATGGCCCGCTCCCCGCACCCCCTCCTCATCGCCGTTCGTCGGCTACTTCGCGCGGTCGAAGTCGATGGCGCTGTAGGCGCGCAGCTTCGACAGCCGGTGGGTCGAGGAGATCGTCCGGATCGTGCCGGACTTGGAACGCATCACGATCGACTCGGTGCTCGCCTCCTCCGCGCGGTACCGCACACCGCGCATCAGCTCACCGTCGGTGATCCCCGTCGCCACGAAGAACACGTTGTCACCGCTGACCAGGTCGTCGGTCGACAGCACCCGGTCCAGATCGTGGCCGGCGTCCAGCGCCCGCTGCCGCTCCGCCTCGTCCTTGGGCCAGAGCTTGCCTTGGATGACGCCGCCGAGGCACTTTATGGCGCACGCCGAGATGATGCCCTCGGGCGTCCCGCCGATGCCCATCAGCAGGTCGACGCCGGTGCCCTCGCGGGCCGCCATGATCGAGCCCGCGACGTCGCCGTCGGAGATGAACTTGATCCGCGCGCCGGTCTCCCGGATCTCCTTGACGATGCCCTCGTGCCGGGGCCGGTCGAGGATGACGACGGTGACGTCCTCGGGCATGGAGTTCTTCGCCCGGGCCACACGCCGGATGTTGACCGACACGGGCGCGTTGATGTCGACGAAGTCCGCCGCCTCGGGCCCCGTCACCAACTTGTCCATGTAGAAGACCGCCGACGGGTCGAACATCGCGCCGCGGTCGGCCGCCGCCAGCACGGCGATGGCGTTCGGCATGCCCTTGGCGTTGAGCGTGGTGCCGTCGATCGGGTCGACCGCGATGTCGACCTCGGCACCGGTGCCGTCGCCGACCCGTTCGCCGTTGAACAGCATGGGGGCTTCGTCCTTCTCGCCCTCGCCGATCACGACGACGCCGTTCATCGAGACGGTCGAGACGAGGGTCCGCATGGCCTTCACGGCGGCGCCGTCGGCGCCGATCTTGTCGCCGCGGCCCACCCAGCGCCCGGCGGCCATGGCGGCGGCCTCGGTGACCCGGACCAACTCCAGGGCCAGGTTGCGGTCGGGGGCCTCCGGGGAGACCTCCAGTTGGGACGGCAGATGATGCTCGGACATCGGAGCGCACCTTTCTGTACGGCGACGACCGGATATGAGGGTGCTGCGACTCTATCGGTAGGTCGATAAAATGAGCAGGCCGGGTCACGCATGAGCGCCCCCGGCGCCGCGGCCGTGAACGGTACCCTGCGGCCGGGCGTGTCGGGTCGCGTGCCACCATGGATCCCGTGGCAAGCAAGCGAGGCAAGCAGACAGTCCGGGACATGCTCCTGTCGACCTTGGTGATCGCCGCCTGCGCGGGCGTCATCTACCTCTTCATTCCGAAGGACGAGCACGCCGATCCGCTCAAGGCCGTCGACTTCACCGTGGAGCTGGCGACGGTGCGGACCGCCGCCCCCTACCCGGTGGCCGCGCCCGAGGGTCTGCCGAAGGAGTGGAAGGCGACCTCCGTCAGCTATGACGGCGTCGCGAGCGACGCCTGGCACCTGGGCTTCCTCGACGCGGACCGCAGGTACGTTGCGGTCGAGCAGTCCACCGCCGCGGCGGGTACGTACGTCCCCGAGGTCAGCCGGAAGGCCAAGGACACCGGGCGCACCGAGACGGTGGCCGGCCGGGAGTGGCAGTACTGGGAAGGTGCGAAGTACAACGCCCTCGTCCTGCCCGGGAAAGGCCACACCACGGTGGTGACCGGCTCGGCGCCGAAGGAGAGCCTGATCGAGATGGCCGCCGCACTGAAGACGACGCCGCCCGCCGCGCCGGCTGTCTGACGCGCGGCCCGCTCCGAACCGCTTACGGGAAGGGGCCCCGGAACACCAGCAGGTGTTCCGGGGCCCCTTCCCGTAGGGCGGCCGGGCTCGGCCGCCAAGGGCTCCGAAGTGCCGGGGACTCAGACGGTCGTGACGACCTCGTCGAAGGAGAGGCGCGGGCTGCGCGTGAACCAGGCGTCCTCGCCCGGCCTGCCGATGTTGACGACCATCAGCGGGGTGTGGTCGTCGTCCAGGAACTCCTTCTGGATGCCCGCGGCGTCGTAGCCGGTCATCGGGCCGGCGGCCAGGCCGGCGGCGCGGACGCCGATGATGAAGTAGGCGGCCTGCAGCGCGGCGTTGAGGCCGGCGGCCGACTCGCGGGCCGGGCGCTCCGAGAAGAACATGTCCTTGGCCTGCGGGAAGTGCGGGAGCAGTGCCGGGAGCTCCTGGTGGAACTCGTTATCGGCGGCCAGGATCGCGACCAGCGGGGCCGTGGAGGTCTTCGGGCGGTTGCCCTCGGCCATGTGCCGCACCAGGCGCTCGCGTCCCTCGGTGGAGCGGACCAGGACGACCCGCAGCGGCGACTGGTTGAAGGCGGTCGGTCCGAACTTGACCAGGTCGTAGATCGCCTGGACCTGCTCGTCGGTCACCGGCTCGTCGGTGAAGGTGTTGGCGGTACGGGCCTCACGGAAGAGGAGGTCCTGGGCGGCGGGGTCGAGAACGAGGGACATCTGGTGCAAGCCTTCCGAACGTACGCGGTGGGGAGAAGACCCGAACGTATGCCAGAGATAGGTTAACTTTCAACTAAAATTGTCTGGGAGTGATCCATTGCACAGTGCATCTGTCTTGGGTGAAGATCCCCGGGCCCGCGAACACCGAAGGCCGCCTCCGGGGTGATCCTGCCGCCCGCCGCCCGCCGCAGGATCACCGCAGGCCACCCGTGGGCGCTCGCTCACCCCTGGCCGTCGTCCTCCCGCGGGCCGGCCAGGGCCGCGTCCAGCCTGGCGCGGGCGCCCTCCAGCCAGCGCCGGCAGACCTTCGCCAGCTCCTCGCCCCGCTCCCACAGGGCCAGCGACTCCTCCAGCGTCGAGCCGCCCGCCTCCAGTCGGCGTACGACCTCGATCAGCTCGTCCCGCGCCTGCTCGTACCCGAGCGTGCTCGTGGCGGCAGCCACCGTCGTCCCGTCATCGTCCGTCATGTGATCCACCCTAAGCGTGAGCTGTTACGACCATGCGTGAGCTGTTACGACCATGTGGGCGCTGCCGCCCTGCGACCCGGCCGCCCCGTTCCCCGGTTCCGGTGGGCGCGGCTGCCGGGCCCGTCCCGCTCCCCGGTCTCACCCGTCCACCCGCACCGTGAACTCGCCCTCCGACACCCGCGCACGCAGCGGTTCACCGGGCGCCCCGGCCTCGTCGGGGGAGCGGACCACATGCCCGTCGGGCCGCTGGAGCACCGCGTAGCCCCGCTCCAGGGTCGCGGCCGGCGACAGTGAGACGACCCGGGCGAGCGTGTGCGACAACTCCGAATCGGCCCGGTCCAGCAGATGGCCCAGCACCCGCCGACTGCGCCCGAGAAGCGCGCCCACCTCGGCCTCGCGCTCGTCCACCAGACGCTGGGGCCGCTCCATGGAGGGGCGGCCCAACGCGTGCGCGAGCCCCCGCTCCTCGCGGTCCAGCAGCCCCCGGGCGCTCCGCAGCGCCCGGTCCCGCAACTGCCGCACCCGCTCCAGCTCCTCGCCCACGTCGGGGACGACCTTCTTGGCCGCGTCCGTGGGCGTGGAGGCACGCAGATCGGCGACCAGATCCAGCAGCGGTGCGTCGGGCTCGTGGCCGATCGCGGAGACCACCGGCGTACGACAGGCGGCCACGGTCCGGATCAGCTGCTCGTCGGAGAACGGCAGCAGATCCTCGACGCTGCCGCCGCCCCGCGCCACCACGATCACGTCGACCTCCTCCAGCGCGTCCAGCTCCTCGACCGCCTGCACCACCTGGGCGACCGCGTTCACCCCCTGCACGGCGGTGTTGCGGACCTCGAAGCGCACGGCGGGCCAGCGGCGACGGGCGTTCTCCAGCACATCGCGCTCGGCGGCGGAAGCGCGCCCGCAGACCAGCCCGACCAGCTGCGGCAGGAACGGCAGCGGCTTCTTGCGGTCCGGGGCGAAGAGCCCCTCGGCGGCGAGCGACTTCTTCAACTGCTCAAGCCGCACGAGCAGCTCCCCGATGCCGACCGGCCGTATGTCCGTCGCCCGCAGCGACAGCTGCCCCCGGGGCGCGTACCACTCGGGCTTGGCCAGCACGACGACGCGCGCGCCCTCCGTCACCACATCGGCGATCCGGTCGAAGACCTGCCGGAAACAGGTCACACTCACCGAGATGTCGTGGGACGGGTCGCGCAACGTCAGGAAGACGACCCCGGCGCCCGGGCGCCGCGACAGCTGGGTGATCTGCCCCTCCACCCAGATGGCGCCGAGCCGGTCGATCCAACCGCCGATGAGCCGGGACACCTCACCGACGGGCAGCGGCGCTTCCACGGACGTGTTGAGAGCCATACGGGCGAGGGTAGCGGCAGCCACCGACAGGGCCCCCGCCCCGCGCGGAGGACCGCCGCCGCGCACCGCGCGAAGTCCTCAGGGAACCCGGGTCTCCCGCGCCCCGCCACCCGGGCCCCCGATGCCACCCCGACGGCCCGTCCCCTGCACGGCCAGCACCACGAGCCCCACCCCGAGCCAGCAGACCCCCACCACCTGGGAGGTCGTCGTCGCCTCCACGATGACCGCGACCAGCACCCCCGCACCGATCACCGGAACGAGCAGGTGCCGCCACCACACCGGGGGCCCCTCCATCCGGCGTACGGCGAACCAGCCGACCACCGACGCGTGCAGCAGGATGAACGCCGTCAGCGCGCCGATGTCCACCACGGAGACCAGATGGTCCAGGCCGTCGTCGCGCCGGGCCGCCCACACGGCGGCCACCAGCGTCACGATCGCCGAGCACAGGATCGCCACCCGCGGCACGCCCGACGACGCGTCGACCTTCGCGAGGAACGGCGGCAGCCGCCGCTCCCGGGCCATCGCGAAGACGAGCCGCCCGGCGGCGGCCTGCCCCGCCAGCGCGGCGAACGCGGCGCCGATCGCCTTGCTGACCGCCACCAGATCGTGCAGCCACGTCCCCACCGAGGCATCCACCGCGTCGTAGAACGCCGACCCCTGCGCCGCCGGGTCCGCCGCCAGCTCCGCCGAGCTCACCGGCTCCAGCAGCGCCGCGAGATACGACTGCGCCACGAACAGGACACCGGCCAGCACCAGACAGAACAGCACCGCCCGCGCCACCTTCTGCGAGCCGCCCGTCACCTCCTCGGCGAACGAGGCGATGGCGTCGAAGCCCAGATAGGAGAGCACGGCGATCGATACGGCCCCCAGCACCGCCGTCATGGAGAACCCGGAGTCCCCCGTCAGCGGCGTCAGCCAGCCGCGCTGCGCCCCGTCCCGTACGAGGACGACCACGGCCGAGACCACGAAGACCAGCAGCACCACGATCTCCATGGCCAGCACCGCGAAGCCGACCCGGGCGGCCGCCCGTACGCCCCACAGGTTGAGCAGGGTGGTCACGAGGACCGCGATCGCGGTCCACACCCACTGCGAGACCTCCGGGACCAGCGCGTTCATCGCGATCCCGGAGAAGAGGTAGGCGACGGCCGGGATCAGCAGGTAGTCGAGCATGGCCATCCACCCGGCGATGAAGCCCAGCCCTTCCCCGAGCCCCTTGCGGGCATACGTGAAGACCGAACCGGCGAAGGGGGCGACCCGCACCATCTGGGCGTAACTGAAGGCGGTGAACCCCATCACCACGGTGGCCACCACATAGACGAGCGCGACCGCGCCGCCGGACTTCGCGTCCAGGGCGCCGAACACCCCGACGGGGGCCATCGGGGCGATGAAGAGGAGCCCGTAGACGACCAGGTCCCGGAATCCCAGTGTCCGCCGCAGCCGGTCCGGTCCCGTACCGCTCTCCTTACTACTGCCCGAACCACTCCCCGTACCGCTGCCCGAACCGCTCTCCGGCACCGACGCCATCGCCCCTCCATCACCATCCGTCATTGGTCACGAACGCACCGCGACCAGTCTCCCGACCCGGCCGTCCTCGCGCCTGTTCGCCACGGCCTTACGATGGGACGCATGACTGCAACTCCTGCCCGCCGTGTCCTGCTCGCCGCACCCCGTGGCTACTGCGCGGGCGTGGACCGTGCCGTGATCGCCGTCGAGAAGGCCCTGGAGCAGTACGGGGCCCCGATCTACGTCCGCCACGAAATCGTGCACAACAAGTACGTCGTGCAGACCCTGGAGAAGAAGGGTGCGATCTTCGTGGACGTCACCGCGGAGGTGCCCGAGGGCTCCATCGTGATGTTCTCCGCGCACGGAGTCGCGCCCACCGTCCACGCGGAGGCCGCCGAGCGCAAGCTCGCCACCATCGACGCGACCTGCCCGCTGGTCACCAAGGTCCACAAGGAAGCCGTCCGGTACGCCAAGGAGGACTACGACATCCTCCTGATCGGCCATGAGGGGCATGAGGAGGTCATCGGCACCTCCGGCGAGGCCCCCGACCACATCACGCTGGTCGACGGCCCCGAGGACGTCGCGAACGTCAAGGTCCGCGACGAGTCGAAGGTCGTCTGGCTCTCCCAGACCACCCTGTCCGTCGACGAGACGATGGAAACGGTCGACGCCATCAAGGCGAAGTTCCCCAACCTCCTCTCGCCGCCCAGCGACGACATCTGCTACGCCACGCAGAACCGCCAGATCGCGGTGAAGAAGCTCGCCGAGGACGCCGAACTGGTCATCGTGGTCGGCTCCAAGAACTCCTCGAACTCCATCCGTATGGTCGAGGTCGCCCTGGACGCCGGAGCTCCCGCCGCCCACCTCGTCGACTTCGCCGACGAGATCGACGAGGCCTGGCTGAACGGCGTGACCACGGTCGGCCTGACCTCCGGTGCCTCCGTCCCCGACGTCCTCGTCGACGGTGTCCTGGAATGGCTCCAGGAGCGCGGTTACGCGGACGTGGAGACGGTGAAGACGGCCGACGAGTCGATCACGTTCTCCCTCCCCAAGGAGCTGCGGCGCGACCTGCGCGCCGAAGCCGCCGCCCTTTCCGCCGAGTAGCCGCGCAAGGGGCCCGGCCTGCCCGTACCGTGGGTTCCATGGAGATCTTCGGCGTGGACATCGGCGGATCCGGGATCAAGGGCGCTCCCGTGGATCTGGACCGCGGAGACCTGGCGCGGGAGCGCCACAAAGTGCTGACACCGCACCCGGCCACGCCCGACGGCGTGGCCGACGGCGTGGCCGAGGTCGTAGGTCATTTCCACTGGACGGGCCCCGTCGGCATCACCTTCCCCGGGGTCGTCACGGACGGCATCACGCGCACCGCGGCCAATGTCGACAAGGGCTGGATCGACACGGACGCCCGCACGCTCCTGGGCGAGCGGATCGGTCAGCCCGTCACCATCCTGAACGACGCGGACGCGGCCGGGGTCGCCGAGATGACCTTCGGCGCGGGCAAGGGCCGCGCGGGCACGGTCATCATGCTGACCTTCGGCACGGGCATCGGCAGCGCGGTCTTCACCGACGGCCGGCTCGTCCCCAACACCGAGTTGGGCCACCTGGAACTGCACGGCCACGACGCGGAGAGGCACGCCTCCACGAAGGCCAAGGAGGACGAGGACCTCAGCTGGCAGCACTGGGCGCACCGGGTCCAGAAATACCTGCTGCACGTGGAGATGCTGTTCTCGCCCGAGCTGTTCATCATCGGCGGCGGCGTGAGCCGCAAGGCGGAGAAGTTCCTGCCGCTGATCGAGAAGGTCCGGGCCGAGATGGTCCCTGCCCAGCTTCAGAACAACGCGGGCATCGTGGGAGCGGCGATGGCGGCGGCGGGCCGGGCACACGAGAAGGGCTGAACGGGACGGACGGCATCACAGGCACCGGCACCGCAGTGACACCGGCGACGGACTGAGAGCCGCTCAGGGCCGCTGAGAACGACGGGCCACCGAGCCCGCCCCGCCCGCCCCGGCCCGCACGGGCTTCGCGGCCGCGGCGGCGGCCCGGGGCGCCCGTTCGGGGGCGGCGCCGCGCCCCTGGCCCCCCTGAGCCAGTACATACCGCCGCCGGGCCCGCATCTGGCGCACCTTGCGTACGGAGGCGATGAGGCCCGCGATCAGCGTCCCGCCGTACAGCCAGCCGGCGTTCACGGCGAGGGCGGTGACGAGGCCCATGACCTGCCCGCCGAAGCCCTCGGACCCCCCGGAGACCGGAAAGACCCCGACGGCGAAGGCGATCGGCACGCTGATCGGCGCCGTGACCAGGTCGGCGGGCCGGACCCAGAGGGCGGTCAGAGCGCTGACGGGCAGGAAGAGCAGCCCGTAGACGATCTCCGAGCTGTCGAACAGCAGCCGGTCGACGCAGGCGAGCACGAACATGGTGAGGGCGGCGAACAGCCCGGCCCCGATCCCGGTGAGCCGGGGGTTGGGCAACCGCCGCAACGCGAGAACCACGGGCGGCACGCTGCGCACCCGTACCCGGTACACGGCGGAACTCTCACCGGCGCGACCACCCGGCGCGGGCGGGGCGGGCGCGGTCTGCGGGGGCTGCCTGCGCTGCGGGGGACGTGTCCTGTGCTGCTCCACCTGCACAACGTAGGTCGCGGGGGGCGGGGAATCAGGCGTTGGACACGCGCTTTGGCCGACCTTGGCGTTGCGTTCGATGTCACACGGCCGAAAGGCGCACTGTTCGGACCGGCGGGAGGGGCCCGGGCCATCCGCACGGTTCGAACCGGGGAGGGGCCCGAGGTACCGCACTGTTCGGACCGACGGGAGGGGCCGGGCGGCAGCGCGGTCCCGACCAAGGGGAGGGGCCCGTGAAACCGCACTGTCCGGGCCCGCGGGGCAGCCCCGTAAACTGGAGAATCGGTCCTACTCCGGGACTCGGCTGACCCGGCCCGACAGCCGAGCCGGACCCGGACGCCCCTGACCCCCTCCTCACTCCAGGAAGTCGCCAAAGTGTCGCTCACGATCGGAATCGTCGGTCTGCCGAATGTCGGCAAGTCGACCCTGTTCAACGCCCTGACCAAGAACGACGTGCTGGCGGCCAACTACCCGTTCGCCACGATCGAGCCGAACGTCGGCGTGGTCGGCGTCCCGGACCCGCGCCTGAACAAGCTCGCGGAGATCTTCAACTCCCAGAAGCTCCTGCCGGCCACGGTCGACTTCGTCGACATCGCCGGCATCGTCCGGGGCGCTTCGGAGGGTGAGGGCCTGGGCAACAAGTTCCTCGCGAACATCCGTGAGTCCGACGCGATCTGCCAGGTCATCCGGGCCTTCAAGGACGAGAACGTCGTCCACGTCGACGGCAAGGTCTCGCCGAAGGACGACATCGAGACGATCAACACCGAGCTGATCCTCGCCGACCTCCAGTCCGTCGAGAAGGCCGTCCCGCGCCTGACGAAGGAATCCCGCCTCCAGAAGGAGAAGGTCGCGGTCCTCGCCGCGGTCGAGGAGGCCCTGAAGATCCTGGAGTCCGGCCAGACGCTGTTCGCCGCGGGCATCACGGCGGCCACCGAGAAGGGCCGGCTCCTCCACGAGCTGCACCTGCTCACCGTCAAGCCGTTCCTGTACGTCTTCAACGTCGACGAGGACGAGCTGGTCGACGAGGACTTCAAGAACGAGCAGCGCGCCCTGGTCGCCCCCGCCGAGGCGATCTTCCTGAACGCCAAGATCGAGTCCGAGCTGATCGAGCTCGACGACGACGAGGCCCTCGAACTGCTCCAGTCCATGGGCCAGGAAGAGCCCGGCCTCGCCACCCTCGGCCGCGTCGGCTTCGAGACCCTGGGCCTCCAGACCTACCTCACGGCAGGCCCGAAGGAGGCCCGCGCGTGGACCATCAAGAAGGGCGCCACGGCCCCGGAGGCGGCCGGTGTGATCCACACCGACTTCCAGAAGGGCTTCATCAAGGCGGAGATCATCTCCTTCGGTGACCTGGTGGAGACCGGCTCGGTCGCCGAGGCCCGCGCCAAGGGCAAGGCCCGTATGGAGGGCAAGGACTACGTCATGCAGGACGGGGACGTGGTGGAGTTCCGCTTCAACGTGTAGCGGGTGACATGGCACGGCGGCACTGATCTGGCAAACATGCAGGTCAGAAGGGGTCCACCTCTCTCGGGGTGGGCCCCTGGTTTTTCCCGTGCTGACTTGGTGCTGACCTGGGAGCACCTCCGGACATCCCTCTACGTCCGTCCGGTGCTGACATGGTGCTGACTTCGAGCGCCCCTCGGTGGCCTCCAAAGCTTCGGACAGGGCGGTCACGGAGCGCTGCTCCACGGGGCACTTCGAGTGGTACAGCCGATCCTCGGCGGAGACCGGGCCGTAGACGAGGGCGACGAAGAGACCCTGGCGGCTGTGTCCCCAGGCGCGAAGGTCGTGGATGGCCTTCTGGGTCGTCGGGTCCGTGGCAGGGTTGAGGAAGATGGTCATGCGAGTACCCCTTCGAAGGTGTGGGTTACTGGGCCGCCGACCCACTGAGTTCGGCGCGGTCGGTCATCGTGAGGCCGGACGGTGAGCGGCTGCCCGGCGCGGTTGTGGACGGTGACAGGCCGAGAGGAGACGAGGCCCCGCATGGCGGCGATGACGACCGCCGCCACGGCACCGCTGCCGCACGACAGCGTTTCCGCTTCGACGCCGCGCTCGTAGGTGCGGATCTTGAGGGCCTGGTTGCCGGCCGACTGGACGAAGTTGACGTTCGTCCCCAGCGGGGCAAGGTCGGCGTGGTGGCGGACAAGGCGGCCGACGAGTTGCGTGTCGATCGCGTCAACGTCGTCCACGATGGCGACGACATGTTCCGTACCGGTGTGCGCGCTGTCGAACCATGTGGGCTTGCCGTTGATGATGGTGTTCACGCGGCGTGGATGGATGGCGCCGACTTCGGCCGTGACCCACACGGAGTCGCCGGCGACGACCGCTTGGTGTTCCACCCCGGCCATGCGGAGCGTCATCTCGCCGAACCCGTGGTCGTGGTGTGCGGCCCAAGCCGTGCACCGTAAAGCGTTGCCGCACATGGTGGCGGTGGAGCCGTCCGCGTTGAAGCAGTCGACTTCCAGGACGGCAGGGGTGTCGGTGATCAGGCTGCTGATGACCAGCCCATCGGCGCCGACCCCGGTCCTTCTGGCGCAGAGGCGTTCGGCCTCCTGCGGCCAGTCCTTCTCGCTGCCGGGCTCGGTGGCGGAGAGCAGAACGAAGTCGTTCCCAGCTCCGTGGATCTTGCGGAAGCGCATGGCAAAGCTCCTCGTGTGAGGCGTGACAGCTCAGGTGGAAGCCCAGACAGGGGGCTGGATCAGGGGTGTTCGACGGGCCGGAAGGTGGCTGGGACCGTGCCGAGGGGCGGCGGGGGTATTGAAGGCGGAGTCGTCACCTTGCGCTCGTATACTCAGCTCCTCCAGACACCGAGCACGATGGCGGCGCCCAGGGCCACGACGCAGGCAATGTAGGTCAGTTGCTGCCAAGCGCGACTCATGAGGCATCCGCAGGATGGTTGCGGAGTCGCTTGCGGACGGAGTTGATTCCGATCTCCGCTGGCGGCATCCATGCGGCTGCACCAGTCTCGATCAACGACGGAAGGACGGCACCGGAGTGGGCCCGGAAGAGATAGCGGAAGCCGACCCGAAGGCGCGGCCCGTACCGATGCTGGCTGGGTGGGGTCGTGTCGACCAGGAAAGGGCCCTCCAAGCCGGGCTCGGTCCACACGTCGCGGACGCCAACCTCCTCCGCGAGAAGCCGAAGGGCCGCATCGCTGAGCGTCTCGTCCTGATCCTCGGGCTCAGCCTCGGCGAGAGCGAAGCCACCGCCGTGCCGAAGGCTCAGGACGCGCCCACTCTCATCCACCACAACGGCGCCCGTCGTTATGACGGGGCAGCGGCCCTGGTGATTGCACACGCGACGCTGCGCGTGATCGCGAGCCGCGTCGTACAAGGGCATCAGCGCCATTTTCTCGGCGGGGTGCTCATTGAGATAGTGCGACAACTCCCGGGCGATGTAGCCGACTTCGACGCTCACGGCGCGCTCAGCCCCTCCCGCTCGGTGTAGATCCACAGCGAGCGCCGTGCGAGGAAAGCCGTGTCGCGGAGGTAGGTAAGGACGCCGAAGGCCGACGTCTCATTGGTGGGCCGTGTCCCGTGCTCAATCAGGTTGAGGCCCTCCCGGAACAGCGCCCGTACGTCGCGGTCCTTGTCCTGTCCCAGGTCCAGCAGGCTGCTCAAGTGACTGACGATGATGGGCAGGGACGCGTCCATGTCCTTGCGAGTGGTGCTACCCATCCGCATCCCGAGGACGAGATCGGTCCGCGCCGAAATGCCCTCAACGTCGATGGTGGGATCAACCGCTGTACTGTCGGCCACCCCAAGCGCCTTGCCGTAACTTGCCACCGCTATCACGTCCCTCCCTGGCACGTCTTGGAACCGTGTGCCTAACCGTAGGGAGGGTGATGAGAATAACTCCAGGAGTGTGCCCGGACTTGCCGGACTCAGTCGAGTGAATTGATGGCTTTAGTGATCAAGTCACGCGCGCCATGGCCGTGAACGGCAAGGTTGGCGAGGTCAGTGAAGGTCTCGATATACATGGCCACCTCGTGCTTCTGCACGACAGTCAGGTGTGCGGAGACCAGTTCAACCTTCACGGTGTGATCATCAAAAATGAAAAAGCCCTCGACGGGCATGAATGGCCGCTCGACGTCTCGGGGGATGATCCCAATACTCACCGTGGGCAGAGCCATCACCGTGAGCAGGTAGCCGAGCTGTCCGGCCAGGACTGCCGATCCGCCGACGTGGTGATAGAGGGCGTTCTCCTCCAGCAGGATGGAGAACTGATGATTGCCGTAGACGATCTTCTGCTTCTCGACGCGGACTTTGACCGCCGAGTCAATGTCATCGGCGAGGCCGCGGCGGTCACGAATCGAAGTCAGCAACGCCTTGATATAGGAGGCGGTTTGCACCGGCCCAGGGATCAGAGAAGGCGAATAGAAGCGGAACCGCTGAGTACGCTCCCAGAGCGGCAAGACGGACCGCTGGGCCCACGTGAGACCTTCGCGTTCCATGGCGTGCCACTCGACGTACATGCCCTCGATGCCCTGGGCTGTCGAGACCAGATCCTCGGCTTGGTCGTCCGCCTCGCACGTACGGCACCAATCGCGAAGATCGCGCTCCGAGGGCGCACGTGTGCCGCTCTCGAAGCGCGAAGCCTTCGACTCATGCCACCCGATGTTCTGCGCCAGGGCACGTTTTGTCAGCCCGGCTGCTTTCCGGATCTCTCCCAAGCGGCGCCCGAGCGCTTTACGTGCTTCCTGGACGCTCGAAGAAGCCGATTCCATTTCTCGGTGACAGTCCTATGTGTTTCAGTGTGTGAACTCTGCGTGAGGCGTGGCCTTCTTCCAGACGGCTTCGAAGGCAGACTCGCAGAGCTTTGCTACTTCCGGGTCCTCGGTGAGTTCCGGTTCGGTGGGTTCGCCTTCTCCGTCGAAATGATTGACGTACACAAGGCTGGAGTCGAACAACCAGAAGTCGTTGCCCGGAAGGGCAATTGCGGTGGCGCTTCGCCGTGAGAGCCAGCGCACATCCTCGCCCGCTGCGATATTCAAACCGTCCGTCACGTCGCACTCGAAACGAATGTATTCGCTTACGGGGGTCGAAATGACGCGCGCTCGACGGATCTCGACGCCGCGTGTTACGGCTTCGCTGACGATTTCGTGCCAGGCACCCCACCGCTGAGCGGGGTCGATGGGCTCGCCGGCCTTCCAGTCGACGAAAGCCGAGTCCGTCTTGGAGTAGGCGTCTCGCGTCTCCAGGTGGACAGCGCTCCTCTGGCAGTCGCGGAACAGCTCCCTAAACGTCGGGGCCGCTGCCATCCTTCTCCACCTCCGGGTCGGTGTCCGCGCCCTTCCTGTCCTGCTCAAGGAAGAACTGAACCATGTAGCGCGGGATCTCGACGACCCCCTCGTGGGCGGGGATGCTCATCTGCCTGAGCCGCTCCTCGTCATCGACGTTGAAGCCCTGGACCAGGTAATGGTCCGTCTCCTCGTCCAGGTACACGGTCGGGCTGTTGCCGTCAGGGCTGTTCGGGTCCTTACCGAGCATACGCAGCGCCATAATGCCCTCCTCATGAGGTCGGTGTCGCCCTGCGTGCCCGATCCTGCCCGAGGCGTTGATGCTGCGTCGAGAAACTTGCCAGAACTTGCCAGAACGCCTCAAGCGGAGTCGGGTTGTCAACGAACCTCGGTGGCCCTGGACTCGAAGCGCCCCAGCAGGAAGCGGACCATGGCGGCGAGCACGTCTGCCTGTCGGCTCGACTGCGCTGTCAGGGCGTTGACCTGTGCTCTCAGCTCGTCGTCGTTGACCTTGGCCAGGGCCGAGAAGGCTGCGTTCGAGGCGTTGTCGGCGGAGAGAAGCAGGGTGCTCTCTTTGGGATCCTCGACGGGGATGGCCCCGTTCGCCCTGGCGTCGGCCTGAGCATTCTCCGCCTCGCTATACGGGCGGCACAGGACCGTCCCGTCCTCCTGCCGCTCGTAGTACGTCCTGGTCGTCTCGTCCCAATACCCGATCGCTTCTTCCGGCATTGCCTCGCTCAAGCGGCACCCTCCAACTCGTCGTAACCGTCTACGTACTCGGTCCCATTCAGGTGCGCGGCGATCTTGCCGATGCCGCGTTCACAGCGGTAGCGCACGGCCCGCCCGGTGACTCCTTCGAGCGCGCCCGACGTCCGCCCCGTAGCGAAGGATGAGGGCGCGGCGCTCGCCGAGGGGCAGGGACGCCGTCACCCAGCCCCGCCGGATGTCGGCAAGGTGGGCGAACAGCGTTCCCGCGGCCTTCTTGTCGACCGTGCCCTTCGGCATGTCGGCATCCGGCGCTATCGGGTTGCGGATTCCGTACGCCGCTTCCGCCTCCCACACCGCCGGAAGCAGGTGTTCGACCAGTCGCCGGTCGTACGTCACCGGCCGCTCCGCTCGGCCGCGCTCCGGGCGGCTCGTAGAAGACGTGTCCGGAGCGGTGCTTGGCGTCCGTCAGTCCCCTGTCCCTCAGCCGCTGAGACATCCACCGGTGCAGCAGGCCGGCGCCCCCCTGCGCGAGGACGCGCCGCACGTCGCCGGACCGCTCGGCGGCCACGATGACCGCCTCCCGGAACGCGTCGTCGTATTCCAGCGTGAGTCCGTAGTCGCGGGCGAAGGCACGCGCGACGGCCTGGGCGACGCTCTCGACGTGCGGCTCGGCGAGGGCGGACCAGTCGACCGCCACGGGGGCTTCGGCTGATTCGAGGTCGGCGAGTTGCAGGTTCATCGGACCACCTCCTTGACGGGGGTCTGGCCGTCCTTCGTCGCAGCGACCATCAGGCCCGGTGCCCCGGTGGTGCCCTTCGCGTGCCGCCACCACGTCGACTCGCTCTCCATGGCCGGAGGTTGAAGGAAGGTACGCGGGCCATCCGTGTCCACGTACTCGTGGTGGAGGTGGCCGGCTACGAGGAAGCCGCGTAGGTGCTGACCTTGTTTTCCCGTGCTGACTTGACCCCCTCGCAACCACGCCACCGCAGGTGGGAGCGTTGGAGTCAACGTTCAGGTTCAATGTGTAGTTTATTCGTTACTGCATGTTAGGCGGTTTCGTCGAGCGTGCGGGTCGGAAGAGGTCGACTTCTCCCGGAGTCGGCCTCTTCGTCGTCACCGTGCTGGATGGGTGTTGGATATTCTGACGCCGGATCGGTCGGCGTCAGGTGTCGTAGACGGTGGAGCGATGCCCGACGTGTACAACCCACACGAGGAGCTCCCCGTTGTCGATCGTATAGACGACGCGATAGTCGCCGACTCGGAGTCGACGGCGCTCCGGCTGCGACACGAGCGCGGTGGTGCTGAAGCCGAGGGGATCGCTCTCCAGCTCGGTCAGTTTGGCCAGGATGCGCAGTGCCTTGTCGCGAGGGATCTTCCGGAGTTCCGCCTGCGCCTCGGGTCGGAACGCGGTCCGGTACTCACTCGCGCTGTGCTCATTCACTGCGTGCCAGCGTCTCCCTCATGATGTCCTCGATCGGGATGCCGGGAGCCGGATTAGCCATGCGTTCATCGATGATCCGGTTGATCTCGCGCTCTTCCCACTCCTGGTATCTGCGCAGCACCTCGATGGAGACGACGGCGGCGACTTCCCTGCCTCGGCGCGTGATCACGGTGGGCACGTCGTCGCGATCCGCGCGCTCCACGACCTCGGCCAGGTGTGCGCGCACATCGCGGATGGACTCTATGGGCAGCGGCTGCGTCATACGCTCAAGCGTACCGTGTGTTCCATGTGTACACATCCGTGCCTGGGTCGCGTGGTGCTGGATGTGCTGGATGAACTCGCACCGTGCTGGATAGGTGCTGGATAACTGCTTCCGGAACCGTGTTTACGCAGGTCGGAGCTCTGCGTTGAACGTTCCGCTTCAACGTCTGATTATGTGAATGAGCGCCACGTTGGGCCCTGGTAAACGTGCAGGTCGGAAGGGTCCGCCTCCTCGGAGGTGGGCCCTTGGCTCTTTCCCGCGCCGGGTTGGTGTCGAGACAGCTGGCTGGCCGTCAATAGCCTTTCCTTCCGAATGGCACGCGGAGTGGTACGTTATTAGGTACCACTTGAGGGAAGGGGTCAGGTCATGTCGATAACGGCGAGTGAAGCCCGCAGGGAGCTCTTCCCGTTGATCAAGAAGGTCAACGAGAACCACGAGGCCATCGAGATCGTCTCGAAGCACGGCAACGCCGTGCTTGTCTCGGCCGAGGACTACGCGGCGCTGCGCGAGGGCTCGTACCTGCTGCGCTCTCCGGCGAACGCTCGCCGGCTTCTCAAGGCGTACGGGAACGCCCTGGCGAACATCAACGTGTCGGAGCGGGAGCTGATCGATCCGGACTCGGCGGACGCGGGTGCGGGTGCCGGGTGAGGCTTGTCTTCGAGGACCAGGGCTGGGAGGACTACACGTCCTGGCTCAAGAACGACCGTAAGATGCTCGCCCGAATCAACAAGCTCATCGAGGACGTCAGGCGTGACCCGTTCTCGGGTATCGGCAAGCCCGAACCTTTGAAGTACCACCTGCCTGGCGCGTGGTCGCGGCGGATCGACGACGAGCACCGCCTCGTCTACCTGGTGACAGACAAAGAGGTCGTCATCCTCGCGGCTCGGTACCACTACTGACCGCCCGTGCTGGGATGATGCTGGGATGAACCCTTGAGAACAGCGTTTTTGCAGTTCATGGCTCTGCGCTCGACGTCCCGCTTCGACGTGTAGCCGTGTCCTCGTCGTGCGTGGCCAGGTGCACCGCTGCGGTGCAGTGCCTCACTGCTCCTCACTGCTCCTCGTGGAGCTGCCCGAGCCGGTTCATCGACGGCGTGTGTCCGGCCGAGGCCGCTGCCTGGTACATCCCCGCGCTCGCGGGGAGCCGCTCGACGCCCTCCTTGGTCTCCCGTCGGTACGCCTCGCGGTGGACGGCCTCCGGATCGGCACCCGGCTCGGGTCTCCCGTTCGCCGCGAGGCGGTCGGCGACGGCGCCGGAGATGTGGTCGATGGGTGAGGCCGGCCGGCGCCCTACCGGCCGTCCGCCTCCACCCGCAGTTCCGCCAGTCCCGCCGGCTTCTCCGGGTCCTCCGAGCTGACCGTCACACGGACCTTGCGGGCCGTGTCGCCCGCCAGGTAGGGACGCCAGAAGCGGCCGTCCAGGGAGGTCTCCACGGTGTGCGAGGCGGGGGCGGTGCCGCTCCAGGCCGGGGTCACGGAGGTGAGCCGGAGGGGCCTCGTGCCCAGGTCCACCGTCAGGGCTCCCTCCGCGCCGTCGGGGGACCAGGACGTCGCCGGGGCACCGTCCACCGCCGCCTCCGCGTACAGGCCAGGGGCCTCGGACGTCGCCGTCACCGGGCGGCAGCGCGCCGTGTCGGCCGTCGGGAGCAGGTCGGGGCGCCGGGTGGGCAGCTCCAGCGCCGAGGAGAGGCGGCGCGGACCCGCCTCCGTGTGGACCGTGAACGGGGCGCCCGAGGTCAGGCGGACCGTGGTCGTCCGGGGGCCGATCCCGACCTCGTACGCGGAGCCCCGGTACCGCAGGCCCTTCAGGGTGACGCCCTCGTGCAGTTGGGGCGGCAGTGTCGGGTCCAGGCGCACGCCGTCCTCGCGGAGCCTGAGCCCCGTCAGGCCGTGCGTGAACACCTGGAGAAAGCCGCCCTTCCCGGTCAGGAAGTCGTTGGCGGGGAAGCCGGACAGCGGGTCCTGCGCACCCGCCTTGTCGCCGCGCGCCTCGGAGAACAGGTCGTACGGGCCCCGCATGAAGGGGCGCACCGCGCGCTGGAGGTAGGTGTACGCCGAGCAGCCCGGCTCCCCGATCGCCGCCGCGTCGATCGCGTGCACCGAGTCCGTCATCGCCGGGCCGTCCGGGTCGGTGCGGGCCGCGTAGTAGTCCAGGGTGGCCGCCGCGGCACCCGGCTCCATCGGCCATTCCAGCGGGTAGGTCAGCAGGACCGTGTCCGCCTGCTTGATCGTGGATCCGTTGTAGCCCGCGTACTGGAGGAAGACCTTCTTCTCCGCGTCGTACGGGATGCGCAGCCCGTCCGCCACCTTGTTCCAGGCGGCGGGCGGGCGCCGGCCGAGGAGGTGGGCGGCGCGGGTCGCGTTGCGCAGCGCGGTGGCGGCGACCGCGTTGGTGAAGACACCGTCGTCGACGCCGTTGCTGTACTCGTCGGGGCCCGCCACGTCGTTGACGGAGTAGCTGCCGTCCGCGTTCGCCGTGACGCGCGACTCCCAGAACTCGGCGATGCCCCGGAGCAGGGGCCAGCCCCTCGACGCCAGCCAGTCGCGGTCACCGGTGGCGAGGTAGTACTGCCAGACGGCCAGCGAGACGTCGCCCTGGAGGTGGTTCTGGGTCAGACAGTGCGGCGGGTCCCAGCTCTGGCACTCGGATGGGAGGCGCCCCCGGCTCGCGCTGGTCCAGGGGTAGAACAGGCCCCGGTGGCCCAGCTTCTCGGCGTTCGCGCGGGCCGCGTCGCGCGTGCGGTAGCGGTACTCGACGACCGGGCGCGCCAGCTCCGGGCGGGTCGCGAGCAGCCCGGGGAACATCCACGTCTCCGCGTCCCAGAAGATCATGCCCGCGTAGTTGTCGCTGGTCGGACCGGCCGGGGCGATGCTGTCGGAGGAGCCGCGCCGGGCGCTCGCCAGCAGCCCGTACTGGGCCGAACGCAGCCAGCCCTGGAGCCGGCGGTCCCCCGGGACCAGCACATCGGCGGACCAGACCTCGCGCCAGGCGGCCCCGTTCGCCGCGAAGACCCGGTCCCAGCCGTGCCGTGCCGCCCGGTGCGCCGCCTCGCGGGCGTCCTCGGCCGGGGCGCGGGAAGTCAGGGCGGTGTCGACGCCGACGTACTTCTCGAAGGTGTACGTGCGGTCCGCGCGGACCGGGGTCGCCCTCGGGGCCGTACGGGCCCCCGACCGCAGGGTCTCGACCACGCCCGAGCCGTGCCGCATCGTCTGCGCGACGGCCCCCTCGATCCCGGTGCCGAGCGTGCGGAACGTGCCGTCCTCGCGGAGCGTGATCCGGCGCGCGCCCCGGTCGTCGAGCCGGCCAGTGACGGTCGCCGTGCCGCTCCAGCGCGGGGTCATCCGCAGGCGTACGGCTCCGGTGTGGACGTCGGACCGGTCGGCCAGCACGTCGTACGTGAGGTCCGTGGCCCGACCGCCGGCGGTCGTCCACCGCAGCGAGGTGCGGACGAGGCCGCAGGCGAGGAAGACCGTCTGGCGGTAGTGCGAGATCCGGCCGGCCGGGGTGTCCGTGCCGAGGGTCTCCTCGCCGACCCCCACGTCGATGTTGGTCCAGCTCGGCAGCGCGGCGATCACCTCGCGGCCCTGGGAGACGGCCTTGTCGCGGGCGTAGAGCCCGGAGACGAACGCGCCGTCGTAGCGGGGGGTGTAGAGCGGCCAGCCGGTCTTCTCCCCGGTGGCCGCGTATCCGGCTCCGGCCGGGGGGACGCGGTGGCCGAGGTAGCCGTTGCCGATGTACGGGTCGTAGCCGGCGGCCTCCCCGAAGCGGGTGGACGTCGGCGCCCAGGAGGTCCCGGGGGCGCCCGGACCGTCCGTCCTGCCGCAGGCGGGCACGGCCGGGTGCGGGGACGGGGGCGGTGCGGGGGAGCCGGACGGGGCGGCCGGGCCCGGCCGCGGTAGGGGGCCGGGAGGTTCGGTGGCGTCGGCGGGGGGCGGCAGCGGTGCGATCAGGGCGACCGCGACCAGGGGCGCGAGGACGGAGATGCGCGAGAAGCTCACAGGGCGACGGTAGGGACGCGCGGGTACGGTCGGCCGTCACGGCACGCACGGTCCCGCACCGGGCGTCCGCCCGACCGCCGGATGGAGCAGGTCCCGCGTCCGTCCGTTTCCGCTTCTTCCTCGCAGTTCTCCACTTCCATCTCCCGGTCCCCGGGCCCCCGGGGTGCGGCCCTCGCCCAGGGAGATCGGCGAGGTGGCGAGCGCCAGGAATTCCTCGTAACGCCACAGTGAACTGACCCGTGTGGAAAGCGCGTTCGGCGCAACACCCCGCGCGGGGTGAAGTCGAGGTCCCAGGGGCCCCGGCAGACCGGGCAGCACCAGGTCAGGGCCGTGATCTCGGACCGGGTCCCGTCCGTCGGACAGTGATAGGTCGTCATGTTCGCCAGGATGACAGGCGTATGGCAGATGAATGGCGCGCGTATGGCGCACCCCAAGGCACCCTTGTGGGTTCGCCATGGATCGGTCAATCTTTCGCTGGCAGCAGGGCACGCGGCTCACCGGGCGACGCAGAAAGCGGGGCGTTCGGCCGATTGATTTGTCATGCCCCTGTCGGGAGTCGTCTTGCGGCTCCGGCACCCCCCCACCAGAGCACGTCTATGAGGAGGACCCCTCAGATGTCAGTGACGCGTCACACCCCCCAGGCCCGTCGAAGACTCGCCGCGGCGACCGTCATAGCCACCGCAGCCGCCGTCGCACTCGCCACCGCCGCACTCCCGGCGACCGCGGCCGAGCGCGCACCCGAAGGCGTGATTCTGAACGCGGGCGCCCCGGGCACCATCAGTGACAGCTACATCGTGACGCTGAAGGACTCGGCCGCGAAGTCCGACTCCGCCCAGGGCAAGGCCCTCGCGAAGAAGTACGGCGCGAGCATCGAACGCACCTACCGCTCGGCCCTCAACGGCTACGCGGTCGAGGCATCGGCCGCCGAGGCGAAGAAGTTCGCCGCCGACCCGGCCGTCGCGTCCGTCTCGCAGAACCGCACCTTCACGGCTTCCGCCACCCAGAACAACCCGCCCTCCTGGGGCCTCGACCGGATCGACCAGAAGAGCCTGCCGCTGGACCAGCGCTACACCTACCCCGACAAGGCCGGCGAGGGCGTCACCGCCTACGTCATCGACACCGGGGTGCGCATCAGCCACAGCGACTTCGGCGGCCGGGCCTTCAACGGCTACGACGCCATCGACAACGACAACGTCGCGCAGGACGGCCACGGCCACGGCACGCACGTGGCGGGCACCGTGGCGGGCACCGCCCACGGCGTCGCCAAGAAGGCGAAGATCGTCGGCGTCCGCGTCCTGAACAACCAGGGCTCCGGCACGACCGCGCAGGTCGTCGCCGGCATCGACTGGGTGACGGCCAACGCCGTCAAGCCCGCCGTCGCGAACATGAGCCTCGGCGGCGGCGCCGACGCGGTCCTCGACGCGGCCGTCCAGCGGTCCATCGCCGCCGGCATCACCTACGCCGTCGCGGCGGGCAACGAGTCGACCAACGCGAACACGAAGTCCCCGGCGCGTGTCGCCGAGGCCATCACGGTCGGCTCGAGCACCAACACCGACGCCCGTTCCAGCTTCTCCAACTTCGGCGCGGTCGTGGACATCTTCGCGCCCGGTTCCTCGATCACCTCCGCGTGGAACACCAACGACACCGCCACGAGCACCATCTCCGGTACGTCGATGGCCAGCCCGCACGTCGCCGGCGCCGCCGCGATCTACCTCGCCGACAACCCGGCCTCGACCCCGGCCCAGGTCTCCGCCGGACTCGTCGCCGCGTCCACTCCCGGGGTCGTCACCAACCCGGGCACGGGATCGCCGAACCGGCTGCTGTACGTGGGTCCGGGCGGCGGCAACCCGCCGGAGCCGGGCAAGAAGTTCGAGAACACCATCGGGTACGCGATCAGCGACAACACCACCGTCGAGGCGCCGGTCACGGTCACCGGTGTCACCGGCAACGCCCCGGCCGCGCTGAGCGTTCCGGTCAACATCTCCCACACCTACATCGGCGACCTGCAGATCGACCTGGTCGCGCCCGACGGTTCCGTCTACAACCTGAAGGCGTACGGCTCCGGCGGCAGCAGCGACAACGTGGTCACCACGTACACCGTCGACGCCTCCTCCGAGGTCGCCAACGGCACCTGGAAGCTCCGGGTCGGCGACAACGCGAGCGCCGACACCGGGCGGATCAACAGCTGGGCGCTCCAGTTCTGAACACGCCCCGGCCCGCATAGCCGAACCGCTGGACCGCTGGACCGCTTTGGTCCCGGTGGTCGGGCCGGGGTGGCCGCGTCACGCGGCCACCCCGGCCCTTCGGTGTCAGCGGCGGTTGAGCCCGCGGTCGACCGCGGTGATCAGTTCGCCGTTCTCCGTGTCCCCGTCCAGCGACCAGAACATCGCCCCGCCGAGACCCTTGTCCCGGATGTACGAGGCCTTGGCGCGCAGCACCTGCGGGTCGTCGTACGTCCACAGGGTCGTGCCGTCGAACAGCCACGCGTGGCCGTTCTTCACATCACGGTGGACCTTGTACGTCCCCGAAGCGGCCAGCTGCTTCAGGACCTTGTAGTCCTCGTAGCCCGCCGCCCAGGTGGCCGGAGCCGGGGCCGTGGCCGGCTGTCCCATGCCTGTGCCGCCGCCGCTCACCCCGGTCCAGCCCTGGCCGTAGGTCGGCATGCCCATCACGATCTTGTGCTTGGGCGCGCCGCGGCGTACCCAGTCGCGTACGGTCTGGTCGACGCTGAAGTCGTTCTTCGCGTACAGGGCCGACTGCTGGGCCGTCTTCTTCTCGCCGGAGACGTGGTAGTCGTAGCCCTGGATGTTGACGAAGTCGAAGTCCTTCATGAGGCGCTTCACGTCGAAGCCCGCGTCGATCGCCTTCGGGTTGGCCGCCACGTAGGCCGACAGGTCGTAGTGGATCGGCTTCGGCTTCCCGTGCCCGTTGGCCGCCTTCTCCTTGGTCGTAGCCCGGCTCTTCGCGTAGGCGTCGAGCTGGGTGCGGAACTCGTGGATCAGGGCGGTGAAGTTCTTCTTGTCCTCCGGGCGGAAGACGGTGCCCTCATTGCCCGCCGAGCCGGGCCACTCCCAGTCGACGTCGATGCCGTCGAAGAGGCCGGCCGCCGCGCCGTCGCCGCCGCGTGCCCCGTCCGCCGGGAGGTTGCCCTTGATGTACAGGTCGAGGCACGAGGCGACGAGGGCCTTGCGGGAGGCCGCGGTGCGGGCCGCGTCGGAGAAGTGGGTGGAGTAGCTCCAGCCGCCCAGCGAGATCATGACCTTGAGACCGGGGTGCTTGGCCTTCAGCTCGCGCAGCTGGTTGAAGTTGCCCGCGAGCGGCTGGGTGTCGGTGTCGGCGACACCGTCCACCGATCCCGCCGCGTCGAGCGGGCGGGCGTAGTCCGCCCAGGCGTCGGCCTGGCCGGGGATGTTGCCGGTGAAGCACTTGCCCTCGGCGTTGACGTTGCCGAAGGCGTAGTTGATGTGGGTCAGCTTGGCCGCGGCTCCGCTGGTGTCCAGGTCCTTGACCTGGAAGTCGCGTCCGTAGATGCCCCATTGGGTGAAGTAGCCGATGCTCTTGTACGCGGGGCGGTGATGGCCCTTGTCGCGGTCGCGGTCGCCGCCGTCGTTCCGGTCGTGGCCGGCGCTGGCGGTGGCCACGGGTGCGATGCCTGCCAGCAGGGCCAGGGCGACGCCGGCGGTGGTCATTCGGGACAGGTTTCTTCGGCGCATGAGGCTCGTTCCTGTGCGTGATCCGGTGCGGAAGGAAAGCGGAGGGAAAGCGGAAGGAAGTGCGGGAGCCGTGCTGTGCACAGGAAGGTATTGGTCTGGACCAAAAATGGTCAAGAGTCCGGGAGTTGCCGACTTCGGCGGTGGTGTCGGTGAGGTGGTGCCGGTGTGGCCGTGTCGGCCGGTGTGGCGCTGGGCAGGGTGGAGTCGGAGAGCGTCCGGGGCCGATCCGGTGTCCGCGTTCGAGGTATGTGTTCGAGGTATGCGTGGACCGTCACAAGGTCATCACATTGAGTGAAACTCTGGCCTACGCTTGCGGTGCACAACCCACGGTTGTCAGGCTGTCGCAGACTGTCAACCTGTTGGGAGTGGCCTGTGACTTTCGGTGAGCAGCCCGCCTATCTGCGCGTGGCGAGTGATCTCAGGGAGAAGATCGTCAACGGCGCGCTGCCGCCTCATACGCGGCTGCCGTCGCAGGCTCGCATCCGGGAGGAGTACGGGGTCTCGGACACCGTCGCCCTGGAGGCGCGAAAGGTCCTGATGGCGGAGGGGCTGGTCGAGGGGCGCTCCGGCTCCGGCACCTATGTGCGCGAGCGCCCCGTGCCCCGCATGATCGCCCGCTCCGGCAATCGGCCGGACAAGGGGGCGAGCCCGTTCCGGCAGGAGCAGTCGGCGGGCGGGGCGCGCGGGACCTGGGAGTCCCGCAGCGAGCAGGAAGGGGCGAACCCCGAGATCGCCGAACGGCTGGGCATCGAGCCGGGCGACCGCGTCATGCGCACGCACTACGTCTTTCGGGAGGTGGGCGAGCCGATCATGCTCTCCACCTCCTGGGAGCCGCTCGCCGTCACCGGCCGGACGCCCGTGATGCTGCCGGAGGAGGGCCCGTTGGGTGGTTGCGGGGTGGTCGACCGGATGGCCGCGATCGACGTCGTCGTGGACAACGTCGCTGAGGAGGTCGGCGCGCGCCCGGGGCTGGCGGAGGAACTTCTGGCGCTGGGTGGCGTGCCCGGTCACGTGGTCATCGTCATCGGGCGTACGTACTACGCCTCGGGCCGGGCCGTGGAGACGGCCGACGTGGTGGTGCCGGCGGACCGGTACAGGGTCGCGTACCACCTCCCGGTGAGATGAGGCGAGATGACGCCACGTCGGGCCGGTTGGGGTGAGATGACGCCCCGTCGGGCCGGTTGAGGGGCGCCGACCGGGGCTGATGGGTCACGAGGGGGCGCAATCTGCGGGTGCGCCCCTTTCGTGATGGCCGGATGTGTATCTCTTTGTGTAAAGCCGCCTGCACTGAGTGAGGGTCAGGCGTACGCTCGGGCATATGCGTACTGCGGTTTCCTGGGGATCCTTAGAGACGTGCACGCCAACGGGGAGAGGGGCGATATGCGGGGGAGCGACACGATGAGCGACAGCGGCACCATGCTCCCTTGGCAGGTGATACGGCAGGACGACGGCGGCAACCGCTACCGCGTGGGCAGGTACGCCACGCAGGCCGAGGCCCAGAAGGTCGCCGACGGCCTCGACGACCGCCATCGCCACCAGGTCTACCGGGTGGAGCGCGTGGGGCAGGGCGGCAGGCCCTGACCTGGCGGGCGACCTCGCGGGGCCCTGGGAGGCCGTTCCGCCCCCGGGGCCCCGCGGCCTTCCTCGAGTCTTCACGTCTTCACGCCCGCGCGCGTCTCTGTGGCGCGCCCTCGTGCCGTCTCCGTTCCCGTCTCCGCCTCGCCGCCCGTGCCCCGCCGCCTCCGTCCCCACGTTCCGTGCGTCGGCGGTCCGGACGGTAGGGTCCCGCCCTGACCGGGGGTGCGGAAGCCGCCGGAGACGCGACGAGCGGGGCGGAGTGGTGGCGGTGCTGATCGACACGGTGGCGTGGGTGCGGATCGAGGGCGGCAGGATCCTCTGCGCGCGGCCTCGGGGCAAGGATGTCTTCTACATTCCGGGCGGCAAGCGAGAGGGTGCGGAGACCGATCTGCAGACCCTCCTGCGGGAGGTCGAGGAGGAACTGACGGTCGGCCTGATCCGGGAGACCGTCGTTCATGCCGGGACGTACGAGGCCCCGGTGGATGAGCGGGCCGACGCCGCCGTCGTACGGATGAGCTGCTACTACGGCGACTACCGCGGCACGCTCGCCGCGAGCAGTGAGATCGAGGAGATGGCGTGGTTCTCCTTCGCCGATCGGGCCCTCGTGCCGCCCGTGGACCAGTTGCTCTTCGATGACCTCAGGGCGGCGGGCGCGCTGAGCTGACCCCCGGGCCGTGGTGCGCGCTGAGCTGACCCCCCGGGCCGTGGTGCGCGTACGCCCGTCCGCACCAAAGACGGGGCTGGGCGGTAGTGAGCAACAAATGGTGGGTATGGGCTGTTTAGACCCCGTTTGCGTAGGGGATGTGCCCGTGGTCGTCCCTGGGAAGTGATCGGCGTGATCGATACCGAAGGTGACTGCGCCGAGTGGGCCTTCCCCGCCGAACCCGGTTCCGTGCGGAGCGCCCGGCACGCCGTCCGGGGCGCGCTGGGTTCCTGGGGCCTCGACGCGGCGGTGGGTGACCTGGCGGTCCTGCTCGTCAGCGAGCTGGTGACCAACTCCCTCCGGTACGCCTCCGGTCCCATCGGCGTACGTCTGGCCCAGTCGCACGCGGACGGGGGTCATCCGCTCGTCGACCACCCTGCCGCCACCCCGGTGCTGTTGGTGGAAGTCTCCGATCCGCTTCCGGATCCACCCACCGAACGCAGTGCGGGACCCGACGACGAAGGCGGCCGGGGACTCCAGCTCGTGGCCTGTTCCGCACGTAGCTGGGGGACCCGCCGCGGAAAAAGTGGCAAGACCGTGTGGTTCGAGCTGGCTCTCCCTGGTTAGGAGAGTGGAGGGACGCACAGCGATCACCAGAGGTCGGGCAGAACCTGGCTGAAAGGGACTGAGACCTTGCTGTGATCGTGAACGCCGTGTCGGTCGGGGCCGCAGTGCTGAATACTGCGGGAAGGACCGGTCCGGTGTGTGAGCTGGAGGGGACGGTCGCGTGAGCGAAATACCTGGGACAACGGGAGATGTCGTCACAACCACGGGCGACGTCGTGTGGCAGAACAGCCCACCCGGCTCGATCTACGACTACATCAGGGTCGCCTCCTTCTCGATCGGCCCCGACGGTCTGATCGAGCAGTGGAGCAGCCGGGCCGCCGGCCTGTTCGGCATGGCCTCGGCCGAGGCGATCGGCCGCGACCCGGTGGCGGCCTTCATGCCGGCCGAGCTGCGCTCGGACGGCCATCGGAGGGTCGGCGAGATCCTCGACGGCAAGGAGTGGACGGGCCTCGTCCCGTTCCGGATGCCGGGCGAGGGCGGGGCGCACGGCGTCGCCGAGGTCTATGTGATGCCGAGTCTGACGGGCCGGGGCGAGCGGGCCGCGCTCTGTATCGTCGTGGACGTCCGGGCCTTGCGGCGCATCGAGACGGACCTCGCCGCCTCTCAGGCCATATTCGGCCAATCTCCTTTCGGCTTCGTGCTGTTCGGCACGGACTTCGCCGTCGTCCGGGCCAACCAACGCTTCGCCACGCTCTTCGGCGGCGCGGCCGACGACCACCGGGGCCGCACGGTGGAGGACTATCTGGCCGGGGCCGAGGCCGACCGGCTGTCCGCCACCCTGAAACGGGTCCTGGAGACCGGGGAGTCGGTCACCGATCTCCAGCTCGTCGGCCCCGCCCCCGGTGGCACCGAGCGCCGCCACTGGTCCATGAACCTCTACCGGGTGCACAGCGGGGCCGGCCGCCCCGTCGGTATCGCCGGTCTCGCCACCGATGTCACCCGCCGGCACATCGCCGCCCGCGAGGCGGCCAGCGCCCGCCGCAACCTCGCGCTCCTCAACGAGGCCAGCGCCCGCATCGGCAATTCCCTGGACCTGGAGACCACCGCCCGCGAGCTCCTCGACGTGGCCGTCCCCGGCTTCTGCGACCTCGCCACCGTCGACCTCTACCAGGGGCTGCTCACCGGCGAGGAGGCCGCTCCCGGCAGGTGGGCGCCCGCCCACCGCGAGTCCGCCGGAGGCTCGGCGGAGCTGCGCCGGGTGGCCCACGCCAGCGCGGTCGCCGACGCCCTGCCCACCGCCGTGGCCGGCGGCGGGCCCCCGGGCCCGGACGACCTGCCGCCCGCTCTCGGCTCCGTGCACCGCTTCCCGTTCGGCTCGCCCTGCGCCATGGCGCTGCGCTCCGGCCGGGTCGAGGCCGTCCCCGGCGACGAGATGGGCTTCGTGCAGTCGACGCTCGCCGTGCCGATGGTCGCGCACGACACCGTCGTCGGGCTCGTCCGGTTCTCCCGTACGAAGGGCAGCGAGCCGTTCGGGGAGCGCGACCGGGGGCTGGCCACCGAACTGGCCGCCCGCGCCGCCGTCTGCATCGACAACGCCCGCCTCTACCGCCGCGAGCACGAACGCGCCCTGATCCTCCAGCGCAGCCTCCTGCCCCCCGGCGACCCGGAGGCCGCCGGCCTCGACATCGCCTGCCGCTATCTGCCGGGCAACACCGCCACCGAGGTCGGCGGCGACTGGTTCGACGTGATCGAGCTGCCCGGCCACCGCACCGCCCTCGTCGTCGGCGACGTCATGGGCCGTGGCCTGCGTGCCGCCGTCGCCATGGGTGAACTGCGCACCGCCGTGCGGACCCTGGCCCTCCTCGACCTGGAGCCCGCCGAAGTGCTCTCCGCCCTCGACGAGGTCGCCCGCGGCCTCGGCTCCCCGGGCGGCGGCGAGCGCAGCGAGGTCCTCGGTGGCAGCGGGGGAGGGCAGTGGCCCTCGCGCGCCGCGCAGAGGTCCCGCGAGGCCGACCTCTCCGAGGTGTATCTCGCGACCTGCGTGTACGCGGTCTACGACCCGGTCACCCGGCGATGTACGTTCGCCAACGCCGGGCACCTCCCCCCGGCCGTCGTCGAGCCCGGCCGGCCCGCCCGGCTCATCGACGTCCCCCCGGGCATGCCGCTGGGCGTCGGTGGCGAGCCGTTCGAGGAGGTCGAGGTCGAGCTCGCGGAGAACGCCCTGCTCACCCTCTACACCGACGGCCTCGTCGAGTCCCGGGACCAGCCGCTGGACGAGGGCCTGGACGCGCTGCGAGCCGTCCTCACCGGTCCGCAGATGGAGCTGGAAGACGCCTGCGACCACGTCCTCAGCACCCTCGACACCCGGCACGGCGAGGACGACATCGCCCTCCTGATGGCCCGCATCCAGGGGCTCCCCGGGGAGGCGGTCGGGGACTGGACGCTGCCGCGCGAACCCCGCTCCGTGGGGCGCGCCCGTGAGCTGGCCCGCTCGCAGCTGGTCGCCTGGGACCTCGGCGACCTGGTCGACACCACCGAACTCCTCGTCAGCGAACTGGTCACCAACGCCCTGCGCTACGGCGAGGGTGAGATCCGGCTCCGGCTGCTGCGCGACCGCACCCTGGTCTGCGAGGTGTGGGACGCCGGTCTCGTCCAGCCGCGCCGCCGCCGCGCCCGCGACACCGACGAGGGCGGACGCGGCCTCCAACTGGTCGGCCTGCTCAGCGCCGCCTGGGGCTCGCGCCGCACCCCGCGCGGCAAGACCGTCTGGTTCGAACTGGCCCTGCCGGACGGGGCCCCGGCCGCCGAACTCTCCGTGGAGCAGCTCCTGAGCATGTACTGAGCCCCCCCGCCCCGCGGGGGCGCCGACCCCGCCCGGTCCGTGAGGGCGTCCAACCCGTCCGCGCCGGTGGGGGTGATCCGGGCCAGCAGTTCATCGCGCTTCGCCTCGGTCCGTACCAGGCGTTACGCGCCCGTCTTCAGGGCCGCCGGCCGGGCCTCGACCCCCGCGCTGTCGCCCAGACTGTCCAGCTCCTCGAACTGGGCGTCCAGGGAGGAGGCCGCCGGCTCCTGCTTACCCAGCGCCTTCGCCTCCTCGCGCCGCACCTTGTCCTCGAAGCGGCTCAGCTCGCTCGTCGGGTCGGGTACGTCCATGTTCTTCACGGCGTCCGTCATCGTTCTTCACGGCGTCCGTCATCCGGTTCCGCGCCTGTGCGGACCTCGAACGCGCCACCAGTTCGTCGCGCTTGGCCTTCAGCTGGGAGAGCTTGGCCCTCGGCGGTCCCTTCGAGCAGCCCGCCGGCGTCCGCGAGGTTGGTCTCCGTCCCGGTCAGCGCGGCGGGTAGCTTCCGCGCGGCCTCGTCCAGCTCCGCCGCCCGCCGGTCCACCGAGTCCAGCAGTGTGCCCGCCTGTCCCACCGCGCCCCTCCGGAGCGGTACGTTCCAGGGCGCGCAGCCGGTCGAAGTCCTCGGCGACGGTGTCCAGGCCTTCGTTCGCGGTCGCGCACCGCCGCAGGATCTCCTCCAGCATCCGGCGGCGGGTCGCGTCGTCCTCGGGGAAGGCGTCGTCGAGTCGCTGACGCAACCGGAACGACCGCGTCAGCTCTTCCTTCGCCCGCGCGACCGCCTCGGTGAAGGGCTTCGCGGCCTCCTCGCCGAACTGGGCGGTGGCGAAGCCGAGTTCCTCCTCACTGGTGCGCACCGCGTCGTCGGTGTCCACCAGCACCTCCTTGGCCTGCCCGTCCAGCTCCGGCAGCGGCGTCGGCGGCTGGGGCGCACCGCCCGCCCCCGCGCCCCGGCCCCAGCCGGTGGCCGCCGGGGTGGTGCGGGTCGTCGTGCGCCGTCTGCGCCGGGCGTACGCGTAGGCGCCGACCGCGACCGCGCCCACCACGACGGCCACCGGCAGGATGAGGTCGCGGGCGCCGGTGGTGCCGGAATCACCCGTTCCGGGGTCGGCGGGCCCCGGGGTGATGGCGGGGGCGGTCACCGGGCGTCCGGCCAGTACGGAGCCGTAGCCGCCGGCCGCGCCGATCGCGGCTCCCGCCCAGTCGTTCTCCCGCAGCGCGGGTTCGATCGCGGTGCCCGCCACGTCCCGCGGCTGGGCGTCGGTGAGCGGGGAGCCCGCGTCGACGGAGTAGGCGTACCGCCGGTCGTGGGTGGCGACGGAGAGCAGTACGTCGTCCTGGCCCAGGCCGTTGCGGTCGGCGGTCTCGTCGCTCCACGTCTGTCCGGACCGGCCGGAGAAATCGCGTACGTACACCACGAAGAGCTGGACGCGCTCGTCGGCGTACAACCGGTCGAGTGCGCTCTCCACCCGCCCCGTCCGGTCACCCAGGGCACCCACCCGGTCGGTGATCTGCCCGTCCCGGGACAGCTCGACGGGGTCGTCGGCACGGGCGGTCGCGGCGGCGGGGAGCAGCAGCCAGCACACGGCGGACAGCACGGCGAGCAGGCCGGTGAGAGGACCGGCGAACAGGCCGGTGAGAGGCCAGGTGGGAGGGCCGGCGGACCGGCTGGGAAGCCAGGCCCGGCCGGGTGCGGCACTCCGGGTCCGTGGCGGTCGAGGAGATGTCACCTTTGCGAGGTTATGTGTGCCTTTTCGCCCCCGCGACCCGGCGTTCCGTCGGCCCCCGTCGGCTGTTCGCATGAAAGGGCGTGGGAAAGAGGTACCCCCGCGCGTGTGCGGAGAGACGGTGGCCGCCGACCGTCGTCAGATGGGGCGGACGTGGCGCGGTCCGGGGCCCGGTGCCGGAGGCCGCCGGTGCCGCGCCGGTGCGGGCCCGGCACTCATGAGCGGACCGAGATCCGGAGGTGGCCCATGACTGGCCTTCAGCTGTCGGTCGTCGTGCCGTGTTTCGACGAGGCCGAGGTGATCGAGGCCTTCCACGCCGCGCTGGTCGGCGTCCTGGGACCCCTCGGGGACAGCTTCGAGATCTGTTACGTGGACGACGGCAGCCGGGACCGCACCCGCCCCCTGCTGAGCGCCCTCGCCGCGCGCGACCCCCGGGTCCACTACACCGCCTTCAGCCGGAACTTCGGCAAGGAGGCCGCCATGCTCGCCGGCCTCCGGATGTCGCGCGGGACGGCCGTCGTGATCATGGACGCCGACCTCCAGCACCCGCCGGAGCTGATCCCCCGCATGCTGGAACTGCACCGGCACGGCTACGACCAGGTCATCCCGCGCCGCGACCGCGCGGGTGAGGGCATGCTCCGCACCAGCCTCAGCCACACCTACTACGCGCTCGTCCGACGCTGCATGGACGTGGAGCTCATCGACGGGTCGGGCGACTTCCGGCTGCTGTCCCGGCGGGCGGTGGAGAGCGTCCTGTCCCTTCCCGAGAGCAACCGCTTCTCCAAGGGGATCTTCTCCTGGATCGGCTTCGACACGGTCACCTTCCGCTACCGCAACAGCGAGCGGGTGGCGGGCCGGTCGAAATGGGGCAGCAAGCGGTTGCTGAACTACGGCATCGACGGACTGCTCTCCTTCAACAACCGCCCGCTCCGCCTCGCGATCTACACCGGCTTCTGGGTCTTCGTCTCGGCCCTGGTCTACGCCCTGTGGACGGTCGGGGGTGTCGTCCTGAACGGCGCGGACACCCCCGGCTACGCCACCCTCCTCACCGCCGTCGTCGCCCTCAGCGGCATCCAGTTGGTGACGCTCGGGGTCATCGGCGAGTACGTGGGCCGCATCTACCACGAGGCGAAACACCGCCCGCCCTACGTCGTGCGCGAGACCGACACGACCGTGCGGGCGCTGTCGGACAGCCCGCCGCCGCACCCGGGGCTCACCTCAGGCCCGGGCGGACGCGCCGCCACCACCACAACGGCCTCCGTGACCGCCACCACCGCCCCGGCCCCGGGCCCCGCGACCGGCGCCCCCGGCCGGGCCCGTACCGTCCGCCAGTTCGGCAGCTTCGTCCTCATCGGCTGTGTGAACACCGCCGTCTACCTCGGGATCTACGCCTCGCTGAACCGCTGGATCCCCTACCTCACCGCCCATGTCATCGGCTACGCGGTCAGCATCGTGGGCTCGTTCCTGCTCAACTCCTACGTCACGTGCCGGACGCGACCGACCTGGCACGCCTTCGTCCGCTATCCCCTCTCCAGCCTGGTCAACCTGGTGGCGTCCGGAGCCCTGCTCTACGGGGCGGTGAGCGGTCTCGGGATGGACAAGAACCTCGCCGCGCTGGCCGCGGGCGTCCTCGTCACCCCGGTCTCGTTCCTGCTGGCCCGGTGGGCGATCACCTCGGGCCAGACCAAGGCCGCCGCCGCCGTGCGGCGGGCCGAACCACTGCCCGGCCGTCCGGAGCCCGAACCGCTGCCCACCCGCTCTTCCCAGGAGGGGTGACGTCCCCGATGTCCGACGACGTTCCCGTGGCCGCCGGCGCGGAGGGACCGCGGCCGGGCGAGGAGACGGCGGACCCGGCCGGGCGCCCCTCGGACCACCCCTGGACCGCCCTCTGGGTGACCGCCCTCGCGCTGCCGCCCCTCGCGCTGCTCGCCGCCGCGTCCTGGTTCGGGCGGTGGGTGAGGCCCGGCGCGGACGACTGGTGCTTCCTGCCCGCCGTACGGGACGACGGCGTCACCGGTCTCGTGGGGAAGTTCTACCTCGACGACAACGGACGGGTCGCCAACGCGCTCCTGGTCGGCGCGTACGCGCAGTTCCAGGTCGCGGGACATCAGTGGTTCCCCCTGGTCAGCGGGGTTCTGGTGCTCGCGGTCCTCTGGGCGGTGGCCGTCCTGGCACTGCGCCGGGCCCGGCTGCGCACCCCGCGCGGGCTGCCGCTCCTGCTCGCGGCCCTGACCGCCGCGCTCTTCCTGTTCGTCACGCCGAACACGTACAAGACCTACTACTGGCCCGCCGCGTCCATTTCGCACACACTGCCGCCCGTCCTGGCCTGCGCCGCCCTGATCCCGCTCCTGCTCGCCCGCTCCCGCCGGGGGCGGGCCCTCGCGCTCACCGTGGCGGCGCTCATGGGCGCCTTCCTCGCCACGCTGTCCGAGGAGACGGCGATCGTCGTGGTGACGGTGCTCCTGACCGCGCTCCTACTGTCCGGCCGCATGGTCCCCGCCTCCGACCGGGGGTTCGTCCGGCGCTGGTGCGCGGCGGGAATCGCCGGGACGGTGGCCGGGGCCGCCGTCCTCATCACCTCACCCGGCTCCGTGCGCCGAAGGGAGCGGTTCGGCGCGGAGACCACCTCCCTGCTCGCCCCCGACTCCCTCGCCGGGTCGCTGCGCGCATTCGCCGAGATCACCGTCACCGTGGTCACGACCTGGCAGTACGTCGGCGCGGTCGCGGCGGGCGTACTGCTGGGGCTGCTGTGCCGACGGGCGGACGGGACACCGCCCCGCCCGCCCGCGCACCTGGCCCTGCTCACCGCCGGCGGAGTGCTCGCCCTCCTCGTCTCCGGCTACCTCTGCACGGTCATCACGTATCCGGTGTTCGGCGACCGGGCGAGCGACCCGAGCGCCAACCGGCTGTGGAACGACTACCTCCTGCTGTACGTGATCCTGCTCGTCGGTGCCGGCGCCCTGCTGGGCCTGACCCTCCGCCGGCACACCCGCCGCACCGCCCCGGCGAAGGCGGTGTGCGCGGCGCTCTGCGTCCTGGTCTGCGTCGGCCCGGCCGTGGCGCTGAGCGACCTGGACACCGCGATGCGGGCCCGTGCCGAGAAGTGGGACGCCCAGGACCGCCGGCTCCGCGAGGGGGCTGCGGCCGGTGAGCGGGTCCTGCCGTACCAGCGCCTGGTGATCAGTCAGATGCTGGAGCCGTTCAGCCGGGGCGGGCGCCAGTACTGGCCCGGCGGGTGTGTCGCCGACTACTACGGGCTCGACCGGATCACGGACGGTTCCGGAAGAGCCCCCTGACGGGGAATCAGGCGTAGGTGTAGAACTGCGTGTGGTCCAGCACGCTCTGCGGGGTCGTGTTCGGCCAGGGCGGCATGGTGTCGTTCAGATCGATCACGTCGGTAGTCCCCCCGGCGGGGAGGTACTCGGCGCTGGCCGGGTGGAGTGCGTGCCAGTCGGCCCAGAGCTTGTCGACGAACGAGTGGTGCAGCCAGAACACCGGATCGTTCGGGGAGACGCTCGTCTCCATATGACCCCAGACCCAGGAGTGCACCCGATTGTGCATGCTCAAATATCCCGCGGAGCCTTCCAGTGTGGAGCGGAATCCCGTCGAGCCGTCACGGAAGGGCGGGGAGTCATAGGTGGGCATGGCGAGGGCGGCGTCGACCTCGGACCGGGGCGGGAGCGTGGGAACGCGATAGGCGAGGTTGCGGGCGAGGAAGGCGCGGCTGTCGACCGAGACGTTGATCGTCCACTTCCCGCCGGAATGCGCGAAGGGCCCGTCCATCACCTGGTCGTCCAAGGGGCGTCCGGTGCCGCCGAGGAAGTCCGGGGCCCAGAGCGAGGAGCCGACGGTGTTGTCGGCGGTCCAGTCCCAGTAGGGGATCGAGACCGACGCGTCGACCTTCTGCAGTTCGTTCTCGAAGTCGATGAGGTACTTGCGGTGCCAGGGAAGGAACGACGGCCCGAAGTGGGCCACGTATATCCCGCTGTTCATGTCTATCGAGAACCGCGTGCGGTGGGCGAGTACGAATTCGTCGTACACCCCTCTGCGTTTGACTTCCAGTACCGCGTCGACAAAGGCCTTCTTCTCGGGGGCCGTGAGGTTCGCCTGGTTCTTCCGTACGGTCATGACTGCTGCTCCCGGGTCAGGCGGTGGGGTCGAACGGAACGACGACGGCGCCCTTGAGCGAGCTGACCGCGGTGCGAGCGGCCTCCAGAGGGGTCGCGAATCTCTCGTAGTGGTTGATCGTGCTGCTCCAGCCGCTCTTCCCGTGCCGCATCACGGGTAGTTCGCGGCCGTCGATCAACACGCGGTAGCCGGCGCCGTGCCCGGCGTGTGCGTGCGCATGCGTGCCGGTGTGGGCCTCGGCGGGCGTGCCCTGGATGCGGCGGCCCTTGAAGACCTCGTCGAAGGAACCGGGCTCTCCCGCGCCGCCGGCTGTGCTGCCGGCGTTCCTGGTCGCGGTCGGCACGGTGCCGGCGGAAGCGGAGGTGACGCCGATGAGCGCGCCGCCCGCGGCGACGCCGATGACGGCCCCGAGGGCCTGACGGCGGGTGGGTCTGGGCATGACGGATGTACCCCCAAAACACATGGTTGAGGCGGCCCCCGGGCTGTTCGGGGCCGCCGTGATCATGTGTACACGGGGGTGACTCTCCGCATAAGGAGGCAGAGAGGGGTTGGCTCTCATATGGACACGTATCCACGGCCCCAGGGGCGTCACGGGTCTCTTCTGCCGCTCTGCGTCGGCCTCGGAGGGGCCGGAAGACGAAGCTTTTGCCGTGCGTGTGTCCTCCACGTGAAGATCTTTCGGAATCCGTCACGCCGTCACCCACCGGAACGATGATCAGGGCATGGCCGGAAGTAGCGGTCGTGGACGGCGGCGGTGGAGCCGGAATCGCTCCCTCCGTGGGTGACGATCCTGTGCGGCCCGGGTTTCGGCTCCGTGATCATGTCTTCGGTCTGTGACAGCGTTGTCCTGGCAACGCAACTCCCGTACCCCCGCGGCTTCCGGCCCCTCATAGTGATCAAGGAACACGACCGCGACCACGCTCACCAAGGGGATCTCATGCTCGGTAACCGCCGTAAGGCCTTCCTCGTCTCCGCGGCCCTGGTGGGCGGCGCCCTGCTGATGACGGCGTGTCAGGACACGGAGGACGGTGCCGCGCCGAGTCCCTCCGCCACCGGCACGCCCGTCGCGGACGCGGCAGCCGGGTCCGGCGCCTCGAAGGAGGCCGACAAGGGCACGGTGCAGGGCGCCGACAAGGGGTCCGAAGCGAAGGGCGGGGGCAGCGCCGAGGGGTCCGGTGCCCACATCGGCGACGGCACGCGGAAGTCGGTCCAGCAGGCCTGCGGCGCGAACGACATCTCCTGGAGCACCCGGTCCGAGAGCCAGGCCGGCGGCTACATCCTCATCATGGCGAAGGCCAGGCAGGGGATCACCTGTGTGCTGCCGGCCGCGCTCCCGACGGTGGCGTTCGGGTCCGACGGCACCGAGGCGGGCCCGGCCGAGCAGGCCGTCGGCGACGCGGTCACGCTGGGCGGCGACACCACCGCCTACGCCGGGGTGAACCCCAAGACCACCAGCACGGACGGCGGCAAGGAACTGGACTCCATCATCGTCGGCGTCGGCAACGAGGACCCCGACCCGGTCTCCCTGGAGGTCGGCACCATCACGGTCGACAAGCCGGTCGTCACCAACTGGCACACCGCCCCGGCCGACGCCGTTCCCTCCGCCTGAGAGACCGGACGCCGGGCTGGGGAGACCGGACGCCGGGCGGTGCGGGCCGATGTTGACGGATCGGTTCCCGGGCGGCGAGGCTCACCCCACCAGGGAAGAGAGGTGGAACATGGAGGCACATGCCTCGGAACTCGCGTTCGGACGGAAGGTGTTGGAGGCCCAGCCCTTCAGCGTCCTGCTGGGCGCACGGCTGACGGCCTTCGGCGACGGAGCGGCTGTCCTGGAGGTGGACGTGCGGGACGAGCTGCGCCAGCAGAACGGCTTCGTTCACGGAGGCGTCCTGAGCTACGCGGCCGACAACGCCCTCACCTTCGCGGCGGGCGCGGCCGTCGGTCCGTCCGTCCTGACCGCCGGCTTCACCATCGACTATCTGCGCCCGGCCCGGGGCGAGGTGCTGCGCGCGCGGGCGCAGGTGGTCCGCCCCGGCCGTACCCGGGTCGTCTGCCGCTGCGATCTGTTGATGGTGGACGCCGAAGGGGTGGAAACCCTCTGCGCGGTGGCCCAGGGCACGATCGCCGTCGCCGGGAACCCCGGACACTGACCGCCGCCGTCGCCCCTCCGGGCAGCGGGGAGCCGCGGCCCTCCGGGCCGCGGCTCCCCGCCCCGCCGGGCCTCAGATGCCGCAGCTGGGCGCGGACCAGAAGCGACCGCTGCCCCCGGCGACGTGGGTGTGGTCGTTGTGGCCGGGGTAGCCCGGTCCGAGGATCTCGGTGAAGCCGTGGTTGCGCGCCGCCTGGGCGAGGGCGCAGAAGCCCTGGGCGCCCGCGCCGAGGTCTGCCGCGTGCCCGTACAGGTGGCGGCTGTTGGCGGCTCCGCCGACCGCACTGTTGCAGGACACGCTGCGGAAGCCGCCGTTGACGGTGAGGGGCCGGTCGCCCATCGCGTGCCGCATGGCCTGGAGCTTCCACATGGTCACCAGGGCGTTGGCGCGTGCGGTGCCGGCGCTGACCTTGCCGCCGGACCAGTCGGAGTTGCAGCGGTTCAGCTCGGCGTAGGTGAAGTTGACCGGGGTGCAGTCGTCGTCCTGCAACTGGTAGATCTTGTTGAACGTCTGGGCTCCCGCGACGCCGTCGGCGGCCAGGCCGTACGCGGCCTGGAAGCGCTGCACGGCCGCCTTCGTGGCCGGGCCGAACGACCCGTCGACGGTGATCTGGTTTCCGGTGCCCGGATAGCCCGCGACGCGGATCTGGAGCTGACGTACCGCTTCGCCGCTGGAGCCCTCTTGGAGGGTGCCGCTCCAGGTGTAACAGGCGTCGGCCGTACCGACGTTCCCGGTCGGCGCGGAATCGGGGGCCGGGGCCGGGGGCGGGGCCGCGGATGCGGCAGTGGTGCCGCCGAACGCGAGGGCCGCGCCCGCGAGGGCCGAGAGGAGGAATCCGACGGGGCGTGATCGCATGGGGCCGCACCTCATTGTCGTCAAGCTGTCCAAGGGGGTTACGAGCCTCGGGTGCGGCGCCCGTAAGTGTCAAGGGCATGTCAACATGCTGCCAGGGGGTGGGGCGGTTCGTCACCCTGACCCGGCCCGTACTCCGGCGACGACCGCGCCTCGGGCTCCGGGCCCCATGACGCCCAGCCGTGCCGCGGTGACCGGCAGCGCCCGGTCTGCTGGAGGGCCACGGAGAACGGGTACGGCCCGGAGGCGAAGCGCCGATGAGCACCCGCGCCGCCGGGCCGTCGGTGTCAGGCGATCGGGGCGAACGAGTCCAGCGATTCGGGCAGGGTCTGGCCACCGTCGACGGTGAGCGTCTGACCGGTGACGAACGCGGCTTCGTCGGACGCGAGGAAGAGCACGGCGTGTGCGACGTCGGAGGTCTCGCCGATCCGGCCGACCGGGATCGTGGCGGCCATCCGCCGCAGGTAGTCCTCGCCCAGCTCGCCCAGCCCCTCGGTGCGGACGTTTCCGGGCAGTACGGCGTTGACCGTGATGCCCGCCGGGGCCAGTTCCAGCGCGGCGCTCCGGAGGAACCCCAGCTGACCCGCCTTGCTCGCTCCGTAGTGGGACCACCCGCGGTAACCCGTGGTCGGCCCGGTGATCGAGGAGGTGAGCACCACCCGTCCGTGTCCTGCGCGTTCCATGGCCGGCAGGAACGCCTTCGTCGTGAGGATCGAACCCCGCAGATTGATGGCGAGGACATCGTCCACGTCCGCGGCCGTCATCTCCCTCAGGGGCTTCTCGGGGAAGACTCCGGCGTTCGCGCACACCACGTCCACATGTCCGTGGCGCTTCTCGGCCTCGTCGGCCATCGCCTCGATGGCCCCCGGGTCCCGGAGGTCCACGCCCAGACCGGACACCCGGGATCCGGTGGTTCGGGCGAGCTCGTCCGCCACCTTGCGGGCGGCCTCCGCGTCCCGTCCCGTGACGATGACAGCGGCGCCACGACGGGCGAACAGTTCCGCGATGCCCCGCCCGATGCCCCGCGTCGCGCCCGTCACGACCACGGACCGCCGCCGCCAATCGGTCTCCGTCACCATCGAACTCCCTCGCACCTCTCACCACGTGCCCCGTACCTCGTGGCCACGCGTCACCGCTCATGTTGATGATCAACACGTTAGGTCACCGGCGGTGGAGCCATCCCGCACCACGGAACTCCGGCCGGATACCGCCTCAGGACAGGCCGAGAACAGAGAGGCAATAAGGACAGAGAAGCAATAGGGACAGAGAACGGAACCGCGAGGCCGAGGCGGGCCGGGAGCTGTGGGAGCCCCTCACCCCTTCCAGACCAAGGTGCAGCGCCAGAACAGTCGTCGGCGTAGCCGTGCGCCGGGAAGCACGTGGCGGGCGGTGCGGACGATGTCCGGATAGGTGGTGGTCGCCGGTCGGGTCGGTGCGGTCATGGCGACGGGACGCGGCGCCCGGCGGCCCTTGTTCTTGATCCAGGCCATGGCGATGTTCGACGGTACGGCGACGGCGTCGATCAGGCGGTCGCTCCGGGACCACGGGCGGTAGAGGCCGACGACGACCAGGGTTCCCCCAGGAGCCAGGTGCTCGCGGAAGCGGGTGAGCGCGTCGGTCAACGGCAGGTGGTGGAGGGTGGCGACGCAGGTGATGACGTCGTAGCGGCGGCCGGACGGGATGTCCTTCAGCGCGTCTCCGACCGTGAAGGTCACCGGGGCCCCGGGAGCTGTGCGTTCCCGCGCGCGTTCGACGATGGCGGGGCCGGCGTCGATGCCGTGCACCACCTCGGCCCGGGAGGCCAGCAGCCTGGCGAGGTCGCCACTGCCTGATCCGATGTCCAGGGCGTCGGCGAAACGTCCGGGGAGCCGGCGCAGGATCCACCGGTGGTAGTGGGCGTTGTGATCCCACGGGTGGGTGGCGTGGAACTGGTCGAGTGCGCGCAGGAGGCGGGTCGCTCGGGTCGATGATGCCGTCATGGCAGGTGACCGGCACCCTCTGTGCCGCCCTTGGCGGGGCGGCACAGAGGGTGCGGGGTGGTCAGGAGGCCCCGAAGTCCCCGGCCCGGACGCCTGCCACGAAGGCGGTGAACGCGGCGGCGGGGACGGTGAGGACCGGGCCGCCCGGGTTCTTCGAGTCGCGTACGGGGACGGTGCCGGTGGCGGACGCGGTGGTCGGGGCCCACTCGACGCAGGTGCCGCCGTTGTCGCTGTAGGAGGACTTGACCCACTGCGGGGTCGTGGATTCGGTCGTCACGGGGTGCCCTTTCGATGCTGGTGGATCACGTCCACGGTATCTGTCTGCGACAGAGACACGGCCTGCAACTGATGGTAGGCCCTCACCATCGGGATGACAGAGCTGAGTTCGCGATCCAGATGGCCCTGCGTCTCGGACTCGACGTAGGAGACTACGGACCGGTCCTGGAGCGTCAGCAGATTCACCGCCCGGTTGAAGGGTCGCTGCTCACCGACGCTGTAGGGGGCGATCTGCAGCATGGTGTGGGACTGCGAGGCGAAGTCGACCAGATACTGCAACTGAGCGTCCATCACGGCAGGGCTGCCGATCGGCCGGCGGATGCAGCTCTCGTCCAGCACCGCGATCAGCATCGGTGGCACGGTGCGTAACAGGGCGCTCTGGCGTTCCATGAGTAACGAGACGCGCTGATCGGCCTGTTCGGTCGTGATGACTCCTCGGTCGACTGCCCCGCTCGCCAGGGCCTGCGCGTATTCCCGGGTCTGCAACAGCCCTGGGATGACGCCGACCTCGAACAGCCGGATCTCCGCCGCCCGGCCCTCCAGGGCCACGTACTCCGGGAAGCCCTGCAACAGCACCCCGTGCTTGATCTTGCGCCACTCGCGCTCGAACGAATCAGCGGTTCCCGTATAGCTCATCGCCACGTCAACGGCGATCGAGAACTTGCGAGTTGGGGACTTGTGGCACAATTCCACCCCGGAAACGTGCCTCCCCGTGTAGCCGATGCGCGCGCCGAGGTCGTCCTGCTTCCAGCCCCGTGCTTCGCGCTCCCTACGCAGGCGTGCACCGAAGGCCGCCTCCGGGCCCCCGTCAGGGTTCACATCCTTGCGGTTTACCAACGTATCCCCCAGATTCGAAACGTTGAAGACGTCTCCACGTTAGGCCACGCTGAGTCGCCCCGGTAGTCATTCGACTACAGAGAGGAGCGAACGGTGTACGTCGAGAACGTCAGCTCGAATACGGAGCGATTCCCACACGTCCCGACCCCCGGGACCCTGCTCGTGGACACCAGTCGCGGTGACCGCGTGGGGGAGTTCCAAGGCGTCGCCGGTCCGTACTGGTCTCTCCGCCCGGTCGGTGGTGGGCGCGAGTGGGAGGTCGAACCGTGCTACGTACGGACCGCGTTGCTCATGGAGCAGCTTCGGGCCCGTACCGCACGGCTCAACGCCCGCAGCCGGGGAGAAGTGCTGTGAAGGCGGCCTCTTCGGGCCCGGGCCGTGTGAGGGTGCTGGACTACGTCGCGGCGGTCACGGTGACGGTCGGCGGCCGGGCTCTTCCGCTGGGCGGGGTCGCCCTGCCGAGCCGCCGGCTCGTTCTCCGCTGGCTCCGGCGGCAGGCTCTGCGGCTGGCGGACGGCCACGGGCGCGATCCGGCCCCGGCCGCCCCGTGGTTCGGCGCGCGAGACATCCGGCCGGTGACCTTCCACGGTTCCGACGCTCCCGAGGCGCTCCGGGCGTGGGCGGGCGACCCCGGCTGCCAGGACAACGCCATGAGCGCGCTGGAATCCGGGCTCCCCGCCCTGCTCACCGTGGTTGACCCCTTCGCGGGGCTGAGGGTCACCCTCGGCGGGTGGCCCGTCGATCTGTGCGGGTGGGTGGCGGCGGCCTCGACGAACCACCCGTATCCGCCCCGTACGGAAACGGAAGGGACCTGACCCCGTGCTGCAATGCACCGACGTGACCCAAGTCCCCTACGCCGAAGCGCTGCTGGCCCTCGCCACCATGGAGGGCGGGCCGGAGCACCCGCCCGACGTCGTGGAGGCGGAGGACTTCGTCCTGTGCGAGCTGGCCGACCACGACGAGTCGGCCGAGCACGCCGCGCACCTGTGGACGGCGGACGTGCCGGACGACCGGGACCTGTGGTTCCGCTGGTCGGGGACCGGTGCGCACCGCGTCCACCGGCTCGACACGCTGCGCCTGTGCCCTGCTGTCCTGCGCGAGCTGGCAAACCGCACGGTCACCACGTGCGCGTTCTTCGACCATCACCCCGGGCCGCACTCCTTCTCCGTGACCGACCCGCTCGGCGACCTCATCGCCGAACACGTTCACAGCGAGGTCCGGCGACTCGTCGCCGAGGACGACGCCCCCGACACCGACGAGTCCTGACCGCAACCGGAGGTCCTCCGCCCATGAACCAGTGCACCGCTGTAACCCTGCTGCCGCCCCCGGAGTTCGTGATCCGGCTCGCCGCGCCCGGCGGCAGCCGCCCGGAGGCCGGCTACCTCCTCTGCGAGCTGGCCGCCGATCACGACGGCCACCACGCGATGGCGTTGTGGGACAACGACGCGAACCGCGCCGCAGTCTGGGCCCGTTGGCGTGGTGAACGGGCGACTCTGGCGGAGCGGGCCTGGTGCGGTGCGGTCGACCCCCGGGGCGAGGACGCGTGCGGACTCTTCGCCGATCACCCCTCCGCCCACGACTGGGACATCCTCGATCCGACGCTCGCGGCGGTGGACGCCGTCCTCGCGGGGGAGCGCCCGCACTTCTTCAGGGAGGGAGGGCAGGGCGCCCTCTAGGAGAGGGCGGCCTTGACGGCCTTGGTCATGAGATCGCGTGCGGGTGCTCCGTGGACGGCCATGCGGGACAGCTCCACGAACGCTCGCAGGTAGCTGCGGACTTCGCCGGGCTCCGTGATGTTCACCTCGGCCGTCAGCGTCTCCACGGCCACTTGGGCGTCATCGAAAGCGTAGAAGGCTTCCAGCGGCCAGACGGTACGTCGCGCTCCGAAAGGGATGATCCCCAGAGATACGTTCTGCCGGGCCATGACCTCTCGCAGATGGCGGAGCTGGGCGGCCAGATTCGGGCCGTCGCAGACCCGGTAGTGGAGGACGGCCTCTTCGACGAGCAGGGCGAAGCGGTGGTTGCCCTCGCGGACGACGCGGGAGCGGGCCATCCGGGCTCGTACGGCCTCGGCCACGTCGTCAGGCGTGCCCTGGAACGCGGTGATGGAACTCAGCAGCCCGGTCGCGTACTCGGCGGTCTGGAGCATTCCGGGCAGGACGTTCGAGGCGTACACGCGGAAGTGGGTCGTCCGCTCATACAGTGGGACGGTACTTTCGTGTACCCGGCGCATTCCGTCCCGGTGGATCTCCCGCCACTGGACGTACATGGACTCAGCAGTCCGGGACGCGGCGATCAGATCGGCTGCCTGCCCCTCCGCTCCGCAGGCTGCGCACCACGCCCGAATATCGGAATCCGAGGGGGCCGTCCTGGCGCGAGCGATGCGGGAGGCTTTCGATTTGTGCCAGCCACACCTCACGGCCAGGTCCTGCCCGGTGAGCCCGGCGTCCCTTCGTATCCGGTCGAGACGGGAGGCGAGGGCCGCACGGGCTGCTTGGGCCGTGGACAGAGGTGACTCGGGCATGAACGCGTTTCTCAGAGGGTGTACTCGTCGTGCGGAATGGCTTGTTCCCAGACGGATTCGAATGCTTCGAAGCAGAGGCCGGCCACTGTTCGATCACCGGTCTGGTCGGTGTGGACCCAACGCCCGTCACCATCGAATACGTTGAACTGGACGAGTGTGCCGTCGAACAACCAGAAGTCGTTTCCTGGCAGCGAGATCCCAGAGGCCAACCGTCGCGGGAGCCAGCGGACTTCCTCCCCCGCCGCGATGTTGGTGAAGGTGAATGAGTGCTCGTAGCGGATGTACTCGCTGGGCGGTTCGCTCACGATACGGGCGCGGCGGAGGCGGACGCCTTTGTTGGTGACCCCCTGCACGACATCGAGCCAGGGGCGCCACCAGGAATCACGGTCGGCAGGGTCGAGCCGTTGGCCATGCCGCCATGCCGCGAAGCGTTCGTCCTCGTTCGGGACGGCGTAGACGTCACGCATCTCCAGATGGACGGCGGACCGCTCGGCTGACTGGATCAGGTCGGTGAAGCTACTCAAGCTCTGCGCCATCAAGTGCCTCCCTCAACAACGGAATCATGCGCTGCGGCAGCCGCACCACACTCTCGTGTGCGGGCAGCGGACTGTCCTGGACGGTCCTGGCGGTCGTGTCGGAATCGGCCGCCACGCCCTGGATGACGAGTTCCTTCGTGTTCTCGTCCACCCACACGGCCGGGCAGCCGTGATCTCCGGACTCAGGATCTTTCCCGACGAACCGTAAACGCATAGCCCCTCCTGGTGTCGAGCCCGGTTCGCACCGGACTGTGTGCAGCCTCATGGCCGTACGGTCGGGGCGTCAAGGCTGCTCCAGGGGCACCTGCAACCGGGTGCAACAACGTAGCTCTCCAGCCTCACTGCTCCCTACGGTCGTTCCATTGAGCCCGAAGTGCTGGGTCGGCCCCTGCGGTACGGCCCAGGACGCTCACGCCCAGGGGAGAGGAACAGAGAACTATGGGTTGGGGAACAGGCAAAGGCGGCGGCGGTGGCGACGGAAAGCACCCGGGGGGGCAAGGACCCGGGCACGGCCAAGCCCTCCTCGGACACGGCGAGGCCAGCGCCGGAGCCGAAGCACAAAGGGAAGTAGGAACAACGCAGATGGAGCTGACCGGATCGGACGAGCGGGCCGCCGCCTTGTCCGCCATGACCGCCGGCCTGCTCGGCTCGGTGAACGAGAGTCTTGGTGCGCCGATGGCCCCGGCCTGGGAAGCTGCCTTCCGGGGCGTGCCAGGGGCAGCGTACGGATGTGCGGATCTACCGGGATGTGGTGCGTGACAGCCACGTACCTGAGGAGTCCGCGACCCGGTTGCCCCCTGGACGGTCGCCGGCGAGGACTGGGCCGCACAGTTCGCGGTCGGCCTTCTGCTCCGCGACCTATGGAGGGTCTGGCACGACAACCCCGATGTGGAGGGAGTCACGGACCGCTTGTGGCTCGCCACCACTGATGCGACCTCTTGGGCGGCCGTGGACCGGGACGGGCGGACCACCGACCGCTTCACCGTGTGGGAGCACGGACCCCGTCGGCTGTGGGGAGCGGTCGAGACCGCCCACGCCTGGTGGCTCGATACCGGCTGTCCTGGGCCGGAGCGATTCGGTCTGACCCTCGCTCCTGACGGCACCCATGTGGTGTGGCTGGACACTCCGGACAACCCGGTTCCTGACCTGACCTGACCTGAGCGAGGCCGCAGCGGGGCGCCCCACCGCGCGGGCACGGTGGGGCGTAGCCGGAGTTACGGCAGCGGCGGGGGTCAGGCGGTGGTGTCGAAACCACCGGCCTTGATGCCCGCCACGAAGGCGGTGAACGCGGCGGCGGGGACGGTGAGGACCGGGCCGCCCGGGTTCTTCGAGTCGCGTACGGGGACGGTGCCGGTGGCGGACGCGGTGGCCGGGGCCCACTCGACGCACGAACCGCCGTTGTTGCTGTAGGAGGACTTGACCCACTGCGGGGTCGTGGATTCGGTCGTCACGGGGTGCCCTTTCGGTGCTGGTGGAACACGTCCACGGTATCTGTCTGCGACAGAGAAACGGCCTGCAACTGAAGGTAGACGCCAAAGGCCCTGGCAACACAGTGAGGTTCAGGACGTTGTCGTCCCTCACCGACCTCGTTGCGCCGGAATCAGCTCGGGGCGGACGGTGCCTCGGGCGCGTTGGTAGAGGCCTTGCGCCTCGTGGTCCTTGAGGTGGGGAGCGATGAGATGGAACATGTCCGCCAGTTCCGATGCGGTTGACCGCTTGTGCACATTGTCTGAGCGTCCACCCTGTTTCGCGGAACAGTCGATCGAGACTTGTGTTCGGCCCTCCAATACTCAAATTTCCGTCAACTCCCCCTGTGTGATGACTCCAAGCGCTTTACGCTCTTAGGCCGCGTCCCGCCCGGGGATCAGGGGGGAAATGAACCATCCGCGGTTGAGTTGCATACCGGGAGGTCTGGTGATCGCCGCCTGCCTGCTCGTTCTGTCGGCGTGCAGCAGCAACGACGAACCACCGATGAAACGCAGCGACGGCGTGACCAAGACTTCGGCCACGTCATGACATCCGACCTGAAGAGGTGGGTCCAGACATCCGAGCTACCACACGAGACCAAAAGCTTGATCGACCTCTACGTCGGCAAGATCCACGTCGCTGAGGGGTTCGCCGGATGCCCTGATGGAGGGGACGGGCCGAACCACTGATGAATGTGCAGCTGGCCCTTCGTGAACCAACTGGAACGAAGAGCGGCACTGGGGAAAATCGAGATCGGCATCAGCGCCACTACATGGGTCAGTCTTTAACTGAAATCCCCATTATTGATATCCCATTTTATTTCGTACCACAGATTCCCTTCGGTTGCATACGCCTCCGGATCGGTGTGGCGTAGAAAATCCTCCACGTCTTGCGCAGCGACGTCCCAACTATCGCCGCCTTCATCGGCATCAAATGGATATCGCTCAATGAGGTGGTGCACGCACAGGGAGAATCGCTCGAGATTGGTATTAACCATCACCACATGGTCCAGGCTTCTACCGGATTGCACCACATGCCCGGTGCGTGGATCCCACAGGATGCTTCCGAACAATCTAGTGCTCCCAAACTTGACGAATTCCCCGTGCGCCCCGATCGCAACAATCTCCAGGAAGCCTAGAGCTTGATACACTGCCCCGATTGCCTCATCTGGGACATTGAGGAATTCTGGCACATAGGAATTCTTTGCGGGTTCACGAAAGTGCAGCTGAATCATCGAAAACTGAGGGGGTTCCTCGTCGAATCTTTCGTTACTCATTAATATTCTTTCTGTAGCGGCATAATCCTTGCTCGCTTTCTCAACACTACAGTCAAGCGCGCTCGCGCAGTTACCTGGAGTGTTCGCTCGGTCACGTTCTGGGAAGAGTGGTAGGTGGATAGAGATCCGTTACTGCCTGCCGTGGATCTGCGCGGGTGGGTGGCGGCGGCCTCGCGGTCTACGGGGCCTCGGCGCGTGCGCTGATCGCATCCGCGAGGGATGCCCTGGAGTGATCGGTGTGCAACTCCGCGCAATCTTCTGGAGGATGCCGCTCCTTCTTCCCTAGCGTGGTCGACAGCGGCTCGGCACTTTCAGGGCCGCACTCATTCACCGGCGAAGGAGCACAGCGATGACCGGAACGCATGGCGGAGGTACCGGGTCGGGGCAGGGCGGCAGCCAACAGGACGACGGCAGCAGCGGACGCGGCCACGGGGGTGGCGGCTCCGAGACGAGCGGCGGCAACCCCTCCGACGGCTCAGGCCCGGCGAAGAAGTAGCGTCGGATGACTGTACGCAAGGAGGAGGTGGGCCCTGCGGGGCTCGCCTCCGTACTCGTCGCTTCGGGCGCTCTGCGGGACGACTGGCTGTCCGCATATCAGGCGGTTCCCCGGAACATGTTCGTTCCCGACCGCATCTGGCCCGGCATCGCGGACGGCACCCGGCAGCAGTCCGTGGTGGACCGCTCCAAGGACGTGGACTCATGGTTCGCCGTCGTGTACTCGGACATTCCGCTCACCACGCAGTGGGACGACGGAAGTTACACCGGAGACGGAGTGGGAGAGATGCCCTCCAGCTCCAGTTCGCAGCCCCACATGGTGTTCTCGATGCTGGCCGATCTCGGCGTCGAGGACGGAAACAGGGCTCTGGAGATCGGCACCGGCACCGGGTGGAACTCCGCGCTCCTCGCTCACCGCCTCAGCGCGGAGAACGTCGTCTCCATCGAGTTCGACGCGGAGATCGCGAAAGAGGCACGCGAGAACCACCGCGAAGCAAGGCTGTCCCCGCTGGTGGCCGTGCGGGACGGGCGGCTCGGATATCCCGAGGGGGCGCCGTTCGACCGGGTGGAAGCGACCTGTTCCATCGGAGAGGTCCCCCGGGCCTGGATCGAGCAGACGCTGTCCGGCGGGCTGATCGTCGCCCCTTGGGGGACACCGTACGGAGGGGAGGCCATCGTCCGGCTGACCGTGAACGGCGACGAGGCGAGCGGGCCGTTCACCCGCTCCAGCGCGTTCATGCGCCTACGACAGCAGCGTCCCGGTCGAGTTCCGCACGCCGCCTACCTCAAGGGTCGGGAATGGCCCGCAGGCGGCGACAGGAGCAGGACGTCGCTGTCACCTGCCGCTGTCGGGGGATGGCTGGTCCAGTTCGCCATCGGGCTGCAGATGGCGGAGGCGTTCTGGACGGTGGAGCGGTGCGACGACGGCTCGTACACGTTGTGGACCTACAGCGGCGACGGCCGGTCGTGGGCGTCCGCCGACTACGAGCCGGGAGCCGAGTCCTTCGAGGTGGTGCAGTCGGGGCCCCGGCGACTCTGGGATGCGACCGAGGCCGCTCACGCGTGGTGGGAGGCGCGGGGCCGGCCGGACTTCGAGCGGTTCGGTCTGACCGTGCGCCGTGAGGGGCAACGGGCCTGGCTCGACACTCCGGACAACCCGGTGCCCGTTGTGCGGTGACCATCCCGGCAGACCATGCCCGTTCAGCCGGCGTGATCGAACCTCGGAGCACGCCGAGCCCCCGGCTCGACCGCGGAGACGGCAGCCTGCGGCTGAGCCCGTGCGCCCCTACCCGAGGCACGCGGGCTCAGCCCCGCCCCCGACCCCCGCCCGAGGGGGCAGAAGCCAGAGGCCGACCTCAGATCGAGAACCGCTCCCGCTCCAGCAGTGGCCGCACCCGGGACCGGAAGCCACCCGTGCGGAACGGCTGCTGGAGCAGGCCCGGGCGCAGCTCCTGGGCGAGGGCCGCGACGATCATTCCCTGGTCCAGGGCGAGCATGAAGTCGCTGACCCGGCCCGTGGACACGTTCACCGAGTCCCGGAAGCCGAGCCCGTCCTCGTACGCGCCGAAGTCCCGCTCCAGCGCCCGCAGGTTGGCCACCGCCTCCCGGCCCGCGTACGGCAGCGCCAGGAAGGAGGCGTGCGGGGTGACGACACCGTTGGTGAACGCCGAGGGCGGCGGCAGGGGCTCGCCGTCCGTGGTGTGCGTGCGGTCGGTGTTGGAGGCGTAGCCGTCGACCGCCATGCCGAGCGCGTCGACCCCGTACTCCTGGTAGCCGTCCTCGGGCACGTTGGAGGGGGAGAAGCCCCAGTAGCCGTACTCCGCCTCCCGCAGCCCGTGGTCGATCTGGCCGCGTACGTAGCGGTGGTGGGTCACGCCCCACGCGCGCGGCGACCACTGCCGCTCCGGTACGAACAGCGGCACCATCAGCGCCTCGAACATCGAGCCGCCCCAGGTGGGGACCACCTTCCGGCCGCGGTGGGTGTAGTGGCCGTTCCACACCCGTACGCCGTCGACGGTGACGTATCCGCCGCCGGGCTTCTGCTCCTGCTCGTGCTCCGGCAGCATCGTGCGCAGCATGTGCCAGTAGTGGTCGCCGGGCAGCGAGCCGTCCGCGATGCCCAGGTAACTGGCCATGCGGGGCTCGGTGTTGAGCGCTCCGTAGTGGTGCGGGGTCGGCTCGTCCGTGTCGGTCCAGACACCGCCGCGCAGCTGGCCGGGGCCCGCGACCGGGTCGGCCGGGTCGTAGGGGGTGTAGAAGTACGACCAGTCCGCCGTGGCCAGGATGCGGTGGATGCGGGGGCGCAGGGAGGGTGCGGCGTCGGCGGCTATCCGCAGGCCCGTCACCAGCCAGGCGTTGTCGACGGAGGACAGGAACGGGCGGACCGGGTCCCCGGTGCCCGGCCACCGGGTGAGCACCGAACCGTCGTGCGCGTCGTACCAGTTGAGCCAGAAGCCGTGGTGGCGTTCCAGCTTCTCGACGGCGGCGACCGTACGGGTCAGGGCGCGGATCATCGTGCTCTCGCGGATTACCCCGAGGCCCGCGGCGGCGACCGTCGACCACAGGCCGCAGCCGATGTTGGTCGGCGAGGTCTGGGCGGACTGGGCGGGAGCTCCGGGTCCGCTGAGGTCGATCTTGTCGGCGGCGAGGCCGAAGTCGGTCGTCATCGCCTCCATCGAGCGGTACGTGTCACGGAACCAGGTCGTCAGAAGGCGGGGGTCGGCGGGTGCGGCGAGGGCCGCCGGGGCGGTTACGGCTCCGAGGGACAGGGCCGCGGCCCCGGTCCCTGCGGCGGTGAGAAACGTGCGACGGTCCATCGTTCCGGCTCCTGGTGGCAGAAGGGGGAGGGGGAGGGCGAGTCGTGGTGTTCGGCCGTGCGGGGGAACGCGAGGTCGTGCGGGTATGCGAGGTGGTGCGGCGCATACGAGGTGGTGCGGGGGCCGGGGGGGGGGGGGGGGGGGGGGCCCCCCGGCCCCCCCCCCCCCCCCCCCCCCCCCCGCCCGAGGGAGCCGTCAGGTGGCTCCCCGTACTGGGGGTCAGCCCCGGGGGTGAATCAGGCTGCTGTGCGCGGGAGTTCGCGGGTGCGGCCGAGCGAGCCCAGCCACTTCGCCGAGTCGCGCGGGGTGCGCTCGAAGGTCTCCCAGTCGATGGCGATCAATCCGAACGTGGCCTTGTACGTGCCCCACTCGTAGTTGTCGAGCGCGCTCCACGCCAGGTAGCCCCGGATGTCGAGGCCGTCGGCCAGTGCGGAGGCGACCTCGTCCAGCGCGCCCGCGTAGTAGTCGACGCGGCGGCTGTCGTCGGCGGTGGCGATGCCGTTCTCCGTGACGATCAGCGGGACGTCGCCCACCACCTCGGCCGTGTGGCGCAGCGCCTCGCCGACCGCCGTCGGGTAGTACTCCCACGACGTCAGTGTCCGCTCGACGTCGTCGGCCGCCGGGATCGGTCCCTCGGGGCCGATCCGGGTACGGGTGTAGGACTGCACGCCGATCCAGTCGTCGCCGCGCGCCGCCTCGATGAAGACGTCCTCGCGCGGGTGGCGGTAGGCGGCGGTGACGTCCTCCGCGCCGGGCAGGGCCTGGTAGACCTGGTTGGCGATGGTCCAGCCGACCTGGATGTCCGCGTCCAGGGCCCGGACCTCCTTCACGGCCGCGTGGTGGGCGGCGATGACGGCCGCGGTCGTCTCGTCGTCGGGGGTGGGCAGACCGGCGGGCGGGAAGCTGTTGTCGCCGCGCTTGGCCTGGCCGGCCATCACGGCGATCATGTTCGGCTCGTTGATCGTGCAGACGTGGCTGACGCCCTCGAAGATGACGGGTGCGCAGGCCGCGACGTACCGCGCGAACAGCTCCACCGCGCCCTCGGCCGTCCAGCCGCCGCGTGCCTCGAACCACTGCGGGACGGTGAAGTGGTGCAGGGTCACCATCGGGCGCAGGCCGCGCTCGGTCGCTCCCTCCACCATCCGCCGGTAGTGGGCGAGTTGGGCGTGGGAGAAGCGGCCCTCGACCGGCTCGATGCGGGACCACTCGATGGAGAAGCGGTAGTCGGTGAAGCCGAGCGAGGCCAGCAGGTCCATGTCCTCGGGCCAGCGGTGGTAGCTGTCGCAGGCGTCCAGGCTCGGCTCCTGGATGTGGGTGCCGGCGGCGTGCTCCTTGACCCACCAGTCGCAGTCGGTGTTGTTGCCCTCGATCTGGTGGGCGGCGGTGGACGCGCCCCAGAGGAAGCGCTCGGGGAACGGGACGGGGGACTTCTGGTCCGAAGCAGGGGTGTGTGTCATCGCGACATGTCTTTCTGGTGGTGGTGAGGGGTGTGGCCGCGCCCTGTTACGGGGTGGGGTGCGGCCTCGTACGTGAAGTGCCCCGGCGCAGGCGCTACTTCATGCCCGCCGTGGCGATGCCCTGCGTGAAGTGCCGTTGCAGCGCGATGAAGACGACCAGCACCGGCAGCACGATCAGGAAGGCCCCGGCCATCAGCATCCCGTTGGAGCCGCCGGCTTTGTTGGGGTCGGTGGCGAAGGTGGCCAGGGCCACCGGGAGGGTGTATTTGTCGGGGTCGTTGGTCGCGATCAGCGGCCAGACGAAGTTGTTCCAGGAACCCAGGAACGTGAAGATCGACAGGGTCGCGAGGGCGGGCTTCACCAGCGGCATCACGATCCGCCAGAAGATGTACCACTCGCTCGCGCCGTCCATCCGGGCCGCTTCCAGCAGCTCGTCCGGGATCGACTGCATGAACTGGCGCATCAGGAAGACCCCGAAGGCCCCGGCGGCGAACGGCAGTACCAGACCCGCGTAGCTGTCGATCAGCTGGAGCTTGCTCATCAGCACGAACAGCGGCAGCAGCATCAGGTTGCCGGGCACCATCAGCGCGCCGAGCACCAGGCCGAAGACCTTGTTGCGGCCGACGAAGTTCAGCTTGGCCAGGGCGTAGCCGAGCATCGAGCAGAAGACCAGGTTCGAGACGGTCACCAGGACCGCCACGATCACCGAGTTCATGAAGTACAGCGGCAGGTCCAGCTTGTCGAGCAGCTGCCGGAAGTTCTCCAGGGTCCACTCGGTGGGGATCCACACGGGCGGGCTGGCCGAGAGCTCGCTCTGCGTCTTGAAGGCGGAGAGCCCCATCCAGAGGAAGGGTGCCGACATGACCAGCAGGCCGAGCGAGAGCAGGGCGTAGACCAGGGGGCGCGAGGCGCCCCGCCGCTTTCCGCCCCGCTGCTTCCCGCCGTTGTCCTTCAGGGTTCTGACCGCCGCGTTGCCGCTGTTGGCGCTCATTTCGTGTTGTCCTTCAGCAGTCGGAGCTGGAGCACGGTGATGCCCATGATCACCACGAACAGGACGTACGCCATGGCGCTCGCGTAGCCCATGTGGAAGAAGTTGAACCCTTCGCGGTACATGTTCAGCGAGACCGTGAGGGTCGAGTCGGACGGACCGCCCTGGGTCATCACGAACGGCTCCTCGAACACGTTGAGGTAGCCGATCGTCGTGATCACCGTGGCGTAGAGGAGTGTCGGGCGCAGCAGCGGGATCGTGATGCCCCGGAACTCCTGCCAGAGGCTCGCGCCGTCGAGCTTCGCGGCCTCCCGCACCTCGGTGGGGATCGCCTGGAGGCCCGCGATGAACAGCACCATCACCGTACCGACGTTCCGCCAGACCGCCATGACGATCAGCGACGGCATCGCCAGCGTCTCGGAGCCGAGGAAGTCCGGTGCCGTCCAGCCCACTTCGGAGAAGAGCCCCGCGATCAGCCCGTCGCTCGGATCGAGCACGAACCGCCAGACCACGGCGACCGCGACGATGGTCGTGACCACCGGGGCGTAGAAGCCGACCCGGAAGAAGGTCCGCGCCCGGTCGATGCCGTTGTTGAGCAGTACGGCGACGACCAGCCCGATACCGATAGTCAGCGGCACGCCGACGACCACGAAGTACCCCGTGTTGAAGAGGGACTTGAGGAACTTCTCGTCGCCGAAGAGTTTGACGTAGTTCTCGAACCCGATGAACTCCGCTTCCCACGGGCGCGTCACGTTGCGCAGCCCGAAGTCCGTGAAGCTCATCACCAGCGTGGCGAGGATCGGGAACGCCATGAAGACGGTGAACAGGACGAGGAACGGGGTGGAGAACAGCCAGCCCGCCGCGTTCTGCACACCCATCGACGGCTTACGCCCTCGGCTGCCCCGGGGGGCCGGGGACGGTGCGGCCCCGGCCTTCCGGGGTGCTGGGGCCTTCTCGGTCGTGGTGCTCATGGCTACTGCTTCACGAGGCCTTCGATCTCGGACTGCGCGGTCTTCAGCGCGTCCTCGGCGGAGGCCTTGCCCTGCGTCACCTTGGCGATGGCCTGGTCCACCTTGTCGGTGATCTCGCTCCAGTTGGCCAGGGACGGCGAGGACTTGGCTGTGTCCATCTGCTTCTTGAAGGTCTGCAGGTCGGCGTCGTCGGCGAGGGTGCCGGACTCCCACGCGGAGGTGTTGGCGGGCAGGTCCTTCGTCCGCTCGTACCAGTCGGCCTGGCCCTTCGTGTCGGTCAGGTACTCGATGAACTCGGTGGCCGCGGCCTTGTGCTCGCTGTCCTTGGAGACGACGAGGGAGGAGCCGCCGGCCATGGAGGTGGAGGAGGCGTCCGCCGGAACGCTCGCGATGGCCCACTTGCCCTTGATCTGCGGCTGGCCCTCGTCCAGGAGCGTCCTGTGCCAGGGACCGCCGAAGAACATCGGGACCCGGCCGTTGCCGAAGTCCTTCACCACGTCGTAGCCGGGCTGTACGGACTTGTTGGAGAGGCCCTTGTCGAAGTACGAGCCGTACTCCTTCAGCGCCTTGACGGCCTCCGGGCTGTCGACGACGGCCTCGCCCTTGTCGTTGACGATCTCGCCGCCCGCCGAGTACAGGAAGGAGTAGAAGTTCTGCACGGTGTCCAGGCCGCTGGGCTGGATGGACAGCCCCCACTTCGTACCGGCCTTCTCCTGGTACGCGCCTGCCAGGTCCTTCAGCCCCTTCCAGTCGGTCGGAGCCTCGCTCACACCCGCCTTCTCGGCCAGGTCCGTGCGGTAGTAGAGGACCCGGGTGTCGACGTACCACGGCACGCCGTAGGCGGTGCCGTCCACCTCGCCCTGCTCCCAGCCCGCCGGGAAGAAGTCCTTCTTGTCGAAGACCTTGGTGTCCACCGGCTCCAGCACGCCGAGCTCGGCGAACTCGCCCAGGTAACTGCCGCCCATCTGCGCCACGTCGGGCAGGGTGCCCGCCGCCGCTGCCGAGACGAGCTTCTGGTGGGCGACGTCCCAGCCGATCGGGGTCACCTTCACGGTGATGTTCGGATTGGCCTTCTCGTAGACCTCGGCCACGTCGGCGAGCTTCTCGCCCTCGGCCCCCATGGCCCACACGGTGAGCGTCTGCTTCTCGTCCGCCGCGACGTCGCCGCCGGAGGAGCCGCAGGCGGAAAGGGTCACGGCGAGCGCGAGCGCTATGCCGGCGGGAGCGGTTCTGGCGATGCGGGACATGGGAGGGCTCCTCCTTGAGCAATCCGGATGCTGCGCGATGTATGCGCTGCCTGTAAGCGCATACATCACTCTGCGCCAGTCGTTCGCGAATCCGCAAGAGGGTGCTGGGTCACACTCGTGCAACGTGCCCGACATCCTGGCGCCTTGTGGTTGAACCGTAAACGCACTGTTTGTGGAACAACAGGCGATGTGACCGATTCGTCGTTCGGGGCCGGGGCCGGGGCCGGGGCCGGGGGTGGGTCCGATGGGTCCGGTGGGTCCGGTGGGTCCGGTGGGTCCGTGGTCGGCGTCTACCCTCGCGGCATGGCCCCACCCGTCGCGTTCACCCACGACTTCCCGTTCGACCCCGCCTACGGGTACGACGCACCGGACGCCCTGCTGGGCATCTCCGCCCCGCCTGCCCCCGACGGCTTCGACGCCTTCTGGCAGGACCGCTGCGCCCGGGCCCGCGCGGTCGACCCCCGCCCGGTCCTCGGCCCGGTCGAGGAGGAGCGCGACGGCCTCCGGATCCACGGCGTGACCTACACCTCCGTGGGCGGCGTCCGGCTCGGCGGCTGGCTCGCCCTGCCCGCCGAGGGGTCCGTCCGGTACGGATTCGTCGTCGGGCACGGCTATGGCGGACGCCAGGAGCCCGGCCGCGACCTTCCGGCGCCGCTGCCCGGGGCCGCCGTGATCCTGCCGTGCGTACGGGGCATGGGGGAGCGGGGCCGGGTCGACGGCATCCCGGACCTGGCCGACGCGCACGTCCTGCACGGCATCGGCTCCCGCGAGTCGTACGTCATCGGGGACTGCGTGGCCGACCTGTGGTGCGCCGCCTCCGCCCTCACGGCACTCGTCCCGGAACTGGCGGGGGCCGGCCTCCAGGGAGGGCCCCGCCTCGGCTACCTGGCCGAGAGCTTCGGCGGCGGGCTCGGGGCCCTCGCACTGCCCTGGGACGACCGCTTCGGCGCGGCCCAGCTCACGGTCCCCACCTTCGGCAACCACCCGCTGCGCCTGACCCTGCCCTGCGCGGGCAGCGGCGAGGCCGTCCGGGCGCACCACCGCGAGCACCCCGGGGTCGGGAATGTCCTCGGCTACTTCGACGCGGCGACGGCGGCGACCCGGCTGACGCTGCCCACGCTGGTCGCGGCCGCGCTGTTCGACCCGTCCGTGCCGCCGCCGGGGCAGTTCGCCGTGCACAACGCGCTGGCCGGCGAACGCGAACTCCAGGTGCTGACGGCGGGGCACTTCGCGTACCGGGGCATGACGGCCGAGGCGGCGGAGCTGGACGAGAACCGGACGCGGTTCTTCGGGAAGTGGCTGACGGCGGTCGGTTGACGGCGGTGGGCTGATTCGATGGCATGAGAGGCCCGGTCGCCCGGCGGGCCCGGCTGACTTATGGTCCGGTGCGTCGTCGGTAACGGCCGTCAGCTGTGGGTCGCGACCGTGAAGGTCGTGTCTCCTTGCCTGGAATGGCGGCGCAGTCGCCTGCCGGAGCGCGCGCCGCAGAGCCTTGCGGCTCCCCGCCGTAAAATCGCGGACGGCAGGAGTTACGGGTTGCCGAAAGTTGGGCTCGTGTGGGTGACTTCGCCCTGGAGAGGTAGCACAGTTGTCAGTGGTCCCTGCTTGACTGTGGCCATCGAACCCAGGGAGCGAGTTATGCCGACTGTGATCCATAGGACGCGCAGCGAGCTTGAGGCCCAGCGTGAGCAACTACTGGCGAGCGTGAACATGGCCTATGACGAGCTCGCGGAACGCGCTGCCACCTACAGCCTCAGCATGAACGAGCTGGACGTGTGGCACACGATCGAAGGTCTCGACTACCTTCTCGAAGGTGACTGCTGAAGAGGCAAAGGCTCTCGACGTATCGGCGACGGATTTCGCTGACCAGCTGACTGCCCTGACGCGGGGTGTCCTCGGCGAGGACACCCCGCGTTTTCATGCGATCAACATGGGTTCCAAGATCAGGGTCTCGCCGATACGGGAGGACGAAGTTCTCCAGCGAATCCCGGTCAGCATCGGTGGGGAGCAGCGTCTCAGCCTCATGGTCCGGTTCTACTGCTGTTGGGACGGGTCCAGCACGTTCATGGCTACCGATCAGGCCGACGTACACGTCTTCTATGCCGGGAGCCCGGACCCGTTGTTTCGCTTTGAATACGTTCGGCGGAGCAAGGAGCCGCCGGGCGCTCACGTGCAGGTGCATGCGCATCGCGATGAGGTTGCGTACCTTCTGCGGCTGGCGGGGCGCCCGAAGCAGAAGTTCAACAGACTGCCGCGCTTGGCGGAGTTGCACGTGCCGGTTGGTGGGCACAGGATGCGTCCAGCGCTGGAGGACGTGTTGCTTTTCCTGAAGCGGGAGTTCGCGATTGACACGGTCGACGGCTGGAAGGCCGTGATCGATGAACATCTGCGCAGTTGGCGGTTGATGCAGCTGAAGACCGCGGTCAGGGATGCCCCTGACTCGGCCGCCCAGGTTCTGCGCAGCCTTGGGTACACAGTGGTCGAGCCGCTGGTGCCGGGGACGCGCCAGGCGTCGGATGAGGTCAAGCTGTTCTGGCCCTGACGCTCAGGCACGCCGTGCAGAGCCTGTAAGTACGTGCTCGATCGCGACCGCTTGGCGGGAGCCCGGGAGCCCGGGAGCCCGGGAGCCCGGGCGTGCGGGCCCCGCGCCACTCGCCGTTGCCGGGGCCCCTCAGCCGCAGCCGCAGCTCGCACGGCGGGTCACGGAGACCGGCAGTTCCAGCGAGACCGGGGCGCGGCCGGGGTCCGCCAGGCGTTGTACCAGCAGCTCCACCGCCTGCTCGCCCAGCAGCCGGATCGGCTGGCGGACGGTCGTCAGGGGAGGGCGGACGATCCGGCTCAGCGGGACCCCGTCGAACCCGGTCACGGCGATGTCCTCGGGCACCCGCACCCCGCGCCGCTCCAGCGCCTGGAGTGCGCCGACCGCCATCTGGTCGTTGGCGAACAGCATCGCCTCCGGCCGCTCCACCCCCGTATCCTCCGACCGGTCCAGCAGGGTGCCCGCCGCCAGGGCGCCCTCGGCCTGCGTCATCATCCCGGCGCGCAGCTCGGGCCGGGAGGGCACCGGAAGCCCCGCGTCCCGGCACGCCTCCTGGAAGCCCCGGAATCGGGCCTGGGCGTCCGGTGAGTCCTCCTCGCCGCCGATGAACGCCAGGCGGCGCAGCCCGTGGTCCTCGATCAGATGGCGGGTCAGTTCCCGCTCGCCCTCGGTGTTGGCCACCACGATGTGGTCCAGGTGGTCGATCTCGCGCGGTCCCGAGAGCATCACCACGGGAAGCCGGCGCGATATCACCTCCAGGTCCTCGGTCGGCACGGTCCCCGCCAGTACGGCGAATCCGTCGACCCGCCCCGCGACCTTCGCCACCAGACTCTCCGGCCCGCCGTCCAGCGAGGCGGCGATCAGCAGGGCGTAACCGTGCCGCCGTGCCGCCCGCTCCATGCCCCGGATGACCTGGTCGGAGTAGAGCATGACGGCCTGGTCGTCGTCCGCGTCGCTCGCGGCGGCGGAGGTCTCGGCGTCCTGGTCCGCGAAGTCGGGGAAGCACAGCCCGAGCACGCCCGTGGTCCGGCTGGCCAGGCCCCGGGCGCTGCCGGACGGTACGTACCCCAGCTCGCGGGCCGCCTCCATGACCTTCTCGCGGGTCCGGGCCCGTACGGAGTCGGGGTTCCGGTAGACCCGGGAGACCGTGGCGATGGAGACGCCCGACCGCTCGGCGACGTCGTACACCGTGGGGGCGCTCACTCGACCGACCGTCCGCTTCTTCTTTCGTAGCGCCGCGCCTGGGGCGTGTGCTGGTACCGGGCCGGCGGCCTGCTCGCCTGCCGATGCGATCACGAGGCCCGTGAAAGCGCATTCACCCTAGATCGTGGGCCGCGGGGGGAGCAAGGCCGCCCGGCCTCGCGCCGAAACGCGCGCCGGGTGGCACGCGGCCCGCGGGAGCGAAACGTTCCTCCGGCCGGGTGAGCTTGCCGCCGCCGCCCGCCGTGTCTGCGCCGCCTCGCGCGAGGGGGCGTTTTCAGTGGACGGAAGGAATCAGTGTGATCAACTGCAAATGCCACCACATACGCACTATCCGGTCCATTCCGGTACGGGGTGGTCCGGGCCGGCCCCGGAGGTATCAGCCATGTCCCACGTCGGCGTCCCGCGCGGGACGGTTCGAAAGCGCCGATCACTCGCGCTCCTCACGACGGGGGTGCTCACGATCCCGGTACTGGCGGGCTGCAGCTCCGGCAGCGAGGAGACCTCCCGGGGCGTGCCCCAGGACATCGCGCCCGTCGCCCGCGAGGCGGTCACCGACGGTTCGACGGTGAACTGGGCGGTCGACGCGCCGCCCGCCACCTTCAACGCCTTCCAGGCGGACGCGGACAGCGCCACCACCCGGATCACCGGAGCCCTGCTCCCGACCCTCTTCCCGATGGACAGGTCCGGGCAGCCGAAGCTCAACCCGGACTACCTGGAGTCCGCGAAGATCATCGAGCGCGAGCCGAAGCAGGTCGTGCTCTACAAGCTCAACCAGCAGGCGGTGTGGAGCGACGGGCGGGAGATCGGGGCCCCCGACTTCGTCGCCCAGTGGCGGGCGCTCAGGGGCAAGGACTCCGCGTTCTGGACCGCCCGCAACTCCGGCTACGAGCGGATCGAGCGGATCGAGCGGGGCGCGGACGACCTCCAGGTGCGGGTCACCTTCTCCAAGCCGTACGCGGACTGGCGCTCCCTCTTCTCGCCGCTCTACCCGAAGGAGATCACCGGCTCGCCGGACGCCTTCAACGACGGCGCGCGCACCACCCTGAAGAACACCGCCGGGCCCTTCGTCCTGCGCGGCGTCAGCAAGACCGAGGGCACCGTCACGCTGGCCCGCAACCCGCGCTGGTGGGGCGACAAGGCCAAGCTGGACACCCTCGTCTTCCGGGCGGTCGCCGCCGGTGACCGCACCGATGCCCTCGCCGACGGCACGGTGCACGTCGCCGACATCGACGCGGCCACCGCCGACCGCATCACGCTCGCCCGCCGCGACCGGGGCAACAACGGCCAGCCGCTCGCCCACGGCCCGGGTTCCGCGACGACGCCCGCCGCGGCCCTGCGCTCCTGGGCCCTGGCGCACGGCTCCGACGAGGAGGCCGCGGAGATCGCGCAGGCCGCCCGGGAGAAGAACCGCAAGGCCGTCGTCGCGTACACCGCGGAACAGAAGGCCCTGCGAGACTTCGCGGTCCGCAAGTCCCTGGAACCCGCCTACACCCAGCTCGCGCTGAACGGTGAGTCCGGCCCCCTCGCCGACGACCGGGTCCGGCGGGCGGTGGCCCGCGCCCTGGACCGCGAGGAGCTGGCCCGGACGGTGCTGGCGCCGCTGGGCCTTCCGGCAAAGCCGCTCGGCAGCCACCTCGCCCTCGCGGGCCAGCCCGGCTACAAGGACGGCAGCGGGGCCCTCGGCGACCAGAACACCGAGGAGGCCCAGGCACTGCTGGCGGACGCCGGCTGGACGCGGGGCGGCGCGGCGCAGCCGCCCAAGGACACCAAGGCCGGCAGCGAAGCGGAGAAGAAGGGCGACAAGGGCGACGCCGACGTCACGAAGGAAGAGGACGCGGAGAAGGAGACCGCCGAGGGCACGAAGGACGACAAGGAAGCGAAGAGCGAGAAGGAAGCGAAGAGCGAGAAGGCGGAGGACGAGAAGAAGGCCGGGCAGAACACCGAGGACTCCGCGGCCGAGGGGGAGAAGGCCGGCCGGGCCTCCGAGGGCAGCGCCGCCTCCCGCGACGAGGGCCTCTACATCGTCGGCGAGGACAACAAGCCCGGCGCCCACGCCCCCGCGCAGGCCGTGTCCACCGGCGGTGCCTCAGCCATCCACGTCCTGGCTCCCGGCCGGACGGCCGCCGCCCAGAGCGCCGCCCTGCGCCGTCAGGCCGGCGCCCTCGGCGAGGGCGGCGCCGTCTCCGCCCAGGACAAACAGCCCGGGGGAGCCGCCGGAGCGTACGCCCCCGTCGGCACCGCCGCCCCGGCGCCCGCGGCGGCCAAGGGACAGCTCGGCAAGGACGGCAAGGCGCTGACCCTGCGCTTCGTGCTCCCCTCCGGACCCGGCTCCCAGTCGCTGCGCGGCGTCGGCGACAAGATCGCGGTGATGCTGGAGAAGATCGGCATCGGCACGGAGATCATCAAGGTCCCCGACGAGAGCTACTTCAAGGACCACGTCGCCTCCGGCGCGTACGACCTGGCGCTCTACTCGTGGCCCGCCACCGCCTACCCGGCCACCGACGGACGCCCGATCTACGCCAAGCCGGAGCCCGCCACCGACGGGTCGCTCCTCGTGGAGCAGAACTACACCCGGGTCGGCACCGACCACATCGACCAGCTCTTCGCCCAGGCCGCCGCCGAACTCGACGAGAAGGCCGCGCGGGAGCTGATGAAGCAGGCGGACGCCCGGATCTGGGCCGCCGCCGGATCGATTCCGCTCTTCCAGCGTCCGCAGCTGGTCGCGGTCGACAAGAAGCTCGTGAACGTGGGGGCGTTCGGTTTCGCGGCCCCCCGGTACCAGGACATCGGGTTCAAGAACCGGCAAGCGGCAGGTTCTCCCGCAGACCGCAAGAAGTAGCGGGGAACCACCCCAACGCCCCGCCGCCAAGCTCAGATGCACCTCAAAACCCTTGCCCGCCGGTTCCGCCGGCGGGCAATGTGGTGTCTGCCCTGACCCGGGCCGTTCATCGCTTCACCGCTCCTCACCCCCCCACAGCTCCGCCCAAATCCGGCCACACCGATGGCTCGACTGCACCTTGACACCGGCTGAATATTGCCTGAATCACAGGGGAAGACCGCCTCCGCGGATCGGTCCGGGAAGCCCGGTGGGCCCCGGGCCCGTACGATGGGACGAGCCGTGGCGTGCCGCCCGGCGGGCGTACGAGGACTCGAAGACCGACTGAGACGCCTGATCCCACGATCCGAGAGAAGCGCAAGCCACCCATGCCCACGCGCCACGACATCCGTAACGTAGCCATCGTCGCCCACGTCGACCACGGCAAGACCACGCTGGTCGACGCCATGCTCAAGCAGGCCGGAGCGTTCGCCGCCCACGCCGCCGAGCACCTCGACGACCGCATGATGGACTCGAACGACCTGGAGCGTGAGAAGGGCATCACGATCCTGGCCAAGAACACGGCCGTCAAGTACCACCCGAAGGATGGCGGCGACGTCATCACCATCAACATCATCGACACCCCGGGCCACGCCGACTTCGGCGGCGAGGTCGAGCGCGGTCTGTCGATGGTGGACGCGGTCGTGCTGCTCGTCGACGCCTCCGAGGGCCCGCTCCCGCAGACCCGCTTCGTGCTCCGCAAGGCGCTCACGGCCAAGCTGCCGGTCATCCTCTGCATCAACAAGACCGACCGTCCGGACTCCCGGATCGCCGAGGTCATCGACGAGACGTACGACCTCTTCCTGGACCTGGACGCCGACGAGGACCAGATCGAGTTCCCGATCGTCTACGCCTGCGCCCGTGACGGCGTCGCCTCGCTGACGAAGCCGGAGGACGGCACCGTCCCGCCGGACAGCGACAGCCTGGAGCCGTTCTTCAACACGATCCTCTCCACGGTTCCGGCCCCGGAGTATGACGCGGACGCCCCGCTGCAGGCCCACGTCACCAACCTGGACGCCGACAACTTCCTCGGCCGTATCGCGCTCTGCCGTGTCGAGCAGGGCGAGCTGCGCAAGGGCCAGACGGTCACCTGGATCAAGCGCGACGGCACGATGTCCAACGTCCGCATCACCGAGCTGATGATGACCGAGGCGCTCACCCGCAAGCCGGCCGAGATGGCGGGCCCGGGTGACATCTGCGCCATCGCCGGTATCCCGGACATCATGATCGGCGAGACCCTGGCCGACCCCGAGAACCCGATCGCGCTGCCGCTGATCACGGTCGACGAGCCCGCGATCTCGATGACCATCGGCGCGAACACCTCGCCGCTGGTCGGCAAGGGCGGCAAGGGCCACAAGGTCACGGCCCGCCAGATCAAGGACCGCCTCGATCGCGAGCTGATCGGTAACGTCTCGCTGCGCGTCCTGGACACCGAGCGCCCCGACGCCTGGGAGGTCCAGGGCCGCGGTGAGCTCGCGCTCGCCATCCTGGTCGAGCAGATGCGCCGTGAGGGCTTCGAGCTGACGGTCGGCAAGCCGGAGGTCGTCACCAAGCAGATCGACGGCAAGACGCACGAGCCGATCGAGCGCATGACGATCGACTCGCCCGAGGAGCATCTCGGTGCCATCACGCAGCTGATGGCCACCCGCAAGGGCCGTATGGAGACGATGACGAACCACGGTTCGGGCTGGGTCCGCATGGAGTGGATCGTTCCTTCCCGGGGCCTCATCGGCTTCCGTACGGAGTTCCTGACGCAGACCCGCGGTACGGGCATCGCGCACTCCATCTTCGAGGGCCACGAGCCGTGGTTCGGCGATCTGCGCACCCGTCACAACGGCTCGCTGGTCGCGGACCGCTCGGGCACGGTGACGCCGTTCGCGATGGTCAACCTCCAGGAGCGCGGTGTCATCTTCACGGAGGCCGGCACCGAGGTCTACGAGGGCATGATCATCGGCGAGAACTCCCGCGCCGACGACATGGACGTGAACATCACCAAGGAGAAGAAGCTCACCAACATGCGTGCGGCTTCCGCGGACACCACCGAGAACGTGGTGCCCGCGCGCAAGCTCTCCCTGGAGCAGTCCCTGGAGTTCTGCCGCGACGACGAGTGCATCGAGGTGACCCCGGTGACCGTGCGTATCCGCAAGGTGGTCCTGGACGCCAAGCAGCGTGGCCGCACGGCCTCGCGCGCCAAGAACGGCTGACACCAGGCCCGTGCACGGCTGACACGTGGCCCGTACGGTTGACACGTGGCCGGCCAGCAGCCCTGAGGACCGCCCGGACGCCCCTGAGGGCTCCGGGCGGCCCTGTGTGCCCAGCCGGAAGCCGGGGAGGCTCGGGAGCTCCCGGAACCCTCTGTGCTTCCCGGAGCCGCACACTCCGTATGGGGAGACGCTCCGCGCCCTCCCGGGGGCCCGTCGGACGGGCCGTCAGTACAGGCATGGACAGAGGCCCGACCCGCCACGGAAACTGTGGGGGCCGGGCCTCCGTCAATCCCTTTTTCTGACCAAGGTGTCCGGATATCGGGGGTCGCTCTCCGGAACATGTGTTAACAGTCCGTTTCGGGTGTGTCTGTCTGGGATCGCTTTGTCCGGATTTCGGGCACGCAGAGGGTACTGATGTTGTCAAACCGAGACCCTTTAAGTGTGGTTTACAGCCCGGCCGTACCCAATAGTTGGCTCCATTGAGCTCGGGTCAATGGGTCACGCACTGTGGGGAGTGCCGACTCACGAGCACACTCGGGGCACTGAACGATCACCGTCAGGGGTGTCGGTGGATCTCTCCAGTGCCCTTCTTGTAGTCAAAAGTGGACTCATGAGGAGGAAACCCATGCGCGGTGCCAAGAGCGCCAAGTGGGTCGCGGGAGCGGCCGTCATCGCCCTGGCCGCGACTGCCTGTGGCGGCGGCGACAGCAGCGACGAAAACAAGAAGAACACGTCGGGGCAGCCCGCCGGTTACGTCTCGATCGACGTCGGCGAGCCCCAGAAGCCTCTGATGCCGGCCGACACGAACGAGGCCAACGGCTCCTACGTCATCCAGTCGCTGTTCACCCAGCTGCTGGACTTCGACAACAAGGGCGAGATCGTTCTCACGAACGCCGAGTCCGTCGAGTCCGAGGACTCCAAGACGTGGACCGTCAAGCTCAAGGCCGGCTGGAAGTTCCACAACGGTGAGGCCGTCACCGCGCAGTCGTACATCGACGCGTGGAACTGGTACGCCAACATCGACAACAAGCAGCAGAACGCGTTCTGGTTCTCCGACATCAAGGGCTACACGGACGTCCACCCCGAGAAGGGTGCGGCCAAGTCCAAGGAGATGTCGGGTCTCAAGGCCGTGGACGACACCACGTTCACGATCGAGCTGACCGACAAGGTCCCGTACTTCAACTACAAGCTCGGTTACGCGACGTTCGCGCCGCTGCCCAAGGTCTTCTACGACGACCCGAAGGCGTTCGGCAAGAAGCCGATCGGCAACGGCCCGTACTCGTTCGAGAAGTGGACCCACAAGAAGCTCATCCAGGTCAAGGCCTATGACGAGTACCAGGGTCCGAACAAGGCTGCCAACAAGGGCATCCAGTTCAAGAACTACTCGACCGTCGAGGCCGCGTACGCGGACGTCATCTCCGGCAACCTGGACATGATCCGCCAGGTCGGCCCGCGTGACCTGCCGAAGTACAAGACGGACCTGGGCGACGGCGCGATCGAGCAGCCCTACGCCGCGATCCAGACGCTGGTCCCGGCCTTCTACACGGACACGTTCAAGGACATCGACCCCAAGGTCCTCCAGGGCCTGTCCATGGGCATCGACCGTGACACGATCACCAAGACCGTCCTGAACAACACCCGTACCCCCGCGACGAGCTTCACGCCGCCGCAGGTCAAGGGCAACCAGCAGCTCGAGTCGGACTTCCTGAAGTACGACCCGGTCCAGGCGAAGGCTCTCATCAAGGAGGGCGGCGGTGTTCCCGGTAACAAGTTCTCCATCCAGTACAACGCCGACGGCGGGCACAAGGAGTGGGTGACCGCGGTCTGCGAGTCCATCCGCAACGCCACCGGGGTCGACTGCGTGGGCGACGCGAAGCCGGACTTCCCGACCGACCTCGAGGCTCGTGACAACAACCAGGTCAAGGGCATGTACCGCGGTGGCTGGGTGGCCGACTACCCGGTCAACGTGAACTTCCTCAAGGAGCTCTACCACTCCAAGGCGGAGTCGAACAACGGTCGCTTCGCCGACAAGGAGATCGACGAGCTGATGGCCAAGGGCGACAAGGCCGAATCCCTCGAGGAGTCGGTCGCCGCCTACCAGGAGGTCGAGAAGGCGCTCGTCGAGAAGATGCCGGCGATCCCGCTCTGGTACTACCGCATCAACGGCGGCCACGGCAAGAACGTCGACAACGTCGTTGTCGACTTCCACGGTGACCTCGAACTGACCGGCGTCACCACCAAGTAACGCCTGCGGGTCATTCCCCAACTGGCCGTCATCCGCCCGTGCTGCCCCTCAGCACGGCCGGAGGCGCGGGGGTCGCCTCTCTTCGCAGAGGCGGCCCCCGCGCCGCAGTTATCCCCACACGGAGGCACCCATGGGGCGCTATGTCGCACGACGACTGCTCCAGATGATCCCGGTCTTCCTCGGGTCGACCTTGCTGGTCTTCCTGATGATGTACGCACTGCCCGGCGACCCCGTCAGAGCTCTTGCCGGTGAACAGCACGTAGACGCAACGCAGATCGCCGCGCTGAAGGCCCAGTACGGCCTCGACAAGCCGATCTGGGAGCAGTATCTGAACTACCTGGGCAATCTGTTCCAGGGCGATCTCGGCACACAGATCGGGACGCAGCGTCCGGTCGCCGAAGTCATCGCCGACGCCTACCCGATCACCGTCAGACTGGCGATCTTCGCCTTCGTCTTCACGGTGGTCGCCGGGATCTCGCTCGGCATCGTCGCGGGGCTGAAGGCCGAGTCCATCCGGGACCGCGGGCTGCTCGGCCTGACGCTGGTGCTGATCTCCATGCCGTCCTTCGTGCTGGGCTTCCTCGTCCAGTACCTCTTCGCGTTCCAGCTCGGCATCGCCAAGCCCAACGTGAGTCTCGAACCGACGAACACCGAGTTGATCATGCCGGCCATCGTGCTGGCATCGCTGTCACTCGCCTACGTGGCCCGGCTGACGCGTACCTCGGTCGCCGAGAACATCCGCGCCGACTACATGCGTACCGCGGTCGCCAAGGGCCTGCCGCGCCGCCGCGTCATCGGCGTGCACCTGATGCGCAACTCGCTCATCCCGGTCGTCACCTTCCTCGGCACCGACATCGGCGCCCTGATGGGCGGCGCGATCGTGACCGAGGGCATCTTCAACATCAAGGGCGTCGGATCGCTCGTCTTCGAGGCTCTCGGCAAGCGTGAAGGTGCCACCGTCGTCGGCGTCGTGACGCTGCTCGTCATCGTGTATCTCATCTGCAGCCTGCTCGTCGACCTGCTCTACGCGGTCCTGGACCCGAGGATCCGGTATGCCTGACACCACCGCACTCAAGAGCACCGACGGTCCGGCCGACGCCGTCGACGCGCCTCCCGCCACGGACGCCGGGCCCGCGCCCGGCAAGCCGCGCAGCCTCTGGTCGGACGCCTGGCACGACCTGCGCCGCAACCCGCTCTTCATCATCTCGATGGTGCTGATCCTGCTGCTCGCCGTCATGGCGATCTTCCCGAGCCTGTTCACCAGCGCTTCGCCGCGGGACGCCAACCTGGCCGAGCACTACCTCCAGCACCCGAAGTGGGGCAACTTCTTCGCCCCCGACTGGCTCGGGTACGACGTACAGGGACGCTCGATCTACGCGCGCGTCGTCTACGGGGCCCGCGCCTCGATCACCGTCGGCGTGGTCGTGACCATCGCGGTCACCATCACCGGCCTGGTGATCGGCATGCTCGCCGGCTACTTCGGCGGCTGGATCGACACGATCCTGTCCCGTGTCACCGACGTCTTCTTCGGCGTCCCCTTCATCGTCGGTGCCATGGTCATCCTGACCACCTTCGAGGAGCGCTCCGTCTGGGTCGTCATCCTGTCGATGGCCTTCCTCGGCTGGACGTCGATCGCCCGTGTCGCCCGCGGCTCGGTGATCACGATCAAGCAGGCCGACTACGTGGTCGCCGCCAAGGCGCTCGGCGCCTCCACCACCCGGATCCTGACGCGGCACATCCTGCCGAACGCCATCGCCCCGGTGATCGTGGTCGCCACCATCGCGCTCGGCGGTTACATCGCCGCCGAGGCCACCCTGTCGTTCCTCGGCATCGGCCTCGCCGAGCCGACGGTCTCGTGGGGCATCGATGTGTCCGCTGCGAAGGACCAGCTCCGCAACGCTCCGTTCGTCCTGGTCATCCCCTCGGTGATGGTCTCGGTCACGGTGCTGTCCTTCCTGATGTTCGGCGATGCGGTCCGCAACGCCCTCGACCCCAAGATGCGCTGAGGGAGGCGTTCGTGACCACCATCGACAAGACGGCTCACGTCCCCGCACCGCGGGAGTCCGTGAGTGGCGACGGTCCACTGCTCGACGTCCGTGACCTGCACGTGGAGTTCCACACCCGTGACGGTGTGGCCAAGGCGGTCAACGGTGTGAACTACACCGTCAGCGCCGGTGAGACGCTCGCGGTGCTCGGCGAGTCCGGCTCCGGCAAGTCCGTGACCGCGCAGACCATCATGGGCATCCTCGACATGCCGCCGGGGAGGATCACGCAGGGCGAGATCCTCTTCCGCGGCCAGGACATGCTGAAGATGTCCAACGAGGAGCGCCGGAAGGTCCGCGGCCGCAAGATCGCGATGATCTTCCAGGACGCGCTGTCCTCGCTGAACCCGGTCCTCTCCGTCGGCTACCAGCTCGGCGAGATGTTCCGCGTGCACCAGGGCCTGTCCAAGAAGGAGGCCAAGGCCAAGTCCATCGAGCTGATGGACCAGGTCAAGATCCCGGCGGCGGCGGCCCGTATCTCGGACTACCCGCACCAGTTCTCCGGCGGAATGCGCCAGCGCATCATGATCGCCATGGCGCTGGCCCTGGAGCCGGACCTGATCATCGCGGACGAGCCGACCACCGCGCTCGACGTGACGGTGCAGGCCCAGGTCATGGACCTGCTGGCCGAGCTCCAGCGCGAGTACAACATGGGTCTGATCCTGATCACCCACGACCTCGGCGTCGTCGCCGACGTCGCGGACAAGATCGCCGTGATGTACGCGGGCCGGATCGTGGAGACGGCCCCGGTCGGCGAGCTGTACAGCCGCCCGGCGCACCCGTACACCAAGGGTCTGCTGGAATCGATCCCGCGCCTGGACCAGAAGGGCCAGGAGCTCTACGCGATCAAGGGCCTGCCGCCCAACCTGACGCGTATCCCCGCGGGCTGTGCCTTCAGCCCGCGCTGCCCCATGGCACAGGACATCTGCCGCACCGACGTCCCGTCGCTCGCCCCGGTGAGCGAGCAGGACGGCCTCGAGCTCGTCGGCCGCGGCAGCGCCTGCCACTTCTGGAAGGAGACGATCCATGGCTGAGCTCAAGAAGGAGCCCGTGGACGCCACCCCGAACGTCTCCGACGTGGAGATCGTGGACGTCGCGACCGAGGCGGAGGCCGTAGCCGCCATCGACGCGCCCGTCAGCCAGGGCGAGCCGATCCTCCAGGTGCGGAACCTCGTCAAGCACTTCCCGCTCACGCAGGGCGTCCTCTTCAAGAAGCAGATCGGCGCGGTCAAGGCCGTCGACGGCATCTCCTTCGACCTGTACGCCGGTGAGACCCTGGGCATCGTGGGGGAGTCCGGCTGTGGCAAGTCCACGGTCGCCAAGCTCCTGATGACGCTGGAGCGGGCCACCGCCGGCGAGGTCTTCTACAAGGGCCAGGACATCACCAAGCTGTCCGGCCGGGCGCTGAAGGCCGTGCGCCGCAACATCCAGATGGTGTTCCAGGACCCGTACACCTCGCTGAACCCGCGGATGACGGTCGGCGACATCATCGGGGAGACCTTCGAGATCCACCCCGAGGTGGCCCCGAAGGGCGACCGGCGCCGCCGCGTCCAGGAGCTCCTGGACGTCGTCGGGCTGAACCCGGAGTACATCAACCGCTATCCGCACCAGTTCTCCGGCGGCCAGCGCCAGCGCATCGGCATCGCCCGCGGCCTCGCGCTCAACCCGGAGATCATCATCTGCGACGAGCCGGTCTCCGCGCTCGACGTGTCGGTGCAGGCGCAGGTCATCAACCTGATGGAGAAGCTCCAGGACGAGTTCAACCTGTCCTACCTCTTCATCGCGCACGACCTGTCCATCGTCCGGCACATCTCCGACCGGGTCGGCGTCATGTACCTCGGCAAGATGGCCGAGATCGGCACGGACACGCAGATCTACGACCACCCGACGCACCCCTACACCCAGGCGCTGCTCTCCGCGGTCCCGGTCCCCGACCCGTCGGCCCGCGAGGGACGCGACCGGATCATCCTGACCGGTGACGTTCCGTCGCCGGCGAACCCGCCCTCGGGCTGCCGCTTCCGCACCCGGTGCTGGAAGGCGGAGGAGCGCTGCGCGACGGAGGAGCCCCTGCTGGCGATCCCCGAGCGCTTCGTCGCGGGCACCACGCCCGCCACGCACGAGTCGGCGTGCCACTTCGCTGAGGAGAGGTCCGTTCTCGTCAGCTGAAGAAGCGCACGCGGTGTGACCGCTTCCGGTTCCTGAACGGCAGATGCCCGGTCCCCCGGCGGGGGACCGGGCATCGTCGCGTCTGCCCGCGGCCCTGCCCGTACGGGGTAAGCCCGCATGCGCTGTATAGCGTTTTGAGGTGATATGAGGCATTGGGCTACTCGATGACTCTAGGAGGCACTTCATGCGCGGAGCCACACAGGTCAGGTGGGCCGCATGTGCGGTGGCCGTCGCCCTGGCGGCGACGGCCTGCGGCGGCGGTGGCGGTGACGGCGGCAGCAGCGGCGCCGACGGCATCGTCAGCTCCTCCTGGGGAGACCCGCAGAACCCGCTGGAACCGGCCAACACCAACGAGGTCCAGGGCGGCAAGGTCCTCGACATGGTCTTCCGCGGACTGATCCGCTACGACCCGAAGACCGGCGAGGCCAAGAACATGATCGCCGAGTCCATCGACACGAAGGACTCACAGGACTTCACCGTCAAGCTCAAGGACGGCTGGACGTTCTCCAACGGCGAGAAGGTCACCGCCACGTCCTTCGTCGACGCCTGGAACTACGGCGCGGCCCTGAAGAACAACCAGAAGAACGCCTACTTCTTCCAGTACATCGAGGGCTACGACAAGGTCCACCCGGCGTCCGGCTCCGCCTCCGCCGAGACCCTGTCCGGCCTGAAGGTCCTCGACGACCTGACCTTCACCGCCAAGCTCAGCCAGAAGTTCTCCCTGTGGCCCGACACCCTCGGCTACTCCGCCTTCGTGCCCCTCCCGAAGGCGTTCTACGACAACCACGACGCCTGGCTCTCCAAGCCCGTCGGGAACGGCCCGTACACCATCGAGTCGTACGCCAAGGGCTCCTCGATGAACCTGCGCAAGTGGGACGACTACCCGGGCGACGACAAGGCGAAGAACGGCGGCGTCGACCTCAAGGTCTTCACCGACAACAACACCGCCTACACCGACCTGACGTCGGGCAACCTCGACCTCGTCGACGACGTGCCCGCCTCCCAGCTCCGCAACGTCGAGGCGGACCTCGGCAACCGGTACATCAACACCCCCGCCGGCATCATCCAGACCCTGGCCTTCCCCTTCTACGACAAGAAGTGGGACACCGACGACGCCCGCAAGGTCCGCCAGGGCCTCTCGATGGCGATCAACCGGCCGCAGATCACCGACCAGATCTTCCAGAAGACCCGCACCCCCGCCTCCGACTGGACCTCCCCGGTCCTCGGCGACGACGGCGGCTTCAAGAAGGGCCTCTGCGGCAAGGAGTGCACATACGACAAGGCCGCGGCCAAGAAGCTGATCGACGAGGGCGGCGGCATTCCCGGCGGCCAGCTGAAGATCTCGTACAACGCGGACACCGGCTCCCACAAGGAGTGGGTCGACGCCGTCTGCAACAGCATCAACAACGTCATGGGCGACAACAAGTCCTGCGTCGGCGGCCCCGTCGGCACCTTCGCCGACTTCCGCGCCCAGGTCTCCACCCAGAAGCTCAGCGGCGCCTGGCGTGCGGGCTGGCAGATGGACTACCCGCTGATCCAGAACTTCCTCCAGCCGCTCTACTACACCAACGCCCCGTCCAACGACGGCAAGTGGAGCAACAAGCAGTTCGACGGACTGGTCGACAAGGCCAACGCGGAGAGCGACAAGGCCACGGCCGTCAGCACCTTCCAGGACGCGGAGAAGATCCTCGTCGAGCAGATGCCGGTCATCCCGCTCTGGTACCAGAACGGCAGCGCCGGCTACTCGGACCGGGTGGCCAACGTCGCGCTGAACCCGTTCAGCGTCCCGGTCTACGAAGAGATCACCGTCAAGTGACGCGCTGAGACGCGGACGGCCGGGACGCCCGACACGCGCCCCGGCCGTCCGCGCACCCGCACCGCGCCCGCCGGGTCCGCCCCGGCCGTCCGCGCACCCCTTGCCCGGTACTGCTCGCCCCGACCCCCGGAGCCCCTCATGGGACGTTATGTGATCCGGCGGCTGCTGCAGATGATCCCCGTCTTCTTCGGCACCACGCTGTTGATCTTCCTCATGGTGAACGTGATGGGCGACCCCATCGCGGGCCTCTGCGGCGACCGCCAGTGCGACCCGGCCACCGCCGCCCAGCTGCGCTCCGAGTTCGGCCTCGACAAACCGGTCTGGCAGCAATACCTCACCTACATGGGCAACGTGTTCACCGGCGACTTCGGCACCGCGTTCAACGGGCAGAAGGTCACCGAGCTGATGGCCACCGCCTTCCCCATCACGATCCGGCTCACCATCGTCGCGGTCGTCTTCGAGATCGTCATCGGCATCAGCCTCGGCGTCGTCACCGGCCTGCGGCGCGGCCGGCCCATCGACACCACCGTCCTCATCCTGACGCTGGTCGTCATCGCCATCCCGACCTTCGTCACCGGTCTGCTGCTCCAGCTCCTCCTGGGCGTCAAGTGGGGCATCATCAAACCCTCCGTCTCCGCCGACCCCACCTTCGACGAACTCCTCGTCCCCGGGCTGGTCCTCGCCTCGGTCTCGCTGGCCTACGTCACCCGGCTCACCCGGACCTCGATCGCCGAGAACGCCCGCGCCGACTACGTACGCACCGCCGTGGCCAAGGGCCTGCCCCGCCGCCGGGTCGTCGTACGGCATCTGCTCCGCAACTCCCTGATCCCCGTCGTCACCTTCATCGGCACCGACGTGGGCGCGCTGATGGGCGGGGCCATCGTCACCGAGCGGATCTTCAACATCCACGGGGTCGGCTACCAGCTCTACCAGGGGATCCTGCGGCAGAACTCCCAGACCGTCGTCGGGTTCGTCACCATCCTCGTCCTCGTCTTCCTGGCCGCCAACCTGATCGTCGACCTCCTGTACGCCGTACTCGACCCGAGGATCCGCTATGCCTGAGCCGCAGTCATCGGACGGAGCGATCTCCCCGGCGGGCGCCGGCGGCCCCATGGACCTCGCCCTGGAGGAGGGCACCAGCCTGGAGAAGGGTCCGGGCGGCGCCGATGGCACGGGCCCGGCCGGCAAACCGCGCAGCCTCTGGTCGGACGCCTGGCGCGACCTGCGGCGCAACCCGGTCTTCATCGTCTCCGGGCTGGTCATCCTCTTCCTGGTGATCATCTCGATCTGGCCCTCGCTCATCGCGAGCGGCGACCCCCTCCAGGCCAACCTCGACGACGCCCAGAAGAGCTCCGAGCCCGGCCACCCCTTCGGCTTCGACCCGCAGGGCCGCGACGTCTACACCCGGGTCGTCTACGGCACCCGCACCTCGGTGACCGTCGGCGTCTGCGCCACCCTCGGCGTCGCCATCCTCGGCAGCGTGCTCGGCGGACTCGGCGGCTTCTTCGGCGGCTGGTGGGACTCGATCCTCTCCCGACTCACCGACGTCTTCTTCGGCATCCCCGTCGTCCTCGGCGGCCTGGTCTTCCTGTCCGTCGTCACCAGCTCCACCGTCTGGCCCGTCATCGGCTTCATCGTCCTGCTCGGCTGGCCCCAGCTCGCCCGCATCGCCCGCGGCTCGGTCATCACCGCCAAACAGAACGACTACGTCCAGGCGGCCCGCGCGCTCGGCGCCTCCAACTCCCGCATGATGCTGCGCCACATCACCCCGAACGCCATCGCCCCGGTCATCGTCGTGGCGACCATCGCGCTCGGCACGTACATCTCGCTGGAGGCGACCCTCTCCTACCTCGGGGTCGGCCTGAAGGACCCGGCGGTCTCGTGGGGCATCGACATCTCCGCCGCCTCCAACTACATCCGCAACGCCCCGCACATGCTGCTCTGGCCCGCCGGAGCGCTGGCGATCACCGTGCTCGCGTTCATCATGCTCGGCGACGCGGTGCGCGACGCCCTCGACCCCAAGCTGCGCTGAGGAGCCGGTTGCCATGTTGCTCGAAGTGCGCGATCTGCACGTGGAGTTCCACACCCGCGAAGGCGTCGCCAAGGCCGTCAACGGGGTCGACTACTCGGTGGCCGAGGGCGAGACGCTCGCCGTCCTCGGCGAGTCCGGTTCGGGGAAGTCCGTCACCGCCCAGGCGATCATGGGCATCCTCGACATGCCGCCCGGGAGGATCGCCGGCGGGGAGATCCTCTTCAAGGGCCAGGACCTGCTGAAGCTCAAGCCGGAGGCGCGGCGCAGGATCCGCGGCCAGGAGATGGCCATGATCTTCCAGGACGCCCTGTCCTCGCTGAACCCGGTCCTCACCGTCGGCGAGCAGCTCGGCGAGATGTTCGTCGTGCACCGCGGCATGTCCCGCAAGGACGCCAGGGCCAGGTCGGTCGAGCTGATGGACCGGGTCCGCATCCCGGCCGCCAAGGACCGGGTCGGCAACTACCCGCACCAGTTCTCCGGCGGAATGCGCCAGCGCATCATGATCGCCATGGCGATGGCCCTGGAACCGTCCCTGATCATCGCCGACGAGCCGACCACCGCCCTCGACGTCACCGTCCAGGCCCAGGTCATGGAGATCCTCGCCGAGCTCCAGCGCGAGCTGAACATGGGCCTCATCCTGATCACCCACGACCTCGGCGTCGTCGCCGACGTCGCGGACAAGATCGCCGTGATGTACGCGGGCCGCATCGTCGAGACCGCCCCCGTGCACGACATCTACAAGGCCCCCGCCCACCCGTACACCAAGGGCCTGCTCCGGTCGATCCCGCGCCTGGACCAGAAGGGCCGGGAGCTCTACGCGATCAAGGGCCTGCCGCCCAACCTCACGCGCATTCCGCCCGGCTGCGCCTTCAACCCCCGCTGCCCGCAGGCGAGGGACGTGTGCCGCAGCGACGTGCCGCCGCTCTACGAGGTGGACGAGCGGCGCCGGAGCGCCTGTCACTTCTGGAAGGAGACGCTCGATGCACGCTGACCGCGACGAGAACGCGGGGACCGGCGGTGGCGCGACCGGCTCCACCCTGCTGTCCAGAGCGCGGGAGGACGCCGTCACGCCGTACACGGAAGGCGACCCGATCCTCCAGGTCCGCGACCTCGCCAAGCACTACCCGCTGACCCGGGGCATCCTCTTCAAGCGGCAGATCGGCGCGGTCAGGGCCGTCGACGGCGTCGACTTCGACCTGTACGCGGGCGAGACACTGGGCATCGTGGGGGAGTCGGGCTGCGGCAAGTCGACCGTCGCCAAGATGCTCGTCCACCTGGAACGTCCCACCGCGGGCGCGATCCGCTACAAGGGCGAGGACATCGCGAAGCTGTCCGGCCGGGCGCTGAAGGCCGTGCGCCGCAACATCCAGATGGTGTTCCAGGACCCGTACACCTCGCTGAACCCGCGGATGACGGTCGGCGACATCATCGGGGAGCCGTACGAGATCCACCCCGAGGTCGCCCCGAAGGGCAGCCGACGCCAGAAGGTGCGGGACCTGCTGGACGTCGTCGGGCTCAACCCCGAGTACATCAACCGCTATCCGCACCAGTTCTCCGGCGGCCAGCGCCAGCGCATCGGCATCGCCCGGGGCCTCGCCCTCAACCCCGAGATCATCGTCGCCGACGAGCCGGTCTCCGCGCTCGACGTGTCCGTACAGGCCCAGGTCGTCAACCTGCTGGACCGGCTCCAGGCGGAGTTCAGCCTCAGCTTCGTCTTCATCGCGCACGACCTCTCGATCGTCCGGCACATCTCCGACCGGGTCGGCGTGATGTACCTCGGCCGGATCGTGGAGATCGGCTCCGACGCGGAGATCTACGACCACCCCACCCACCCGTACACCCAGGCGCTGCTCTCCGCCGTCCCCGTACCGGACCCGACGGCCCGGGACCACCGGGAACGGATCATCCTGCACGGCGACGTCCCCTCGCCCGCCAACATCCCCTCGGGCTGCCGTTTTCGCACCCGGTGCTGGAAGGCGCGGGAGCGGTGCGAACTGGAGGTCCCGCTGCTGGCGGTCCCCGCGGAGTTCCGGTTCGTCGACACCCCGGCCCGGCACGACTCCGCGTGCCACTTCGCGGAGGAGAGGAGCGCGGTGCCGCCGGAGGGCGAGCGGGAGGTCCCGGGGCCCGCGGGGCGGGGGTCCGAGGAGCCGGGGCGGGAGCCGGGGCGACCCGAGGGCGAAACGTCATGAAGCCGCGTCGGATTCGTTAACGGACCGGTAACTTCACCGTCGCCGCACCGATATACGGACGCTCCATGCTGAACAGCGTACGGCCGTGCGGGTGCCGTGGTCCGGCCGGAGCGTCGTCCTGTCGCTCCGGCCGGCTCCCGCGGCTTCCGGCCCGTCCCGTCCCGTCCTGCCCCGTCCTGTCACCCTCGCGGACTTGTTCATCCGTTCGGGGCAATGGACCATCGCAGCGTGACACTTACACGGGGAGCGAGAATCACCGGCGCCGTTCTGTGCGCGGTGCCCGCACTGATGGCCGTGGCCTGGCTGGTGCGGGACTTCAGGGTGGTGGACGGACCAGGGATGCTCTGGGACATCTGGACGGGCGCCGCGAACGTCTGGGCCGTACCGTCGACCGCCACCACCGCCACCACCCTCATCCTGCTGGTCGTCCACGTCGCCGCCGCCGTGGCGGCGCTCCGGTCCGCCATCGCGGCTCCGGTCCTGATCGTCACCGGCATCGTCACGTTCGCCGTGCGGCTGCCCGGTGTCTGGACCATCGCCGACGCCCCGGCCCCGCAGGAGCTGCGCGACCGGGCGCTGCTCACCACGTACGTGGTCCTGGCGGCCGGACTCGCCATGGCCGTCGTCGGGGTGGCGGGGCGCCGCCCGGTGGCGGACGGTGAGGAGCGGCCCGCGGGACCGGGCCGGGCGGCCGGGGTGGCGGCCTTCCTGCTCCTCGGTTTCCAGGCGGTGGTCTTCGCCGGCTGGGAGCTCCGGCAGGCCTTCGTCTTCCCGGACAGGCTGTATCCCGCGTGGTTCACCGGCGGGAGGTCCGTGCTCGTCCCGCTGACCGAGGCCCCGCCCGGCTGGACCAACGTGGTGCTCATCCTGATGTTCCTGGTGGCGGCCGTCGGCGCGGTCGCCGGAGCGGCCTACGCGCGACCGCTCGGCCTGATCGCGGGCGGGTTCATGCTCTCGTCCGGTGTGCTGGGCGTGGGGCGCGTCGTCCGCTTCGAGATGTACGAGCGGTTCGCCGGCCTGGACATCGAGACGCAGCTGAACACGCTGAGCTTCGTCACCTCGCTCCTCGCCGGGGCCGCCGTGCTCGTGGTCCTCGCCCGCGAGGGCGTCGAGCGGACCCCCGCCGGTGGCGCCCCGGGCCCCTGGGGCGGGGCCGGCCCCTGGGGCGCCCCGCCCCCCGGCTACCCGCCTCCCCAGGCGGCCTACCCGCCTCCGCCGGCGGCCCCCGGTCAGCAGCCGCCCGCCCCCGGCTTCGGACCTCCGCAGGGCGGCGGCTTCGGGCCCCCGCCCCCCTCCCCGCCGCCCCGCTGGTGAGCGGGTGACGGGGAGAGCGGGCCGGGCCGGTCGGGCGCCGCTCAGGCTCCGGTCAGCCCCAGCGACCGCTTGAGGAAGTCCACCTGGAGCAGGAGCAGGTTCTCCGCGACCTGCTCCTGCGGCGTCATATGCGTCACCCCGCTCAGCGGCAGCACCTCGTGCGGACGCCCGGCGGCCAGCAGCGCCGAGGAGAGCCGCAGGGCGTGGGCGACCACCACGTTGTCGTCGGCCAGGCCGTGCACGATCATCATGGGCCGGACCTCGGCGGCGGGCTCGGAGAGACCGTCGTCGGTGAGCAGCGAGTTGTACGCGTACACCTCGGGCTGCGTCGCCGGGTCGCCGAGATAGCGCTCGGTGTAGTGGGTGTCGTACAGCCGCTGGTCCGTCACCGGGGCGCCCACGACCGCCGCGTGGAAGACGTCGGGCCGCCGCAGCACCGCGAGCCCCGCCAGATAGCCGCCGAAGGACCAGCCTCGGATCGCCACCCGGGACAGGTCGAGGGGGAACCGCCCGGCGAGCCCGTGCAACGCCTCGACCTGGTCCTCCATCGTCATCACGAGATTGTCCCGCACCGCCTTCTCCCAGCCCGGGGAGCGGCCCGGTGCGCCCCGGCCGTCCGCCACGACCACCGCGAAGCCCTGGTCCGCGAACCACTGCGAGGTCAGGTGCGCGTTGTGGGCGGCGACCACCCGGCGGCCGTGCGGACCGCCGTACGGGTCCATCAGGACCGGAAGGGGGCCATCCGCTTCCTGGTAGCCCGAGGGGAGCAGCACGGCGCACGGAATCCGCCGTGCGCCCCCCTCGGTGAGCGTCACACGGGCGGAGAGCACCGGCTCCTGGGCGAAGCTCGTGATCCGGGTCAGCCGCTTGCCGTCCCGCACCACCCACGCGGCGGCTCCGGGCTCGTCGGGGACCGCCGAGACCACGACCGCGAGACCGCCCGAACGGACGGCCGAGTGCACACCCACCCCTTCGGAAATCCGCTCGATTCCCAGCTCGTTCACCCGGTACACATGGATCTGCCCGATCTCCGGCTCGACCGCGTCCTCACCGGCCACCGCCGAGACCAGGATGTCGGACTCCCCGATGTCCAGCACCGACTGGACGTGCAGCTGCGACCCGGTGAGCAGCCGGTCCCCGACCGCCAGCACCCGCGCGCCGCCCTCGTCGACGATCCGCACCAGGCGCCCGTCCGGCGCCCACGCGGGCACCCCGGGGAAAAGATCCAGCCACACCGGGTCCTCGTCGACATGCACGATCCGGGTCGCCCCGGTCTCCGGGTCCACCGCCAGATACCGCTGGCTGCGCTGGTCCCGGGCCTGCACCAGCAGCAGCGGAGCGCCCGCGGAGGACCAGTGCACCTGGGCCAGGTACGGGAACGCGGCCCGGTCCCAGACCACTTCGGTCCGGGCCCCCTCCAGGTCCATGACGAAGAGCCGCACCTCCGCGTTGGGCGTGCCCGCCGCCGGGTAGGCGATCTCGGCGGGCTCGCGCCCGGGGTGCGCGGGATCGGCGATGTACCACCGCTGTACGGGGCTGTCGTCGGCCCGCGCGACCAACAGCCGGTCCGACTCCGGCGACCACCAGAAGCCCCGGTAGCGGTGCATCTCCTCGGCCGCGATGAACTCGGCCAGACCATAGGTGACATGGGTGTTCTCCGGCTCGGCCAGCGCCCGGTCGCCCTCGCCCCCCGCGCCCACGACCCGCAGCGCGCCCTTGGCCGCGTACGCGATGTGGCGGCCGTCGGGGGACGGGCGGGGGTCGATCACCGGGCCCGGCACCGGCAGCGCCCGCGCGGTCCCGGCCCGCAGTTCGGCCACGTACACCTTTCCGGACAGGGCGAACGCGGCCACCTCCGCGGCCGCGTCCACCGCGTAGGAGACGATGCCCGACGAACCCTCCCGGGTCCGCTCGCGCCGTGCCCGCTCCTGCGCCGACAGCTTCTCCGCGGCACCGCCCAGCAGGACTTCGGGATCGGCGGCGACGCGCTCCTCGCCGGTCGCCGGGTCGAGGACCCAGAGCCGGGTGGTGCGGTCCGTTCCGGACATCGACCGGAGGAAGATCACGCGCGTCTCATCCGGTGAGACGGTGAAGGCCCGAGGTGCGCCGAGAGTGAAGCGCTGGGTCCGTGCTTGCTGGCGGGGAAAGGACAGCTTCTGCGAGGTCATGGCTCCGAACTTAGCCTCGTGCGGCGGTTCGTGCGCCCCTCGTGCTGCTGTGCACCGATCAATGCGTTGGCACGGATAGTTATGATCCGTAGCGCTCGGTGGGTAGGAACCCGCTGGCTCCGCGTGTGCTCCTGCTCCCGACCGTACTGATGGAGGTGAACCGCCGTGGCGCTCTCGATTTCGGCGGTAGTGCTGCTGGCGATCATTGTCTTCCTGCTGATCCGGAAATCCGGGTTGAAGGGGGGACACGCGGTGGTCTGCATGCTGCTCGGGTTCTACATCGCGAGCTCGTCCATCGCGCCGACCATCTCCGATCTGACGAGCAACGTGGCGGGGATGATCAGCGGCATCAAGTTCTGACCCCGGGAGACGCGGGGACGGGGGCAGGGGGCACGGAGGGCGGGGTGCGCGGGGGCACGGGGGGCCTCCGAGCTCGTAGGGTGGTCCCCATGAAGGACCTCCCCGCCCGCCGTCTGCTGCTGGTGCACGCGCACCCCGACGACGAGTCGATCAACAACGGCGCCACCATGGCCAGGTACGCGGCCGAGGGCGCCCACGTCACCCTGGTGACGTGCACGCTCGGCGAGGAGGGCGAGGTCATCCCGCCCTCCCTCGCCCGCCTCACCGCCGACCGGGACGACGCCCTGGGGCCCCACCGCGTCGGCGAGCTGGCCGCGGCGATGAAGGAGCTCGGCGTCGCCGACCACCGCTTCCTCGGCGGGCCCGGACGCTACCGGGACTCCGGAATGATGGGCGCCGAGCAGAACGGCCGCCCCGGCTCCTTCTGGTCCACCCCGGTGGACGAGGCGGCGGCCCACCTCGTCGAGGTGATCCGCGAGGTCCGCCCCCAGGTCATGGTCACCTACGACCCGGACGGCGGCTACGGCCACCCCGACCACATCCAGGCCCACCGCGTCGCGACGCGCGCCGCCGACCTGGCCGCCGATCCGGCCTACGGCTCCGGGACACCGCACGCCGTCGCGAAGATCTACTGGAACAGGGTGGAGCGGACCGTGGCCGAGGCCGGCTTCGAGCGGCTGCGCACCACCGCCCCGGAGGCCTTCCCCGGCATCGCCTCCGTGGACGACGTCCCGGGCGTGACCGACGGGGAGCGGATCACCGCCGAGATCGACGGATCGGCGTACGCCGGGGCCAAGTCGGCGGCGATGAGCGCCCACACCACCCAGATCGCGGTCGACGGCCCGTTCTTCGCCCTCTCCAACGACCTCGGCCAGCCCCTGCTGACGACCGAGTACTACCAACTGGTGCGGGGCGCACCGGGCGTGCCCGAGGGGGCGCGCGAGAGCGACCTGTTCGCGGGCGTCCCGGACACCGAGGGAGGCGCGGCATGAGCGAGCACCCCGGAGGCGAGCACCCCGGAAAGGCTCGTGGGAACCCCGCGAAGGCCCGGGGCCGCGCCGGTTCCTCCCACGCGCCGCGGCGGAACGCGCCTCCCAGGGAGCCCGATCCCACCGGTTTCGCGGCCCGGCCGAACCCGGCCCGGATCGCCGCCCACCTCGGCTTCGCCGTGCTCGGCGCCCTGGTCGCGATCGCCGGCACACTCGTCCAAGCCGCCTGGTTCCCGGGCGGGTTGATCATCGCGCTGGCAGCCTCCGCGGGCCTCTTCTACGGCGGCCGGATTCTTACCCGCACCCAGATCGGCGCGCTCGCCCCGGCGGCCGGATGGTTCATCACGGTGTTCCTTCTGCTGAGCGGGCGGCCGGAGGGCGACTACGTCTTCGGCGACGAACTCGGCCTGGTGCTGTTCATGCTCGGTGGGACCGCCGTCGCTGTGATGTGCGCCACCACATCCAAAGTGCCGCAATCAGCCATCCGCAGCGGCCGGTCCGGTACGTGAAGTGCCAAGTCCGGGTCGGGAACGACCCCCACAGGTGTGACGCACGGGTGGAGGTTCCACCCGGTCGCGCAGTGTCCGGCGGCGGCGGCAAGTATGGTGGTGCGCGCGCCGAGCCGTCCCCTGGCCTGCGACATGGGGGAAGTACGGGCGGCGGAGCCAATCGGGAGAACCTGCTTTGAGTCGTGAAACTGACAGTTCGTCCTCCGGGCCCCAGGGCCGCGGCCCAGCCGCGTACCCCTCGGGTACGCCGCCGTACGGATCCCGCCAGTATCCGTCGCTCCACCCGCCGCAGGACGGCTCTGACGAGAACCCGGAACCCGTGGCTCCGCCCCGGCCCGAGGAACCGAAGACCGAGACGACGCTGACGACGCGCATCCGGATCAACATCCCCGGGTCGCGTCCCATCCCGCCGGTCGTGATGCGTACGCCGATGGCGGAGAGCGATATCGCCGGCGGCCGTTCCGACGCGGAGCGCACCGGCGCCACCCCGCGCCCCGGCACGCCGCCGCCCGCGCCCGGAGCCGGACTCGCGGACCGTTCCGCGGGCCCGAACGGCGCGGCGCCCGCGGACCGGCCCCGGGACGGCGGCCCTGCCGCCGACCCGGCGCCCGCGGAGAAGCCGGCCCGGGAGAAGAGCGGCAGCGACTGGTTCGCCCCGCGCAAGGCCTCGGCCACCGGACCGGGAGCAGCCGCTCAGGGCGCCGGCACGGGCGGTCCGGGCACGCCCGGTGGCCCGAGCGCGGGCACGGGTGGCCCCGGTGGCGGGTCCGGCGGCGACGCGGGCCGCTCGCATCCCGACCTGCCGTACTTCTCGGACGCCCCGCAGTCCGGCGGCGGCCCGGGCGTACCCGGCTCCGCCCGCAGCGCGCTCGACGCCTACGGCACCGAGCCCCCCGGCACAGGCCCCCGTGCCACTCCCGGCCCCGGGGTGAGTCCGCCCGGTCCGTCCGGTCCCACGGCGGGACCGGTCACCGGCAGCTCTTCGCTGACCCCGAACCTCGACGGCGTCCCGGGCCTCGGCGGCCCCGGCCCGATGGTCCCGGGCGTCCCCGGCGGCGGACCGCCCCGGCTGTCCGACGACACCACGATCCTCACACCGCAGGCCCCGGCCCCGGCCCCCGAGTCCGGGCATGACTCGGGCTCCACGCCGACCAGAGGCATCCCCGTGGTGCCCAGCGAGCCCCGCGCCGCGTTCCCGGGCGGCCCGGGCATGCCCGGCGGCCCGATGCTCGGCGGTCCTGGCGGACCCGGTGGTCCCGGTGTTCCCACGCCCGGCTCCGCCGCCCCGCGTCCCGCGTCCCAGGCCGCCGCTCCCGTCCCCGCGAAGAAGGGCCGCTCCAAGCTGGTCCTCCTCGGGGTGGCCGCGGTCGTGCTGCTCGGCATCGCGTACGGGGCGGGTCTCCTGCTGAACCACTCCGAGGTCCCCAAGGGCATCACGGTGCTCGGCGTCGACATCGGCGGCGGCACGAAGGAGGAGGCGGTCACCAAGCTCGAAGCCGCCCTCGGGGAGCGGGCCAAGACGGCCCTGACGCTGTCGGTGGACGGCAAGGAGGAGAAGCTCGACCCCGAGAAGGCCGGTCTTACCCTGGACAGCCAGGAGACCGTGCGCGGCGCGGCGGGCAGCGACTACCACCCCGTCTCGGTGATCGGTTCGCTGTTCGGTGGGGAACGTCCCGCCGACCCGGTGATCCCGGTCGACGAGGAGAAGCTCGGCGTGGCGCTGACCGACCTGGCCGGCGCTCTTGGCTCGTCCGGCGACGGCACGATCCGCTTCGAGCCGAACAAGGCCGTGGTGGTGCCGGGCAAGCCGGGCAGGACGCTGGACGCCGGCCAGTCCCTGATCTCGGTCCGGGACGCCTACCGCGCCCAGGTGCAGACCGGGCAGACCCGGCTGGTCGAACTCCCCGTCACCACCAGCGAGCCCACCATCACCAAGGCCGAACTGAACCGGGCGATGAAGGAGTTCGCCGAGCCCGCGATGTCCGATCTGGTCACCATCAAGGCCGGTCCCAAGGAGATCCAGTTCGGCCCGGCCCGGTCGCTGCCGCAGATCCTCTCCATGAAGCCCGTGGACGGCCGGCTGGTCGACGTCTACGACAAGCAGGCGATCGACAAGCTCCTGGACGGCGTCTTCGACGGCATCATGGCGGTCAAGGGCGACGGCAAGAAGTACCAGGTCGGCGCGGACGACGTGGCCCAGGCGATGAAGACCGCCCTGGCCGGGAAGACCCCCGCCGACCGCACCGTCACCATCGACCTGACCGGCCAGGGCTGACGCCCGGACCGGACAGCCGCTCCATCCTTCGCCCCCGCCCGGGAACGTCTCCGGCCGGGGGCGAAGTCGTCGGCGGCCGGGTTCCGGGCCGGCGCGTCCAGCGGACGGCGCCGGCCTGCGGGGACTCCTGCTTCTTGAGGATCGCGTCGACCTTGCCCTGGTGCGGTGGGGGGAGCATGCGTGGGGTACGTCTCCTGGGTCGTGGTCCGCGTGCACGACGAACGGTCGGGAGAGTCTGGGGGGAGGCGCCGGGAGAGCGCTCTCTCGTCGGCGATGACGTCGTGCCCGGTCGTGGGGTCCGCAGGCGGGCGCGCCGCATGCGGGGGACCATGGGGCCATGAGTTCCCCCGCCGGTCCGCAGCGCCCGCCCCGCGAAGCCGATCGGATCAAGGTCTGGTTCCGTTTCGTCCCGCGCGAGGACCGGCCGCCCTACGACACCGAGGGCTTGTGGGCGACGCGCCTGGGCCCGGACACCGCGAGGGTGGACAGCGTGCCCTTCCTCCAGGACGGGGTCGCCGAGGGGGAGACCGTACGGTTGCGCACGGACGGCGACGGGGTGCACTGGGCCGTCGGCCGCGTGGCCGACTCGGGCAACTGCACCGTACGGGTGCTGCCGTTGCCGGACGGGCCGCTCGGGCGCGACGCCCGGGCCGTGCACGAGCGGTTCGCCGCCCACGGGCTCACCGGCGAGGTCTTCAGCGCCGAGTTCCCGCTGGTCGCCCTGACCGTGCCGGGCGGCGCGGACCTGCGCGGGGTCAAGGCGCTGCTCGCCCGCGGCCGGGACGAGGGCTGGTGGCACTTCGAGGTCTCGTGCGTCACGGATGCCTGGCGGGCCGCGTAGCGCTTGGGGCGCCGCGGCCCGCCAGGCGGTCGCACCCGGGCGTTACGCCCCCTCCTCGCCGATCCTCCGGATCACCCGGGCCGGGTTGCCGACCGCCACCACGTTCGCGGGCAGGTCCTTCGTGACGACCGACCCCGCCCCGACCACCGTGTTCTCACCGATGGCCACCCCGGGGCAGACGATCACCCCGCCGCCCAGCCACACGTTGTCGCCGATGGTGATCGGCCGCGCGGCCTCCCACTTGGCCCGGCGCGGTTCGGGGTCGATCGGGTGGGTCGGGGTGAGCAGCTGGACGTTCGGGCCCATCTGGACGTCCGCGCCGATGGTGATGCGGGCGACGTCCAGGAGGACCGCGCCGAAGTTGATGAACGTCCGGGGGCCGATGGTCGTCAGGTAGCCGTAGTCGACCCGCAGCGGCGGACGGACCTCCACGCCCTCGCCCAGCTCGCCGAGGAGCTCGGCGAGGGCGGCGCGCCGGGCCTCGGGGTCGGCGGCCGAGGTGGCGTTGAAGCGCTCGGTGAGCACGGCCGCGTGTTGCGCCTCCGCCGCCAGTTCGGGGTCGTCGGCGAGATAGAGCTCGCCGGAGAGCATGGCTTCCTTGTGGCTGGGCCTGATCTCGTCGCTCATGTGGTCTCTTCCGTGCGGGGTGTACGGGGCGCTCGCGGTGATCCGTCCGCTTCCAGCAGTCTGCCCCCGACGTCCCCGGACCGGTCACGCAATCCCGGGGCCAGCGTCAGTGTCACCGCCACCGAGAGCGCCGCGACCGCCGCCATGCCCGAGGCGGGTGAGGTCAGCTGGGCGATGCCGCCCGCCAGGGCCGCCCCCACGCCCTGCATCGCGAGCATCCCCGAGGAGCTGAGTCCGAGCGCCTGGCCGCTCAGCTCCTGCGGGGTGAGGGCCATCAGTCGTTCCTGGAGCAGCAGACTCGCGGCGAAGCCCACGCTCGCCAGGACGACCGCCGCCAGCGCGAGGGGCAGCTCCGGGCGCAGCGCGAAGAGCAGATAGGGCGCGGCGAGGAGCAGCCGGAGCGGGGCCCCCAGCCGTGCCCGCCACCGTGCCGTGACGAACCGGCCGACCAGCGTGTCCCCGGCCAGCATGCCCAGGGCCCCGCCGGCGAAGAGGAGCCCGGCGTGCCCGGGCGCGTACGCGACATACAGGGACTCGGCCCCGACGACGAGCCCGTTGGGCACCCACAGCGCCAGGAACACGTACCGGCGCGGCGTGGACGACCAGAGCAGCGCGTTCGTCCGCCGCGTCTCGCGGACCGACGGGCGGCCGGTGGCCCGGGGCGGCCGGGCCGTCAGCCCGAACCGGGTCATGCCCGCCGCGACGACGTACAGGCCCGCCCCGATCAGCAGGGTGCCGCGCGCCGAGAACACCGTCACCAACAGCCCGCCCACCGCGTACCCGCAGATCTGCATCGCGCCGCCCGTCATGTTCAGCACGGAGCGGCCGAGCAGGAATCCCTCGCGCGGAACGATCTCGTTGAGCAGCCCGTACCGCACGCCCCCGCCCGGTGACGAGGCCGCGCCCACCACCAGCAGGACGGCGAACGCGGCCCACAGTGGCAGTCCGGGAGCGGCCTGGACGCCGGCGGCCCCCGCGGAGAGCAGCGCCAGGGCGGTGAGCGCGGCGCGCGGCGGCAGCCGGTCCGCCGCCGACAGCAGGGTGAGCGCCCCGGCCACCTGGGCCAGCGACGGACCGAACATCGCCAGGGCCGACAGCAGGGGTGAGCCCGTCCGCGTGTACACGAGCGTGCCCAGTGCCAGGCCGGTCGCGGTCTGGGCGGCCGTCTGCACGGAGACGGCGGCGAAGAAGGGCGTGAACTCCGGGGTCCGGAACAGTTGGCGGTAGGTGCGCATGCGGTGGAGTCTCCGGACGCCGCCGCCGGGGCCGTTATTGTTTCGCGCGGAAGCGAAAGTCCGGGGCAGGATTCGGCGAGGTCGGCGAGGTTGACGGGACCAGCGAGGTCGGCGGGACCAGCGAGGTCGGCGGGACCAGCGAGGTCGGCGGGACCAGCGAGGTCCGCGGGACCAGCGGGGTCGGCGGGGCCAGCGGGGTCTGCGGGGCCGCCGGGGCCCGAGGGCGGACTGGGAGAACGGGGCGGTGGGGCGCGTGGGCTGGTGGCAGGTCGGTGCGGACACCCTCGCGACCAGCAGGTTCGTCGTCTCGCCCCTGGCGGAGGCCGTCGCGAGCCTGCTGGTCCTGGAGCGGGCCGCCGCGGCGCATCCGGGTGAGCGCGCCTGGCTGGAGACCCACCTGCCCGCGTACCGGCGGTGGAAGACCGACGACCCGGTCTCCGCGCTGGTGGTCAGCTCCGCCCTCGCCCCCCGGTGGATCGCCGACTTCCTCATCCCCGTGCCGGACCCCGGCCCGCCCGGTCGGGCCCCGCCCTCCTTCGCCGACGAACTGGCGCCGGTCCGGGCCACCGGGCCCGGCCGGGCCCGTGCCGAACTGGCCGAGGCGCTGCGCGGGCCGTTGCCCACCGCGCTGGACCGGGACGACCTGGCGCGGCGCGCCGCCGACGCCCTGGAGTGGGTCTGGACGTACACCGTGTTGCCCGACTGGCCGAGGCGGCGGCGGCTCCTGGAAGCCGATGTGGTCGCCCGTTCGGCCCAGTTGGGGCGTGGCGGCTGGGCCGAGGCGCTGAACGGCATGCGCCCCGGTGTCCGTTGGCTGGGCGGCAGTCGGCTCCAGATCAACACCCACGACAACCCGCCCCGTGAACTGGGCGGCGCGCGACTGCTGTTCGTTCCCGTGACCCCGTACCAGTCCTGGGTCTGCTGGGACATTCCACGCCGGTACGGGCTGGTGTACCCGTGCTCCGGCGTGCTCGCCGAGGCCGGGCGCGTCCCGGTTCCCGCCGCCCTGGGTGCGCTGATCGGTCCGGCGCGGGCGGCCGTCCTGCTGCTGCTCGCCTCCCCGCTCAGCACGACGCAGCTCGTCGCGCTGACCGGCCAGGGGCTGGGCTCGGTGGGCCGCCATCTGCGGATCCTGCTGGACGCCGGACTGGTCCGCCGCCGTCGCGCGGGCCGCTCCGTGCTCTATTTCCGCACGGAGGCGGGGGACGTCCTGGTGCGGGGCGTGGGCTGACGGAGCCCGTACGGGTGCGGGGCGTGGGCTGAGTCCGGTGTGAGGGCGCCCCTCGCGCGCCCCAGCGCGCCCCCGGCCCACCCCTGTCCGGAGCTGGGCGGAAAGCCAATACCCATCAGTACGCCGTGCGCTCCGCATGGTTGGCGCGCATGTACGAGTCGTGACAACAGTGACTAGGGGAACCCCTCGTCGTTATGGCAACTTCGTTCTCGCCACGAAGGAGCCGAGTGAGGGGACCGTGCGTGAATCCGGAGTACGCCGCGTACTGCCAGGCGGACCGCCGTTTCTACGACGCACCCCACCGTTCCCCCGGACCGGGCGGAGCCGCCGACGAGGAGCGCTCCTTCTACGCGCCGCTCCGTGGCGCCGTACCCGACGGCTGGACGCGCTCCCGGCGCGGCGACTGGCTCGCGTACCACCCCGACGGGCTGCGACTGCCGCCCCAGGGCTGGAAGATCCACGTCTCGGCCGCCCTCGACAACGCCACCTCCGTGCTGGAGCGGGTTCTCGCCCACTGCCTCGAACACCGGCTGGCCTTCAAGTGCGTTCCGAACGCCGGGCTGTTGGCCCTGCGGAACGCCAAGTACGCGGACCGGGCGGGCAGTGGGAAGTTCATCACCGTCTACCCGCCGTCCGACGAGGCGTTCCCCGAAGTGTGCACCGCCCTGACGCGGTTGCTGGAGGGCGAGCACGGCCCGTACATCCTGAGCGACCTGCGGTGCGGGAACGGACCCGTGCACACCCGGTACGGGGCGTTCGCCGCCCGCTTCTGCTCCGGCCCGGACGGGCGGCCCGTGCCGGCCGTCGCCGATCCCGAGGGCCGGCTCGTCCCGGACGACCGCGGCCCGTCCTTCCGCGTCCCCTCCTGGGTGACCCCGCCCGGGTTCCTGAAGCCGCACCTCGAAGCCCGCGCCGCCGTAGGCCTCGCGGACCTCCCGTACACCGTGGAGAAGGCGCTGCACTTCTCCAACGGCGGCGGGGTCTACCTCGGCCGCGACACCCGCACCGGCGAGCAGGTCGTCCTCAAGGAGGCGCGGCCGTACGCCGGTCTGGCCGCCGACGGGGCGGACGCCGTGGCCCGGCTGGAGCGCGAGAGGGCCGCCCTGGAGCAACTGGCCGGGCTGGACTGCGTACCGGCCGTCCGGGACGTGTTCGAGGTCGGCGACCACCACTTCCTGGTCCTCCAGTACATCCCCGGCACCACCCTCAACACCGTCTTCGCCCGCCGCTTCCCGCTCGCCCGGCAGCACCCGTCCCCCGAACTGCTCGCCGAACACGCCTCCTGGGCAGAGGGGTTGTACGGGCAGGTCGAGCGTGCCGTCGAGGCGGTGCACGCCCGGGGCATCGTCATCAGCGACCTGCACATGAGCAACGTGATGGTCGACGAGGAGAACGCGCGCATCGTCCTGCTCGACTTCGAGGCAGCTTCCCCGGCCGCCGAGCGCCGCCGTCAGATCGTCGCCAACCCGGCCTTCGTCGCCCCGCCCGACCGACGTGGCGCCGACATCGACCGCTATGCGCTGGCCTGTCTGCGACTCGCCCTGTACCTGCCGCTCACCACGCTGTTCGGCATCGACCGCACCAAGGCCTCCGGCCTCGCCCGGGACATCGCCCGCGTCTTCCCGGTCGAGGTTCAGACGCTGCGGCCCGCGGTCGCGGAGATCCTGCGGCAGACGGGCGAGCCCGCCCCCCGGCCCGCTCCCGTCGCCGACCCCGACCTCGGAGACTGGCCGCGCAGCCGTGACGCGATGGTCCGGGCCATCACCGCCTCCTGCACACCGGAGCGCGAGGACCGCTGCTTTCCCGGGGACATCGCCCAGTTCGCCACGGCCACCGGCGGACAGTCCTTCGCGTACGGGGCGGCCGGAGTGCTCTACGCCCTCCACGAGACGGGCGCCCCGCCGTGCGGGGAGGCCGAGGACTGGCTCCTGCGGCACGCCAAGGACCCGGCGTCCGGCAGCCCCCTCGGCTTCTACGACGGGCTCACCGGCATCGCCTGGACCCTGCACCGGATCGGCCGCACCGCCGAGGCGGCCGACCTTCTCCGGATCATCCTCGACCAGCCCCTGGAGGGCCTCGCCCCCGGCCTCCACAACGGGTACGCGGGCATCGGCCTCGCCCTCGACGACCTGGCCCGCACCGCCTCCGCCACCGACGCACCCGCGCTGTCCGCCGCAGCCGCCCGGTGCACCGCCCTCGCCGTCCGCGCACTCGTCGACGGTCCGCCGTCGCCCCGCACCGGGCTGCTGCACGGCGCGAGCGGCATCGCCCTGCTCCTGGTGCGCCGGTACGCGACCACCGGGGACGCCGCCCTGCTCGACCTGGCGGCCACCGCGCTCCGCCGCGACCTGGAGCGCTGCCGGGCCGGGGACGACGGCGAACTCCTCGTCGTCGAGGGCAAGCGGCTGATGCCGTACCTCGGTTCGGGCAGCGCCGGCATCGCGGCCGTCATCGACGCCTACCTGGCCCACCGCCCGGACCCCGCGTTCGAAGCGGCGGGCCGCGCCCTCCTGCCCGCCGCGCTCTCCGCCTTCTACGTCCAGCCCGGACTGCTCCGGGGCTCCGCCGGACTCCTGACGCACCTCGCGGCCACCCCGCTGTGCGACGAGACCGGCCGGCGGCGCGCGATCGCCCGCCACACCGAGCTGCTGGGCAGCCACGCCCTGACGTACGAACGCGGACTCGCCTTCCCCGGCGAGCAGTTGATGCGCCTGTCGATGGACCTGGCCACCGGGACCGCCGGTGCTCTCCTCGCCCTGGGCGCCGCGCTCGGCGGTTCCACCGGACTTCCCTTCCTGCCCGCCGCTCCGGCGGCGCACCCCGGCCGCGCGAGCGGCCCCCCGAACCGGCCCCGTCAGGGGTCGTAGCAACACACCGCTCAGCACCACCAACGTCCCCGAAAGGACATCATCATGGCGCTTCTCGACCTTCAGGCGATGGACACCCCGGCCGAGGACTCCTTCGGCGAGCTCGCCACGGGCAGCCAGGTCTCGCTGCTGGTCTGTGAGTTCAGCTCGCTCAGCGTGGTCCTCTGCACCCCGTGACCCGCACCGGCCGGCCCACCGGTGTTCCTCACCGGTGGGCCGGCCGGCCACGTGCCCCCCAGGGGGCGTCCCGCCAGAAAGGCCACCCCGTGCGGCTGCGTCCACACCCGGGCACGGAGTCCGGCATCCGGCGGCTCGCCCGGCGGCATCCGGCGGCCCTTCTGGGGCTCCTTCTCTGCTCCACCGGCGGGGCGCTCGCCGCCCTCGCCCTGCCCGCCGCCCTCGGCCACACCGTCGACCGGCTCGTCGCCGGCGGCCCCGTGCCCTGGTCCGGACTGCTGCTCTGCGTCGTTCTGACCCTCGCCGAGACCGGGTTCGACGCGGCGGCCGTCGTGACCGGCACGAGCACCACCGCCCGGCTCACCGCGTCCCTGCGCACCCGGACCGCCGCCCGGGTCCTGGCCGCCGAACCCCGCCGCGCCCTCGCCCTGCCCACCGGAGACCTCACCGCCCGGCTCACCGCCCGCACCGCCGACGCCGCGTCCGCGCCCGTCACCGCCGCCGGGGCCGTCTCCGGTGTCCTGCTGCCACTCGGCGCGCTCGTCGGCCTCCTCCTCATCGACGTCTGGACGGCCGCCGCCCTCCTCCTCGGCGCCCCCCTCCTCGTCGCACTGCTGCGCACGTTCACCCGCCGGACCGCCGACGCCGGGGCCGACTACCAGCGCGCCCAGTCGCTCATCGCCCACCGCCTCACCGAGGCCCTCGACGGTGCCGACACCATCCGCGCCGCCCGCACCGGGGCCCGTGAGCACCGCCGCGTCCTGGAACCCCTGACCGCCCTCGCCGAACACGGCAGGCGCACATGGGCCGTGTACGGGCGGGCCGTCGGCCGCAGCGGCCTCCTGCTGCCCCTGCTCATGCTGCTGGTCCTCGCGGTCGCCGGACTACGGCTCGGCACGGGCGCGATCAGCGTCGGCGACCTGGTCGCCGCCGCCCGCTACGCGAGCCTCGCCACCGGCATCGGCGCCCTCACCGGCGCGCTCGGCTCCCTGGCCCGCAGCCGTGCCGCCGCCCGGAGCCTGGATCCCCTCCTCACCCTCGCACCGCTGCCGCACCGCGGTCTGGGCCCGGCGCCCGGCGCCCCCGGACACCTCGAACTCCGGGACGTCGGCGTCGAGCAGGACGGCGGCCCGCTGCTGACCGGCGTCCACCTGACCGTCCCCGGCGGCACCTCCCTGGCCGTCGTCGGCCGCTCCGGCTCCGGCAAGTCGGTGCTCGCAGCGGTCGCCGGGCGACTGCTCGACCCGGACACCGGCCACGTCCTGCTGGACGGCGTCCCGATGGACGGCATGGAACCGGCCCGGCTGCGCCGCGAAGTGGCGTACGCCTTCGCCCGCCCGGCCCTCCCCGGCGTCACCATCGAGGACACGATCGCCTACGGGCCCTCGACCGCGTCCCCCGAAGCCGTACGCGACGCCGCCCGCGCGGCCCGCGCCGACGGGTTCCTCGCGCTGCTCCCGTACGGCTACGCCACCCCGGTCGCCGAGGCCCCGCTCTCCGGCGGAGAACGCCAACGCCTGGGTCTTGCACGCGCGTTCGCCCACCCCGGCCGCCTGATGATCCTCGACGACGCGCTGTCCAGCCTCGACACCGTGACCGAGCACCACGTCCGGCGCGCGCTAGACGCACGGGCCGGGCACTGCACCCGGGTCATCGTCGCCCACCGGCTGTCCTCGGCCGCGCGGGCGGACCGGGTCGCCTGGCTGGAGGACGGCCGGATCCGCGCGACGGGCCGGCACGAAGAGCTCTGGGCGGACCCGGACTACCGGGCGGTCTTCCGCACGGACACCCCCGCGGAGGGCCCGGTTCCCGCGAGCCGTACGCCCGTGACGCCGGCCGCCGGAACGGAGGCCCGGTGAACGCCGACAAAGCGCCCCCCGGCCGCGACGAGCGGCAGGAGGCTCACCCCCGGCGCGAGACGCAGGGCAGGTCTCACTCCCGGAGCGACGCGCAGGACACCTCTCACTCCCGGAGCGACGCTCAGCAGCACGGAGTGGACCCCCGGCACGGCGCACACCCCGGGCGCGACACATCGCTGCGTCGGGTCGGCCGCGAGGCCCGGCCCTTCCTGCGGGCGCGGACCGGCGTGGTCCTGCGGCTGGCCGGCTGGTCCCTGCTGGAATTCGCCCAGACCTTCCTCGGCGGATTCGGCGTCGCCCGCGCGCTCGACGACGGCTTCCTCGCCGGACGCCCGCTGACCGGCCTCCTCTGGCTGGCCGTCGCCGCGGTCGCCGTGCTGCCCTCCGTGCCCGCCGCCCGCGGAGTGTTCGGCCGGCTCGCGGACCTGGTGGAGCCGCTGCGCGACGGACTGGTCCGGCGCGCCGTGTCCCGGGCGCTGTCCGGCGCGCTCGACCGCTCCGGCGACGTCAGCACCCGGTCCCTGTCGCAGGTCACTCATCAGAGTGAGATCGCTCGGGACGGCTGGGCCGGACTCGTCCTGACGTTGCGCTCGTTCGTGTTCACGGCGGCCGGGGCCGTCACCGGCCTGCTGGCCCTCTCGCCCGCCCTCCTCCTGGTCGTGCTGCCCCCGCTGTTCCTCGGGTCCGCCCTGTTCCTCTCCACCCTGCCGCCGATGGCCGCCCGTCAGCGCGACTACCTGGCCGCCGACGAGGCCTACGCCGCCCACGCGGGCCAGCTCGCCGCCTCCGTACGCGACATCGCCGCCGCCGGGGCCGCCGAGCGGACGGTGGCCGAGTCCCGGAGCCTCGCCGGGACTCAGCTCGCCGCCTCCCGCTCGCTGGCCCGCTGGTCGGGCGTACGGGTGCTGGCACTCGCCGTCTGCGGCCGGTTCCCGCCGCTCCTGCTGCTCCTGGGGGCGCCCTGGCTGCTGCGGAACGGGCTCACACCGGGCGCGCTGGTCGGCGCGCTGACCTACCTCACCCAGGCGCTCGCCCCCGCCGTCCAGGCACTGATGACCATGCTGGGCACGGTCGGAGGCCGGCTCGTCGTGGTCCTGGACCGGTTCACGGACGCGCCGCCACCCCCCGTCGCCGACCCGCCGTCGCCCGTCCGGGACGCCGCCCCGCCGCCGCGCGGGACCCCGGTCGCCGAGCTCCACGAGGTCAGTTTCGCGTACGGGCCCGGTGCCCAGCCCGTCCTGGACCGGCTCTCCCTGACCATCGGCGCGGGAGAGCACCTCGCGGTCGTCGGCCCGAGCGGCAGCGGCAAGTCGACCCTGGCCGCCGTCCTCGCCGGGACCGAGCGTCCCACCGGGGGAGCGGTGCGGTGGCGGGGGCGGCCGGTGCGCCCGGCCGACGCCAGCTCCGTACGCGTCCTGCTGCCCCAGCACGCCTACGTGTTCAGCGGCTCGCTGCGGGACAACCTCCGCTACCTCCGCCCCGACGCCCGCGACCGGGAGATCGCGGCCATGGCGGACGCGCTCGGCCTGGACGCGCTGCTCTCCCGGCTCGGCTCCCTCGACGCGGCGCTCGAACCGGACCGGCTCTCCCAGGGCGAACGTCAGCTGGTCGCCCTGGGCCGGGCCTACCTCGCCGCCCCGCCGCTGCTGATCCTCGACGAGGCGACCAGCCGGCTCGACCCGGCCGCCGAGACCCGCGCCGAGCTGGCGTTCGCGGCCCTGCCGGGCGCGCTCGTCGTCGTCGCCCACCGGCTCAGCTCGGCCCGCCGCGCCGGGCGGACCCTGGTGATGGACGGCCCGCGCACCCAGTGCGGCACCCACGGTGAACTCCTGCGCTCCTGCGCCCTCTACCGGGACCTGGCCGGCCTCTGGGAGCCGGAGGAGACGAGGGAGCCGGAGGAGACGAGAGAGCCGGAGGAGACGGGTGAGACGGGCGGGGCCCATGACGTCGCCCGGGAAGAGGGGCGCGGCATCAGATCCACCCCGCCTCCTTCGCCCGTCTGATCGCATCCAGCCGATTGCGCGCCCCGGACTTCCTTATGGCGGCGGCCAGGTAATTGCGGATCGTCCCCGGCGTCAGGTGCAGCCGACCGGCAATCCCGGCCACGGTGTCACCCCCCTCGGCCATCGAGAGCACGCTCAATTCCCGCGGCGATAGCGGCATGTCGGCCACCTGTAAGAGGCTGAAAGCCAGCGACTCGTCGATATGCCGCCCCCCGTCCGCCAGTTTGTGCATCACCTCGGGCAGGTCGTCCACCGGGCGGTACTTGTCGATGTAGCCGAGCGCTCCCGCCTCGTACGCCCGCCGCAGACCGCTCGGCCGGTCGCTGCGGGTGAGCACGGCGAGCGGAAACGGTTCGCCGCGCGGTGGGGTCATCGTCCTCACCTCGTCGAGGACGTCCAGTGCGCCCGGACAGTCGAGGTCGGTGAGCAGCACGTCGGGACCCGGCCCGCTCAGTGCGGCGCCTATCGCCCCGTGTTCGGCGGTGCGGACCTCTATCCCCCGCCCCATGCCGAGGAGCGACGCCAGCGACGCGCGCCACAAAGGCACGGTGTGGACCAGCAGCACGGTTGTCATCAATCTGCCCTCAGCTTTTCTCTTCCGGCCCGCCCGACGCGGAACGCGATGGGCTGTACGCATCCGGTGACGGGTATCCAGTTGAGCGCATGGGCATTCGCGTACGCCGACAAACGGCGTGAATAGCACGCCCGTTGGGCGCGGAAGGGGGCGTTCGGATGTAAAACAGGAGCGCACTTCGCTCACGGACCCATCCGTCTCGCCCCGTACGGTCGCCGGAAAGGAGCCTGCTACGGGGCGGACTCCCGCCGCATTCCCGCCGGGCGGCCGGTTCAGTTCAGCAGGGCGCGCGCGGCCTGGGCCTTGCGTCGGATGTTCTCGGCTGTTGTCGGCTCGATTCCGTCGAGGATCTCCGCATATTCCTCCATCTCCGCCGCCCCGCGCAGGAATTCACCGCGCTGGACCAGGAGCTGGGCGCGCTCGAAGCGGAGCCTGGCCGGATGCGAGGGCAGGAGCAGCGACAGCTCCACCGCCCACAGGGCCACATCCGTGCGCTCGGGCCGGGCCGCCGCCCACGCCCGTACGTTGTTCAGGATCCGCAGCACGATCTCCAGCGGTCGCGCGGGCACCATCATCGACGGCTCGATGGCCGCCCCGGTCATCCCCGTGACCAGCAGCTCCGCGTCCTGACCGGTCAACGGCGCGCCCCCGGCGGACGGATCGGCCAGCACCGGGTGCTCCCGATCGCCGAAACCGACCACGAAGTGGCCGGGCAGCGCCACCCCGTACACCGGAGCACCCGCCCTCCTGGCGACCTCGATCCAGACGACCGACAACAGGATCGGCAGGCCCCGGCGGCGGCGCAGCACCTGTTGGAGGAGCGAGGAGTCCAGCCGCTGGTAGTCGACGGAGGAGCCGCCGAACCCGCAGCGCCCGCCCAGCAGTTCGGCCAGGGCCGAGGCCCAGGCGGCGGGGGAGCGGGAGCCGTACGGCAGTAGTCCGGCCAGCCGGTCCAGCTCGATCTGCGCGGCGTCGATGCCGTACGGGTCGGGAACGGCCTCCCCCGGAGTCACCGGGCGGACCTCGGCCGGGCCCACCGGTCCGGCCTCCGCGCCCAGCAACAGGCACAGGAGGGCGAGGTCCGGCCGCTCGGACCGGGCCTCCTCGGCGAACTGCCGCCGCCGCTCGGCCGTTCCGGAATCCAGCGCGCTCATATCCGCCCCATGTTCCTGTCCCTGCCCCTGCTCATGTGCGTCGATCCACCGGAGGGCCCGGTGCGGGGACCACCGGGCCCGTCACGCCGAGCGGTAGTGGTGGTAGCGGTGATGGGCCGCGAAGCCCATGCCGTCGTACAGCGCCCGCGCCCCCTCATTGTCCTCCTCGACCTGGAGCCAGGCCGCCGAGGCGCCCTCGTCCAGAGCACGGCGCGCCAGCGCGGCCATCACGGTGGTGGCGAGACCGCGCCGCCGCTGCTCCGGGGCGACCTCGACGGCCATGAACCCCGCCCACCGCCCGTCCACGACACACCGCCCGATCGCGGCCGGCGCGGCGTCCGGATCCGCGTCCCCGTCTGGGTCTGGGTCTGGGGCTCCCGCGCCCCCCGGCACCGTGGCGAACCAGACCGAAGGGCCGCCGCCCAGTACCCGCAGCACATGGGGGCCGGGGGTGGAGAAGCGCTGGTAGCGGGCGAGCCAGGCCGCGTCCGGTTCCCGGGTCAGGCGGACCGCCCGCACATCCGCGTCCAGGTCACCGACCGGCGCCAGCGCGGCGATCCGCACCGCCGCCGAGACCTCGCGCCGCCAGCCGTGCCGCTCCAACTCCGCGCACAGCGGCTCCTGCGTGCCCTCGGCCCCGGTCGCCGTCTGGACGTACGCGGGCAGGCCCCGCTCCTCGTACCAGCCCCGGACCCGTCCGAGCGCCTCGCCGACCGGCAGGCCCGGATCGCCGAGCGGCAGCACGGAGTTGGCGCGCCGGGTGAAGCCCCCGGCGGCACGCAGCCGCCAGTCGCCCAGCGCCGCGCTCTCCACGGGCTGCCAGGCGCGCGCGGTGACGGAGGCCAGTTCGCGGAAGGAGGCGGCGGGGCCACGACGGCGGGCCGGGGCGGCGGGAACGACCTTGCCCGCGGCCAGGGAGGATTCCACGATGTGGACGGATTTCCCGCTCTTGTCTGTGATCGAGAGCACATCGTTGTTCCATGATGTGAGCACCCCGACCACGTCGGTGAACTTCGCGCCCATGCCGCCGTCGCCCGTCCGGCATCGCACGGACACGCGTTTGCCCACGTCAGCGGGTGTTATGCGGACTTCCAGCCGTCCGCCGATGGTGAATTCCACAGCTCTGTCCGCCCCTCCTGTTCGGATCGTGCCCGAGAACGGAGATACTAGAGGCGGGCATCGACGACGCCGCGCTCCCGCGCGAGAGCCAACGCCCTACCGAGGAGGAACGACAGCGTGACCTACGTCATCGCGCAGCCTTGTGTCGACGTGAAGGACAAGGCCTGCATCGAAGAGTGCCCCGTCGACTGCATCTACGAGGGCCGGCGGTCCTTGTACATCCACCCGGACGAATGCGTCGACTGCGGAGCCTGTGAGCCGGTCTGCCCGGTCGAGGCGATCTTCTACGAGGACGACACTCCGGAGGAGTGGAAGGACTACTACAAGGCGAACGTCGAGTTCTTCGACGACCTCGGTTCGCCGGGCGGTGCTTCCAAGCTCGGTCTCATCGAGCGCGACCACGTGTTCATCGCCGGACTGCCGCCGCAGAACCAGTAAGCGGCGGGCACCACGCGCGCGGCTCCGGTCCCGTACGGCTTGTCACCGTGCGGGGCCGTGGTGTTTCCCCGTACCCGCGGGGCCGCCACCGGGTCCCGGTAACGCCGGGGCCGCCACCGGGTTCCGGCACCGCCGGGCCCGTCACCGCGCGCCCGTTCCGCCGCCCCGTACGAGAACACCCGAGAAAGCAGAGCGCCGTGTCCGCAGTCTCCTCCCGCCTCCCGGTCTTCCCCTGGGACAAGCTCGCGCCCTTCAAGTCGACGGCCCAGGCCCACCCGGACGGCATCGTGGACCTGTCCGTCGGTACTCCGGTCGACCCGGTCCCCGAGCTGATCCGGCGGGCGCTCGTCGCCGCCGCGGACAGCCCCGGCTACCCGACCGTGTGGGGTACCGAGGCCCTGCGGGACGCGCTCACCGGCTGGGTGGAGCGCCGCCTCGGCGCGGTCGGCGTGACCCATGCCAACGTGCTGCCGGTCGTCGGATCCAAGGAGTTGGTGGCCTGGCTGCCGACGCAGCTCGGGCTCGGCGCCGGCGACAAGGTGGCCTACCCCCGGCTCGCCTACCCCACGTACGAGGTGGGCGCCCGGCTCTGCGGCGCGGAGCCCGTCGTCTACGACGACCCGACCGAGCTGGACCCGGCGGGGCTGAAGCTGCTCTGGCTCAACTCGCCCTCCAACCCGACCGGGAAGGTGCTGTCCAAGGAGGAGCTGACCCGGATCGTCGCCTGGGCGCGCGAGCACGGGGTGCTGGTCTTCAGCGACGAGTGCTACCTGGAGTTGGGCTGGGACGCCGAGCCGGTATCGGTGCTCCACCCGGATGTCTGCGGCGGCCACTACGACGGCGTCGTCGCCGTCCACTCGCTCTCCAAGCGCTCCAACCTGGCCGGATACCGGGCCGCCTTCATCGCGGGCGACGCGGCCGTCCTGGGTGAGCTGCTGCTCATCCGCAAGCACGGCGGGATGATGACGCCCGCCCCCGTCCAGGCCGCGGCCGTCGCCGCGCTCGGCGACGACGTGCACGTGTCCGAGCAGCGCGCCCGCTACGCGGACCGGCGCCTCGCCCTGCGCGCGGCGCTGGAGGCGCACGGCTTCCGGATCGAGCACAGCGAGGCGAGCCTCTACCTGTGGGCGACCCGCGACGAGCCGTGCTGGGAGACCGTGGCGTACCTCGCGGAGCTGGGCATCCTGGTGGCGCCCGGCGACTTCTACGGCGCGGCGGGCGCGAGTTTCGTCCGGGTGGCGTTCACGGCGACCGACGAGCGGGTGGCGGCGGCGGTCAAGCGCCTGTCCTGACCGGAGCCGTCGTCGCGCGGCGGCGCAACGCGTCGAGGGCCTCGGGAGTGCGCACTCCCGAGGCCCTCGACGCGTTTGCGGTACCGCGGTGGATCAGCCGCCGATCGGGAGGCCGCCCAGCGGGAGGCCGCCCTTGGTCAGGGAGTCGGTGGGCAGGCCACCGCCGAGCGCGTCCGTGGGCAGGCCGCCCTGGGTGAGCGCGTCGGTCGGCAGGCCGCCGCCGGCCGCCCCGGCCACGCCGCCCACGGCCTGGCCCGCGTTGCCCGCGGCCTGGCCGGCGGTTTCCTGGGCGGCCGGGATGGCCACCCCGGCGGACTTGCCGACGGTCTTGCCCGCGGCCGGGAGCGCCGTGCCGACGAGCCGGCCACCGGTGTCGCCGGCCGCCTGGGTGCCCTGCTGGACGGCGCTGTCCACGGTGTCGCCGAGACCGGCGCCGTCCAGCGCGGTCAGTCCGCCCAGGTCCGGGGTCGCCGGGAGCTCTGCGGCGCTCGCGGCGCCGGCCGCACCGACCACGGGGGCTGCGCCTGCGGCGATCAGCAGTGCGGCGCGAGCGATCCGACGGGTCAGGGGGAGGGACATGATGCTCCTTCAGCGGGTGGTGCGCGAATCTGTCTGTCCGGTGATCGGACGCACTGACAACCGCTTCGGGGGAGGGGGAGGTTGCGGTGGGCAAAGGTAAAGACTGAGCAATGCGTCCGATTATCCGCAGTGGAAGAACCCGGGCAAACAATCCATACCGCCACCGTCCGATGAATCGTCACTTCCCTTGGGCGGCAAGGGAACAGGGGCGCTCCACCAGGGTCGTGACGGGGTGCGCGGAGAACGTCCGGAGTCATGGCCCCCAGGGCCCGTACGGGTGACGGGGTGTACTACTGAACGACCTGGATCCTGACCGCCGTCGTGCCCGGTTTCTCACTCTTCACGCGTTCCGTCCGCCAGCCCGTACCTGCGTCCCAGACCCGGTCCGCGAAGCTCACGCGCTCGATCCGCAGCGCCTCGGACTGCGCCACGGCCCAGTGCGCCAGCTCCCAGCCGCGCTGCGGAGCCGTCTTCTCCTTAGACCGCGCCGCGGCCGCCGGGACGGGCACCGAGACGGTCGACGCGGCGGACGCGCCCGCGGCCACCGTGCCCGGCAGCACGCCCTTGCCGAAGGCGCGTACCAGCTCGGCCCGCACCTGCGCGGCGTCCCCCGGCCCCTTTGCCGTAGCCGTCGACGGGGTGCAGTTCAGCGAGGCCGGCCTGCGCCCGGTCAGCGCGGCGGCCAGCAGCGCGGCGTCCGGCTCGTGCTTCGCGTACGCCTGCGGGAACCCGCTGCGCTGCACACGCTGCGCGGCCACGGTCAGCGGCAGCCGCGAGTAGCCGGGAACCTCGGCGAGATGGTCGTAGAACTCACCGGAGGAGTAGACCGGGTCCATGAGCTGCTCGGGAGTGCCCCAGCCCTGTGACGGGCGCTGCTGGAACAGCCCCAGAGAGTCCCGGTCCCCGTAGTCGATGTTGCGGAGCGTGGACTCCTGGAGCGCGGTGGCCAGGGCGATCGTCACCGCCCGCTCGGGCATGCCCCGGGTGGTGCCGACCGCGGAGATCGTCGCCGCGTTCACCGCCTGGGCCAGGCTCATCTCGTAGCGCTGGGTCTCGCCCTCGTCCCCGCCCGTCGCCTCCACGACACAGTGCGGCGGGTTCTTCGAACCGGAGGAGTCGTACCGCACGGTCAGATAGCCGCCCAGGGCCGCGAGCACGGCGAAGCCCGCCGCGCATCGAATGAGGCGGCTGCGGCGGGCGGGGCTGGCTTTCCGGGGCACGAGCCCACCGTACTGGAGGTCCCGGCCGGGGCCGATACCCAAGTCCCTTAGGGTCGGGTCCATGGCCGACAGCACCCTTGACCTCACCCTGGACGGACCGGCGCTCACCGCCCGGCTCGTCGACTTCCCCTCGGTCAGCGGGGAGGAGAAGTCCCTCGCCGACGCGATCGAATCGGCCCTGCGTGCCCTGCCCCACCTCACCGTCGACCGCCACGGCAACAACGTCGTCGCCCGCACGAATCTGGGCCGCGCCGAGCGTGTCGTCCTCGCCGGGCACATCGACACCGTGCCGATCGCCGACAACGTCCCCTCCCGCCTCGACGGGAACGGGATCCTCTGGGGCTGCGGGACCTCCGACATGAAGTCCGGCGTAGCCGTCCAGCTCCGGATCGCCGCGACGGTCCCCGAGCCCAACCGCGACCTGACCTTCATCTTCTACGACAACGAAGAGGTGGCCGCGCACCTCAACGGCCTCGGCCACATCGCCGACGCCCACCCCGACTGGCTCGTAGGAGACTTCGCGGTCCTGCTGGAGCCCTCCGACGGCGAGGTCGAGGGCGGCTGCCAGGGCACGCTCCGGGTCCACCTGCGGACAGCGGGGGAGCGGGCCCACTCCGCGCGCAGCTGGATGGGCTCCAACGCCGTCCACGCCGCCGCCCCGATCCTCGCGAAGCTCGCCGCGTACGAGCCCCGCCGCCCGGTCATCGACGGCCTCGAATACCACGAGGGCCTCAACGCCGTCGGCATCGAGGGCGGCGTCGCCACCAACGTCATCCCGGACGCCTGCACCGTCGTCGTCAACTACCGCTACGCCCCGGACCGCGGCGAGGAGGAGGCCATCGCCCACGTCCGCGAGGTCTTCGCCGACTGCGGCGTGGCCGAGATCGTCATCGACGACCACTCCGGCGCCGCCATGCCCGGACTGTCCCACCCCGCCGCCCAGGCGTTCATGACCGCCGTCGGCGGCACCGCCCGGCCCAAGTTCGGCTGGACCGACGTCTCCCGCTTCGGCGCGCTCGGCGTTCCCGCGGTGAACTACGGACCCGGCGACCCGATGTACGCCCACAAGCGCGACGAGCACGTGGCGGTCGCGAGGATCACCCACTGCGAGGACCGGCTGCGCTCCTGGCTGACCGGCTGACGGGCAGACGCACGGCATTTCCCCGCACGTAACCTCCGCCGATCTACGCTGGCCTTACGCAGTACGACACGACCGGCGCGACGCGGGTCGGTGGAGGGAGCGGAACATGGGCGACGCCGAGGACGCACGGATCCCCGAGAGCGCGGAGGCTCCCGAGGGTGCGGTCAGCCCCGGGGAACAGTGGCTGGGCCCGGTCCTGCGCCGCAGGGAGCAGGTCCAGCCCGGCACGACCGACCAGCGGCTGCTGGACTCCGAGGGCGACTCCGAATGGGTGCACACCGACCCCTGGCGGGTGATGCGGATCCAGTCGGAGTTCGTCGAGGGCTTCGGCGCGCTGGCCGAACTGCCGAGCGCGATCAGCGTCTTCGGCTCGGCCCGCACCCCGGACGGATCGCCGGAGTACGAGGCCGGTGTCCAGCTCGGAAAGGCACTGGTCGACGCGGGCTTCGCGGTGATCACCGGCGGCGGCCCGGGCGCGATGGAAGCCGCGAACAAGGGTGCCCGGGAGGCGAAGGGCGTCTCGGTCGGCCTCGGCATCGAGCTGCCCTTCGAGTCGGGCCTCAACCCGCACGTCGATATCGGCGTCAACTTCCGCTACTTCTTCGTCCGCAAGACGATGTTCGTGAAGTACGCCCAAGGCTTCGTGGTCCTGCCCGGCGGCCTCGGCACCCTGGACGAACTCTTCGAGGCGCTGACCCTCGTCCAGACCGGCAAGGTCACCCGCTTCCCGATCGTCCTGTTCGGCACGGCCTACTGGGGCGGCCTGATCGACTGGCTCCGCGACACGGTGGTGGCCCAGGGCAAGGCCTCGGAGAAGGACCTGCTGCTCTTCCACGTGACGGACGACGTGGAGGAAGCGGTGATGCTGGTCACGAAGGAGGTCGGGCGCTGACCCGCGGCCCGGCGCCCCTCGACCCGGGGCCGGCCGCCCTCGGCCCGCCCGGCGCTTGAGGAGCGGGGTTCCGGGGCAGCGCCCCGGGACCCCGCCCGCCGGGCAGGCGGCAGAACTACGCGAGTCCCCGCCGGGCCACGGCCGGAGGCCGATGCCCGGCGACGGACGCCACCATGTCCAGAACCTGCCGCGTCTCCGCCACCTCATGCACCCGGTACACCCGCGCCCCCAACCACGCCGACACCGCGGTCGTGGCCAACGTCCCGATCACCCGCTCCTTCACCGGCCGGTCCAGCGTCTCGCCCACGAAGTCCTTGTTGGACAGGGACACCAGCACCGGCCACCCGGTCTCCGTCATCTCCCCGAGCCGCCGTGTCGCCTCCAGCGAGTGCCGGGTGTTCTTCCCGAAGTCGTGACCCGGATCGATCATGATCCCGTCCGGCCGTACCCCGAGCTCCACCGCCCGCTCGGCCAGCCCCACCGTCACCCGCAGGATGTCCGCCATCACATCCTCGTACGCGATCCGGTGCGGCCGGGTCCGCGGCTCCGCGCCGCCCGCGTGCGTGCACACGAGGCCCGCCCCGTACCGCGCGGCGACCTCCGCCAGCTTCGGGTCGACCCCGCCCCACGCGTCGTTCAGCAGGTCCGCGCCGGCCTCGCAGACCGCCTCGCCCACATCGTGCCGCCAGGTGTCCACGCTGATCACCACGTCGGGGTGACGGCGGCGGACCTCGGCGACGAACCCGACCGTGCGGCGAGCCTCCTCCTCGGCGCTCACCTCCTCACCGGGACCTGCCTTCACCCCGCCGATGTCGATGATCGCGGCGCCCTCGGACACCGCCTGCCCGACCCGGGCCAGCGCCGGCTCTTCCCCGAAGGTGGCGCCCTGGTCGTAGAAGGAGTCCGGGGTCCGGTTCACGATCGCCATGATCACCGGCTCGTGCGGACCGAATTCCCGCCGCCCCAGCCTGAGTGCACCGCTTCGCATCCCGTGTTTCCTCCTCAGATAGCCCGCTTGCGACCCTAAGGCCTTATCGGGCCGGCCCCGACTTGTCCGTGTCGCATGGCACGATCGGAGCCGGACGAGGTTTCCGCCCCCGGGGAGATGCGCGTGTTCTGGTTCTTGCTGCTCACGATGGTCGTGGTCGTCACCGCGGTCACCCTCGCGGTGGTCGGGGGCGGTGGGAGCGCGGTGCTCAGGGACGTCCCGCCCGACCGGTTCACCGATCCGCTGCCCGCGACCCGCCCGGTCGGCCGGGCGGACGTCGAGGCGCTGCGCCTGCCGATGGCCCCCCGCGGCTACCGGATGGCGGACGTCGACGAGGCGCTGTCCAGGCTCGGCGCCGAACTGGCCGAGCGCGACGCCCGGATCGCCGAGCTGGAATCCGCCCTGGCCGGGGTGCAGGCGACCGCGGTGAGCACGGGCACCGATCTGTTCAAGCAGCTCGGCGACCGGCGCGCGGAGCCGGGCGACCAGGCGGACAGCCCGGACCGCACCGAGGAGGACGGGCGATGAGCGGCGACGCCGTGGCCGCCCCCGACGGCGGGCTGCGCTGCCCGTGGGGCCTGTCCGCCGAGGACTACCTCGCCTACCACGACACCGAGTGGGGCCGGGCGGTCCACGGGGACGACGCCCTGTTCGAACGGCTCTGCCTGGAGGCCTTCCAGTCCGGGCTCTCCTGGATCACGATCCTGCGCCGCCGCGAGACCTTCCGTACCGCGTTCGAGGGATTCCGGATCGAGGCGGTCGCCGAGTTCACCGACACCGACCGGGAACGGCTCCTGGCCGACCCGGGGATCATCCGCAACAAGGCCAAGGTCGACGCGACCCTCGCCAACGCGAAGGTGCTCGCCGACTGGGCGGAAGGGGAGCTCGACGAGCTGATCTGGTCCTACGCCCCCGACCCGGCCGCCCGCCCCGCCCCGCGCACGCTGACGGACGTCCCGGCCGTCACGCCGGAGTCCACCGCGCTCGCCAAGGCGCTGAAGAAGCGCTCGATCCGCTTCGTGGGCCCCACCACCGCCTACGCGCTGATGCAGGCCTGCGGACTGGTCGACGACCACCTCGCGGACTGCGTGGCGCGCGGCGGCGGGGGAGCGCCGCGCTGAGCCGCGGCTACCTCCCGAGGTAGACCGGCTTCTCCTTGGCCAGGAACGCCTCCACAGCGATGGTGTGGTCCTGCGACGCGCCCGCCCGGGTCTGGAGTTCGCCCTCCTTCTCCAGCGCCTCGGCGAGTGTGTGCCCGGCGCCGTACGCCATCGACTCCTTCAGCGCCGCGTACGCCACCGTGGGGCCGTCCGCCAGGGCACGGGCCACCGCCGTCGCCCGCTCGGCCAGCTCGGCCGCGGGGACCACCCGGTTGACGAGACCCAGCTCCCACGCTTCCTGCGCGGAGATCGACCGCGGGAAGAACAGCAGATCGGCGGCGCGGCTCTGCCCGATCAGCCGGGGCAGGGTCCAGGACACGCCCGAGTCGGCGGTGAGCGCGACGCCCGCGAACGAGGTGTTGAAGGAGGCGGTGTCGGCGACCACCCGGTAGTCGGCCGCGAGCGCGAATCCGAATCCGGCACCCGCCGCGACGCCGTTCACCCCGGCGACGACCGGCTTCGCCATCTTGGTGATCGCCCGCACGATCGGGTTGTAGTGCTCCCACACCGTGCTCAGCGCGTTCCCGCCACCCGCCTCGCGGGTGGCCGCGAGCGTGGCGACGTGCTCCTTGAGGTCCTGGCCGACGCAGAAGGCGCGCCCGGTGGCCGTGAGCAGCACCGCCCGGACCCCCGCGTCCTGCGTCGACGCCAGCAGCGCGTCCCTCAGCGCGACCTTCGCCGCGGTGTTCATGGCGTTCATCGCGCCGGGTCGGTTGATCGTGATCGTTGCGAGACCTTCGCTCACGTCGTACAGGACGGTGTTCGCCGGCTCGTCGGCCATTCCGGTATCCCCTCGCTGCTCGGGCATCGTTGCCACTGCTGGCAAGCATGGCCGATCCGGAGCTGGGCAGAGATGTGACCTGCGTCTAACAATTGGCTCTCACCTGGGGGTCCTGGGCGGCGCAGTATCGCAGCCGGATCGCCGAATTGGGTGGTTTTGAGAGAGTGCGTTGCGCAAGCGATGCAGACCGATGTTGGTCATCGGGGTCCTTGATGCGGGATAATGGCGAAGAAGCAATGTGTTCGATGCCGGTGAGGCAGCACCTGTCATGGGGCCGCCGGTTGCGATGAGCTGGTTTCAGGAAGGGGAACGAGCATGGCGGCCATGAAGCCGCGGACGGGCGACGGCCCGCTCGAGGTGACAAAGGAGGGGCGGGGCATCGTCATGCGCGTTCCGCTCGAGGGCGGCGGTCGGCTTGTTGTCGAGCTGACTCCGGACGAGGCCGACGCCCTCGGCGACGCGCTGAAGAAGGTCGTCGGCTGAGGCGGAACGCCCATCACCTTCACCACTGCCCGGTACGGATTCCGTACCGGGCAGTGGTGCGTCCTGCTGAGGTTCTACGTGTTCACCATGAGGTTTTGCGCGCTCAGCCGCGCCGGACCGCGCAGAGCAGGCCGTCACCGACCGGCAGCAGGGTCGACATCAGCTCCTGGCTCTCGCGCACCGCCCGCAGCAGCTCCCGCAGCCGCAGCACCTCGGCCGGCTGGGCCGCGGAGTCGACCGTGCGGCCGTCCGCGAAGACGCCCTCGAAGCAGACCAGCCCGCCGGGCCGCAGCAGGCGCAACGATTCAGCGAGCACATCGAGGCTCTCCAGTCGGTCGCCGTCGCAGAAGACGAGGTCGTAACCGCCGTCCGCGAGCCGGGGCAGGACGTCCAGGGCGCGGCCGGGAATGAACCGGGCCCGGTTGGTGGCGAAGCCCGCCTCGCGGAACGCCGCCCGGGCGAACTGTTGACGCTCGGGCTCGGGGTCCACCGTGGTCAGGACCCCGTCCGGCCGCATTCCGTGCAGGAGATAGATGCCGGACACGCCGGTGCCCGTGCCGATCTCCGCCACCGCTTTGGCGTCCGCGGCGGCTGCCAGCAGGCGCAGCGCGGCACCGGTGCCCGGTGACACCGAGCGAAGCCCCAGCTCGCGAGCCCGGTCCCGGGCCCCGTGCAGTGCTTCGTCCTCGGCGACAAAGGCGTCGGCGAACGCCCAGCTCGTCTGCCGGTTGGCGGTGATGGCCCTCTCCTGTCCCCGTAGTTGGCGCAACGGTGACTGTATCCGCTGAACCCGGGAACCCGCAGATGGGACCGGGCGTTGTGCAAGCAGTGGGGAAAGCGTGGTGACCGGGTCCGCCGATCGGACCGGCGAACTGCGGGAAAGTCCCGGGCGACGCCCGGCCCCAGCAGGGAAAAAGGCTTATCCGGAGCTAACGGGCGAGGTGGCTATGGTAGGGGCTCCACTGGACACCACCAGAGCCGATAGGGGAGGTGCGGCTGCGCCTGTGGACCGGGGAGGGATGCTGCGGCGTCTCCTCAGGTCGGCCGGTGAGCCGAAATCCGTGACCAACATTGCTGACCGTTCTTCCGAAGACTCCGCACCAACCGCGACCTTCGCCTCCGATGCGGCTTCTCAGGCGTGGACCCCGCCCTCATGGGAAGAGATCGTCAGCACGCACAGCGGCCGTGTGTACCGCCTCGCCTACCGGCTGACGGGAAACCAGCACGACGCCGAGGACCTGACCCAGGAGGTCTTCGTCCGGGTGTTCCGCTCGCTGTCGACGTACACGCCCGGCACCTTCGAGGGCTGGCTGCACCGCATCACGACCAATCTCTTCCTGGACATGGTCCGGCGCAAGCAGCGCATCCGCTTCGACTCGCTCGGCGACGACGCGGCCGAGCGCCTGCCGAGCCGTGAGCCGTCCCCGCAGCAGGTCTTCAACGACACCCACTTCGACGCCGACGTGCAGCAGGCGCTGGACACCCTCGCGCCCGAGTTCCGTGCGGCGGTGGTCCTCTGCGACATCGAGGGCCTCAGCTACGAGGAGATCGCCGCCACCCTCGGGGTGAAGCTCGGCACCGTCCGTAGCCGTATCCACCGCGGTCGCTCGCACCTGCGCAAGGCGCTCAAGCACCGTTCGCCCGAGGCCCGCGCCGAGCAGCGCTCCCTGGCGGGCGCGGTCCTGGCAGGGGAGGGCGGAACGGCGTGAGCGGCACAGGACCCACCCCCGCGGAAGCGCATCTGGGGGACCGCCTCGCCGCGCTGGTCGACGGCGAGCTGAAACACGACGCCCGCGAGCGGGTCCTGGCCCACCTGGCGACCTGTGCCAAGTGCAAGGTCGAGGCCGATGCCCAGCGCCGCCTCAAGAGCGCCTTCGCCATGTCCGCCTCACCCTCGCCCTCCGAGGGGTTCCTGGCCCGGCTACAGGGCCTTCCCGGGGGTCCTGGCGGCGACGACACCGGCTCCGGCGGACCGTTCGGCGGTCGCGGGCCCTTCGCCGACGAGATCTTCCCCCGGCTGCGGTCCTCCGGCGGCAGCACCCGCGCCGATATCGCGCCCTCCCCCCTGGACGGCTTCGGATACCTCCCCGCCACCCACGGCTCCACCGCCGTGCTGACCGGCGGCCCCGGTTCCGGCTCCGTCCTGCGCATACACGAGGTGGCCCGTGACGCGGACCGCTCGCCCTGGCGCGGGAGGCGCTTCGCGTTCGCCGCGGCCAGCGCCGTCTCCCTCGCGGCCATCGCGCTGGGCGGCACCCTTCCGCTGGACTCCGGCCCCGAATCCGCCCTGCGCGCCGAGGGCGCCGGGAGCAACGTCAACCCGCTCGACGCCGCGACCCGAGCCGAGAACGGCGCGAAAGCGGTCAGCCGCCAGGGCGGCGGCGCCCTCGCGGTGACCGGCGACGGCCGGCCGGCCGAGCGGCCCGCGTCCGGCACGGCCCCCGCCGGGACGAACCGGATGCCCTCGACGCTCACCGGTACGACACCGGTGGTTCCGGTCGGCACCCCTCCGGTGAACCGGCAGGGGCCGCCGACCGCTCCGCCGCTGTTCGGCGTCCAGGCCTCGGGCGGACACCCCTTCACCTTCCCCGTGCTGAACGTGTCCGTGTCGCCTCTGATACGCCCGGCGATGTCCGGCACCCCGCTGTTGGCGGCGGCGCTCGGCAGCGGTGCGGCGCCGAAGACGGTCCCCTCCTCGGGGCCGTCCCCGGGCTCGCCCGCCAACGATCTGGCAAGCCCCCTTTCCCCCCGGCCCTGACCGGACCCTGCGCGGGGATTCGCAAACCTGGTTGAATTCCGGTGAGGGACGCCTCGGTGGGGCGTACAGAGGCCAGTTGCGGGGAGAGCATGGACGACGGGAAGCCCACCGGGCCGCAGGCGAAGTGGTGGAGCCGCCCCACGGCGGGGCGTGCCGACCGCACGGAGCCGGACAGCGGGCCGGCCCCGTCGGACGCTCCGCCGGCCGAGGACCGTGAGCCGACGATCCCGGGCCCGGCCACGCCCCCGGCCCCGGACACGAACCCGGTTCCGGAGGCTGCTCCGGCCCCGGACACGAACCCTGTTCCGGAGGCTGCTCCGGCCCCGCCCTCCGGTGCCTCCGGCCGGCCGGAGGCACACGACGGCCAGGAGGTTCCGCGCCCCCGTCCGTCCGGGACCCCGCTGCACGAGCCCGACGAGTACAGCACCCCGCCCTACGGCGGTCCCGGCCCCTGGGCGCCCGCCCCGCCGGTGCAGCGGCCCACCCCGGCCCACGGCACCTTCGTACCGCCGGGGGCCGGAGCACCGCCCCCGCGGTACGCCGAGACGGCGGGCGCCGGAATCCCGGCCCCCGCGTCGACGCCCGCCCTGGCACCGCAATCCGCGCCCGCCGACGGCTGCACGCCCCCGCACGCCCAGCCCGCCGACGCCTTCGCGCCCCCAGGGCCCCACGCACAGCCCCAGGCGCCCGCCCAGCCCACGGCGGCCCCCGGGCCCCACCCGGCGCATGGAGCCCACGCACCGCAGCCGTCGCAGGGTGCCCCAGAGCTTCAGGGGCAGCACCCCGCACCGCATCCGGCTCAGCAGCCGCACGCGCAGCAGCACACGCAGTGGCTCCAGTACGACCCGTGGGGTGCTCCGGGGCAGCCGCTGACCCGGCCGGGACCCCCCGAGGGCGCCGAGCCCGGCCGCAGGAAGAAGCGCCGGGGCGGGGCGTTCATGGGAGTGCTCCTGCTCACCCTGGTCGCCGGCGGCATCGGCGGCGGGGTCGGCGCGTACATCGAGCGCAACGGCGGCCTGACCACCGTCGAGCTGCCGCAGGCGGGCCGCGGCGACGGCGACCGGGCACCCGAGAGCGTCGCCGGCATCGCCGCCAGCGCCCTGCCCAGCGTGGTCACCCTGCATGTCAGCGGCACCGCCGAGTCCGGCACGGGCACCGGCTTCGTCCTCGACGGCCAGGGCCACATCCTCACCAACAACCACGTCGTCGCCCCGGCCGGGTCCAGCGGGGACATCACCGTGACGTTCAGCAGCGGCGAGACGGCCTCCGCCGAGCTCGTCGGCAAGGACAGCGGCTACGACCTCGCGGTCGTCAGGGTCCGCGGGGTCTCCGGGCTCAAGCCCCTGCCGCTCGGCAACTCCGACAACGTCCAGGTAGGCGACCCGGTGGTGGCCATCGGCGCCCCCTTCGATCTGTCCAACACGGTGACCTCGGGCATCATCAGCGCCAAGCAGCGGCCGATCACCGCCGGCGGCGAGAAGGGCGACGGCAGCGACATCAGCTACGTCGACGCCCTCCAGACCGACGCGCCGATCAACCCGGGCAACTCCGGCGGACCGCTGGTCGACACACAGGCCCACGTCATCGGCATCAACAGCGCCATCCGCGCGGCCGACAGCGCCCGGGGCCCCGAGGCGGGCGGCCAGTCCGGTTCCATCGGCCTCGGGTTCGCGATACCCATCAACCAGGGCAAGCGCGTCGCCGAGGAGCTGATCAGCACCGGCAAGGCCACCCACCCGGTCATCGGCGTCACGCTGGACATGAAGTACACCGGCGACGGGGCCAAGGTCGGCACGAAGGGCGCCGACGGCGCGCCCGCCGTCGCGAAGGACGGCCCTGCGGCCGAGGCGGGCATCGAGTCCGGCGACATCATCACCCACGTCGAGGGCCGGCGGGTGCACAGCGGCGAGGAGCTGATCGTGAAGATCCGCGCCCACCGCCCCGGCGACGAGCTCGACCTCAAGCTGACCCGCGGCGGCGAGGAGCGGACGGTGACCCTGACGCTCGGCTCGGCCAGCGGCACCTGACGGCCACCGCGAGGTACCGCCCGGACACCTTCGACAGGTACCTTTGAGCGGTCCGGGCAGCTGGGAGACCCGGGCCGCGATCGCACGGAGAACACGCGGAGAACACGAGGAGCAACAAGGTGTTCAATGACATAGGCGCACTGGAGCTGTTGACGCTCGGGGTGCTGGCCGTGCTGGTCTTCGGCCCCGACAAGCTGCCCAAGCTGATCCAGGACGTCACGCGCACCATCCGTAAGATCCGCGAGTTCTCCGACAGCGCCAAGGAAGACATCCGCTCGGAGCTCGGCCCGCAGTTCAAGGACTTCGAGTTCGAGGACCTCAACCCCAAGACGTTCGTCCGCAAGCAGCTGATGGACGGCGACGACGCCCTGGGGCTGAAGGAGATCCGCGAGAGTTTCGACCTGCGCCAGGACCTGGCCGACGTCACCGACGCGGTCAACGGGCGCACCCCGGCCGCGTCCGATACCGCCAACAGTGCGGCGAACGGCTCGGCGGGCGGCTCGGCGACCAGCCTCACCAAGACCGGCGACACCGGTCCTGACCTGCTGAAGAAGACCCCGCAGCAGACGCAGCCCGAGCGCCCGCCGTTCGACGCAGACGCCACCTGACCCCGGTCAATCCCGACTCGTCCGGACGGTATGGCTATTCTCCATCTGTCCGGTTGCGAGGATGCCCAAGCCCGCGGGGGGCGGGCCGCTCCGGATCATGACTGATCGAGGAGGCGGCCGCGCAGATGGAGACGACGAGTCGGAGTGATACGGACGGTGTCCCGGGCACGGCCACGGCGGAGGAGGTGCCGACGACGCGGCGTACCGTCGACGGCTACCTGGAAGCGACCTTCCCCTGGTACGGGCTGGACGAGGCCTTCACCGGCCCGCGCTGGCTGATGCAGGTCGGCACCGCGGCGGACGGCACGGTGCAGCACGGCGCGACGGGACACGGCGACGAGCCGTCGGTGAAGTCGGACGGCTCCGCCGACAAGGAGCGGTTCGCGGCGGTGATCACCGTGGCCGCGAGCCCGGTGAGACGCAGCGGCGACGGTACGGGCGTGCTGGACGCCACCACGGTGTCCTCGGCGGCCTGGCTCGCGGGTTCCGGCCTGCTGGCGTACACCTGGCCGCCGCAGATGGACCACACCCTGCGCGACGAATGGCTGGACCAGCAGACCGAGACGGCGTTCACCCTCGCCGACGACCTCGCCGGCGCGCCCTGGTCGACGCTCTCCCTCCCGGTGGACGGGGTGCCGGTGGAGTTCCACTACCGCGAGTCCGAGTTCGGCTGGGTCCTCGCCGGATCCGCCCACGAGGGCGTCCATATCGGGGCGTACGGGCGGGGGATGAGCGCGTACGGTCTCGGCTTCGCGGCCGTCAAGGACATCGCGACGTACGCGTAGCGACGCAGACGGGCGGGCCGGTCGACCACCGGCCCGCCCCCGTGCTCCGTACCGCCCCCGTGCTCCGTACCGGCGCCGGGTTCCGTACGGGTGTCAGAACTTGTTGCGCGGAGTGATCCCCAGCGACATGCCCGACAGGCCGCGCTGACGGCCGCCCAGCTTCTCCGCGATCGAGCGCAGCGCGCTGCCGGCCGGGGAGTCGGGGTCGGACAGGACGACCGGCTTGCCCTCGTCGCCGCCCTCGCGCAGCCGTAGGTCGATCGGGATCGAGCCGAGCACCGGCACCTCGGCGCCGATCGTCCGCGTCAGCCCCTCGGCGACCCGTGCGCCGCCGCCCGAGCCGAACACGTCGACCATCTCGTCGCAGTGCGGGCACGGCATGCCCGACATGTTCTCCACCACGCCGACGATCTTCTGGTGGGTCTGCACGGCGATCGAGCCGGCCCGCTCGGCCACCTCGGCCGCCGCCTGCTGCGGGGTCGTGACGACCAGGATCTCCGCGTTCGGCACGAGCTGCGCGACCGAGATCGCGATGTCGCCGGTGCCCGGCGGCAGGTCCAGGAGCAGGATGTCCAGGTCGCCCCAGTACACATCGGCGAGGAACTGCTGGAGCGCCCGGTGCAGCATCGGACCGCGCCAGACCACGGGTTCGTTGCCCGGGGTGAACATGCCGATGGAGATGACCTTCACGCCGTGCGCGGACGGCGGCATGATCATGTTCTCGACCTGGGTGGGCTTGCCGTCCGCACCGAGCATCCGGGGCACGCTGTGCCCGTAGATGTCAGCGTCCACGACGCCGACCTTCAGCCCGTCGGCCGCCATCGCCGCGGCGAGGTTCACCGTCACCGAGGATTTGCCGACGCCGCCCTTACCGGAGGCGACCGCGTACACCCGGGTCAGCGAGCCGGGCCGGGCGAAGGGCACCTCCCGCTCGGCGGTGCCGCCGCGCAGCGAGCTCGCCAGGTCCTTGCGCTGTTCGTCGCTCATGACGTCGAGGGTCACCTCGACCCGCGAGACGCCCTCGACCCGGGCGACCGCCTCGGTCACGTTCCGGGTGATCGTCTCGCGCATCGGACACCCGGAGACCGTGAGATACACCGTGACAGCGACTACACCGTCAGGATCGATCTCGACCGATTTCACCATGCCCAGCTCGGTGATCGGGCGGTGGATCTCCGGGTCGTTCACTGTCGACAGTGCCTCAAGCACCGCGTCTTCCGTAGCCATACGGACGATGTTACGGCGCGGAGTACCACGGGCGGGCAGCCCCTCAGCGGTCGCCTTCGTCACTCTCGGCCGGGAGCAGCACCTGCCGGTCCTCCATGTCCCTCACCATGTCCTGGAGTTCCGAGCGGATCCAGTCCCGGGTGGCGACCTCGCCCAGGCCCATGCGCAGGGCCGCGATCTCCCGCGTCAGGTATTCGGTGTCGGCGATGGACCGCTCGTTCTGCTTGCGGTCCTGCTCGTGCGTGACCCGGTCGCGGTCGTCCTGCCGGTTCTGCGCGAGGAGGATCAGCGGCGCGGCGTAGGAGGCCTGGAGCGACAGCATCAGCGTCAGGAAGATGAACGGGTACCGGTCGAAGCGCAAGTCCCCCGGCGCGAAGATGTTCCACAGCACCCAGATGATGATGATCAGCGTCATCCAGACGATGAACCGCCCGGTCCCCAGGAAGCGCGCGATCCGCTCCGAGAACCGGCCGAACGCCTCCGGGTCGTACTCCGGCAGCAGCCGCCGGCGCGGGTCCTTCGGCTGGTCCAGCCTAGTGCGAGGGGGCCGCACCAGGCCCGAGGCGCCGGTCGACGCCGCCTTCGCCCGCTCATCACCCGCCATGACCGATCCCCTCCTCCCCGTGCAGGTCCGTCTCACGCCAGTCGTCCGGCAGCAGGTGGTCCAGGACGTCGTCCACGGTCACCGCGCCCAGCAGCGAACCGCTCTCGTCCACGACGGGCACCGAGACCATGTTGTACGCGGCGAGATAGCTGGTGACCGTCGGCAGCGGGGTGTCCGGCGGCAGCGGCACCAGGTCGCTGTCGACGATCGAGCTGACCAGGGTGAACGGCGGGACGCGCAGCAGCCGCTGGAAGTGCACCGTGCCGAGGTACTTCCCGGTCGGGGTGTCGTCGGGGGAGCGGCACACGTACACCTGCGCGGCGAGCGCCGGGGACAGGTCCGCCTGCCGCACCCGGGCCAGCGCGTCGGCCACCGTGGCGTCGGGCAGCAGCACGATCGGCTCGGTCGTCATCAGACCGCCCGCCGTCCGCTCCTCGTACGACATCAGACGGCGGACGTCGGCGGCGTCGTCCGGCCGCATCAGCGCCAGCAGCCGTTCCTTGTCCTCCTCCGGCAGCTCGGAGAGCAGGTCGGCCGCGTCGTCGGGGTCCATCGCCTCCAGGACGTCGGCGGCCCGCTCCTCGGCGAGCTTGCCGATGATCTCCACCTGGTCGTCCTCGGGCAGCTCCTCCAGGACGTCGGCGAGCCGGTCGTCGTCCAGGGCGGCGGCGACCTCCGCCCGGCGCTTGGGCGAGAGGTGGTGCAGGGCGTTCGCCACATCGGTGGGCCGCAGCCGCTCGAACGTGGCGACCAGACTCTCCGTACCCTGGCCGTGCTCCTCCAGCGAGAAGCCGCTGACCGCCGACCACTCCACCGTCAGGGTCTCGCCCTTGCGGCGCAGCGCCCCGCCGCGCCCCCTGCGCACGAAGTACTTGTCGATCTCCCAGTCGCGGCGGGCCGGCAGCTGCTGGATGGCCACGTCCAGGACGGTGACCTCCTCGTCGCCCTCCACCAGCCGCACCCGCCGGTCCAGGAACTCGCCGAGGACGAGACGTTCGGTGGGCCGCTGTTCGAAGCGCCGCATGTTGACGACGCCGGTGGTGATGACCTGGCCGGACTCGACGCCCGTCACCCGGGCCATCGGCAGGAAGATCCGCCGGCGGCTGATCACCTCGACCACCAGGCCCAGGATGCGCGGCGGGCGTCCGCCGACCCGCAGCATCGCCACCAGATCACGGACCCGGCCGACCTGGTCCCCGTTCGGGTCGAAAACGGGTACGCCGGACAGGTGCGAGACGAAGACCCTGGGGGTGACTGCCGCCATCCTCGGCCTCCTTCGCCCGTCCGTGTCCACCGTGTCGTCACGCTCCGCGTGGCCGTCCGCGCCCGACCGTCCCGGACCGACTCCGCCGACCGGCGGATTCGCCGGTACGCCGGGATCAGGCTAGCCCGAACCGCCGCACCGCGCCCCGGCGGACCCGTCCGTGCGGCTGGCTGCCGGACGGTGCGCGCCGCCCGGGTACGCTGCCGTCTGCCACCCCTGATCGCAGTTGAGAGGCAGTGCGCCCGTGACCTCTTTCGCCCCGGCCGTGCGGAACCATCGCCGGACCGCCCTCGCTCTCGTGCTGTGCGGAGGGCTCACCGCGGCCCTGGCCGCCTGCGGCACGGAGGAGGACCCGGACAAGGGGACCAACGGCGTCGCCAAACTCTCCGCCGCCGAGATCGACGAGAAGGCCAGAGCGGCGGCCGAAACGGCGAGTGCCGTACGCCTGTCGGGCACGCTCGTCAGCAAGGGCGGCACCTACCGGCTGGAGATGAGGCTCAACGCGGAGGGCGGCATGGGCTCGGTGACCTCCAAGCAGCAGAGCTTCGCCCTGCTGCGGGTGGACGACGAGCTCTACCTGAAGGCGCCCGCGGAGTTCTGGACCCATGAGGAGAGCGGCGGCGGGGGCAAGTCCTCCGACGTGGCGGCCGCCGACAAGCTGGGCGGCAAGTATGTGAAGGTCCCCGAGGGCGACCCCAGCTACCGCCAGCTGCGCGGCTTCACCGACAAGAAGGTCCTGCTCGACGGGATTCTCGCGCTGAACGGAAAGGTCAACAAGGGTGGCCGGGACACGGTCGCCGGGCAGCGCACCATCCAGATCCTGGGCGGCAAGGGCGAGGGCGGGGCGTTCGACGTCTCGCTGGAGGACCAGCCCTATCCGATCCGGGTGGCCCGGGGCGGCGGCGGGGGCACGGTCACGCTCGCCGACTGGGGCCAGGCCTTCCCCCTGGAGGCGCCGCAGGAGGACGACACCGTCGACTACGGCGGTCAGCTCCCCTCATCATCCGGCTGAGCGAACCGGACCACTCGGCTCAGCGTTTCCCGCGACGCTCCAGCGGTTTCCCGCGGCGCTTCGGCGCTTCCCGGTCGGCTCAGTGCCTCCCGGTCGACTCAGTGCCTCCCGCGGCGTTTCAGCAGCAGCCGGGGGAGCGCTGCCGGAGCGGGCTGCCGAGTGGTGGCCCCGGTCGGCAGCGGGACGGCCGCCAGGGAGCTGTTCGGCAACGTGGTGCTGACGGTCTCGGGTGTCAGCCGCACCACGGTGCACTCGCGCGCCCACCGCTCCGTCATCGACTCGGCGTCCGGCGCGTTCAGCCGCTTGCCCTTCAGCTCGGCGACCGCCGCCTCCCACTCCTCGGAGTGCGGCGGGAGGAAACGGGAGGCCGCGGTCCAGGCGACGATCCGGCCGCCCTTGTCCTTGCTGCGTACGGTCACCTCGGCCCGGCCGCCGTCGGCCAGTCCCTCGGGCAGCGGCTGCTCGCCGGGACCGCCGCCGACCAGGTGCGCCGCGCCGTCGTGCCAGACGTGCCAGACGGCACGGGCCGGCCCGTCGCCACGCACCCAGACGAGACCGGACTTCTTCGTGGCCTCCTCGACGAGGGCCCTCTCCAGCAGGGCGGCGGCATCGGGCGCGGCGGCGTCAGTCATGGGCGCGAGCTTACTCAGCGACCGAGGCGGGGACTCAGAGCCAGCCGTTGCGCTTGAGGATGCGGTGGATGGAGAAACAGACCACCCCGATGACGCCGAGCACCAGCGGATAGCCGTACTTCCACTGCAGCTCGGGCATGTGCTCGAAGTTCATGCCGTAGACGCCGCAGATCATCGTCGGCACGGCGATGATCGCCGCCCAGGAGGTGATCTTGCGCATGTCCTCGTTCTGCGTGACGGTCGCCTGCGCCAGATTCGCCTGGAGGATCGAGTTCAGCAGTTCGTCGAAGCCGAGGACCTCCTCCTGGACCCGGGCGAGGTGGTCGGCGACATCGCGGAAGTACTTCTGGATGTCGGGGTCGATCAGCCGCATCGGGCGCTCGCTCAGCAGCTGCATGGGCCGCAACAGCGGCGAGACGGCCCGCTTGAACTCCAGCACCTCGCGCTTGAGCTGGTAGATGCGGCCCGCGTCCGAACCGCGCGGGGTGCCCTTGGCCGGGGTGGAGAAGACATCGATCTCCACCTCGTCGATATCGTCCTGCACCGCCTCGGCCACCGCGATGTACCCGTCGACCACATGGTCGGCGATGGCGTGCAGGACGGCGGAGGGTCCTTTGGCGAGCAGTTCCGGATCGTCCTGGAGACGGTGGCGCAGCGCGCGCAGGGAGCCCTGGCCGCCGTGCCGGACGGTGACGACGAAGTCCGGGCCGGTGAAGCACATCACCTCGCCGGTCTCCACGACCTCGCTGGTCGCGGTCAGCTCGGCGTGCTCCACGTAGTGGATCGTCTTGAAGACGGTGAACAGCGTGTCGTCGTAGCGCTCCAGCTTGGGCCGCTGATGGGCGTGGACGGCGTCCTCGACGGCCAGCGGGTGCAGCCCGAACTCCCGGGCGATGCCCGCGAATTCGGCCTCGGTCGGCTCGTGCAGGCCGATCCAGGCGAAGCCGCCCTCCTCCCGCACCTGGAGCATCGCCTCGTGCGGCGTCGGGGGCGCCGGCGTCGCCAGCCGGCGGCCGTCGCGGTAGACGGCGCAGTCGACGACGGCGCTGGAGACGGAGGGGTCGCGGGTGGTGTCGTACGCGCTGTAGGGGGCGCTGTTCTTCACGAGGGACGGGCGCAGGGACGGGCGCACGGCGGCGCGCAGGTCACGGATCATCGACATGGCTGGCTCCTTCACGGAGGGCCGTCGGCGAGGGCGTGGCACAGCCCGGAACGAGGACGTGGGCTCACGTCCGCAAAGCGGGCGGCACCGCGCGGGCGCCATGACGGCGTTCGCTACAGACAGGCAAAAACGAAGGGCTCTTCCGTCGCGCGAACCGCTGTCGAGGAGTCATCCGGATACGACGGCGATGTCGGCACCGGGCGACCGACGAGGCGTCGGATCAACGGGAAACGCGAGGCGCGGAAGAGCGATTGGTACTGCACGGTCGACTTGGATCCATAGCAGTCCCCACCTCCTCCGGCCGGTCCCCCGTGGGGGACGACGTGTCGTCGGGACGAAGAAGAGCAACGCTTCTGCGTGCTGTCCCGACCGGCGGCCAGGCTATCAGCCGCCCAGGGCCCAATTCCGTACTTTGCCCATTCCCTACGCGATCTATGCTCGCGACATGGCAGAAATTCTCGCTCTGGTCGAGGCCCGGCTCCGTTCCGCACTCGGGGAACCGGACGCCCGCGCCGACGTGACGTTCCTGGGCACCGACCGCGTCGAGGTGCTGCGCTTCCTCGACGGCGACGTGGTGCGCTACGCCACGCTCGGCATGTCCGGTCAACCGATGGCCGACCCCACCTCCCCGCTCGCCGACCCGGTGAAGGGCCCCCGCGCCGAGCTGATCCTGTCGGTACGGGGCGGACTCGCCGACACCGACCAAGTGCTGCGCCCGCTCGCCGTGCTGGCCGCGTCCCCGCAGGTCGAGGGGGTGGTCGTGGCCGCCGGAGCCTCGCTGGACCTGGGCGAACCGCTGTGGACGGGGGCGCCGTTCACCTCGGTCCTGGTCGCGGAGTCCGGCGGTCTGGTGGAGGACCTGGAGCTGGACGAGCCGATGGACCCGGTGCGCTTCCTGCCGCTGCTGCCGATGACGCACAACGAGGCCGCCTGGAAGCGGGTGCGCGGCGCGCAGGAACTCCAGGAGCGGTGGCTGACGCACGGTACGGACCTGCGCGACCCGCTGCGCACGTCCGTGGTCCTGGACTGAGGGCTGTCCCGTGGTCCTGGATGTGCGAACGTCGGCCCGGCCTGGGAACGTATGCCTTTGACCGCTGCCGCGATGCTCCGGGGCGCGCAGAGGTCACGCCGTCGTGAACAGCGGCCCGGTCGGAGCCACGCTGCGGACGGGTGATCGTCCTTGACGCGAGGGACGGCGGAGAGGACGGTTGGTTCTTATGAGGGGCGAACCCAGTTGCCCGAAGTGCGGTGGCCGGGTCAGGGCGCCCGGTCTCTTCGCCGATGCCTGGCAGTGCTCCGTGCACGGCCAGGTCCATCCGATGCAGCCGGTCATCCCGCCGAGCGTCGAAGGCCTCGGCGTCGTGGTGCACCGCGCCCAGGTCCCCGTCTGGATGCCCTGGCCGCTCCCCGTGGGCTGGCTGTTCACCGGGGTCGCCAGCGCGGGCGACGACCGCAGCGGCGGACGCGCGAGCGCCGTGGCCTGCTCCGGGCCCGGCCCGCTGGGCGGGATGGGCGAGCTACTGCTGGTCGCCGAGGAGCTCGGTGTCGGGCTCGGCGCCCGGTATGCCGGAATCGATGGCCCGGACCCCGGCCTCCATCTGGACGTCGACTCCGCCCCCGACGCCAAGGTCCACGCCGCCGGCCGCCCCACCCCCCTCTGGCACGTGAGGAACGCCCCGGGGGACCGCGCGGTCTTCGCGGGCGAGGCGCGGGGGCTGTGGCTCTGGGCGATCCTGTGGCCCGAGCAGTCGGGGCTGCTGATGTACGACGAGCTGGTCCTCACCGACCTGCGGGACGCCGGGGGAGAGGTGGACTTGGTCCCCTGCGGCGCGCTCACGCCCCGTCTGCTCACCGCTCCCGAGGCGCCGCCCCGGCAGGCGACGGGCGAGCGGTAGCGCGTACGCGTCCGGTCCCGCGGCCGGCGGTGGACGCGGGTCGGGGAGCGGGACCGGGTGAACGCCGGTGCGCGGGTCCGTTCGCGCCTCCCCGTGAGACCCCCGGCGCGGGCCCGGGCGCGGCCGGACGCCCGGCGCGCGGCGGTTACCCTTGAGCGGTCCCCCGTCCGCCCATGAGCCCCGGAGTCAAGCGTCGTGCGCATCGACCTGCACACCCACTCCACCGCCTCGGACGGCACGGACACCCCCGCCGAGCTGGTCGCGAACGCCGCCGCCGCAGGCCTGGACGTCGTCGCGCTCACCGACCACGACACCGTGGGCGGCCACCAGCAGGCCATCGACGCGCTGCCCGACGGGCTCACCCTCGTCACCGGCGCCGAACTCTCCTGCCGGGTCGACGGCGTGGGCATGCACCTGCTGGCCTACCTCTTCGACCCCGCCGACGCCGAGCTGGAGCGCGCCCGGGAACTCGTCCGCGACGACCGGGTGCCGCGCGCCCAGGAGATGGTTCGCAAGCTGCGCGCCCTCGACGTCCCGATCTCCTGGGAGCAGGTCGCCCGCATCGCCGGGGACGGCTCGGTCGGCCGCCCGCACGTCGCCGCCGCCCTCGTCGAACTCGGCGTCGTACCGACCGTCTCCGACGCCTTCACCCTCGACTGGCTGGGCAACGGCGGCCGGGCGTACGCCGAGAAGCACGAGTTCGACCCCTTCGAGGCGATCCGCCTGGTGAAGGCGGCGGGCGGGGTCACCGTCTTCGCCCACCCGGCCGCCGTGAAACGCGGCGCGGTGGTCCCCGAGTCCACGATCGCCGCGCTCGCCGACGTCGGCCTCGACGGCGTCGAGGTCGACCACATGGACCACGACGCGCCCACCCGGGCCCGGCTCCGCGGCCTTGCCCGCGAACTGGGTCTGCTCACGACCGGCTCCAGCGACTACCACGGCAGCCGGAAGGCCGTCGAGCTCGGCCACTGCACCACCGACCCCGAGATCTACGGGGAGATCACCCGGCGCGCCACGGGAGCCTTCCCGGTGCCGGGCGCCGGCGGAGCCGGTCACCGCTGAGGGACCTCCGGCGGATCACGGCCGGACACCCTCTGACTCCCCACCCTCCTTCACCGCACCACCTCTCCACTCCCCGCGCGCCCCTGTGCGTACCGCCGCGTGCCCGACACGGCGACGGCCGCCGCCCGGCCCCCGCGCCCCTCCGTACCGCCCGCTCTTCTCTCGCAAGGCTCACTGTGTTCGACGTCGCTGTCTTCGGATCCCTTTTTCTCACCCTATTTGTGATCATGGACCCGCCAGGGATCACGCCGATCTTCCTCGCCCTCACCGCGGGCCGCCCCGCCAAGGTGCAGCGCAAGATGGCGCTCCAGGCGGTCATGGTCGCGTTCGGCGTGATCGCCGTCTTCGGTCTGCTCGGTCAGCAGATCCTCGACTATCTGCATGTCTCCGTTCCCGCGCTGATGATCGCGGGCGGACTCCTGCTGCTGCTCATCGCACTCGACCTGCTGACCGGCAAGACGGACGAGCCCACGCAGACCAAGGACGTCAACGTGGCGCTCGTACCGCTGGGCATGCCGCTGCTGGCCGGGCCCGGCGCGATCGTCTCGGTCATCCTGGCGGTGCAGCACGCCGACGGCGTGGGCGGCCAGCTCTCGGTGTGGTCCGCGATCGTCGCCATGCACGTGGTGCTCTGGCTGGCCATGCGCTACTCGCTGGTCATCATCCGTGTGATCAAGGACGGCGGCGTGGTGCTGGTGACCCGGCTCGCGGGCATGATGCTCTCCGCCATCGCCGTCCAGCAGATCATCAACGGCGTCACCCAGGTCATCCAGAACTCCTGACCGCTCCTGGTCACGGCTGGCCCCGCGCACCACAGCGCCCCCGCACGGACGTTCCGTACGGGGGCGCTTCGTCTTCAGCGGCGCAATGCGGTGAGGCGCGGGGCCTCGTCAGGCGTCATGAGCCCAGATGCGTTACGAAGCCGAGCTGTCGGCCGGCCGGATGTAGATGCGCCGGCCCATCGCTGCGGCCTGCTGCACGATCCGGTTGACGGAGGCGGCGTCCACGACGGTGCTGTCCACGGCGGTACCGTCGATGTCGTCGAGTCGCATGATCTCGAAGCGCACAGGGCTTCCCTTCGTCCGATCCTCCTGGTGGAGAACTACTGGTGCCGGTGGGGCATCCCACCGGCAAGGCGGGGAACGCGAGGCTTCCCTCGCGTTCCCCGTGGGTAACAACGACGTGCCCCCTGCAAACATTCCCTACGCTAAGGAAATTTTTTGGATGTCTAAGTACCCGTCGGTAGTCACGCCACCACAGACCATGAGGTTCGCATGAACGAGGCGGACCCGCGGTCCCTCGGCGGAGCCGGTCTCGGCGCCAGCCTGGACCGCACCAACGAGCTGCTCCAGCGGATGCTCATCGAGGTCTCCAAGACCCCGTCGACGCACGCGATCTTCGTGGACGCCGGCTATGTGTACGCGGCGGCCGGGCTGCTCGTCACCGGCACCGAGGACCGGCGCTCCTTCGACCTCGACGCCGAAGGGCTGATCGAGGCCTTCATCGACAAGGCTCGCACGATCTTCGCGGACAGCAGACTGCTGCGCGTCTACTGGTACGACGGGGCCCGCCGCCGCATCCACACCACCGAGCAGCAGGCCATCGCCGAACTCCCCGACGTCAAGGTGCGCCTCGGCAACCTCAACGCCAACAACCAGCAGAAGGGTGTCGACTCGCTCATCCGCACCGACCTCGAATCCCTCGCCCGGCACCGCGCCATCAGCGACGCCGCGCTCGTCGGCGGCGACGAGGACCTGGTCTCGGCGGTCGAGGCGGCCCAGGGCTACGGGGCGCGTGTGCACCTCTGGGGCATCGAGGCCGCCGAAGGGCGCAACCAGGCCGAACCGCTGCTGTGGGAGGTCGACAGCCAGCGCACCTTCGAGCTCGACTTCTGCCGCCCCTACGTCACCCGGCGGCCCGTCACCACGTACGAGGACGACAGCCCGGCCCCCTCCCGGGAGGACGTCCGCTTCGTCGGCGCACAGATCGCGGCCGCCTGGCTCGCCGCCCGGGGCCGGGAGTCCCTCGCCGACCTGCTGCCCGGCCACCCCTATCTGCCGGGCTCCGTCGACCAGGACCTGCTGGTGGAGGCGGAACGCCTGCTCCAGCACTCGCTGCGCGGCCACGCGCACCTGCGACGGGCGCTCCGCGACGGCTTCTGGCAACACCTGCAGTCGCAGTACTGACGGAAGCGGGGCCGGTGGCGGCGCGTCGGACGGCCGGTGGGACGCGCCGGGGTGCGCCGACGGCGCGTCAGGCTGCCGGCAGACCGTCCCAGAACGCGGCCAGCGCCTTCGCCGTCTCCTGCGGGCGGGCGGTGTTGGGGGAGTGCTCGGCACCGGCGATCGTGGTGCGGCGGGCGTCGAGGCGCCGCGCCATGGAGTCGAACAGCTCCACCGGCCAGACGTCGTCGCGCTCGCCGGACAGGACGTGGACGGGCAGCCCGACGGCGGCCAGCTCGTCCACCCGGTCCGGTTCGGCGGCCAGTTGGGCCCCGGTGGCGATCAACTGGGCCGGGTGGTGGGCGAGCCAGCGGTGGCGCATGGCCGCACCGTCGCCGGTGTCCGCGTCCTGCGGGGGATCCAGTGCCCGCATCGCCTGCCACACCTCGTCCATGGACAGCACGGACAGCGCGTCGCTCAGCATCTTCACCTTGTCCCGCTGGGCCGCGACGACCTCCGCCGGCCCCGAGGACATCAGCGTCAGCGAGCGGAACGGAGTGGCGTCCAGCAGGACGGCGGCGCGGGCGATCTGACCGCCGAGCGAGTGCCCGAGCAGATGCAGCTCTCCCTCCCCACCGCTGAGGGACGCCGCCTGGGCCAGCACGTCACGGGCCAACTCGCCCTGAACGTAGCTCTCCTGACGGTCCGTCCCCTTGGATTCGTACTGCCCCCGGCCGTCCACGGCGACCACCCGGTAGCCCGCCGCGCACAGTGGTTCCAGCAGGGCGATGAAGTCCTCCTTGCTGCCGGTGTATCCGGGCAGCAGCAGGGCGGTGGCCCGTGCCGGGGTACGTGGTACGGCGTCCAGGACGGCGAAGTCTCCGCGCTCGGTCCGCAGGACACGGGCGCGGGCGCAGGGCGGCGGGGCGAAGGTGGGCGGGCGGCTCATACGGCGAGGCTATCCCCGCCGCACCTCTCCCCGCCTCATCGGGCGGCCCGTTCGGCGACACCGGGCGAGCAAGTCCGGCGACACCGGGCGGTGCCATCGTGCGCCCCGGACCCGACCCGCCGCGTCGGAGGTACGGCCGCCTCCCCCCAGGGTCTGCCCCGGAGCGTTTCCCCCTGCCCGCCCCGTCCTGCAGGATGAGGGTCAGACCTGTCCCATCCCTCCCCGTCCACCGGAAGCAGGAGCCGTGACCGTGCAGCCCTCCTCGTCCCCGGAGCGCCGGCCCGGACGTGGCCGGCCGGGCATCCTGCGCGCGGGCCTGCTCCAGCCGGCGGCGGGCCCCCTGGCGGTGCTGGCCGCCGGGGTGGCGGGCGCCGTATATCTGTACGGCACCGATCCGCACGAAAGCGGACAGCTGCTGCCCCGCTGCCCGTTCCGGATGGTCACCGGGCTGCTCTGCCCCGCCTGCGGCGGCACCCGCATGGTGTACGACCTGATGCACGGTGATGTCGCCGCCGCCTGGGCCGACAACCGGGCACTTCTCCTTGTCGCGCCCTTCGCACTCGCCCTGCTGGCCCGGTGGACCGTCGAGGGCCTGCGCGGGCGCCGCTGGCGCCCCCGGACGAGTGGTCGGGTCCAGGTCCTGTTGGTGTCGGTGGCGGTGGCCTGGGCGGTGCTCCGCAACGTGGTGTGACCAGGCGCGGGACCGAATGCTCGCAGCCGCCGCGGTCGCTGGAGGCGTGCACTTCGGCGGAATTGATCACGGAGCGGGCACGATCATGCGGTGCCCCTCCCGCCGGAGCCCCATCTTTCTTTACCCTGTCATTACACAGGGGGATTCCGCATGCCGTCTTCGGGCGAGGCTTCCTCCTGGTTCGCGCCGGAATTCTCTATTCCGGTTGTTCTTCCGCTCACCCAGGAGATACCCCATGACCGTCCCCACCCCGGATGCCCCTTACGGCGTCGACCCGCAGGGTCGCCCCTACTCCGACAAGTCGAAGGTCATCGCCGGCGTCCTCCAGATACTTCTGGGAGGTCTCGGTATCGGACGCTTCTACGTCGGGTCCATCGGTGTGGGGATCGCCCAGCTCCTCACCTGCGGTGGTCTCGGAGTCTGGGCGCTGATCGACGGCATCCTCTACCTCACCAGCAGTGACCGCACCGACAAGCAGGGCCGGGTCCTGCGCAGCTGATCGGCACCGGCGTCCGCGCCCACTGCCGTACGACGACGTCGGCCGTCAGGACCACGAACTGGTCCTGACGGCCGACGTCGTCGTACGGCCCCGCACCGGCGAACTGTGTCCACGAGTGCGAGGCCGTCCATGGTGCGGTGGCGCCGGAGCGTCAGCTCTCGGTCGTCGTCGACGCCTTGCCCGCCGGGCGGGTGGCGCGACGGCGGCGCGGCTTCGTCTCGGCGGCGGCCTCGCTCACCACTGCCTCGGCCTCGGAGACCACTGCGGCCTCCTGGGTCGCGGTCGAGGTGACGCTGCGGGTGGCACGACGCCGGCGCGGCTTGGCATCCTCCTCGGTGGCGACGGCCTTCGCGGCGGCCTTCGCGGTGACCTTCTCCGAGGCCACCGCGGTCTCCGCCGTCTCCGCCTTCGCCCGGGACTTCGTCGTCCTGGTCGCCCGGGCCTTCGGCTCGGCCGACGTGGACGTGGCCTTCGGCTCCGACTTGGCCTTCGTCGTGGCGCGGGCCGGACGACGACGCGTCTTCACCTCGGGCTCCGGCTCGGCGGCCGGGGCGATCTGGAAGTCGACCTCGTCGGCCGGCTTCACGATCCGGGTGCGGCGGCGCGGCTTGACGGCCTTCGGCTCGACGACCGGCTCCGCGACGCCCGCGGCGACGGCCACGGTCTGGAACTCGGCCGGGGCCGGTGCGGCCGGAGCCGCGGCGACGGGCGAAGCCGTCTCCTCGGCCACCGGCTTCACGGCGGCGCGGCTGCGACGACGGCGCGGCTTGGTCTCCGCGACGGCCTCCGCGGCCGGCTCGGCCACAGGTGCGGCCTCGATCACGGGTGCGGCCTCGGCGACCGGAGCGGGAACCACCGGAGCCTCGGCGACCGCCACGGCCGCCTCGGTGACGGCCTCGGGGGCGCTGACGCGGGCACGGCGGCGACGGCGCGGCGTACGCGCCGCGTCGTCGGACGCCTCGTCAACGGCCGGTGCGACCGGGGCGGTCTCCTTGGCGGGTGCGGGCACCGTCGCGGCGCCCTCCTCCGCTGCGGAGCCGCCACGGGTGCGGCGACGCTGACGCGGTGTACGGGTGCGGGGCTCGCGCTCCTCACGGGCGGGTGCCGGTGCGGCGGCCTTGCGGCCTCGGCCGCCGGTCTCGCCGAGATCCTCGACCTCCTCCGCGCGCAGACCGGCACGGGTCCGCTCGGCGCGCGGCAGCACGCCCTTGGTACCCGCCGGGATACTGAGCTCCTCGAAGAGGTGCGGCGAGGTGGAGTACGTCTCGGGCGGGTCCGGGAACTTCAGGTCCAGGGCCTTGTTGATCAGCTGCCAGCGCGGGATGTCGTCCCAGTCGACCAGCGTGATCGCGATGCCCTTGGCGCCCGCGCGGCCGGTGCGGCCGATGCGGTGGAGGTAGGTCTTCTCGTCCTCCGGCGACTGGTAGTTGATGACGTGGGTCACACCCTCGACATCGATACCGCGCGCGGCGACGTCGGTGCAGACCAGCACGTCGACCTTGCCGTTGCGGAAGGCGCGCAGCGCCTGCTCGCGGGCGCCCTGGCCCAGGTCGCCGTGGACCGCGCCGGAGGCGAAGCCGCGCTTCTCCAGCTGCTCGGCGATGTCGGCGGCCGTGCGCTTCGTACGGCAGAAGATCATCGCGAGCCCGCGGCCGTCGGCCTGGAGGATGCGGGAGAGCATCTCCGGCTTGTCCATGTTGTGGGCGCGGTAGACGTGCTGGACCGTGTTCTTGACGGTTGTGCCCTCGTCGTCGGGCGACGTGGCGTTGATGTGCGTCGGCTGCGACATGTAGCGGCGCGCGAGGCTGATGACGGCGCCGGGCATGGTGGCCGAGAACAGCATCGTCTGACGCTTGGGCGGCAGCATCGTGATGATGCGCTCGACGTCGGGCAGGAAGCCCAGGTCCAGCATCTCGTCGGCCTCGTCGAGGACGAGCCCGCGGATGTGGGAGAGATCGAGCTTGCGCTGGCCCGCCAGGTCCAGGAGACGGCCCGGGGTGCCGACGATCACGTCGACGCCCTTCTTGAGGGCCTCGACCTGGGGCTCGTACGCCCGGCCGCCGTAGATCGCGAGAACGCGGACGTTACGCACCTTGCCGGCCGTGAGCAGGTCGTTGGTGACCTGCTGGCACAGCTCGCGGGTGGGAACGACGACGAGCGCCTGCGGCGCGTCGGTCAGCTGTTCGGGCTTGGCGCGGCCCGCCTCGACGTCGGCGGGGACGGTCACGCGCTCCAGGAGCGGGAGACCGAAGCCGAGCGTCTTGCCGGTGCCGGTCTTGGCCTGGCCGATGACGTCGGAGCCGGAGAGGGCTACGGGGAGCGTCATCTCCTGGATGGGGAAGGGGGACGTGATGCCGACAGCCTCGAGGGCTTCGGCCGTCTCGGAAAGAATACCGAGGTCGCGGAACGTAGTCAGGGTGCTGCCTCTTCTGTGAGACGCGGTCCGAGGCGAACGCTGGGGGTCGTACCGAGCCGGGGTTGGTCATCCGGCCGTGGATGGGCCGGGTGGCGCGGGACCACTGCCGTCGCTCGAGCGCTCGTGCCGCTGAGGGGGCCCCTCATCTGCAGTCGTACGTGTCGTACGCACCGCGTGGAGGGCTGTCGGGTCGGAGCCGATCGGGCCACCGACCGGGCATCCTCATTCAAGGGCGCGCCTCTGGCACAGCACAGTGCTCAGTAAGCGCAATACCACTGTACCCCGGATTCGCGCATGTGTGTTGGACGAATTCATCGGAACGGTATGAGGCCCCCGGCTGACCAGGCCCTTCAGCCCTGCGCGGAGAGGGCTATCGTTCCGTTCATGGAGACGCCTGACCACGCCACTGAGACCCCCGCCGAAGCTTCCGCGGCCACCGGGATCGCCGCCCAGGACTGGGCCACCGCGGCCGCCGACCCGCAGTACCGCGCCGCGGTCGTGGACCTGCTCGGCGCCCTCGCCTACGGAGAGCTGGCGGCCTTCGAGCGGTTGGCGGAGGACGCGAAGCTCGCGCCGACCCTCGGCGACAAGGCGGAGCTGGCGAAGATGGCCGCCGCCGAGTTCCACCACTTCGAGCAGCTCAACCAGCGGCTCACCGCCGTCGACGAGGACCCCACCGCCGCGATGGAGCCGTTCGCCAAGGCGCTCGACGACTTCCACCGCCAGACGGCGCCGTCCGACTGGCTGGAGGGCCTGGTCAAGGCATACGTCGGCGACTCGATCGCGAGCGACTTCTACCGCGAGGTCGCGGCCCGGCTGGACACCGACACCCGGTCCCTCGTCATGTCCGTGCTCGATGACACGGGCCACGGGAACTTCGCCGTGGCGAAGGTGCGCGCCGCGATCGAGGCCGACCCGCGGCTCGGCGGACGGCTCGCACTGTGGGCGCGCCGGCTGATGGGCGAGGCGCTGTCGCAGGCCCAGCGGGTGGTCGCCGACCGTGACGCCCTCTCGACGATGCTGGTGGGCGGCGTCGCCGACGGCTTCGACCTGGCCGAGGTGGGCCGGATGTTCTCCCGGATCACCGAGGCCCACACCAAGCGGATGGCCGCGCTGGGACTGGCCGCGTAGCACCCCGCTACTGGGCCGCCGCCGACCGGGCGAGGCGGCGGCCGCGTGGTCGGATCAGCAGCGACAGGGTCACCGCCCCGACGGACACGGCTCCGATCAGCGTCGTCAGTACATGGCCGGTACCCAGCGCGGCATACGTCAGATACGCGCCGAACAGGGCCCCCAGCGCGCCGGTGAGATAAACGGCACGGCCGGACGGCAGTCGGTCGGCCAGTGATCGGAGCGCCGCCCAGGACAGGGCGAGTCCGAGGACGGCGGCGCCGAAGGATTCCCAGATCACAGAGGATCACCTCGCGGGGGTGTGCGGGGCGGGCAAATCGGTCGTAGGCGCTACTACCCCCAGCCGACGGGGAACAATCCTCCAGCGGCCCGCTCCGACCCGTACGGGGATCCGGGGCGGCAGAGAGACCCGCACAGAACGCGGGAGCGGCCCGGCGGGATCATCCCGCCGGGCCGCTCCCGCGTTCTACGCGTCCGGTGGACTACAGCGTCCCGAACCCCACCCGCCGGGTGGTCGGCTCACCGATCTCCACATACGCGATCCGGTCGGCCGGCACCAGGACCTTGCGGCCCTTGTCGTCCGTGAGGCTGAGCAGCTCCGCCTTGCCGCCCAGTGCCGCGGCGACCGCGCTCTCGACGTCCTCGGCGGAAAGCCCGCTCTCCAGAACGATCTCGCGGGGCGTGTGCTGCACCCCGATCTTGACCTCCACGGCTATGTCCCTCCGACGGTCAGTCCCTGCGCGGCGAACCGCGCCGTACGCTGCCACATTAGCCCGGCGGGGGCGGAGCCCAGGGCCCGACCGGCAACGCCCGCAGCGAACACGGCGCCGGGCATCCCCCGTCGGAGGGTTCAGTGCTGCTCGACGCCGTGCAGCGGGAAGCCCGCGATGCCCCGCCAGGCCAGCGACGTGAGGAGCTGCACGGCTGTGTCGCGGGGGATGGTGGACCGGCTGGAGAGCCAGTAGCGCGCCACCACCTGGGAGACGCCGCCGAGGCCCACGGCCAGCAGCATGGACTCGTCCTTGGACAGACCGGTGTCCCCGGCGATCACGTCGGAGATGGCCTCGGCGCACTGGAGGGACACCCGGTCGACCCGCTCGCGCACGGCGGGCTCGTTGGTCAGGTCGGACTCGAAGACCAGCCGGAACGCGCCGCCCTCGTCCTCCACGTACGCGAAGTAGGCGTCCATCGTCGCCTCGACGCGCAGCTTGTTGTCCGTCGTCGAGGCCAGCGCCGTGCGCACGGCCTGGAGCAGCGACTCGCAGTGCTGGTCGAGGAGGGCCAGGTAGAGCTCGAGCTTTCCGGGGAAGTGCTGGTAGAGCACCGGCTTGCTGACTCCGGCCCGCTCGGCGATGTCGTCCATCGCGGCGGAGTGGTAGCCCTGCGCGACGAAGACCTCCTGTGCGGCGCCCAGCAGCTGATTGCGTCGGGCGCGGCGGGGCAGGCGGGTGCCCCGCGGGCGCGCCGCCTCTGTCTGCTCGATGGCTGTCACGCCGCCTCCCAAATATGTGTTCCAGCACAGCCGGTCCGTGCACGCTGCGCCCTACAGCCATCGTACTTTTGGGTAACCCGGGCGTGCGCGGCGCGGACGCAGAATTTCATGGACCGGACGGCTGTGGAAGCCACAGTTCTCCCTGCTCGCGAGCAAACCGGGGCGTACTACCGGTAATCGTCCTCATCCAAGGGAATCACCCTGCGCTGTTCCGCCACATCGGCCTCATTGGCGGTGTCCGGATCGGTACTCTCCGCCCGTTCGTCGCCTTCCGGCCGGATGTCCGCCCGCTGCTCGGCGGCGTCAGCTTCCGGGGCCTCGGGCCCCGCCTCTTCCGGTTCGGTGTTCTCGAAGGTGTCCGGGTCGCTCGGATCGACCGTCATGTGCGGCTCCCTTCCCTCCCTGAAACGTAGGGGGTGTCCGACCATTCCGCGATGCGACCTGTGATGGCGAACACATGAATGAGTGCGTGATCGTCTCGTAACATTGCCGCATGTCTTCGACCGAGCTGCCTGGTGTCCAGGCCGCCGCCGCCGCGGTGGCTCCCACGGTCAGTACCGTCCGGGTCGCCGACGGCGAACGGCTGCGTTCCGTGTCGCTGCCGGGGATCGGTCTGAACGTCCGCTGCCGCCCGGGCGACCGGACCGGACTGCCCCCCGCGCTGTACGTGCACGGGCTCGGGGGCTCGTCGCGGAACTGGTCCGCGCTGATGCCGCTGCTGTCCGACCTGGTCGACGGCGAGGCGGTCGACCTGCCCGGATTCGGGGACTCGCCGCCGCCGGACGACGGCAACTACTCGGTGACCGGACACGCCCGTGCGGTGATCCGGCTGCTGGACGCGGAGGAGCGGGGGCCTGTGCACCTGTTCGGCAACTCGCTGGGCGGCGCCGTCGCCACCCGGGTCGCGGCCGTCCGCCCCGACCTGGTGCGCACCCTGACCCTGATCTCGCCCGCCCTGCCGGAGTGGCGGGTGCAGCGACCCGCCGTTCCGACCGCTCTCCTGGCGGTGCCGGGAGTCGCGTCCCTGTTCGCCCGGCTCACGAGGGGCTGGACGGCGGAGCAGCGGACGCGCGGAGTCATGGCACTCTGTTACGGCGATCCGGCACGGGTCTCCGACGAAGCCTTCCGCGACGCGGTGGCGGAGATGGAGCGACGGCTGGAGCTGCCGTACTTCTGGGACGCGATGACGCGTTCGGCCCGGGGCATCGTCGACGCGTACACCCTGGGCGGCCAGCACGGACTGTGGCGCCAGGCCGAGCGGGTGCTCGCACCGACCCAGCTCGTGTACGGCGGACGGGACCAGCTCGTCTCGTACCGGATGGCCCGCAGGGCGTCCGCGGCCTTCCGCGACGCCCGGCTGCTGACGCTGCCCGACGCGGGGCACGTGGCGATGATGGAGTACCCGGAGACGATCGCCCAGGCGTTCCGGGAACTGCTGGACGATTGCGGCGGGAGCTGATCCGGGGCGTGGGACGACACAGTCGAAAGGGCTCCGGGGCGATCCGCCCGGACGCGGCGGCGACGGAGCCGGGAGGCGAGCGCGCCGCGGCGAGGCCCGCGCCCGGCGGCGGCCGGCGGGGGCGGGCCGCTCCCGCGCCGACCGGCGACGGACATGGCCCGTTCTCCGCCGACGCCCCGCACGTGCGCGGCGGCCACCCCGAACAGCGTGAGCAGGGCGGCGGCTGGGGCACCGGACCGGTACCCCGCTACGGCCAGGCGCCCGACGCCCCCGCGGCCCGCGGCACCCCCCAGCCGCATCCGCCCCGTCAGTACCCGGGCCGGCACTCCGGTCCGGACAACCGTCCCGCCGACGCCCGGCCGTATCCCGCCGGGCCCCAGGACGCCGACGCCCGCCAGCAGGCCGTGGCCCGCCAGGTGTCCGCCCAGCGCGCGGCCCAGCGCGCCGCGGACGGCCGGGCGGCGCAGCAGCCGGCGCCCCCCGGCGCACCGGTTCCGGGCCCGCGCCGGGAGTTCGTGGACGCCTTCGACGCCGACGCCCCGCCGGGCGCACCCGCCGCGCCGCCGGCCGGAACCGGGGACGGCCTGTACGACACGGACACCGAGGCCGGGGAGCCGGACGGACTCGCCGCGACCCGGGGCGGCAAGGGCAGGACGTTCACCGGCATCGTCGCCGCCGCGGTGACCACCGTGCTCGCGGTCGTGGTGGCCGGGCAGGTCGCCGAGGACTCCGGCGGCCGTACGGCCTCCGCGCGCGCCGACGATGTGGAGCGGCAGGTCCCGGGCGAGGAGGCCTCGCGCTCCGATGCCCGCCCGACCCCGAAGCAGTCCTCGGCGAAGCCCGAGGTCAAGCCCCTTTCGTACGCGGACAAGATGGCGCAGCCGTTTCCGCTCACCGCGGACCTGAAGGGGAGCGGCACGTTCGAGGCGGTGCCCGGTCTCGCGAAGGCCCCCGGCAAGGGGCAGAAGCACCGCTACCGGATCGATGTGGAGAAGGGTCTCGGCCTCGACGCCGGCCTTTTCGCCGAAGCCGTGCAGAAGACGCTCAACGACCACCGGAGTTGGGCGCACAACGGTGCGATGACTTTCGAGCGTGTCTCGTCGGGGACCCCGGACTTCGTGATCACACTCGCCAGTCCCGGGACCACCGGCGACTGGTGTGCCAAATCCGGCCTGGACACCACGATCGACAATGTCTCCTGCGATTCCGCCGCGACCGATCGCGTCATGATCAACGCCTATCGCTGGGCGCAGGGCGCCGCCACCTTCGGCCCGGAGAAAATGCTGCCCTACCGTCAGATGCTCATCAACCACGAGGTCGGCCACCGGCTGGGTTACAACCACGTGAGCTGCCGCACTCCCGGCGCCCTGGCCCCGGTCATGCAGCAGCAGACCAAGACCCTTGAGCTGGAAGGCATCCCGTGCAAGCCCAACCCCTGGGTGCACCCCGAGGGTTGACCCGCACGTCTGCCCGCACCGGGGAACCTGCGCCCGGGGCGAATGGCTGGAGCGCGCCGGGTTCGCGTCGGCCCGCCGGCCGGCCCGCTCGGGACTGCCCCGAGCTTGACCCTCCGTAACAACCGACCGCCTTATCGCGACGGAACGCGACCGGGGCGGGAAAGTTACGACGGTTCACCCCTTTCGGTGGCGTGACGGACAACCGTCCGTCGCACCACCGGCGTATCCGCTTACGGTCGTCCCGCTGTGAGTCGCCATTTCAACGGCGGCCGCCCACAAGGGAGATCGGGGGTGTATTCGTGCGGATCGGACTGCTCACCGACGGTGGTTATCCGTATGCGACCGGTGAGTCCAGACTCTGGTGCGACCGACTGGTGCGCGGGCTGCCGCAGCACGAGTTCGACTTGTTCGCACTGAGCCGCTCCGCCCACCAGGAGGACCAGGGCTGGGTCCGGCTGCCGCCCCAGGTCAGCCGGGTGCGCACCGCGCCGCTGTGGACCCCCGAGGACGGCACGCCGCGCGGCGGCGGCGAACGCGGCCTGCTGGCCCGGCTGGTGACCGGGGGTGAACAGTCCTACGGGCGGCGCGACCGCAGGCGCTTCGCCGACCGCCTCGCCGCTCTCGCCACCGCGATCTGCACCCCCGACGAGGCCGGTACGGAAGCGGGCGAGGGCCCCGGCACGGAACTGTTCGCCGAAGGGCTCTACGGCCTCGCCGAGCTGGCCCGCGAACGCGGCGGACTCCATCTCGCCCTGCGCTCCGAGGACACCGTCCGGATCCTGGAGGCGGCCTCCCGCGCCCGCGGCACCGGCCGTACCGTGCAGAGCGCCACCGTCCCCGACCACCTCGCCTTCGCCGCCGAGCTGGAACGCGCGCTGCGCCCGCTCTCGCTGGACTGGTACGACCAGGAGAGCCTCGGCGCGGTCGACCTCTGCCATGCGGCCTCCGGTGGCGCGGCCGCCCTCCCGGGGCTCCTGGCCAAACGCTTCTTCGGGGTGCCGCTGCTGGTCACCGAGCACGGCGTCCCGCTGCGCGCGCACTACCTGGCCGCCTCCGTCACCCCGCACGGCCCCGCCCTGCGCGCCCTCCTCGCCGGTTTCCACGGCCGCCTCACCACCGAGGTCTACCGACAGGCCGCGATCGTCACCCCCGGCAACACCCACGTCCGCCGCCGGCAACAGCGCTGCGGAGCGGACCCCGCCAAGCAGCGCACGGTCTACCCGGGCATGGCGGCCGAGCGCTTCGGCCAGGTCGGCGAGGACGCCGAACGCTTCACCACGGGCGCCGAGGACGCGGGCGGCCCCGGCACACTGGTCCGGGTCGGCCGGATCGAGCCCGCCAAGGAATTGATCGCCCTCCTCCACCACCACCGCGACCTGTGCGAACGGGCCGTGGACCCCCTGGAGATCGCCGCCGGACTGGAAGCGCGCGGCCTCACCGACCGCACCGCCGCCCGCTACCGCCACCGGGACGTCTTCGCCCTCGCCGAGGAGCTGTACGCCCGCATGCCGCCCCGTACGCGGGAGCCCGCCGCCGGCCGGCCCCCCGGCCCCGGTCCGGACACCGAGGCGCGGGCCGCGTGGACACTCCTCGCCCTGCTTCCCGGAGCCGCCTGCCTGGCGACCGCCGGGGCGCTCCGGGTCACCGAGGGCGTCCTCGGCGACGGGACGCGGGCCCTCGTCACCGTCGTCGGCGCCGTCCTGGCCTGCCTGGCGCTCCGGGCGTGCCTGGGCCGCGGCCCCCTGCGCGCCCCCGAGGGCGCGGGTCGCGCCGGGATGTACGGCTGCTGGCTGCTGAGCTACGCGGTGTACGGCGAGGAACTGCTCGCCCAGGTCATGACCGGGGGCCCGGACGGTCCGTGGGACGGCACCCCGGCCCCGCTGCTCGGCCTCGCCGCCGCCGTCGCCCCGGCCGCCTGGTGCGCCCACCTCTTCACTGTCCACGCCCACCGCAAACTGACCGGCAGCCGCGCCCTGGAGGAATTCGGCGCCGGCGTACGCCCTCTGCTCCTGGCGGCCGTCGCCCTCTTCCTCGGTGCGCTGCTGCCCCTGCTGTATCTGGCCGGCCTCGGCGGAGGCGGCACGCCCGTCGCGGCAGCCGCCCTCGGGGTCCTGTTCTTCGTGGCCCGGCTGCTCGCCGCGCACGGGCTGCCCGAGCCGGGCGCCGTCGCGCTCGCCGCCGCCTGCGCTGTCGAGGCCGGGGCCCCGGCCCTCGTCCTCTCCGCCCGGCTCCCCGGACTCGAACCTCTCGCCCAGCCCGTGGCCGCGCTTGTCTCGGTGGGTGGGACCGGAGCCGTGTCCGCCCTCGCCTGCGGCGGAGCCGCCGCGGGCCTGCTGCTGCACGCGGCCTTCGCGCTCTCCCGGGCCTCCGCCCACACCCGGAGCTGAGCCGGCCCACCGGCGTACCACCGCACCACCCGCCTACGTCCACCGAACGACCCGCCCACGCAGCACCGAACGACCCGCCCACGCACCACCCCGCCGACATGCCACCGCACCAGCCGCCTACGCGCCACCGCACCAGCCACTCCGTCTGTTCCACCGCTTCACCGACCCGCTCCCGCGGAGCCGACGCCGTGGGCTCGTCCAGCACCGCACGTCCAGCGCGGCACGACCAACGCCGCACGACCAACGTCGCTCGTCCAGTACCGCACGACCGACTCGATGACCTAGGAGAAACCCGCCATGACCCCCCAATCCCCCGCACCGGCAGTGAGCCGTCGGCACCGAGGCGGTGCGCGATGAGGGTGCTGCTGCTCGGAGCCAACGGATTCCTCGGCCGCTTCGTCGCCGACCGTCTCCTCGCCGACCCGGCCGTCCACCTCACGGCCCTCGGCCGCGGCGACGACGCCGACGTCCGGTTCGACCTCGCGGGCGGCAGTCCCGGGGCGCTCACCCGCTTCCTCGACGCCGTCCACCCCGGAGTCGTCGTCAACTGCGCGGGCGCCACGCGCGGCGGGGCCCGCGACCTCACCCGGCACAACACCGTCGCCGTCGCCACCGTCTGCGAGGCCCTGCGCCGCAGTGGCTGCGGGGCGCGGCTCGTCCAGGTCGGCTGCGCCTCGGAGTACGGGCCCTCGCAGCCCGGGTCCTCCACCGCCGAGGACGCGGTCCCGCGCCCCGGCGGCCCGTACGGCGTCAGCAAGCTCGCCGCCACCGAACTGGTCCTCGGCTCCGGCCTCGACGCCGTCGTCCTGCGGGTCTTCTCGCCCGTCGGCCCCGGCACCCCCGCCGGCTCCCCGCTCGGCCGGCTCGCCGAGGCGATGCGCCGGGCCATGCAGTCCGGCGACGGCGAGCTGAAGCTCAGCGGCCTCGGCGTACAGCGGGACTTCGTCGACGTACGGGATGTGGCGCGGGCCGTGCACGCCGCCTCTCTCTCCGCCGCCCAGGGCGTCGTCAACATCGGCACCGGGCGGGCTGTCCGCCTGCGTGACGCCGCCGCCGTCCTGGCGAGGGTCGCCGGGTACGCGGGCGCGCTCCACGAGCTGGACACGCCCCCCGCGCGTCTGCCCATCGGAGCTCCGCGCACCTCCACCGAGTCCGTCATGGAGCATCTCGCCGCCACCCCGTCCCCGTACCCCGACGGCTGCGGAGCCTGGCAGCAGGCCGACGTCCGCACCGCGCGGGACCGGCTCGGCTGGCGGCCCCGGATCAATCTGGAGGAGTCCCTCGCGGACATCTGGATGGAGGCGGCGTGCCGTATCTGACCGCTCCCGCCGCCGCCCCCCGCACCGCGGGCGGCGAACAGTTCGGCTTCGGCGTCCCCGGCTACGCCCACCCGCTGCTCGCCCCCGCCGAGTGGGCCGAACTGGCCCGTCCCGGTACCCCGCTGCACTGGGCGGTCCTCAACATCGCGGACGGCCCCGGCTCCCGGCCCGACACACACTGCCTGGAGGCGGCGGGCAGGCTGCGCAACGCCCGCGAACGCGCCCTGCACGGCGAGGCCCCGGACGACACCGTCCGGGCCTCCGGCGGCAGACTGCTCGGTCACCTCGACCTCGCATGGGGCGAACGGCCGTTCGGGGAGCTGATCGCGGACGCCCGGTCCTTCATCGACTGGTACCGGATCGGCGGCTTCTTCCTCGCGCGCTGCCCCGCCGAGCGCGGCGGTCTGCCCGCGGTCCGCCGGCTCAGCGGTACGCTCCACGCCCTGCTGGCGGAGAGTGACAGCGCCGACGGCGGGGGCCGTCTGGTGCTGGGGCACGGCACGCACCCGTATCCCGGGTATGCGGAGGCGGCCGACCAACTGGTCACCTTCCAGGGCCCCTGGACCGACTACCGCTGGTCCCAGGTGGCCGAGTGGACGGCCGACTACCCACCGGAGCGGTTCGCCCACTTCGTCCACGGGGTCCCGCGCACCCACCTGGAGGAGGCCATGCGCATCGCCCGCTGGCAGGGCGCCGGGACGATCTTCTTCACCGACCGGGACGGCCGAAGCGGGCAAAGCGACCCATTCGCGGCACTGCCCAGGTACTGGGACGAAATCGTCTCGCGGATCGGACCCGGTATCTCGGAATGAGAAGGGGCGTGGCAGTGTTACGGGGAGAACAGCCGTACGTAGTCGACCGTAAGAAGTCGGTCTACGTAGAATCCGACCACCTGCATTGTTGAGGTTCCTGTGTCGCTGCCACCCCTGGTCGAGCCAGCTGCTGAGCTCACCGTCGACGAGGTCCGCAGGTACTCCCGCCACCTGATCATCCCGGATGTCGGGATGGACGGACAGAAGCGCCTGAAGAACGCGAAGGTGCTGTGTGTAGGCGCCGGCGGCCTCGGCTCGCCGGCCCTGATGTATCTGGCCGCGGCCGGTGTCGGCACGCTCGGCATCGTGGAGTTCGACGAGGTGGACGAGTCGAACCTGCAGCGCCAGATCATCCACAGCCAGGCCGACATCGGCCGCTCCAAGGCGCAGTCCGCCAAGGACTCGGTGCTGGGCATCAACCCGTACGTCAACGTGGTCCTTCACGAAGAGCGGCTCGAAGCCGAGAACGTGATGGAGATCTTCGCGCAGTACGACCTGATCGTGGACGGCACGGACAACTTCGCCACCCGCTATCTCGTCAACGACGCCGCGGTGCTGCTGAACAAGCCGTACGTCTGGGGCTCGATCTACCGCTTCGACGGCCAGGCCTCCGTGTTCTGGTCCGAGCACGGGCCCTGCTACCGCTGCCTCTACCCGGAGCCCCCGCCGCCGGGCATGGTCCCCTCCTGCGCCGAGGGCGGCGTGCTGGGCGTGCTCTGCGCGTCCGTCGGCTCCATCCAGGTCACCGAGGCCATCAAGCTGCTCGCCGGGGTCGGCGACCCGCTGGTCGGCCGCCTGATGATCTACGACGCCCTGGAGATGCAGTACCGCCAGGTCAAGATCCGCAAGGACCCCGACTGCGCGGTCTGCGGCGAGAACCCCACCGTCACCGAACTCATCGACTACGAGGCCTTCTGCGGCGTCGTGTCCGAGGAGGCGCAGGAGGCGGCGCTCGGCGCGACGATCACTCCCAAGCAGCTCAAGGAGTGGATCGACGGCGACGAGAAGATCGAGATCATCGACGTCCGCGAGCCGAACGAGTACGAGATCGTCTCGATCCCCGGCGCGAAGCTGATCCCGAAGAACGAGTTCCTCATGGGTACCGCCCTCCAGGACCTCCCGCAGGACAAGCGCATCGTCCTGCACTGCAAGACGGGCGTCCGCAGCGCCGAGGTCCTCGCGGTCCTCAAGTCCGCGGGCTTCGCCGACGCGGTGCACGTCGGCGGCGGTGTGATCGGCTGGGTCAACCAGATCGAGCCCGAGAAGCCGGTGTACTAGGGCATTCCGTTACGGATACGGCGCGGATGCCGTACGGAAATCCGTAGGGCATCCGTACGACGGAAGGGGCCCGTTCGCGCGTACGCGGACGGGCCCCTTCCGTATGTCCGGTCTCCCGGGCCCCTCCTACGAACAGGTCCTGCCGTCCTCCGGGACCTTTCCGTCCAGGAAGTAGTCGTCGATCGTCGACGTCACACAGTCGTTGCCGCCGTAGGCCCCGTGCCCCTCGCCCTTGTTGGTCAGCAGGATGCCGACGCCCTTGCCCAGCTCGTCCGCCATCCGCCGCGCCCCCTCGTACGGGGTCGCCGGGTCGCCGGTCGTCCCGACGACCAGGATCGGGCCAGCGCCCGGCGCGCTGGTCTCCGGCGTCTCGTGCTCCCCCTCGACCGGCCACTGGGCGCACCAGCCCGCGGTGTCCCAGGCCAGGAACGGGCCGAAGACCGGTGACAGCTTCCGGAACTCCGGCAGCAGCGCACGGGCCTCGTCCACCGTGGGACGGGAGGCCGAGTCGGCGCAGGAGATCGCCCGCTGGGAGTGGCTCTGGGTGTCGTAACGGCCCTGTTCGTCGCGGCCGTTGTACGAGTCGGCGAGCCGGAGCAGCCCCTTGCCGGTCCCGGCGTTCTCCGCCTCGTCGAGCGCGGCCGTCAGGGCGGGCCAGTCCGACTCCGAGTACAGCGGGGTGACGATGCCGGTGATGGCGAGCGATTCGCTCAGATCGCGGTCCGAGTCGGTCGGCAGCGGGCTTCGGTCTATGCGGGCCAGCAGCCGGGCGATGCGCTCGGAGCCCGCCTTCGGGTCCTGGCCGCGGTCCTTGAGGTAGTTCTCCAGGGCACGCTGGAAGCCTGTGGTCTGGTTGCGGGCGTGCCCGGACCCGTCGGCCGTCGGGTCGACGACCGCGTCCAGCACGGTGCGTCCCACCTTGTGCGGGAAGATGTGCGCGTACGTTCCGCCCAGCTCCGTACCGTAGGAGAAGCCGAAGTAGGACAGCTTCTCGTCGCCCAGTACCTCGCGGATCAGGTCCAGGTCGCGGGCGGCTTCGGTCGTCCCGACGTGCGGCAGGATCGCGCCCGAGCGACGCTCGCAGCCGGCGCCGAAGCCCGCGGCGTCCTCGATGAACGCGGTCTCCTCCGCCGCCGTGTCCGGAGTCGGATCGACGCTCCGGTGGGCCTGCTCCTGCTCCTTGTCGGTGCGGCAGCGTATCCCGGAGCTGGCCGCGACCCCGCGCGGATCGAAACTCACGAGGTCGTAGCGGGAGTTGAGTTTCGCGTACGCGTCGGCCGAGCGCGGCAGTGTTCCGACACCGGATCCGCCGGGGCCGCCGAAGTTGAACAGCAGCGAACCGAGCCGCCGACGAGCAGTCCCGCCGCGAGGAGAGCTGCTCCCGTCGAGACGGTGACCCGATGGACACGACGGTGCGCACACATGATCCGGCTTCCCTCCCCGAGGCCCGAAGCCGGTGGCGACGCGTCGGGCGGCTGTGGTGTGCGGTCATGCTAACCGCCTTGCGGGGCAAGGGAGTCGGGGGCCGGGGTCACCCGCAGACAGTGCCGGACTTCGGCACCGTACCGTTCAACAGATAGCCGTCGACCGTCCGTTGCACACACGCGTCCTTGCTGTTGTACGCCCCGTGCCCCTCGCCCTTGTAGGTGAGCTCGACGCCGACGCCCTCGCCCAGCTTCTCCACCATCGCCTTCGCGCCCGCGTACGGAGTCGCCGGGTCGCCGGTGTTGCCGATGACCAGGATCGGGGCGGCCCCCGGGGCGCTGACGTCCGGGGTCTTCCAGGCGCCCGCCACCGGCCAGCCGGTGCAGCTCATCAGGCCCCAGCCCAGATAGTCCCCGAACAGCGGGGACGCCTTGCGGAACGCCGGCAGCGCCGCCTTCGTCCCCTCCAGGGAGAACCGCTGGCTGCTGTCGGCGCAGTTGATGGAGATGTTGGCGGCGTTGGAGTTGTCGTACCGCCCGTCCTCCGAGCGGCCGTTGAGTGAATCGGCCAGCGCGAGGAGCAGCCCGCCGTTCCCGCCGCCCGCCTCGTCCAGGCCCTGTTCCAGCAGCGGCCAGGTCTCCTTGGAGTAGAGCGCGGAAGCGATGCCGGTGGTGGCCAGCGTCTGGGTCAGCGCCCGGTCCCCGAGCCCGTCGATGGGCTCCTGTTCCAGGTCGGCCAGCAGATCGGCGACGGACTGCTCGACCTCCTGCGGGGTGGAGCCGGGCAGCGCGCAGTCCTCGCGTTCCGCGCAGTCCTTCGTGAAGTTGTCCAGGGCGAGCTGGAAGCCCTCGGCCTGGCCGAGGGAGGACTGCTCGGCGTCCTTCGTGGGGTCGACCACGGCGTCGAAGACCGCCCGGCCGACCTTGTCCGGGAAGAGATGGGCGTAGACGCCGCCCAGTTCCGTGCCGTACGAGATGCCGAAGTAGCGCAGTTCGTCGTCGCCCAGGACCTCGCGCATCAGGTCCAGGTCGCGGGCGGCGTTCGTCGTGCCCACGAAGGGGAGTTCGGGGCCGGAGTTCTCCTCGCAGTCCGCGATGAAGTTCTTCTGCCCCTGGACGAACTGCTTCTCCTCGGCCGCGTCGTCCGGGGTGGAGTCCTCCTGGTAGAGGGCGTCGAGCTGGACGTCGTCCGCGCACTCGACGCCCTCGCTGCGGCCGACCCCGCGCGGGTCGAAGCTCACCAGGTCGTAGCGGGTGCGGAGCTTGTCGTACTCGGTGCCGAACGCGGGCAGCGTCGCGACGCCGGACGCGCCGGGCCCGCCGAAGTTAAACACCAGCGAGCCGATCCGCCGCTTCTGGTCCTTCGCCCTGCCCCGCACCAGCGCCAGTTCGATCGTACGGCCGTCCGGCTTCGCGTAGTCGAGAGGGACGTTCATGAAGGAGCACTCCCACACCACGCCGCCGGGCAGAGGCGACGGCGACTCGCCCCCGCCCTGGGCCGTGTTCGGGGGTGGACACGGGGACCACGCGAGCTTCTGCGACGCCAGGTCACCGGCGGTGGAGGTCGGCGAGGCGGTCGAGGCCCCGGTGGGCGTCGAGGCCCCCTCCCCGTCACCGCCGTCCGAACAGGCGGCCAGCGGCAGCAGCACGGTGGCGGTCACCGCGAGGGTGGCGGCACGCAGAGCGGGGGAAGTCCTCATGACCCCATCGTGCGGCGGGGCGCCGGGGAGCGCGGCCGGGCGCGGTCCATGCGGGTGGCGGAGGCCCGCTGCCGCCGCCGGGTCCCCGCTCGGCTACAGCTCGCCCTTGCGGGTGAGCTGGTTGAAGGCGATCCACCCGGGCAGCACCGGCAGCCACAGGGTCATCACGCGGTACAGCAGCACCGCGGGCGCCGCGACCTCCTTCGGCAGCCCGACCGCGATCAGGCCCAGCGTCAGGGCCCCCTCGACCGCGCCCATGCCGCCCGGCGTCGGGGCGGCCGAGCCGATCGCGTTCCCGGCGAGGAAGACCACCGCGATGCTCGCGTAGCTCAGCTGAGGAACGTCCGGGCCGCTGAACGCCCGGATCGAGGCGTCCAGACAGAGCACGAACAGGCCGGTCAGCAGCAGCATGCCGCCGATGCCGGTCAGCAGCTTCTGTGGTCGCTGCACCACGTCCAGCATGCGCGGCACGACCCCGGCGAACAGCGAGCGCACCCGGGTCACCACGAACTTCCGCAGGAACGGGACCGCCGTCACCACCAGCACCAGCACCGCGACCGTCAGCAGACCAGCGATCACCGTCCGGGACGGGGTCAGTGAGTCCGGGGTCTTCTCCGTACCGGTCAGATAGCCGAACAGCGCCAGCAACAGGATGTGGGCCCCGAGTCCGAACAACTGTGCGGCCCCGACGCTTGCCACCGCGAGACCGGGGCGTACCCCGGCCCGCTGGAGGAAGCGGGTGTTCAGTGCCACGCCCCCGACCGCGGCGGGCGCCACGATCTTCACGAACGAGCCGGCCACCTGCGCCTGGACGGTCTTGCGGAACGACACCCGCTCCGGCACGAAACCCAGCAGGCTCATCGCCGCCGCCACGTAACTCAGCGCCGAGAAGCCGAGGGCGGCCGCCACCCAGCCCCACTCCGCCTGCTCCACGACCGCCCCGAAGTCGGCCTGGGTGACCTGCGAGATCAGGAAGTACGCGGCGATGGCTCCGGCGATGAAGCTGAACAGGGTGCGCGGTTTGATGCGCTCCAGGCGGACCGGTTCGACCGGGGCCTGCGGGCGGATCAGCAGCACCTGACGGCGGATCTGGGCGAGCAGATCCTCCTCGCGGGCCTCCTCCAGCGCGTCGTCGATGGCGCGCTTCTCGGCCTGCTTCTCGGTGCGCAGCGACTTGCGCTCCGCCTTGTGATCCACCTTGGGACCCGTCCTGGGGCCCGTCTTCTGCTCCGCCTTCAGCTCCGCGCCGTGATCCGGGAGAGTCCCCCCGGCGGACTCCGCCGCATCCCGCGCCTTCGCCTGCTTGGCCGCCCGCGAGGCCTCCACCACCGCCTCCCGCTCGCGCTGCGAACGCTCGCGGGCGATCCGGCGCAGCGTCGCCCGCGTGGAGCGGCTCAGCGCGATCGGCTGGAGCAGCGGCAGACAGTCCGCCACCGCGTCCGGGCCGAGTACGGCCAACGCCCCGGCGACCGACCGCTCGGCCCCCACCCGCAGCCCCAGCGTGGTCAGCAACTGGGCCACGTCCATCCGCAGCACCAGATCACCGGCGGCGATCTCGCCGCCGCGCAGATCCGTCACGAACGCCCTGCCGGAACGGTCGACCAGGAGCGCGTCACCGGTCAGCCTGCGGTGCGCGATCCGCCGTGACTGGAGGGCCCTCACCTGATGCCAGGCGCCACGCACCAGGTCGTCGGTGATCTCCGCGTCCTCCATCGAGTCCAGCGTCCGGCCGCCGATGTGCTCGTAGACGAGCATCACCGCGTCGGGGCCCAGCTCCGAGGTGGCGATCAGCTTGGGCGCGTTCGCCCCGGCGGCGATGGCCGCGTACGCGAGCAGCGCCTCCTGCTCCAGCGCCTGGCGCAACGACTGGATCGAGCGCCGCTGGGTGATCCCGCGCAGCGTGAGCCGCCGCCAGGCCCGGTAGAAGAACCCCTGGGCCTGCTGTTCCCGGTCGACGACGGTGACGTCCAGGGGAGGCCCGTCCTCCAGGGTGACCAGATAGCGCCGCCCCCGGTCGTTCTGGTCGGCGTGGTCCGGGGCGTCCTCGGTGCGCATCGCCGCGACCGGGCGGAAGCCCACGTGCCGCAGTCCCGCCATCAGGTGCTGCCCGGTGGGGCGGACGTTCGGGGAGCCGACCGCGTACAGCGTCCCGTACGCCACGCTCCAGCCGATCAGCACGGTGAGGATGATCGAGAACGGGGTGGTGTACCCGCCGACCAGCATCGCGAACGCGTCGAGCAGCAGCACCACCCACAGCACCACGCGCCAGCGCGGCCGCCGTGCCATTCCGACCGCCGTCATGTACGCGATGACCGGTGCGAGATAGCCGTGCACCGGGTCGGTCAGCCCGCCGGTCGTCTGCGGCTGGGTCAGCGCGTCCTGGATGGTGCCGGGCGCGGACCGCGAGACCCAGAGGTCGGTGGCGAGCGTCACCCCGTGGGCGAGCACGGCGGCGAGCACACCGTCCGCGATGCGCAGTCCGTCGCGCTTGATGAGGCGTTCGATGGCGAAGGCGACCGGCACCAGCAGCACGGCGATGCTGGACACCAGACCGGCGATCTTGATCAACAGGTCGGGCGCCTGCTCGGTGCCCTTGGAGATGTCGTCCTCCAAGCCGGTGGTGGTGCCCTGGGCGAACGCGGCGATCGAGAACAGGACCGCGATCGCGAGCACCCCGATGAGCAGCCGCATCAGGTCGGAGGGGCGGTGCACCCGGGCGGGGAGCAGCGGCTCGTCGCCGGAGACGCGGTCGGTCAGAGCGGCCTCGGCCGAGGCCCGCGTCGAGCCGGCCAGATGTCCGGTGGTGGACGTCGTGGGGCCGTCGGCGCGGGGTGCTCCGGAGGAGGAGGCGCCGGGTGCTCCGGAGGACTCGGAATCACCCTGCGGGCGCTCCCCGGCATCGGAGGCGTCCGCCGCCTTCGGTGGCTGCACGCCCTGCTCCTTCATCGCCTCTGGTCCGTCGTCGTGTTCTGGTATCACCGGTCACCGCCCGGATGATGGTGGCACGGCCCGTGGACGGAGGAGGGCATCAGGGTGCATCGCACGGGCGCGGGAAGCGCAACATACGCTCCTTTCCACCCGTGTGCACGCTGTGTGCCCGTACGGACACGGTTTCGGGCGGGCTGTCGGTGGCGTACGGCAAGATGGGACGGATGAGCCAGGACCAGACGGACGGGGGCGGCTCCGGCACCGCCCCGGCCGGCGCCGAACTGCCGGAGTACGCGGAGCGCGTCCTCGACGTGACCGATCTGATCCCGCCCGGCCGGGTGATGACGTACGGCGACATCGCGGAGTGGCTGGGCGAGGGGGGACCCCGCCAGGTCGGCAGGGTCATGGCGTTGTACGGATCGGCCGTGCCGTGGTGGCGCGTCGTGAGGTCCGACGGGACGCTGCTCCCCGCCCACGAGCTCCGGGCGCTGGACCACTACCGCGCCGAGGGCACCCCCCTGCGTGAGGCGTCGCGCCAGGCGGAGGGGCATATCCCGCGCATCGACATGCGGCGCGCCCGCTGGGACGGCGGCACGCCCCCGGACGGCGGCGGCGGTGACGGCGGCGGTGACAGCGGGCGGGCGGATGCCGCGTCCGATGAGGGGCGAGGTCCGGGCTGGGCGGGCGGTGACGCGGGTGGTCCGGGCCGTCCGGGTGGTCCGGGCCGTCTGGGTGGTCCGGGCGAGAATGCTCACATCTGACAGCTTCCGCCATCGGCCTCCGGCGGATACGTTCCGACGTGACAGAGCACGTGACGAGCGACGCAGCACGGCCGCTGCCTTCCGTCCCGTCGCTGGCGTAGCGTCGTCAACGCGCGGCACGCTCCGCCCCTTCCCTCTTCCTCGGCTGCACCGACCCCGTCCCTCATCACCCGTACACCCGTGTACACCCACCAGGACCGGCGATCCACGTGAGTTCCTCCTCCACCCGGCACAGTCCGCACCGTGAGTCACGGCCGCGGACCACGGGTGCGTACCGCCTGGTCCGCACTCCGCCGGGTTCCGTGGATCCCCCCCTCCTGGACGCAGGCCAGCGTGCGGTGGTTGACCACCCGGGCGGCCCGCTGCTGGTCCTGGCCGGGCCCGGCACCGGGAAGACCACCACCCTCGTCGAATCCGTCGCCGCGCGGGTGAACCGGGGCGCCGACCCCGCCCGCATCCTCGTCCTCACCTTCAGCCGTAAGGCAGCCGTCGAACTGCGCGACCGGATGGCCGCCCGTCTCGGGGCGGCCCGGGGCCCGCAGGCCACCACGTTCCACTCGTACTGCTACGCCCTGGTCCGGGCCCACCAGGACGCCGACCTGTTCGCCGATCCGCTGCGCCTGCTGTCCGGGCCGGAACAGGACGTCACCGTCCGCGAGCTGCTCGCGGGCCAGCTCGACCTGGAGAAGGAGGGTCTGGCCCACGTCCGCTGGCCGGACGAGCTGCGGTCCTGCCTGACCACCCGCGGCTTCGCCGACGAGGTGCGCGCCGTGCTGGCCCGCAGCCGTGAGCTGGGTCTCGGCCCGGACGCGCTGGCCGCCTTCGCCCGCCGCACCGGCCGCCCGGACTGGACGGCGGCGGCCCAGTTCCTGGCCGAGTACCTCGACATCCTCGACGCCCAGGGCGTCCTGGACTACGCCGAGCTGGTGCACCGCGCGGTCCTGCTCGCCGAGCGTCCCGAGGTGGCGGAGCGGCTGGCCGGGAGCTACGACGCGGTGTACGTCGACGAGTACCAGGACACGGATCCGGCCCAGGTGCGCCTGCTGCACGCGCTGGCGGGCAACCGGGGACGCGCGCCGGGGTACGCCGATGAGCGCGATGCTGATGCGCGCGGTGGGCGGACGCTGATCGCCTTCGGCGACCCCGACCAGTCGATCTACACGTTCCGGGGCGCCGATGTGAACGGCATCCTCGATTTCCCGGACACCTTCCGCCGGGCGGACGGGGGCCCCGCGCCCGTCGGCGTCCTCACCACCTCCCGCCGTTCCGGGGCGGGACTGCTCGCGGCGACCCGGCTGCTCACCCGGCGGATGCCCCTGACCCGGCTGCCCGCCGACATGGTCCGTGCCCACCGCGACCCGGCCGCCGTCCGGGACGGCGGCCGGGTCGAGACGTACACCTACCCGACCGCGTCCACGGAGTTGGAGAACATCGCGGATCTGCTGCGCCGCGCCCATCTGGAGGACGGGGTGCCGTGGCAGGAGATGGCCGTGCTGGTGCGGGCCGGAGGCCGCTCGCTGCCCGCCGTCCGCCGTGCCCTCACCTCCGCAGGCGTCCCTCTGGAGGTCGATGGCGACGATCTGCCGCTGCGCCACGAACCGGCCGTCGCCCCGCTGCTGACGGCGCTGCGGACGGTGGCGACGGCCGCGCTGCACCACAGCCCCGCGGAAGCACAGGCGGCAGCGATCGCGGGAGCGGCAGCGATCGCGGAAACGGAGACGGAGGAAGAGACGGAGGAAGAGACGGAGGAAGAGACGGAGGAAGAGACGGAGGAAGAGACGGAGGACCTGTCGGCGGAAGGGCCCGCCCCCTGGCTCGACACCGAGACCGCCCTCACCCTCCTCACCTCCCCGCTCGGCTCCATGGACGCCGCCGACCTGCGCCGCCTCGGCCGGGCCCTGCGCGACGAGGAGCGCGCCGCCGGAATCCGGGTCCCCGCCCGCTCCGACGCACTGCTGGCCCGCGCGCTCGCCGAGCCCGAACGGCTCGTCACCCACGACCCGGCGTACGCCCACGGAGCGCAGCGCCTCGGCGCCCTCCTGCGCAAGGCCCGCGAACTCCTCGAAGGCGGCTCCACCGCCGAGGAGGCCCTGTGGACCCTGTGGAACGGCACCCCCTGGCCCGGCAGGCTGGAGCGGGCCGCGCTGCGCGGCGGGGCGGGTGGGCGCAACGCCGACCGCGATCTCGACGCGGTGTGCGCCCTGTTCGACACGGCCGCCCGCGCCGAGGAGCGCACCGGCGGGCGCGGGGCCCTCAACTTCCTCGAAGAGGTCGACGCCCAGGACATCGCCGCGGACACCCTCTCGCGGCGGACCGCCCGCCCCGACGCCGTACGCCTGATGACCGCCCACCGTTCCAAGGGTCTTGAGTGGCGGTTCGTCGTCGTCGCCGGGGTCCAGGAGGGGCTCTGGCCCGACCTGCGCCGCCGGGGCTCCCTCCTGGAGGCCGACCGGATCGGCCGCGACGGACTCGCCGAACCCCTCACGCCCGGGGCCCTCCTCGCAGAGGAGCGCCGGCTCTTCTACGTCGCCGCCACCCGCGCCCGCGACCGCCTCGTCGTCACCGCCGTGAAGGCCCCCGCCGACGACGGCGACCAGCCCTCCCGCTTCCTGACCGAGCTGGGCGTCGAACCCCGCGACGTCACCGGCCGCCCGCGCCGGCCCCTCGCCGTGGCCGCGCTCGTCGCCGAGCTGCGCGCCACCACGGTCGACCCGGCCGCCTCCGACGCACTCCGCGAGGCCGCCGCCCACCGTCTGGCCCGGCTCGCCGCGCTCACCGACGACGAAGGGCAGCCGCTGGTGCCCGCGGCCCACCCGTACCGCTGGTGGGGTCTGGAGGAGCCGACCCGCTCCGCCGTCCCGCTGCGCGACCGCGACCAGCCCGTCACCCTCTCCGGCAGCGCGCTGGACCAGCTCGCCAACACCTGTGCGCTCCAGTGGTTCCTGGGCCGCGAGGTGAAGGCCGACGCCCCGGCCACCGCCGCCCAGGGGTTCGGCAACGTCGTCCACGTACTCGCCGACGAGGTCGCCTCCAGCCGGACCCCCGCCGACCTGGACGTCCTCATGGAACGCCTGGACTCCGTGTGGAACGGCCTCGCCTTCGACGCCCCCTGGAAGTCCGAGCAGGAGAAGGACCACGCCCGCGCCGCCCTGGAACGCTTCCTGCACTGGCACGTCCTGGACCGGGGCGGCCGGTCGCCCACCGCGAGCGAGCACGACTTCGACGTGACGCTGGAGGCGGGAGAGTACGCCGTCCGCATCCGGGGCTCGATGGACCGGGTCGAACAGGACGCCGAGGGCCGGGCGTACGTCGTCGACTTCAAGACCGGCAAGGGCGCGCCCACCAAGGACGAGGTCGCCGCCCACCCCCAGCTCGCCGTCTACCAGCTCGCCGTCCGCGAGGGTGCGGTCGACGACCTCTTCGACGGCCGACGGCCCGAACCGGGCGGCGCCGAGCTGGTCCAGCTCCGCCAGCCCGCACCCAGGAAGGAGGGTGGCGACGCCCTCCCCAAGGTCCAGGCCCAGGAACCACTGGCTGGGGAGTGGGTCTCCGGCCTGCTCGCCACCGCCGCCGGAAAGGTCCTGGACGAACGCTTCACACCCACCACCGGCACCCACTGCGCCCACTGCGCCTTCCGCGCCTCGTGCGGCGCGCAGCCGGAAGGCCGTCAGGTGGTCGATTAGAAGCCGTCAGACGGTCGGTCGGCCAACCGGGCATCCGGTTCGTGCCGGGTTGTCGGTGGATCCGGTTACCGTTGCTCGGGTGTCCCCACGCATCACCGATCCCGAGCAGCTCAAGGAGCTCCTCGGGATCCCGTTCACCCCGGAGCAGACGGCCTGCATCACCGCGCCGCCCGCCCCGCAGGTGATCGTGGCCGGAGCAGGGTCGGGCAAGACCACGGTGATGGCCGCCCGCGTGGTCTGGCTGGTGGGCACCGGACAGGTCGCGCCGGAGCAGGTCCTCGGCCTCACCTTCACCAACAAGGCGGCGGGCGAGCTGGCCGAGCGCGTCCGCAGGGCGCTGATCGCCGCCGGGGTCACCGACCCCGACACCATCGACCCGGACAACCCCCCGGGCGAGCCCACCATCTCCACGTACCACGCCTTCGCGGGCCGGCTCCTCACCGAGCACGGCCTGCGCATCGGCCTGGAGCCGACCACCCGCCTCCTCGCCGACGCCACCCGCTACCAGCTCGCCGCGAAGGTGCTGCGCGAGGCCCCGGGCCCGTATCCGGCGCTCACCCGGTCCTTTCCCACCCTGGTCAGCGATCTCCTGGCGCTCGACGGGGAGCTGTCCGAACACCTCGTTGGGCCCGGCGCGCTCGCCACGTACGACACCGAGCTGCTGAGCGCCCTGGAACACGCCAAGCTCAGCAACGCCGATCTGCGCAAGATCCCCGAGACCGCCGAGGCCCGCCGCTCCCTCCTCGGCCTCACCGAGCGCTACCGGGCCGCCAAGCGCAGCCGGGACCTCCTGGACTTCGGCGACCAGATCGCCCTCTCCGCCGAGCTGGCCCTGACCCGGCCCGAGGTCGGGAAGATCCTGCGCGAGGAGTTCCGGGTGGTCCTCCTCGACGAGTACCAGGACACGTCGGTGGCCCAGCGCCTGCTGCTGTCCGCGCTGTTCGGAGCCGGTACGGAGACCGGGGAGGGCAGCCCCACGCCCACCGGCCACGCGGTGACCGCCGTGGGCGACCCCTGCCAGGCCATCTACGGCTGGCGCGGCGCGTCCGTCGCCAACCTCGACGACTTCCCCGAACACTTCCCGGGCGCCGATGGCACCCCCGCCACCCGCTACAGCCTCAGCGAGAACCGGCGCAGCGGCGGCCGTCTCCTCCAACTCGCCAACGGCCTCGCCGAACCCCTGCGGGCGATGCACGAGGGCGTCGAGGCGCTGCGCCCCGCCCCCGGAGCCGAACGGGACGGCATGGTCCGCTGCGCCCTGCTGACCACGCAGACCGAGGAGATCGACTGGCTCGCCGACTCCCTCGCCCACCTCGTGCGCACCGGCACCCCGCCGGGCGAGATCGCCGTCCTGTGCCGCACCGCCGGAGACTTCCCCGAGATCCAGGCGGCCCTGGTCGCCCGGGACATCCCGGTCGAGGTCGTCGGCCTCGCCGGGCTGCTCCACCTGCCCGAGGTGGCGGACCTGGTCGCCGTCTGCGAGGTCCTCCAGGACCCGGGGGCCAACGCCTCCCTGGTCCGCCTCCTCACCGGACCGCGCTGGCGCATCGGCCCCCGTGACCTCGCGCTCCTGGGCCGCCGCGCCCGCCTCCTCGTGCACCGGGCCGGCCACGCGGACGACGCCGACGCGGACCAGCGGCTCGCGGACGCGGTCGAGGGCACGGACCCGGCCGAGGTGATATCGCTCGCGGACGCACTGGACACCTTCCTGGTCGTGGGGGACACGGCCGACGACGGGCTGCCGTTCTCCGCCGAGGCCCGCGTCCGCTTCGCCCGCCTCGCCCGGGAGCTGCGCGACCTGCGCCGCTCGCTCGCGGACCCCCTGATGGACGTTCTGCACCGCGTCCTGGCCACCACCGGCCTGGAGGTCGAGCTGTCCGCGTCCCCGCAGGCGCTGGCCGCCCGCCGCCGGGAGACCCTCGCCAACTTCCTGGACACCGCGGCCCGGTTCGCCTCCCTGGACGGCGAGGCGACCCTGCTCGCCTTCCTCGGCTTCCTGCGAACCGCCGCGCAGTACGAGAAGGGCCTCGACAACGCGCTGCCCGGCGGCGAGAACACCGTCAAGGTCCTCACCGCCCACAAGTCCAAGGGCCTGGAGTGGGACGTCGTCGCCGTGCCCGGACTGGTCACGGGCCAGTTCCCCGGCGACCGGGCCCGGGACGCGTGGACCGCCCAGGCCAAGGTGCTCCCGCACGCCCTGCGCGGCGACGCGGCGACGCTCCCGGCCCTGGACACGTACGACGCCAAGGGGATCAAGGCGTTCAAGGCGGAGCTGAAGGAGCACCAGCACACGGAGGAACTGCGCCTCGGCTACGTCACCTTCACCCGCCCCCGTTCCCTGCTCCTCGGCTCCGGCCACTGGTGGGGACCGTCCCAGAAGAGGACACGCGGCCCGTCCGCCTTCCTCGACGCGCTGTACGAACACTGCGCGGCGGGCCACGGGGAGATCGAGGCCTGGGCGGACGAGCCCGCGGAGGACGAGGAGAACCCGGCCCTCGCGGAACGCGACGCCGACCTGGTCTGGCCGCTCCCGCTCGACGCCGACGCCCTCGCCCGCCGCCGCGCCGCCCGGGACACCGTGCTGGCCCACCTGGAGCGGCTGGCCGTCCACGGGGACGAGCAGCCACCGGCGTACGGGCCCGAGCCCGATGACGTACCGGTCGATGACGTACCGGTCGATGACGTACCGGTCGAGGAGGCACTGTTCGAGGAGGGACCGGCGGAGGGGGAGCCGGTCGACGAGGACTGGGACTGGGACGCGCTCCCCACCGAACGCCCCCCGGGAGCACCGGACGCCGCGCAGGACGCGGCACCGGACATCGCACCGCCCCCGCACATCCCGGCCGCCCGCCACCCCGAGGAGGCCGGTACGACGGAAGGGCCCGCCCCGGAGGAGGCCGGTCCCAGGCAGAGCCTCACCCCCGAGGAGGTCCGCACCCTCGCCTCCTGGGACCGGGACCTGGACTCCCTCGCCGGGGAGCTGCGCCGCGCCCGCGCCACCGTGCGCGAGGTCCTCGTGCCCGCCGCGCTCTCCGCCACCCAGCTGCTGCGCCTGGCCGAGGACCCCGACGCCTTCGCCCGGGAGCTGGCCCGGCCCATGCCCCGCCCGCCCCAGCCCGCCGCCCGCCGGGGCACCCGGTTCCACGCCTGGGTGGAGTCGCGGTACGAAGAACTGCCGCTGCCCATGCTCGGCCCCGACGAACTGCCCGGGGGAGACGAGAGCGACGCGGAGATCGCCGACGAGCGGGACCTCGCCGAACTGAAGGAGGCGTTCGAGCGCACCGCGTACGCCCGGCGCACGCCGTATCGGGTGGAGACCCCGTTCCAGATCACCCTCGCGGGCCGCGTGATCCGGGGCCGTATCGACGCCGTCTACCGCACGGGCGACCGGTACGAGATCGTCGACTGGAAGACCACCCGCCACCGCACCGCCGACCCGCTCCAGCTCGCCGTCTACCGGCTGGCCTGGGCCGAGCTGCACGATCTGCCGCTCGAAGAGGTCACCGCCACCTTCCTCTACGTACGCAGCGGGGAGACCGTCCATCCGCGGTGGCTGCCCGGCCGGGCCGAGCTGGAGCGGATCCTGCTGGACGAGCCGGCCCCGCGGGACGGATAGGCTCAAGAGCATGAGCGAGACCCCGGACAGCGCCGTCCGTACGTACACCGAACAGCACCGCGCAGCCTTTCTCGACGACCTCGCGGAGTGGCTGCGCATCCCGTCCGTATCCGCGCAGCCGGAGCACGACAGGGACGTGCGGCGCAGTGCGGAGTGGCTGAGCGCCAAGCTCGGGGAGACCGGCTTCCCGGTCACCGAGATCTGGGAGACCCCCGGAGCCCCGGCGGTCTTCGCCGAGTGGCCCAGCGAGGACCCGGACGCCCCGACGGTCCTGGTCTACGGCCACCACGACGTGCAGCCCGCCGCCCTCGACGACGGCTGGGCGAGTGACCCGTTCGAGCCGGTGATCCGGGACGGCCGGATGTACGGACGCGGCGCGGCCGACGACAAGGGCCAGGTGTTCTTCCACACCCTCGGGGTCCGCGCCCACCTCGCCGCGACCGGCCGCACCACCCCCGCCGTCCACCTCAAACTGCTGATCGAGGGCGAGGAGGAGTCGGGCTCCCCCAACTTCCGCGCCCTGGCCGAGCAGCGGGCGGACCGGCTCGCCGCCGACGCGGTGATCGTCTCGGACACCGGCATGTGGGACGAGGACACCCCGACCGTCTGCACCGGCATGCGCGGCCTCGCGGAGTGCGAGATCGAGCTGTACGGTCCCGCCCAGGACATCCACTCCGGATCGTTCGGCGGAGCCGTCCCCAACCCGGCCACCGAGATCGCCCGCCTCGTCGCCGCCCTCCACGACGAGGACGGCCGGGTCGCGATCCCCGGCTTCTACGACGGGGTCACCGACCTCACCGACACCGAGCGGGCCCTCTTCGCCGAACTGCCCTTCGACGAGGCCACCTGGCTGCGCACCGCGAAGTCGGGCGCCGCGGTCGGCGAGGCCGGGTACTCCACGCTGGAGCGCGTCTGGGCCCGCCCCACCGCCGAGGTCAACGGCATCGGCGGCGGCTACCAGGGCCCCGGCAGCAAGACGATCATCCCCTCCTCGGCCCTGGTGAAGATCAGCTTCCGGCTGGTCGACGGCCAGGAGCCCGACCGCGTGCAGCGGGCCGTCCGGGCCTGGGCCGAATCCCGTATCCCGGCGGGCGTCCGCCACCGGATCGCCTTCCAGCCCGCCACCCGCCCCTGCCTGACCCCGCTGGACCACCCCGCCCTCCAGGCGGTGGCCCGCGCGATGGGCCGGGCCTTCGGGAAGAAGATCCTCTTCACCCGCGAAGGAGGCTCCGGTCCCGCTGCCGACCTCAGGGACGTGCTCGGCGCCCCCGTCCTCTTCCTCGGTATCTCCGTACCCTCCGACGGCTGGCACGCCCCCGACGAGAAGGTCGAGCTGGACCTTCTGCTCAAGGGAGTGGAGACGACCGCCCACCTGTGGGGCGAACTGGCCACGGCACTTCGCTGATCCCCGGCACTCCGCTGATCCCCGGCACTCCGCTGAACGCCGGGCACTCCGCTGAATCCTCTGCGCACCCTCCACGTACCTGTGCACACCCGATCCACCCAGGGGGAGTAGGAAGCACCTGTGAGCACCTTCGACAACGCCACCGCAGACCGCCCGATCGGCCTCACCGCGCCGAGCGGCATCGACCGCGCGGCACACCACCGCCTCGACGAGGCGTGGCTGGCCGTCGCGTGGAGCCACCCGACGACCCGCGTCTTCGTCGTCTCCGGCGGGCAGGTGCTGATCGACGACACCCCCGACGGGGACACCGAGATCGTCATGACCCAGGCCTTCGAGGCCCCGGTCACCGAGACCCACCGGTATTTCCTCGGCACCGACGAGCACGGCGTGAGCTACTTCGCACTCCAGAAGGACTCGTTGCCCGGCCGCATGGATCAGTCGGCCCGGCCCGCGGGGCTCCGCGAGGCGGGTCTCCTCCTCGGCCCCCGCGACGCGGGCCTGATGGTGCACGCGGTCGCTCTGGAGAACTGGCAGCGGCTGCACCGCTTCTGCTCCCGCTGCGGCGAGCGCACCGTCATCGCGGCGGCCGGCCACATCCGCCGCTGCCAGGCCTGCGGCGCCGAGCACTACCCGCGCACCGACCCGGCGGTCATCATGCTGGTCACCGACGACCAGGACCGGGCCCTGCTGGGCCGCCAGGTGCACTGGCCGGAGGGCCGCTTCTCCACGCTCGCCGGGTTCGTCGAGCCGGGGGAGTCGATCGAGCAGTCCGTGGCCCGCGAGGTCTACGAGGAGGCCGGGATCACCGTCGGTGAGGTCGAGTACATCGCCAGCCAGCCGTGGCCGTTCCCTTCCAGCCTGATGCTCGGCTTCATGGCGCGGGCGACGTCCTTCGACATCACCGTCGACGGCGAGGAGATCGAGGAGGCCCGCTGGTTCTCCCGCGAGGACCTCACCGCCGCCTTCGAGTCCGGCGAGGTCATGCCCCCGTTCGGCATCTCGATCGCTGCCCGCCTGATCGAGCTCTGGTACGGCAAGCCGCTCCCGAGACCCGGCAGCGCGAAGCGGAACGGCTGAGCAACGCCGGACACACCACTGCCCCCGGTGGTGCCGGGGGCAGTGGTACGCGCGACGGGCAGTCGTCCATCGGCCGGGTCAGGCGGCGAGCGCCTGCTTCACCTGGGCGAGAGACGGGTTCGTCATGACCGACTCGGTGCCCGAGGGGGCCACGATCAGCAGCGTGGGGACCGTCTGGTTTCCGCCATTCGCCTTTTCGACGAACGCGGCCGACTCCGGGTCGTGCTCGATGTTGACCTCGTTGTACGCGATGCCCTCGCGGTCCATCTGGCTCTTCAGCCGACGGCAGTAGCCGCACCAGGTGGTGCTGTACATCGTCACAGTGCCCGCCATGTCGCTGGCGCTCCTTCGTCTCGTCCGTACGCTGCGCGGCCGGCAGCGTCACTCGCGGGTCCGGCGGCGCTCCGCAGCGCTCCCGCACGATAGGGAACGTACGGGAGGCGGCCACCATTCCCACCCCGCCGGGACCGGCCCGGTACGGGCCCCGGGACCGGCCCCGGACCTGCCCCGCACGGCCCGCCCCGGTACGACGAATACCTCACCCCTGTGGACAACCGCCGCATCCGCCCCCGGGGACCTGGCAGCATGGCGGGGTGACAGCAGCAACGCACTCCACCCTCTTCCCACAGGTTCCCGAGACCCCGGACGCCGTGCTCGACGGGCTCGACCCCGAGCAGCGCGAGGTGGCTCTGGCCCTGCACGGACCGGTGTGCGTGCTGGCCGGAGCCGGTACGGGCAAGACCCGCGCGATCACCCACCGCATCGCGTACGGGGTGCGGGCGGGCATCCTCCAGCCGGCCACCGTGCTCGCCGTCACCTTCACCAACCGGGCCGCCGGAGAGATGCGCGGCCGTCTGAGACAGCTCGGCGCGACCGGCGTCCAAGCACGGACCTTCCACTCCGCCGCCCTCCGGCAGCTCCAGTACTTCTGGCCGAAAGCAGTCGGTGGCGAGCTGCCCCGGCTGCTGGAGCGGAAGGTGCAGCTGGTCGCCGAGGCGGCCGCCCGCTGCGAGCTCCGGCTCGACCGCAATGAGCTGCGGGACGTCACCAGCGAGATCGAGTGGGCCAAGGTCACCCAGACCGTCCCCGCCGACTATCCGGCGGCGGTCGCCAAGACCCGGCGCGACGCCCCCCGCGATCCGGCGGTCCTCTCCCAGATCTACTCCACGTACGAACAGCTCAAGCGCGACCGCTCGGTGATCGACTTCGAGGACGTGCTGCTGCTCACCGTCGGCATCCTCCAGGACCGGAGCGACATCGCCGAGCACGTGCGCGGCCAGTACCAGCACTTCGTCGTCGACGAGTACCAGGACGTGAGCCCGCTCCAGCAGCGGCTGCTCGACCTCTGGGTCGGCGACCGGGAGGATCTCTGCGTCGTCGGCGACGCCAGCCAGACGATCTACTCCTTCACCGGGGCCACCCCCGACCACCTGCTGAACTTCCGCAACCGCCACCCGGGGGCGACCGTGGTCAAGCTGGTGCGGGACTACCGCTCCACCCCCCAGGTCGTCCACCTCGCCAACAGCCTGCTGAGCCACGCCCACGGCAGGGCCGCCGACCACCGGCTGGAGCTGGTCTCGCAGCGCGACAAGGGGCCCGAGCCGGTCTACACGGAGTATTCCGACGAGCCCACCGAGGCAGAGTCCACCGCCCGGCGCATCCGCGACCTCATCGCCGCGGGCGTGCCGGCCGGCGAGGTCGCCGTGCTCTACCGCGTCAACTCCCAGTCCGAGGTCTACGAGCAGGCCCTCGCCGACGCCGGGGTGCCCTACCAGCTGCGCGGCGCCGAGCGGTTCTTCGAGCGGGCCGAGGTCCGTGAGGCGGGCACCGCCCTGCGCGGCGCGGCCCGTGCCGGGCGCAACGACTCCCTGCTCGACGAGGCGGAGGGGCTGCCGTCCCAGGTGCGGGCGGTGCTCTCCACCAAGGGCTGGACCAGTCGGCCGCCCGCCGGGTCGGGGGCCGTGCGCGACCGCTGGGAGTCGCTGGCCGCGCTGGTGCGCCTCGCGGAGGACTTCGAGACGGCGAAGCCGGGGGCGACCCTGACCGACCTGGTCCGTGAGCTGGACGAGCGGGCGGCCGCCCAGCACGCCCCGACGGTCCAGGGGGTGACGCTGGCCTCGCTGCACTCGGCGAAGGGCCTGGAATGGGATGCCGTGTTCCTGGTCGGCCTGACCGAGGGCATGATGCCGATCGCCTACGCCAAGACCGACGAGCAGGTCGAGGAGGAGCGGCGCCTGATGTACGTCGGGATCACCCGCGCCCGCGTCCACCTCTCGCTCTCCTGGGCGCTGTCCCGGTCTCCGGGCGGCCGGGGCGGCAGGAAGCCCACTCGCTTCCTGAACGGGCTGCGGCCGGGCTCGGCGGCCACGGGCGCGCGGGGCGGAGCCGGCGGCGGCGGAGGCATCGACCGGGGCACCGGCCGGGCCGCGGCCGCCGAGCGGACCCCGGCCGTCGAGCGCAAGCCCAGGAGCCCGGTGCGGTGCCGGGTCTGCGGACGCACGCTCACCGACGCGGGCGAGATGAAGCTGATGCGCTGCGAGGAGTGCCCCTCGGACATGGACGAGGCGCTGTACGGGCGGCTGTACGACTGGCGCGCCGCCCAGGCGGCCCTGCTGGGCCAGCCGGACTTCTGCGTGTTCACCGAGAAGACCCTCATGGCGATCGCCGAGGCCGTGCCGTCCACCGAGGGCGAGCTGGTCGTCATCGCCGGCGTCGGCAACCGGAAGTTGAGCCGCTTCGGCACCGACGTTCTGACCATCTGTGCAGGTGAGAAGGTTGATAGCGAGCCTGGTGAGGGCGTCGACGAGACCTGAGGGAAACTCGTCCAGAAAATAGTTTGCGCCCGCCCCAGTCGTCACCATAGGTTCTTAACCACGGCAACAGCGGCTTCTCCGAAGCCCTGATTCCGTGCTGTACTTATCCGAATACGCAGGACCGGTCCCGGCCGGTCCCCCCGAGACGCCGAGAGGAGGCGATTGAAGTGATCAGCATCATCGAAACCCAGAAAATGACCGATCTCTCGGTCGTCTCCACCTGCTCGCTCGGCCTCACCCGCTCCTCGGCTGCCTCGCTTCGTGCCACCGGTCTGTCCGGCATCTCCGCCGTCCGTCCGCTGTCCCCGGCGAGCCTCCCCGTGACGCGGGAGCGTAATGAGCGACCGACCGAGGCACCGGCGGCAGCAGTAGTGAAGGCAGCACAGGCTCAGGCCTATGCCTTTGCGGCAGTCGGCGCCGGAGCCAAGAAGCAGACGCAGCAGCACCACAAGATGTGGGCCTTCCGTGGGCCTGAACCCTGGAGTGATCCAGCCTGATCCAGCATCAGGCCGGCGCCTTCAGGGCCGCGGAACCCCACTCGGGATCCGCGGCCCTTTTGTTTTGTCCGAACGGACGGGACGAAGGAGCCTCGGGACAAGCAGCACCTGGTACCAGCAGCCGCCAACCGGCCAACAGGCCGGCACGACCAGACGAGGACACCACCCATCGTGCACATCGAAACGCACGCCCCGTCAGTACCGCTTTCCACCCCGATCTCGCCGCCCGGCTCCACGGAGGACTCCGCCTTGACCCCGCTCACCACGCTCACCGCGCTCGACGACGCCATCGAGAACCTCGGCGTGCCTGTCCCCTGCCGTTCCTACGACCCGGAGGTCTTCTTCGCCGAGTCGCCCGCCGACGTCGAGTACGCCAAGTCCCTCTGCCGCACCTGCCCGCTCGTCCAGGCCTGCCTCGCCGGGGCGAAGGACCGCCGCGAGCCGTGGGGTGTCTGGGGCGGCGAGCTCTTCGTCCAGGGCGTCGTCGTGGCCCGCAAGCGTCCGCGTGGCCGTCCGCGCAAGAACCCGGTCGCAGCGTGACCGCGACCTGTGGGGTCCCCGCCCCCACACGCAGGCTCCGCCTCGGAACGATCGACCGTCCCCAGACCCATGACCCCCGGAATCAGGCACCGATGATCACCCCCACGAAGGAGCCCGTCGGCTCCGCCACCCCCGACGTCACCATCATCGGTGCGAACGACTCGCGTCAGAACAGGACCCGCGAAATGCAACTCATCCCAGAAGCCCTGGCTCGTGCGCATATGCACGACCGCCTGCGGGAGGCCCAGGAGGACCGCCGGTCGGCCCGCCTGATCTCCGCCCGCCGGATGCAGCGCCGGGCGGAGCGCGCCTCGCTGCGCGCCCGCCGCGCGCTGGCCATAGCGGTCATGCACTGACCGCGCACCCATCACCTCACCGCGGGGCTGTCCGTTTCCGGACGGCCCCGCGGTGCTTCGTACCATCGCCCATCCGGTCACGGGGATATCGCCGGGAGGTGGACGAGGAGACCCATCCCCCGAACAACCCGCCGAGCACAGCATGGTGTGCGCCCACTGCGGCACCGCCGCCGAAGGTGACAAGGCCCCTTCGACCTGGCTCTGTTCCATGGAGGACGGACGCCGTCTCCTCTTCTGCGAGGGCCGCGCCCGTCTCCACGTCCGCGCGATCGTGGAGGACGGACGCCGTCTCCTCTTCTGCGAGGGCTGCGCCCGTCTCCACGTCCGCGCGATCGAGAGCCGCCTCGACTCCCTCCGGCGGTGAGCGCGGCCCCTCGGCCTCCCCTACGCCTGGACGGGCTCGCCCTCCTCCTCGGTGTACTCCGTGTCCACCGACCTCGGGTTGTCCGCCTCCGTGTCGTTTGCCTCCGTGTCGTCCGCGAGGAATCCCGGCAGCCACGCCTCGAGCTCGTCGCGCAGCCGGACCGTCGCGCCGAGCTGGCACAGCACCCCGATCGTGCTGAGTGTGACCCGGTGTATCAGGACGTAGGACGGGGGGAGGTTCAGCTGCCTGCCGAGCTGGTGGGCGGGAGAGCGCGGATCGGCTATCCGGGCCGCCTGTTCACGGATCCAGCCCCGGCTGAAGGTGAACTCCTCCACCTGCGTGGGCTCGATGATCGGAAGCAGGTAGTCGAGCACCGCGTCCGGGTCCAGATCGATCGACTCCTTCACGAAGCCCTCTTCGCGCAGCAGCCCGTACACCCCCGCCGCGTCGCCCTCCAGCGTCAGCCGCAGGGAGTCGCCGATGTTCCGTGGCAGCCCGCCCGGCAGCCGGTCGACCGTGCCGAAGTCCAGCACTCCCAGCCGCCACGCCCCGACCGAACCGCCGTCCTCCTCCGTAGGCTCCGAGTCCGCCGCCGGGGGCATCAGCCGGAAGTTACCCGGATGCGGGTCGGCGTGCAGCAGGCCGGTGCGCGCCGGACCGGAGAAGAGGAAGCGGGCCAGCAACTGTCCTGCGCGGTCCCGTTGTTCCGCCGTACCCCCCGCGATGACCTCGGACAACGGGATCCCGTCGATCCACTCCGTTACCAGCACTTGGTCGGACTGGTGCACCACCTGAGGGACCACCACATCCGGGTCGCCCTCGAACTCCGCCGCGTGCTCCTGTTGTGCTCGCGCCTCCAGCTCGTAGTCCAGTTCCTCCGAGACCCGGTCCCGCAGCTCCTTGATCAGCGGCTTGATGTCCATCCCCGGGACCAGCGGGCCGAGCAACCGGGCGAAGCGGCTGAGCTGGGCGAGGTCGGAGAGCAACGCCTCGCCCGCGCCGGGATACTGCACCTTCACGGCGACCTCGCGGCCGTCGTGCCACACCGCCCGGTGCACCTGCCCGATCGAGGCGGCAGCCGCCGGCGTGTCCTCGAACTCCAGGAAATACTCCCGCCAGTCCTCCCCGATCCGTGTCGCGAGAACCCCGTGGACCGTGCGCGCGGGCAGCGGCGGCGCGGCCTCCTGGAGCTTGGTCAGCGCGGCCCGATACGGGCCGGCGACCTCCTCGGGCAGAGCCGACTCGAAGACGGAGAGGGCCTGGCCCAGTTTCATGGCCCCGCCCTTCAGCTCGCCCAGGGTCTTGAACAGCTGGTCCGCCGTGCGCTGCTGCACCTCACGGGCGACCAGTTCGGCCGACTTGCCGCCGATCCGCTTGCCCAGACCCCATGTGGCACGGCCGGCGAAGCCGAGCGGAAGCGCGGCCAGCTTGGCCGTACGCGTAACCGCCTTCCGGGGAAGATCAGACATGTGCCCCTCCAGTTCCCAGACTGCCGTGCCGCTCGTGCCTCCGGTGTCTCTCCGGCGACGGCGGTCACCCCGTCATTGTGTCCTGCGCCGGAAGAGCACCGGAGGGCCGTTCCCTCATAGTGCTCCCGGCCGCCCCGCAGGAGCAGTCCGCATGCGGGCCGATCGGCTCGGAACGCCAGTCCAGCAAGGGCAGAGCGGCCTCCCAGCGAGCTCCGGTACAGGCAGGGAGGTCCCCGTCCAGAAACGCCAGGGCATGTGCCGCGGCAAGACCGGCGACCGCCGTCGCGAGCCCCAGATCGCAGGCGGGCACCGTTCCCCGCCGCCCGGAACGCCACTGCGCCAGCATCCGGGGCCACTGCGGATCCCGGTCCGCACGGTGCAGCTCCAGGCAGCCCGCGCAGCCGGTGCCCCCGGGCAGGACGAGAGGCCCGACCACTCCTGTGGCCTCGATCACTCCCGCATAGAGATGCGGAGTGCCCGACGCGACCCAGGGACCTGCCGTGTCCGCGAGGGGCGCGTACACCGCGAGGCCGTCCCGGGGAGCGACGACGATCAGGGACAGACCGGGCTGCCCGGCGCTCCCCGGCAGGTCGGCCGCCGCTCCGTCCGTTCTCGCCCGACGGGGAGCGGGCCCGGGTGCGGACCGGCGGACGAGCCGGCGGGCCGCCACGTCGCGCCGTTCTCCCACGGATGCCGGGGGGAGCCCCGCGGGCGCCACGTCCCAGGGCTCGGCCCGACCCCCGTCGAGCACTTCCACGTGCCCCACCCCCGCACCTGACAGCACCGAGGCGATGGACGCCCCGACCCGGCCCGCTCCCCGAACCTGGACCCGCATCGCCCGTCGGGCCGCCATCCGGCGCGTGCCGCCCCCCGGCTCGGGACGGACGACCGACAGGGAGGCCACATCGGGACGCTGGCGGTCCATCACCTCGGCTCGGCGGCACAGGACATCGGCCCCCGGACCGGCCGACCTCGGGTCGTCCAGGAGCCCGGCCTCCGCCAACCGTGTCAGCAGGGTGTCCACATGCCGTTCCGACAGGTCCAGGGCGCGGGCCTCCTCGTGCAGGAGCGGCAGCCCGCGGGTGCCGTCGAGCAGTTCCAGAAAGCTTCCCGTGGCGAGGTCCACCGGCCCGAGCGTCACGGCATGTGCGGGTGTCACGCCGAATTGCACGGTGTTCCGTCCGCGCCAGGCGCGGCGCAGTGCGGGCTTCAGCATCGGATGCATGATTTCTCCCCCCGAGCGGTGTCACGGCACAGGCGTGCTCGCAGACCGGTTGATCCGCGGTCCTTTCCGCAGGACCTCCGCCAGAATGCGGGACCGGCGCCGAACCGTGCCCGGAGTTGTCCACAGGCGCAGGTCATTAGTCGTTCAAGCCTTTGATCATTCAAGCCTTCGGTGGTTCACATGGTGCGTGCCGTGGCGCGGATCGACGCGGAACCGTACCCGGGGCGGGACTTCCCCCACGGACAGCGGGTAACGTCGTGGCGTGCCCGCCGACCCGCCGTCCGGCTTCGCCGGGGAGACCCCCGCGCCCAGCGCCGGAAGCCATCAGCGCAGCGCGGCAGCCCATCCGGCCCGCGCTTCGGCGACGAGCGCGGTCGAGGTCCGCAGGAGCACCCGGCGCAGGAGAACGGTCTCCGCGTACCGCGAGGGCGACCGCACCGTCGTGCTCATCCCCGCCAGGATGTCGGAGGCGGAGGAGCGGCGCTGGGTGGGCGTGATGCTGGACAGGCTCGCCGCCCAGGAGAACAAGCGCGTCCTGGGCGACACCGAACTCGCGGAGCGTGCCGAGCTGCTGTCCGCCCAGTACTTCGACGGTCGCGCCAGGCCTGTCACCGTGCGCTGGGTGACCAACCAGAACACCCGCTGGGGCTCGTGTACCCCCGCCGAGGGCAGCATCAGGCTCTCGCACCGGCTGCAGGGCATGCCGGAGTACGTGGTCGACTACGTACTCCTTCACGAGCTGGCGCATCTGCTCGTTCCCGGACACGGGCCGAGGTTCTGGCGGCTGCTGGAGGCGTATCCGCGTACCGAGCGCGCCCGTGGGTATCTGGAGGGCGTCGTGGCGGCCGACCGCCTGCCCCACCTGCCCGCCGCCCGCGAGGAGTGATCGGGGTCGGCCGCGTTCGCCGATTCTGTACCGGGTGTGTACCGGCTTGGTCGGATGTTGTCGTTTGCGGTTAGCCTGACGCGACGCATTTACCTTCGGGATGGGGGACGGTCGTTACGCATGGCCAGGGAATTCCAACGCGGCCACAAGGCCAAGATCAGTGATCTCACACCAGGGACCGATCTGTACGTAGGCGTGCAGATCGCGGCCCCGGGGCTGACCTTCGATATCAGCTGCTTCGGCCTCGACGCCCATGAGCAGCTCTCCGACGAGCGGTACTTCATCTTCTTCAATCAGCCGAAATCGCCGGAGGAGTCCCTCCAGCTCCTCGGCGCGCAGTCCGGCGACACCGAGTCCTTCCGTGTCACGCTCGACCGCATTCCGGCAGCCATCCAGAAACTCTCCTTCACCGCGACGCTCGACGGTTGCGGGCAGATGTCCCAGATCGGCCCCGGCTACATCCGGATCGTCGCGGGCGGCGAGGAAGTGGTGAGGTACTCCTTCACCGGGTCGGAGTTCACCACCGAGCGGGCCGTGATGCTCGGCGACTTCTATCTGAAGGACGTCTGGCGTTTCGCCGCCGTCGGCCAGGGCTTCGACGGCGGTCTCGACGCGCTGTTGAAGAACTTCGGCGGCGAGGTCGCCGAGGAGGAGCCGCCGCCCGCCGCCGCTCCCGCCGCCGCTCCGGGCTTCGCCCCGCCCGCCGCGCCCCCGGCCTTCGGCGCGCCGCCCGCCCCGCAGCCCGTGCCGACCTTCGGCGCCCCGTCCGCGCCCACGCCGCCGCCCGCCCCGCAGCAGCCGATGCACGCGGCGCCGACGATCGTTGCCCCGCCGGCTCCCCAGATACCGCAGGCGCCCGTGGCTCCGCAGGCACCCCAGGCCCCGTCCCCGTACGGCCAGCCGCAGCAGCCCCAGTTCGGCCAGGTCCCGGGCCAGGGTGCCCCGCCCGCCGCTCCTTTCGGCCAGCAGGCCCCCGCTCCCTACGGCCAGCCCGCGCCTGCCCCGTACGGTCAGCAGCCCCCCGTCGGCATGCCGCAGGGAGTGCCCCAGGGAGCGCCGGCCACGGGTGCGGGTCTCCAGGCGGCTCTGCAGCCGTACAAGGAGACCGCTACGGGGCAGCGCTGGACCTCGCAGAACCAGCAGCTCATACGGGTCGACCTGACCATGGGCGGATCCGGGGTCCTGGCCCGCCAGGGCAGCATGGTGATGTATCAGGGCAAGGTGGACTTCGGCTACAAGAGTGCCGGGTTCGTCGGCCGCGCCGTGGGCAATGCCACCGGCCAGGAGATGCAGCTGATGCGCTGTACCGGCCGCGGCCAGGTCTTCCTCGCCGAGGAGGGTTCGCACCTGCACCCGATCGAGCTGCAGGGCGATGCCATCTGCGTCTCCGCCGAGAGCGTCCTCGCCTTCGACGAGTCCCTCCAGTACGAGGTCCGCAGGGTCGAAGGGCACGGCCTTCCCGGCGGCGCACTGTTCACCCTGCAGTTCCAGGGCACCGGCACCGTGATCGTGAAGACCCACGGCACCCCGGTCGTTCTGCCGGTCACGCCCACCACGTTCGCCGACTGCAACGCGGTGGTCGCCTGGTCGGCCGCCTCCCAGGTGATCGTCTCCAGCCAGGTCCGGCTGCGCCGCAACGCGTATCCCGGACACAGCGGCGAGACCGTGAACCTCCAGTTCCGGGGAGCCCCCGGCAACTTCATCGTCGTCCAGCCCTACGAGGTCTGAGGGAGCCCGTCATGAACCAGCAACTCGCGGGCTTCGCCCCGACCCCTGTCACGGCCCGTATGGAGAACCACGGCAAGACCATGCTCAAGGTCGCCATGGCCTCCGGGCAGGACCTCTTCGCGCGCACCGGCTCGATGGTGGCGTACGAGGGCTTCATCCAGTACGAGCCCAACCCGCCCGCCGTCCGGCAGATCGCCTCCCAGTGGATCACCGGCGAGGGCGCCCCCGTCATGAAGTGCTCCGGCGACGGACTGCTCTACCTCGCCGACTACGGCGCCGACGTGGTCGTCATCAACCTCGACAACGACTCCATCTCCGTCAACGGCACCAACCTCCTCGCCTTCGACGCCCACCTCACGTGGGGCGTCGAGAAGGTCAAGGGGCTCGCCAAGTTCGCCGGACAGGGCCTGTGGAACGTCGTCGTCCGGGGCACCGGATGGGTCGCCATCACCTCGCGCGGCACCCCGATCGTCGTCGACTGCGGACGCGGCGAGGACGAGACGTACGTCGACCCGGACGCGCTCGTCGCCTGGTCCCCGAACCTCAAGGTGAAGGGCAAGCGCAGCTTCAAGGCCGGCTCGTTGATCGGGCGCGGCAGCGGCGAGGCGTACCAGATGGGCTTCTCCGGCCAGGGCATCGTCGTCGTCCAGCCGAGCGAGGACAGCACGGACCGTCTGCGGATCCAGAACTGACGGGGAGGGAGAACACATCATGCAGAGTCCGCTTTTCAGCCACACCGAGCAGCAGACCCAGGACCGCTACGCGATCCAGAACCCGCAGCTCCTGCGGGTCTCGCTGACCGGCCATGACGACGTCCTCGCCCGTAAGGGCGCGATGGTCGCCTACCAGGGACTGATGGACTTCGACGGGGAATACCGGTCCCGGGACCAGCGCCACGCCCGCGCGAACACCGGAGAGGGCCTCGACCTGATGCGTGTGTCCGGCCAGGGCACCGTCTACCTCGCCAACCTCGCGCAGTACATCCACGTCGTGGACGTCGACCGCGAGGGGATGACCGTGGACAGCTCCTACGTCCTCGCGCTCGACTCCTCGCTGCACACCGAGGTCATCGCGGTGGACAGCCAGTACGGGATCTCCGGCAGCGGCAAGTACCAGCTCAACATCTCCGGCTCGGGCAAGGTCGCCCTCATGACCTCGGGCCGGCCCCTGATGATGCAGGTCACGCCCGAGAAGTACGTCAACGTCGACGCCGACGCGATCGTCGCCTGGTCCAGCTCCCTGCGCGTGCAGATGCAGGCCCAGACACACTCCTCGGGTGTCCTCAGGCGTCGCGGCAACACCGGGGAGGGCTGGGAGCTGAGCTTCCTCGGCCAGGGCTTCGCCCTGGTCCAGCCGAGCGAGGTCATGCCTCCGCAGAACGCCCAGGTCGGCCAGGGCACCCGCGCCCAGTTCGGCGTGGGCCAGCAGGGCTCCCAAGGCCAGAACCAGAACAACGCCTGGAACTGATCAGCGCCCGCAGGGAACAGCGGTAAGGGGCGGCCTCCCGGAGGCCGCCCCTTACGCACATCCGTGCAGCCTGCCGCTACAGCCGGGACCGCGTCGCCTCCAGCAGGCGCCCGACGGAGGCGTCGGCCACTCCCGGCACGTCCGCGTAGCCGAACCAGCGCAACTCCAGGGACTCCTCGCTGATCCGCTCCGCCGCTCCGGCCGGGGCCAGCGCGGCGTACTGCACATCGAGATGCCAGTTGCAGGCAGACGGAATCGGGTGCCGGTCCAGCCGGACCGGTCCGCCGGGCAGCAGGGTGAGCCCCGTGATGCCGGACTCCTCCGTCGCCTCACGGAGCGCCGCCGCCTCCAGGGTGACGTCCCGCTCCTCGCAGTGGCCGCCCATCTGGAGCCACATCCGGAGCTTCCTGTGCAGGGTCAGCAGAACCCTCTCCCGCTCCGGATCGATCACCAGGGCGCTGGCCGTGATATGCCCGGCCCCGCACCCCTTCCACATGCCGTCGTCGTGCTGTGCCAGGTGATCCAGGTAGACCTGACGCAGCCCCGCCTGGTCACCGGCCTCGTCCCCGGGGGCGTAACCCTTCAATACGAGAACGGTGTCGTCGCGCAGGGTCACTGGTCGCGGCCGTCCTTGCCCTCGTCCTTGCTGTGGCCCTCACCCTCGCCGTCGCCCTTGTCCTCGACCGGCTTCGGCTTCGGCGCGTCCTCCGCCGCGGGCTTCCGCGAGCCCTTCGCCGCCTCGCCGAGCATCTTGTCCAGCTCGGAGAAATCGGCCTGCTCGTGGTGCACGAAGCCGTCCGGGTCGTCCAGGTCGTGGGCCGTCGGCAGCATGTCCGGGTGGGCCCAGAGCGCGTCCCGGCCCTCCAGACCCCGGGCGTCCGTGAGCGAGGCCCACAGGCGCGAGGCGTCCCGGAGCCGGCGCGGGCGCAGCTGGAGGCCGATGAGCGTGGCGAACGTCTGCTCGGCCGGTCCACCGGAGGCGCGGCGCCTGCGCATCGTCTCGCGCAGCGCGTCGGACGAGGTCAGCCGGGACTTCGCGGCCTCGTGGACCACCGCGTCCACCCAGCCCTCCACCAGCGCGAGAGCCGTCTCCAGACGGGCCAGGGACGCCTTCTGCCCGGGGGTGTCCTCCGGCTGGAACATGCCCTGCTGAAGGGCGTCCTGCAACTGCTCCGGCTGTGAGGGGTCGAACTGGCCGACGACGTCCTCCAGCTTGCTGGTGTCGACCTTGATGCCGCGGGCGTACGCCTCGACGGCGCCGAACAGATGCGAGCGCAGCCACGGCACATGGGCGAAGAGCCGCTGGTGAGCGGCCTCGCGCAGGGCCAGATACAGCCGGACCTCGTCCTGCGGGACGCTGAGGTCCTTGCCGAACTTCTCCACGTTCAGCGGGAGCAGCGCGGCCTTGCCCGCCGGTCCCAGCGGCAGCCCGATGTCGGTGGAACCGACCACCTCACCGGCCAGCACACCCACGGCCTGACCGATCTGCTGGCCGAACATGGCGCCGCCCATCGACCGCATCATGCCGATCAGCGGGCCTGCCATCGCCTGCATCTCCTCGGGCAGCACATCGCCCATCGCCAGGCCCACCCGCTCGGCCACCGGGTCGACCAGCTGCTGCCAGGCCGGCAGCGAGGCCTCGACCCACTCCGCGCGGCTCCACGCCACGGTGGAGACCGCACCGGACGGCATCGACGTCACACCGTCCAGCCAGAGGTCCGCCAGGCGCAGCGCCTCGTCGACCGCCGTGCGTTCGGACGGGCCGACACTAGCGTCCTTGGAGCCGTCCGGGGCGCCCTGTGAGACCGTCTGGCGGGCGATCTGCTTGGCCATGTCCCAGTTCACGGGACCGCCCTCGTAGCTCAGCATCTGACCGAGCTGCTGGAAGGCGGCGCCGAGATCGTTCGGATTCATCGAGCCGAACATTGCGGCGAACGGGTTGTCCCCGCCCGCTCCCGGCCCGAATCCGAACGGGCCCCCGGGCCCGCCCGCGCTCTGCCCACCTTCGGTGGGCTCCTTCTTCTTGCCCTCGTCGCCGTTCTCCGGCTCCTCCGGCGGAAGGCCGAATCCGAATGGGGTGTCACTCACGGGTTTCCTCGGCTCGTAGGGCCGCCGGCTCGAACCGACGGCGACTGCCCGACATCACCATCCAGCGTAGACACCACGCCCGCTTCGGGCCTCAGTGCTTCGCCGACTCCCGGCCTGCGGCAGGATGGACGCCACCTGGTACGTACGCGTCATTCGGGTACGTACTGAAGACAACCGCTGGAGACGCCCGGTGAGTTCCCCAGATCCGCAGGTTCGCGCAGCGCGAAACCTGACCGACCCCTCGCCCGAGAGCACACCCGAAACGAAACGCCCCAGGACCCCCAGAAACCGGGGCCCCGTCGTCGCGGTCACCGGCGCCGCCACCGGTATCGGCGAACTGCTGACCGCCCACCTCGCCGCATCCGACGCTATCAAGCAGGTCATCGCGATCGACGAGCGCCGGGGAGAGGTCTCCGAGGCGACCTGGCACATCCTGGACGTACGGGATCCGGCGATCGCGGAGAAGCTGCGCGGCGCGGACGTCGTCGTCCACCTGGCCCTCGATCTCGACCTGGAGACCGACCCCGCCGCCCGCACCGCGTACAACGTACGCGGCACCCAGACCGTGCTCACCGCCGCGGCCGCCGTCGGGGTCCACCGGGTCGTGCTGTGCACCTCGGCGATGGTCTACGGGGCGCTCGCCGACAACGATGTGCCGCTGTCCGAGGACGCCGAGCTGCGTGCCACCGCCGAAGCCACCGGTGTCGGCGACCTCCTGGAGATCGAGCGGCTCGGCCGCCGGGCCCCGCGCGCCCACCCCGGGCTCAACGTCACCGTCGTGCGCCCCACCGTCCTGGTCGGCGGCACGGACACCGCCCTGACCCGCTACTTCGAGTCCCCGCGCCTCCTGGTCGTCGCCGGATCGCGCCCCACCTGGCAGTTCTGCCACGTCGAGGACCTGGTGACGGCGCTGGAGTACGCCGCCCTGGAGAAGATCGACGGCGAGTTCGCGGTCGGCTGCGACGGCTGGCTGGAGCAGGAGGAGGTCGAGGAGCTCAGCGGCGTGCGCCGGATGGAGCTGCCCTCCGCCGTCGCGCTCGGGGCCGCCGCCCGGCTGCACCGGATCGGCCTCACTCCGTCCCCGGCCGGTGACCTGGCGTACACGATGCACCCCTGGGTGGTCAGCGTCAGCAGGCTGCACGACGTGGGCTGGCGGCCGAGGTGGACGAACGAGGAGGTGCTCGGAGCTCTCCTCGAAGAGGTCGAGGGCCGCCACACGCTCGCCGGACGCCGCCTCGGCCGCAAGGACGCCACCGCCGCCGGAGCCGCCGGAGCGACGGTCGCCCTGCTCGGCGCGGCCGCCGTGGTGCGCCGAGCCCGCAAGGCCCGCCGCCGCATCTGACCGCTCAGGGCCTTTCGTCCGGACCGGGCCGGGCTCGCGGGCCCCGGCACGCGCGTCTGCGGCGTTGCCGTCGGTCGCCCATGCTCCGTGGTGACTCCCTCCGTCGCCTCGCAGCCGCACGCACCGGACACCGCTCCCTGATCCGGCCTGATCCAAACGAAAGGCCCCAACCGCGCCCGAGGCCCTGTAAGAGGCTCCGAACCGGTCGGCCGGCCGCCGGAGGAACAGGCAATTCCGGGATGTCGGAGCCGTACGGCACGATGGGAGCATGGCACCCACCCACGACCATCCCGGCGAGCACGCGGCGGCCGACCCCATCCGGCTGCTGGAGATCCGGGACTCCCCGCTCTCCGTCGACGAGGTCTTCCGCGCGGTCGGCGACGACGCGGCGGGCGGTATCGCGCTCTTCGTCGGCACCGTGCGTAACCACGACGCGGGACAGGCCGTCGGCGCACTCGGCTATTCCTGTCACCCCTCGGCCGAGGACGAGCTGCGCCGAGTGGCGGAGAAGATCGTCGCCGACCACCCGGTCCGCGCACTGGCGGCCGTCCACCGAGTGGGTGAACTGGAGGTGGGCGACCTGGCCGTGGCCGTGGCCGTCGCCTGCCCGCACCGCGCCGAGGCCTTCGAGGCCTGCCGCAAGCTCATCGACGACCTCAAGCACGAGGTCCCGATCTGGAAGCACCAGCGTTTCTCGGACGGCACGGAGGAGTGGGTCGGAGCCTGCTGAGCGCAAACCGGACCGGGGCGCATCAGCCCCGATTTGCGTAACCGCACCCCCGCCACGAGCGTTGGTGTTCCGGATCGTTAATCTGCTGATCGGGCATCCGGTCGCTCATGGGGTAGGGAGGTCGTGATGGCGGCACTCGCTTGGCTGTTGATTCCACTTTTCGCTGCTGTCGGTGGTGCGATATGGGCGAGTTGGGCTGCCCGCAATCGCACGACCGGTGATGTCACCGAACTCGCCGGCTACGCCAGGTTCCGTGACGCGATGGAGAAATCGCACTCCGGTTCCGAGGCTCTCTGAAGACCGACGCACGCCGCGTGACCACCTTCCGCCGCGTTCCGGTCTCCTCGTACGGACCGGCCCCGGCGGTGCACTGACAGGCCCTTCCCGTACTGTCGTTCCATGCCACGCAGCACCGCGACGATGCTCGCCTCCGCCCTCGTCCTCATCGCGCTGCTCTGCGCGGGCGTGCTGATCAAAGTGCCGTATTCGGAGATGTCCCCCGGACCGACGGTGAACACGCTGGGCGACGCGCGTGGCGAGCCCGTCCTGCGGATCTCCGGTCGCAAGACGTACCCGGCGTCCGGGCATCTCAATATGACGACGGTCCGCGTCACCGGGGCGGACTACCGGATGAACATCTTCGAGGCCGTCTACGGCTGGCTGGCCCACGACAGTGTCGTCGTACCGCACGACACTCTCTACCCGGACGGCAAGACCGAGGAACAGTCCACCCAGGAGAACGCCGAGGAGTTCAGCCAGTCCCAGGAGAGCGCCAAGGTGGCCGCCCTGAAGGAGCTGGACATCCCGGTCGCCACACAGGTCGTGGTCTCCACGGTGGTCAAGGGCAGCCCCTCCGAGGGCAAGCTGCACGCGGGCGACGTGATCAAGGCCGTCGACGGTACCGTGGTCAAGGAGCCCGGCGACGTGGCGAAGCTCGTCACCGAGCACCGCCCCGGCGAGGACGTCACCTTCACCATCGTCCCGGCGAAGACCGCCGCCGCGGCCGAGAAGGCCGGGCGTGCCCCCGAGGGCAGCGAGAAGATCACCATCAAGACCGCGAAGGCTCCCGCCGCCGGGGGCGACGGCGAGGAGGCCGGGAAGGACCGGGCGATCGTCGGGATCAGGGCCGGGACGGATCACACGTTCCCGTTCGAGATCGACATCAAGCTCGCGGACGTCGGCGGGCCGAGCGCCGGGCTGATGTTCTCCCTCGGCATCATCGACAAGATCACTCCGGGCGACCTGACCGGCGGCAAGTTCGTCGCGGGCACCGGCACCATCGACGACGCGGGCACGGTCGGCCCGATCGGCGGCATCAACATGAAGCTGGTCGGCGCCCGGAACGCCGGCGCCCGCTACTTCCTCACGCCCGACGACAACTGTGCGTCGGCCGCCGCCGACACACCCGACGGGCTCACTCTGGTGCGGGTCAAGACCATCGAGGACGCGACGAAGTCGATGGAGCAGATCCGCACGGGGAAGACCGCGGGCCTGCCGAGCTGCTCGACCGGCTGACGGCTGCGCCGCCCGGGACCCACGCGCGGGGCCCGGGCGGCGTCCGGATCAGGACTCGAACGTCGCCGCGAGCGCCTCGGCGAGACCGGGCACCAGACCGGCGCCGGTCAGCACCTCGGTGGGGGAGTCCTTCTCCCGCAGCCGTACGGCGGACTCGCGGGCCCCGTCCCGCAGGACGGCCACGGTCATCCGTACCTCCTGCCGACCGGGGTGCTTGGCGACCCACTGGGTCAGCTGCTGGTCGTTCAGACCGTCCGGCACGGAGGCCTCGGCTGACGGCGGCAGCATGAGGCGCTCCACCGTCATGGCGCAGCCGACCACGGCGTCGGGCCAGGCGATCGTGCCGAGGAAGTCGTCGAGCGCGGTGCCCGGGGGAAGTTCGTCCTGCTCGATCGGGGTGAGTGCGGCGACGGAGGAGCTGGGGTCCTCAAGGCCCAGCTGAGCGGCGAGAGAGGGCTCCTGGACCCGCAGCTGTGCGGTGTCGACCAGGGCGAACAGCCGGGCCGGCTGGTCCCAGCCGAGGTTGGAGGCATAGGCGTCGATTTCGAGGACGGCGACGGTGAGCGGACTCGCGGCCATCGGGGGTCCTGCGGGGGAAACGTTGGGCATGGGCAATATCCTGCCTCCTTCCGCCCCGGGAACGGGAACTAGGTAAAGCCCCAGTAAGTTGCATAGGTGGGCTCTAGGACCGCTGGGCCTGTCCACACGACCGCGAACTACGAGGTGCGCACGTTGGCTTTCCAGATGCCGGACCGCGGCGGAGGCCCGACCGGGCCACGGATCAGAGTCGGCCGCCCGTCCCGGCGCGCCCGTACCCTGCTCATGACTTTGGGTGTCCTGGCGGTTCTCGCCATGGCCTTCGTCATGTTCGCCGGGTTCTGGACGGACTGGCTCTGGTACAGGTCGGTCGCGTATTCATCCGTCTTCACCACCACCCTGTGGACCAAGATCGGGCTGTTCCTCGTCTTCGGACTGCTGATGGCGATCGCCATCGGTGTGAACATCTGGCTCGCGCACCGGCTCAGGCCGCCGCTGAGCGCGATGTCGCTGGAACAGCAGAGCCTGGACCGCTACCGGATGAGCATCGCCCCCTACAAGAAGTGGGTGCTGCTCGCCGTCACGGCGCTCGTCGCGCTGATCGGCGGAGCTTCCGCCTCCGGCCAGTGGCGCACGTGGCTGCTGTACGTCAACGGTGTGCCGTTCGGGCAGAAGGACCCCCAGTTCCAGCTGGACGTCGCCTTCTTCGCCTTCGACCTGCCGTGGTACCGCTTCCTGCTGGGCTTCGGCTTCGCGGCGACCGTGCTCTCGCTGATCGCCGCCGCGCTGACCCACTATCTGTACGGCGGGCTCCGCATCACCAGCCCCGGCGCCCGTGCCACCGGGGCGGCCACCGGCCACCTCTCCGTGCTGCTCGGCATCTTCGTCTCCCTGAAGGCCGTGGCGTACTGGCTCGACCGGTACGGGCTGGCGGTGAAGTCGAGTGACTTCAAGGCCGCGGACAACTGGACGGGCCTGCGGTACGTCGACGCCAACGCCTACCTCCCGGCGAAGACCATCCTGTTCTGCATCGCGGCCATCTGCGCCGTGCTGTTCTTCGCGACGCTGTGGCGCCGCACCTGGCAGCTCCCGGTCATCGGCTTCGGCCTGATGGTGCTCTCGGCGATCCTGATCGGCGGGCTCTACCCGGCGATCGTGCAGAAGTTCCAGGTCCAGCCGAACGAGCAGGCCAAGGAAGCGGAGTTCATCAAGAAGAACATCAATGCCACACGTGACGCGTATGACATCGATGACGCCCGGGTGGACGACTACGAGGGCCAGGCGACGACGGAGGACGACAGCAAGCTGCGGGCGGCGGCCAACACGGCCGCCAGCTACCGCGTGATGGACCCCAACGTCGTCTCCCCGGCCTTCCAGCAGCTCCAGCAGCGGAGGAACTACTACCAGTTCCCCAAGACGCTGGACGTCGACCGCTACAAGGACAAGGACGGCAAGGAGCAGGACACCGTCATCGGTCTGCGTGAGCTGAACATCCAGGGCCTGCCCAAGCGGAACTGGATCAACGACCACTTCACGTACACCCACGGCTACGGTGCCATCGCGGCCCGGGGCACGACCACCGGGACGAACCCGACGGGATCCCCGGACTTCACCGAGTCGGGGCTGCCCTCCACCGGCGAGTTCGACAAGTACGAGCAGCGGATCTACTACGGCGAGAAGACCGAGCAGTACTCCATCGTCGGCGGGCCCCAGAAGGAGCTCGACTACGAGGAGGACGGCGAGAAGACCACCAGCTACAAGGGCGACAGCGGGGTCAGTCTCTCCAACACCTTCAACCGTGCCGCGTACGCGGTCTCCTTCAGCGAGCCGCAGATCATGTACTCGGGAGCCATCGGTGAGGGCTCGCGGATCCTGTACAACCGCACGCCCAAGGAGCGCGTCGAGGCGGTCGCCCCGTGGCTGACCATCGACGGCGACGCCTACCCGGCGGTCGTCGACGGCCGGATCCAGTGGATCGTCGACGCGTACACCACGAGCAACGGCTACCCGTACGCGTCCCGGACCACGCTCGGCGACACCACGGCCGACTCGCTGACCACCAACCAGCGCGCGGTCGTCGCCCAGCAGAACCAGGTCAACTACATCCGCAACTCGGTGAAGGCCACCGTCGACGCCTATGACGGCAAGGTCAAACTCTACGAGTGGGACACCAAGGACCCGGTCCTCAAGACCTGGCGCAAGGCGTTCCCGGGGACGGTCGAGTCCCGCGGAGAGATCCCGCGGGAGCTCATGGACCACCTGCGGTATCCGCAGGATCTCTTCAAGGTCCAGCGCGAGCTGCTCACCCGCTATCACGTCGAGGACCCCGCGCAGTTCTACAGCGGCAGTGACGCGTGGCAGGTGCCGGACGACCCGACCAACAAGGAGCCGGGCTCCGTTCCGCCGTACTACCTGAGCATGAAGATGCCGGGCCAAGAGGCGCAGCAGTTCGCGCTGACCACCACGTTCACTCCCCGAGGGCGACCCAACCTGGGTGCCTTCATGGCGGTGAACGCGGACGCGGCCAGCAAGGACTACGGCGAGATGCGGCTGCTACGGGTCACCTCCACGGTGAAGGGCCCGGGCCAGGTACAGAGTGAGCTCAACGGCAACGACGACGTCGCCGAGTTCGTGAGGAACCTCAAGGGCACCGACTCGGACATCGAGTACGGCAACCTGCTGACGGTTCCGCTGGAGGGCGGGTTCCTCTACATCGAGCCGGTCTACACGCGCGGTGGCAACCAGAACTACCCGCTGCTGCGCAAGGTGGCCGCCTCGTACGGATCGAAGATCGTCTTCGAGAACAGTCTCGGAGAGGCGCTCAACGCCGTCTTCGGGGTCGAGGACGACGGGGTCACGACCCCGCCCGATCCCAGTGAGCCGCCGGGCGAGACCGATGAGCCCCCGGCCACCGGCAGCGCGGCGCTCAAGAAGGCCATCGCGGACGCCCAGAAGGCGTACTCCGACGGCGAGAAGGCACTGCAGGAGCAGGACTGGCCGGCCTACGGCAAGGCCCAGGAGGCTCTTCAGGACGCTCTGGAGCGGGCCGCCGCCGCGCAGCCCAAGGCGGGCAGCGAGGGGGACAAGGCCGACGGCGCTGAGAAGCCGGCGGGCGACGCCAAGCCGGAGAGCTCGGCCGAGCCCGCGAGTGCCGAGAAGCCGGCGGACGCGGAAACGGCGGGTCCGGCGAGGAAGCCGGATGCGGCCGAAGCGGCCGAGAAGGGCTCCGACCAGGGCAGCTGAGAAAGGTCCACCCCGCGTCGTGGTACGGTTTGAACACAACGACGCGGGGTGGAGCAGCTCGGTAGCTCGCTGGGCTCATAACCCAGAGGTCGCAGGTTCAAATCCTGTCCCCGCTACTGAAAAGACGAAGGCCCGGATCCCAAGGGATCCGGGCCTTCGTCGTGCCTGTTGTGCGTGTGGGCCGTGTCGGTCCCAAGCTGTGGGCGTGAAGTGCGGTTCGCTGGGCAGCAGTTGCTTCCGGACGTGTTTGACTTGTCTCCCTGTGGGCATGTCGACAAAACGCTGTAGTGACCTCGCTGGCCGCGATATACGAGGTGTACGCGGGTTACAGGTGGTGCGACGATGGTATTTATGGGGGACAGGGCAACTCTGTTGGAGACAGGGCGGTTTGTGCAGCAGCGCGGCCAAGATGGGGAAAACGCGGTAGACGCGGCTTTCTCCGCTGCCATCGCCGGAGCGGGCGCACCGGTCCAGCGGACCGGCGCCATCGGCGCGAGCGCCACCGCGAGTACGTCCGACGAGGACACCACGGACGCGGTCGACGCCGCGGACAGCGCCGAGAGCGAGGCGCGCCACCGACGCGCCGCCGACGCGGGGGACACCGCCTCCATGAGCGTCCTGGGAGCGCTGCTGCTGCGCCGGGGCGAGCTGGACGGCGCCGAGCGGTATCTGCGCGCCGCCACCGCCGACGGGGACCGGGCCGCCGCGAACAACCTGGGCGTCCTGCTGCACCAGCGCGGCTACCCGGACGAGGCCGCCGGCTGGTGGCGCATCGCCGCCGTGGCAGGTTCCGCCGCCGCCGCGCACGCGCTCGGCCGGCACTTCCGCGAGCGCGGCGACGAGCCAGGCGCGGAGTACTGGCTGTGTCAGTCCGCCGAGCAGGGTCACGCGCTGGGTGCGTACGCGCTGGCCGACCTGCTGGAGCACCGCGGCGACGTCGGCGCCGAGCGCTGGCTGCGCGCCGCCGCCGAACAGGGGCACCGTGAGGCCGCCTATCGGCTGGCCCGCACCCTGGAGCGGAAGGCCGTCGTGGACCCGCACGATGCCTTCGGCCTGGGCCGGGGCACCGCTTCCGGCCGAACCGGAACGGGCCTCGGCCTTCCCGGCGGGCCGCCCGCACCCGCCCATGGCGTACGGGCGACGGGTTCCGCGGGCGCCTGGAGCGTGGCCGACGGTGACAGCCCCGTGGCGGGACCCGCAGCCGGCCGGGTCGGCGAGGCCGAGCAGTGGTACCGCCAGGCCGCCGCCCGGGGCCACCGGCGCGCCGCCCTGCACCTGGGCGCGATCCTGGAGCAGCGCGGCGAGCTCAAGGAGGCCGGACGCTGGTACCTCACCTCCGCCAAGGACGGTGAGCCGCGCGCCGCCTGCGCGCTGGGCTTCCTGCTGCGCGACGCGGGCGACGAGGAGAGCGCCGCCGTGTGGTGGCTGCGCGCCGCCCAGGACGGCGACGGCAACGCCGCCAACGCGCTCGGTGCGCTGCACGCCGCACGCGGTGAGCAGCAGACCGCCGAGCGCTGGTACCGGGCCGCCATGGACGCGGGCGATGTCAACGGGGCGTACAACCTCGGGCTGCTCTGTGCCGCCCAGGACCGCACCCCGCAGGCCGAGCAGTGGTACCGCCGCGCCGCGTACGCCGGGCACCGCGAGGCCGCCAACGCGCTCGCGGTGCTGCTCCTCCAGGCCGGCGACCACACCGGGGCCGAGCCCTGGTTCTCCAAGGCGGCCGAGGCGGGCAGCGTCGACGCGGCCTTCAACCTCGGCATCCTGCACGCCGGACGCGACGAGGACCGTACGGCGCTCGGCTGGTACGAGCGCGCGGCGGCGGCCGGGCACACCGACGCCGCGCTCCAGGTGGGCATGGCACTGCTGCGCGACGGCGAGGGCCGGGAGGCCGAGCGGCACCTGCGCTGCGCCGCGGGCGGCGGCAGCGCCGAGGCCGCGTTCCGGCTGGCCGGGGTGCTGGACGCACGCCAGCCGCCGCCGGGACCGCCCGCGCTGGGCGAGCCGATGCCGGAGAAGACCGAGTGCGAGGAGTGGTACGAGCGGGCGGCCCAGCAGGGCCACCGCCGCGCCCAGGTCCGGGTCGGCATGCTCGCCGCCGCCCGCGGGGACGTGGGGAGCGCCGCCCACTGGTACCGGGAGGCCGCCGAGGCGGGCAGTCGCAACGGGGCCTTCAACCTCGGGCTGCTGTTGGCCCGCGAGGGCAGCGAGCGCGAGGCGGCCCTGTGGTGGAGCCGTGCGGCCGCCGCCGGGCACGGCCGGGCCGCGCTGCGCCTGGCGCTCCTCGCCGCCCGGCGGGGCGAGCTCGCCGAGGGGAAGCGCTGGTGCGCGCGGGCGGTGGAGCTGGGCCCGGCCGAGGTGGCCGAGCGGGCCGCGCGGCTGCGCGAGGCGCTGCACCAGGAGCTGACCGCGTAACCCTGTCGAACCCACAGGCCCACGCGAAGGAATTTGCGCCTCCCGACCCGCTGACGTAATGTTGCATTCACCGACGCGGGGTGGAGCAGCTCGGTAGCTCGCTGGGCTCATAACCCAGAGGTCGCAGGTTCAAATCCTGTCCCCGCTACTGAAAAGACGAAGGCCCGGATCCCATGGGATCCGGGCCTTCGTCATGTCCGCGGACGCGATGGCCAAGGGCCCGCCCGGCGGCGGGCCCGATGCGGTGGGTCAGGAGTGGTGGGTCAGGTGGCGGTGGCGCAGTTCGGGCAGATGCCGCGATACGTCACCTCGACGCCGGAGACCATGAAGCCGTAGCGCTCGTCCGCCGGCAGGTCCGCCAGCGGGTTGCCCGCGGGGTGCACGTCCCTGATGGCGCCGCACCGGGCGCACACCAGGTGGTGGTGCGGCTGGTGCGCGTTCGGGTCGTAGCGCTTGGCCCGGCGGTCGGTGGAGACCTCCAGCACCTCACCGAGGGACACCATCTCGCCCAGGGTGTTGTAGACGGTGGCGCGCGAGATCTCGGGCAGCCGGGAAACGGCCCTCGCGTGGACCTCGTCCGCCGTCAGGTGTACGTGGTCCCCATCGAGGACCTCGGCCACGACACGCCGCTGCGCCGTCATGCGCCAGCCGCGTCCACGAAGTCGTTCCAGCAGGTCGCTCATGGGGCCCAGCCTAACAGTGGAGGGATCGAGTCCCGATCGGGTGTGACTTTGGATGCTCACTTGACTTAGACATTGTCCATTGTAGGATCGACTTCGGCATACGCCAAGGGACAGGCTGTGGGGGACATCGAACCGGCGATCGAGGCCGGCCGATCACCGAAAGCGCAGGACATGACGCAGGAGGCGCACGTGACGCAGGGACCGCTCACTACGGAGGCCGGCGCGCCGGTTGCCGACAACCAGAACAGCGAGACCGCCGGCGTCGGCGGGCCGGTTCTCGTCCAGGACCAGGCGCTGCTGGAGAAGCTCGCCCACTTCAACCGCGAGCGCATCCCGGAGCGGATCGTGCACGCCCGCGGCGCCGGCGCGTACGGCACCTTCACGCTGACCCGTGACGTCTCGCGGTGGACCCGGGCGAGGTTCCTCTCCGAGGTCGGCAAGCAGACCGAGACCTTCCTGCGCTTCTCCACCGTCGCGGGCAGCCTCGGCTCCGCCGACGCCGTGCGTGACCCCCGCGGCTTCGCGCTGAAGTTCTACACCGAAGAGGGCAACTACGACCTCGTCGGTAACAACACCCCGGTGTTCTTCATCAAGGACGCCATCAAGTTCCCCGACTTCATCCACACCCAGAAGCGCGACCCGTACACCGGATCGCAGGAGGCGGACAACGTCTGGGACTTCTGGGGTCTGTCGCCCGAGTCGACGCACCAGGTGACCTGGCTCTTCGGGGACCGCGGCATCCCGGCCACGCTGCGCCACATGAACGGGTACGGCTCGCACACCTTCCAGTGGAACAACGAGGCCGGTGAGGTCTTCTGGGTCAAGTACCACTTCAAGACCGACCAGGGCATCAAGAACCTCACCCAGGACGAGGCCGACAAGCTCGCCGGTGAGGACCCCGACAGCCATCAGCGCGATCTGCGCGAGTCGATCGAGCGCGGTGACTTCCCGTCCTGGACGGTGCAGGTCCAGATCATGCCCGCGGCGGACGCGGCCGGCTACCGCTTCAACCCGTTCGACCTCACCAAGGTGTGGCCGCACGCGGACTACCCGCCGATCGAGATCGGCAGGCTGGAGCTCAACCGCAACCCGGAGAACGTCTTCGCCGAGGTCGAGCAGTCGATCTTCAGCCCCGCGCACTTCGTGCCGGGCATCGGCCCGTCCCCGGACAAGATGCTCCAGGGCCGTCTCTTCGCGTACGGCGACGCCCACCGCTACCGCGTCGGCATCAACGCCGACCACCTGCCGGTGAACCGCCCCCACGCCACCGAGGCGCGGACCAACAGTCGGGACGGCTTCCTCTACGACGGCCGTCACCAGGGTGCCAAGAACTACGAGCCGAACAGCTTCGGCGGCCCGTTCCAGACGGACCGCCCGCTGTGGCAGCCCCTGCCGGTCACCGGTGCCACCGGCAACGCGGAGGCTCCCGGCCACGCCGAGGACAGCGACTTCGTGCAGGCGGGAGAGCTCTACCGGCTCTTCTCCGAGGACGAGAAGGTCCGGCTGATCGAGAACCTCGCCGGGTTCATCGCCAAGGTCTCGCGCGACGGCATCGCCGAGCGCGCGATCAACAACTTCCGCCAGGCGGACGGCGACTTCGGCAAGCGGCTGGAAGCCGCGGTCCAGGCCCTTCGCGGCTGACCGGACGCCTGCCGTCGACGGTGGGCCGGATCCCCTCGCGGGATCCGGCCCACCGGCCGTTTCCCGCGCCCAGAAGGTCAGCCGGCGGCCGCGACCGTACGTCGGACGGGCGCCCAGCAGCGGATGATGTCGCGCACCGACACGATGCCCACCGGGCCGTCGCCGTCCAGCACGATCAGATGCCGGAACCCGCCGTGCGTCATGGCCTCCGCGGCCTCCTGGAGGGTCCAGGTCGGGGCGGCGAACACCACGTCGGTGGTGGTGTGGGCGGATGCGGTCTCCCGGTCGGGATCCAGTCCCGAGCCGATCGCGTCGAGGATGTCGCGCTCGGTGATGATGCCGAGCCCGCAGGTGTCCGGATCGTGGACGACAGCCGCCCCGATGCGGCGGGCCGACATCAGCCGGGCCGCCTGGCGGAGCGTGTGGGTGGGGCCGATGGTGAGGACCACCGTGCTCATGGCGTCACGGACGAGCATGAAACGAGCCACCTCCTCGGTGAGCCGACCCTGTGAGTCGATTCACAAGTTCACAAGTGGGGGGACTCCCAGAATTGCACCCTTGGGGCGGGTCGACAAGGGGTGGCGAAGCGCGCCGGAGGGTGTGCGAAAAGCACACAAAGCGCCCCCGGCGCGTCTCGCGGACCGTACGGTTTCGGACAGGCCCGGACAGGGGCGGTCAGTAGCGCTGGAACTGATGAGCGGTTGCGGCCACCTGCGGCGGAGCCCTTGTACTACCTCCTGACCTGCAAATGAGGGGTGGCGGTTGGTGGGTGTTGGTGAACGCTGGCCACCCTCCGACGGCCCACGGACGGCCCGGCCGTGGGGCGGGGCTTGTCGCTTGTCGCTTGTCTTGTCGCTTGTCGTGGTGCAGGTCAGGCGGGGTCTGGCGACCGCAGGGCGGAGAAGGCTGGTTGCGGGCGACAAGACAAGCGACAAGCTGAGGGGCCGTTCCGATAGCGGCCCCTGCGGCGTTGGGGAGAGGGATAGAGCGAGCGGCAAGCCGCACGACCTTTGGCAGCTCGCTCCGCGAGCGCGCGTCCCCCGCTTGCCGACTGTGCCGCCGTGGCGCGGTGCGGGTCGTTTGATCGTCGGAGCGAAGAGACCACCCGGCGCGGGGGCGTGGTCTCTTCCTGCGATACGTGCGGCCAGTTTCTACCTGAAATGCCTTCCAAGGAGCTACCCGGCGGCGGTGCCGGGAGCTCCCGAACACCCTCCCTGCGTGGCTCCTTGGAAGGCATTTCAGGTTGGTGTGCGCGCTGGGGAGGCGATTGGGAGGCAGCGGGGAGGTGGGGAGTTCTCCCCAACCGCCTCCCCGGCGCGCTTCCCCGGGGCTGACCTGCGTAGATCGGCGTTTGGGGAGGCTGGGGAGGCGGGGGAGGTGCCCCTCCGGACCCCTGGAGAAGCGGGTTTTACGGGGGTGGGTGTGCCTCCCTCCCCATCTCGCGCGGCAACCGGCAGAGTGGTTCCGGTTGCCTCTCCCTTTAACCCATCCTAGAGATTTGGTGTAAGACAGCGTCCGCAGCGTCCGCAAGGAGTCCGGGAGGGTGTCTGACCTGCGGGGACAGTGCGGACGCTAAACAAACTGTTTAGCGTCCGCTAGCGTCCGCAGCGTCCGCAAGCCCCCGACCGCTTAAGAGCATCACCGCAGGTCAAGACAGCTCTTAAGGAGGAGACGTGCGGACGCTGCGGACGCTGACCTCTCCTCCGCCGCACGGTTCTCGCTGGCCGTGAGCATTCCGCTTCCCGCCTCACAAGCAAGAGGAGCACCCCCGGCAGATCGCGGGCGGGTGCTCCTCTTGCTTGTCGACTGACCCCACTTGTAGCACTACAAAACTCTCCCTCTTTTTTCTTAAGTAGGGAAGGTCTGCGTCACTGCGTCACCCCGGCTGGGTGAAAGGGGCTTTGACCTGCGGGGGAGCGGGGTGACGCAGAGGCTGAATCCTGCGTCATCGTGCGTCACCTGCGTCACCTGCGTCACCCCATGACGCGGCCCTGCGTCACCGATGACGCACCCCCGGCCGCCTGCGTCACCCTAGAAGTGCAGGTCAGGGGGTTCGGGTGACGCAGGTGACGCGGTGACGCAGAACTCCGGTCCTCGGACAGGTCCCGGACCGCCGGGCCGCGCCGCGTTACGGTGCCGAGTCGGCCGGCGCGGTGCGCGCGCTCGCGGAGCGAGCTGCCAAAGGGTTACGCGGCTTGCCGCTCGCTCTATCCCTTCCCGCCCAGAGAGCGCCACGAGAAGACGAAGTCCCTGCTAGACCTAGCAGCAGCCCCCGCTAGGTCTAGCAGGGTCGCTAGCACGCAGAAACGCTTCTGAGCTGGGTCCTAGCGTCTAGCAGCAGGGGCTTTTGCGCGGCCCCTCTGCGGTCACGCGCCCCTCCAAGGCTCGCTGCGGCTGCTGCTAGGCGGCCTAGGACTCCAACGCCCGGGGTGCCATGAAGGTGAGCGCTGGGTGCGCGTCTCCCGTATCCAGCTTGTGCTCCCGCTGCCCAGTCTCAGACCACCCTAGGCGTCTGTAGAGGCGGATAGCGGCTTCGTCTTTGGCCAGCACTTCCAGTTCGAGGGAAAGATTCTGGGCCTGCGCGTACTCCTCCGCAGCCCGAATCAGGCGTTCGCCCGCTCGGCGCTGCCGTGCCTCAGGGAGCACGAAGAGCCGTTCAAGCACTCCGGTCCGGCCCCCGTGTGTGCCGCTGACCGCCACATGCCCCACGACCCGCCCGGACAGCTCCGCCACCCAAGCGGCCAACAGCTCAGGCGGTGACAGCCACCTCTCCGGATCGTCTACGCCTTCCACGGGGTAGCCGTCCACTTCATGCACTGCAACTAGGGCAGACGCCGCCTGAGACAGGTCGCCGCTCGTCCGCAGGCGAATGCGCAACTCGTCGTCTGACGTGGTGCCGTTCATGGAAGTGCCTCCGGTTCTGGTTACTGGACGGGAAGGTCGTACTTGAGCCCGGTCACATCCGCCCTGTGGACGTAGCGGGAGACCTCGAACGCCTCCCCCGCTTGGTCGAAGCTGGTGTGTAGCACCTCCAGAACAGGTACGCCAGGGGACAGGTGCAGCACAGCAGCCTCGTGCGGGCTGGGCATCCGGGCAGTGATCTCGTCCCTGATGGTCGTCATGACGTGCCCGAGGTCTTCCAGTCGGCCGTAGATGCCGTTCGGGCCCGATTTCGGCTGCGTCAGAAGCGTTCCCTCTGCCTCGCTCCACTTGAGGTACGTGGAGACGATCTGAACCGGCTCCTCGTCGGCGTAGTAGTGGTTCTCCCGGTGGACAACGCTGGCGGTGTCGGCCGGAACGCCGAGTCGCTCAGCCACATCGACGGGAGGTTCCTCGTTCGCGATCGACACCACGTCGATCCGCGCAGTCTTGCCCTGCTTCTTGGCCTCCAGACGAAACGGCGTCAGCCCGCTCTCCCTGTTCTTGAGGGAGTAACGATCACTGCCGAACCGGAAGAGCCGCTGCGGTTCGCGAACAAAGACGCCGCGGCCGTGCTCCGCCTTGACCAGACCTTGCTCAGACAGGAGGCGGACTGCTTCCCGGGCGGTGTTCCGCGCTGTGCCGTACTGCTCGGCCAACGTCCGTTCCGACGGCAACTTGGCGCCGGCGCGGAGCTCTCCGGACTCGATGGCGGATCTCAGAGCTTGCGCAATGAGCCTGCTGGCGGGGGGCTGGGTCTCGCGGCTACGAGGGGGAGTCATGACCCCAGGATACAACTGGCTCAAGCCAGTAGCTTGACGATCGCTCCGCCGTCATGCTCAACTGGCTCAAGCCAGTAAGTGGCTCAAGCCAGCAGGGAGCGGCTTCCTACCGCCAAGCAAGCAGCCGCTCCCTCAACCCACTAAGGGGTAAGTCCATGATGCCTGGAATCCTTGCGGAGCGTATGACCGCTGACCGCCTGGCGAGCAACATCGATGTGTTCGGGGGACCGGAGCCGATGGACCCGACCGTGCGGGTCGCGGTGCGGGTGCCGGTGCACCTGTCGTTCACGGACCTGCTGGGTCTGCTGACCTTCGAGGGCGCGCTGACCTGGGACGAACTGAACGACGAGTCGGTCATCCGGGAGGCGCTTCAGTACGCGGTGCTCCAGACGGACCTGGACACGATGGAGTCCTACGGCCGCCGGGCCCTGGCCGCCTACCGGGGCACGCCGGAGGCGGAGGACGCGGGCGACGCCAACCTGGTCTCCTTCGCCCGCAGTGTCGCCATCGCGGTCACCCGCACGTTCGGGGTGTCGGCATGACGGCCACCCTGGACGCCCTGTACGCGCACGTCACGCCCCCGGCGGGCCCGGTGTTCTGCCTGGCGGAGATGGACCGCAGGCGGGAGGGGCACGACCTCCCCACCGTCCCCGTGGGCGGGATCGAGCTGGACGTGAACGAGGCGGCTGCCGCCCTGTTCGAGGTCATGGCCGACGGGTTCGCCTGCCCGGTCCCCTCCACGGACGCCCTGTACGCCACGCTGCGGACCGCTGTCGCGGCGCTCGGCCCGGTCGGGATCGCGGAAGCCTCCGAAGTCTTCGCGGGTCTGCCCGAGGACGAGTTCCCCGAGGTCGCCACGTGCCGCCGCTTCGCCTACCGCCTCGCCCTGTCCTTCTGGTACACGGGGGCCCGCTCCCGCACCATGAGCATCGGGGAAGCGGGCGTCGCCCTGTACCTGTCGCCGCTGCACCGCTACCGCCAGGCCGAGTTCTACAAGCTCCCGTACCGGGCCCTGCTGGTCTCCCGATCCCTCCACGAGGGCATGACCGCCGTGCCGACGGAGACCCTGATCCGGCTCGGAGTGCTCATGTCCGCCGAGTTGAGCGGCCCGGCCGCCGACCGGCAACGCGACGCGGAGTGGCTCTACAAGCAGGCACTGCCGGACTACCACCGCCGCCGCTTCTGCTTCGACATCCTGCGGGCCTACGATCCGAAGACGCAGCCCCTGCCGCTGATCGTCCGCCCCGACACCGGCGGGCACACCATCGGGCTGACCCCGCCGGCGGGCCCGGACGGGATGCGCCTGCGCTCGATGCGGGCGGAGTGGTAGACGTGCGCAACGGACACCCGCTCAACGCCTCGCGCCGCCGTACGCGCAAGCGCCAGCTCGCCCTCCGCGACGGACAGCGGTGTGCCTACTGCGCGCTGCCGTTCGTCTCGCTGAGGGAGGCGACCCTCGATCACGTCGTACCGGTATCGCTGCTGCGGACGTGGTCGGCCGGTGCGCTCGTGCTCGCCTGCCGACCGTGCAACCAAGCCAAGGCGGACCGGCTCCCGCTGTCGATGGCGCTGCTGATCGTCTGGACGTACGGGCCCGACCTGCGTGACGAGGCACGTCACACTCCGCGTCACGGCGGCCTGGCAGGTGCGGAGGGAACCCCGACGGGAACCATTTCACGGGGTGTCGCCCGGTGTGACCTGCCCGGGAGCGAAATCGATCGGGCACCCGACCCGACACCTGTTCACCCGGCTGAGGTGGTGTTCACGGTCGAACGGCCGATGTTCACCGACACCGACGAGTCGAGTCGACCGGCCCCGATCCGGCTCGGTCCGGGGGAGGTGAACTGGCTGCTCCTGGCCCGACTCGTTCACCCCTGTACGGCCGGTGAACGGTCGACCCCTGATCAGACGAAACACCGTAAACAGGATCGTCGTGCGGTGCGGGTCGGCCGACTCGAACATGCCCGGCGGACCGCCCGACTGAACACCTGTGAACGGACGGCCGATCGAGGGGTGAGCGCATGAACACCGACATCCAGCACGTGAACGGTCACCCCCGACCGATCGGCCCCACCAACCCGACCGATCGACCGCCCGTGAACACCGATCGGCCCGGCATGAACACCGGTCGGCCGACCGTGAACACCCGGCGGTCGGGCGGGAAGTCGGGTGACGATGGAGGCAAGAAGCCGTCGGCCGCGACCCGCCTTGTCGCCCTGGCGCGGGAGCGGTACACGTTCGTCATGTCGACCGACGCCCGCCCCTACGCGGTCGCCATCAACGGCCCGAACCTCGCACTCCCTCTCCGGGGCAAGACCGGCGTACGGCAGCGGCTGGCCCGCCTGTACGCGGACACGTTCGACGGGGATGTTGCCTCGCAGTCGGCGCTTGCGGACGCGATGACGGTCCTGGAAGGGATCGCGGAGGACAACGACCCCGTACCCGTGCACCTGCGGGTCGGCTCCACCCCGGACGGGCGGATCGTGGTCGACCTGGGTACCGCTGACGGCCGCGCGGTCGTCGTGTCCGCCGGCCGCTGGGAAGTGGTGGACCGGGCCCCGGTTCTCTTCCGCCGCTCCGGAGCCATGGCACCGATGCCCGTGCCCGTCCGCACCCCGGACGGCCTGGCCCGGTTCCATTCCATGCTGAACATGGACGAGAGCGCGTTCCGTCAGATGACGGCGTGGATGGCGGCGGCCTGGCTGCCCGACATCCCCCACCCGATCCTCACCTGCAAGGGCGAGCAGGGCACGGGGAAGTCCATGACGGCTCAGATGGCCATCAACCTCATCGACCCGTCCCCGGCCGCCAGGCGCAGCCAGCCGCGCGACGAGAAGGCATGGTCCCGGCAGGCGTTCACCTCGTGGGCGCTGTGCCTGGACAACATCAGCACGATCCCCCGGTGGCTGTCGGACACCCTGTGCAAGGCCGTCACCGGTGACGGTGTTGTCGACCGTGCGTTGTTCACCGATGACGACGTGGTGGTTCTTTCCTTCCGCCGCGTGCTGGCCATGACGACCATCGACGCCGGAGCGTTGGCGGGGGACCTGGCCGAACGGGTCCTGATGGTGGAGCTGCAACTGATCGACGGCAACCGGCGCCGCTCGGAGGAGGAACTGGACGCGGCGTTCGCGGAGGCCCGCCCCGCGGTTCTCGGTGGGCTGCTGGATCTGCTGGCCGGAGTGCTGGAAGTGCTGCCGTCGGTGCGGCTGGACTCCATGCCGCGTATGGCGGACTTCGCCCGCGTCCTGGCCGCCGTCGACCAGGTCACCGGCTGGCAGACCCTCCCCGACTACCTGGCCGCATCCTCGAACGTCGCCAGCGACGCGTTGGAAGGCGACCTGTTCGGGTCCGCCGTGGCCGCGCTGGTGACACAGGCCGGGGCCTGGACCGGGACCGCCGCTCAGCTCCTCGAACAAGTCCAACCGCCATACGGGGCCCGGCCGTTTGACTGGCCGAAGGACGCGACGCGGGCCTCTGGAAGGGTCAAGCGGCTGGCCCCGCTCCTGCGGTCCGTCGGGATCACCGTGGACGACACGCAGCGTAGTCGGGACCGGACCCGTCACAAGCTCATCGTCCTCACCCGGACCGACCCGGACGACACACCAGCGTCCGCACCCTCCGAGCCTGACCAAGGCTCTCTCTGGCCGGAGAAGCCACCGCCGGAGCCCGAGGAATGCCCGCCTGACCTGTACTGACGCGACCGGAAACCCTTCCGGGCCGGGCCCCGCCACGGAGGCCCGGACGCGCCAACGCTGCGGACGCTAGAACCGTCCAGCGTCCGCAGCGTCCGCACTAGCGTCCGCACCCCTCACCCCAACTGACCTGCACAAACAGACGGGTGCGGACGCTGGATCGCTGCGGACGCTGTTTTGCACCATCTCTCTAGGACGGCACCCCGGTACACCCTCCGCACACCGCACCCCGGACACGAGGAGTCACCACCACCATGCCCACCGACCCCCGCGCCACCCTCCGCGCCGGACTTCCCGACCGCTACCTCACCCCCGAAGACCTGGCCGCACTGCTGTCCGTCCCGATCGAGACTGTCTACCACTGGCGCAAGCGCCGCAGCGGACCGCCCGGCTTCCGCATCGGCCGGCACATCCGCTACGACCCCGCAGCCGTCCGCGACTGGATCGCCGAACAAGCCGCCCGCGACGCAGCCTGACACCTGCGTGACCCCTGACACCGTCAGGAATGCGTGACACCCAAACCCCTAGGCGGGAGCAGGTGTCACGCACCCTGACACCACTGCCTGACACCCCCTGACACCACTGCCTGACACATAGAGGTAGAGCCCCCTCCCTCTACCCCAGGCCCCGTGAACGCCGTGGACCGGCCGCCGTTGGACCCCTTCACCGGGGCCCGGCGGTAGCGGGGCCCCTTTACCCCGGTAGAGGGCCAGGTAAGGGCCTCCCACCTGCCAGGTAAGGGTGGTAAAGGGGGTCCGCAGCCCCCCGCCCGAAACTCCGCCGAGCCGGGGGAGGCACACCCCCACCGGGAGGGGAGGCACCCCCGGAACCCACCGGAAACCACCCTCAGCAGCCACCACGGGCCCCCTGCCTCAGCCTCCCCGCCGCACCGCACCGCACACGCCAGGGAGGCGCACCCCACCGGGTCAGGGAGGCAGGGAGAACTCCCTACCCGCCTCCCTGACCCAACCTCCCCAGCCTGACCTGCAACAACAGCCACTCAGGGAGGCAGGGAGGCACCCCACGAACACCCCGGAAACCCCCGGAAAACACGGTTCTCGACACCCCCTGTCTCCCTCCCTGAACCACCACCACACCGAGAGGAGTCAGCCCCCATGGCTGGCCACATCCAAGACCGCTGGTACAAGACCGAACCCGGCCCCACCGGCAAGCCCGTCAGGATCAAGACCGACCGCCACGGCTCGGGCCTCCGCTACCGCGCCCGCTACATCAGCCCCGACGGAACGGAGAAGTCGAAGTCCTTCCCGGACGGCCAGAAGCGCCGCGCTGAGACCTGGCTCTCTCAGGTCGAGGCGGACATGACGCGCGGCCAGTACATCGACCCGCGCGCCGGTCGCCTCACGGTTCGGCAGCATGCTGAGCGCTGGTTGGCGTCCCTGACACAGGACCCCGGGACGTTCGTCAGCACCGAGCTGCGCATCCGCTTGCACGTCGTGCCGCATCTGGGTAGCCGGTCCCTGGACTCGCTCAGGCCCATCCACATCCGGGAATGGCTGAGGAAGCTTGAAGACGGGGGAGTGGCCCTGTCCTACCAGCGGGTCATCTTCGCCAACCTCAACGCGATGCTGGGGGCGGCCGTGGACGACCGGCTGATCCCTGAGAACCCGTGTCGCTCGTCCTCGGTCAAGACTCCCAAGCCCGAACCGCGCCGGATCACCCCGTGGTCCCGGCAGCGCGTATTGGCGGTGCGCTCAGAGCTGCCCGCCAGGTACCGGGCCGTAGTGGACTTGGCCGGCGGGTGCGGCATGAGGCAAGGCGAAGTGCTCGGTCTCTCCGTGGACGACGTGGACGTACCCGAAGGCGTGGTTCACATCGTCCGGCAGGTCAAGCTCATCAACGGACGGCAGGTGTTCGCGCTCCCCAAGGGAGGCAAGACACGCACGGTCCCGTTGCCTGAAGTTGTCGCTCGTGCTCTTGAGTCGCACCTCGCGGAGTTCGCGCCCAAGCCCGTGACATTGCCGTGGCGGTCAGTCGACGGCCCGCCCACCACGGCCAACCTGTACTTCCGCAACGCTGAAGGGCGCGCCGTGATCCGCACCACCTTCAACACCAAGGCGTGGCAGCCCGCCCTCGACGCTTCCGACGTACCGCGCGGCCGAGAGAACGGGATGCACGCCCTGCGGCACTTCTACGCGTCCGTCCTGCTGGACGCGGGGGAGAGCATCAAGGCCCTGTCCGAGTACCTAGGGCACCACGACCCGGGGTTCACCCTGCGGACGTACACCCACCTCATGCCGAGCAGCGAGAAGCGCACGCGAGAGGCGGTGAACCTGGCCTTCGGGGACGGCCCGAAGCCCGATCACGGCCCCACGACGGCCCAGAGCGACTGAGGAAGGGGGGAAAGTGCAGGTCAGGGAGGAAGCCCCGTCAGTAGCGCTGGTTCAGATAGCCCAGCAGCTCGTCGTGGAGCGGTCCGTTGGAGGCCGCCGCGTTTCCGCCGCCCGGACCGTCCACCCCGTCCAGCGAGGTGAACCGGCCGCCCGCCTCCTGCACGATGATCGCGGTCGCCGCCATGTCCCACAGCGACAGCTCCGGCTCCGCGCAGATGTCCACAGAACCCTCGGCGACCATCATGTACGGCCAGAAATCCCCGTACCCCCGTGTTCGCCAGCAGGCCCGGGTGAGGTCCAGGAGTCCGTCGAGGCGGCCCTGCTCCTCCCAGCCGGACAGCGAGGAGAACGCGAACGAGGCGTCGGGGATCCGCCCCACCTTCGACACGTGCATCCGGGTCGCGGAGGTGAGGCTGCGGCCGGTGAACGCGCCCGCGCCCTTCGCCGCCCACCAACGCCTGTTCAGCGCGGGCGCGGAGACCACGCCCATCACCGGCTGGAAGCCTCCCGCACTCCCGGCGACGCCCTCGCGGGAGGTCCCGGCCTCCATCAGCGAGATCAACGTGGCCCACACCGGAACGCCGCGCACATAGTTCTTGGTGCCGTCGATCGGGTCGATCACCCAGCGGCGCGGTCCGCTGCCCTCGAGCCCGTACTCCTCGCCCAGGATCGCGTCTCTCGGGCGGGCCCGATGCAGGTGGCCCCGGATCAGCTCCTCGGCGGCCTTGTCGGCCTCGCTCACCGGCGTCATGTCCGGCTTGGTCTCCACCTTCAGGTCGAGAGCCTTGAACCGGTCCATCGTCACCGCGTCGGCGGCGTCCGCCAGTACGTGGGCCAGGCGCAGATCATCGTGGTAGTCGGGCATGCCATCACAGTATCCAGCGCCGCCGGGCGCGGGCTACAGCGCCCCCGCGGCCTGCCGGGACCCTTGACACTCCCCGAAAGCGGGTCAACTCTGAACCGCAGGATCCCGGGGTGGGGGAGGCGACGATGCCGACAGCGCGGCAGGCACTGCTGGACGCCGCCCTCAGGGCACTGGACGACGGGCCCTGGCGGACGGTGCACATGATCGACGTCGCGGCCCTGGCCTGCGTCTCGCGGCAGACCCTCTACAACGAGTTCGGCACCAAGGGCGGACTGGCCGGGGCCCTGCTGCGACAGGCCGCCGACGGCTATCTCGCCGGGGTGGACCGCGCCCTGACCGCCCCCGCGCCCGACCGTCCGGCCGCCGTCGCGCTCTGGACCGTGCGGGCCGCCCGCCGGGACGCGCTGGTCAAGGCGCTGCTCACGGGGCACTGGACGGAGGGGCTGCCCCGCCCGGACCGCGGACCGGGCTCCCGGGGGCGTACGGGCGGGAGGCCGCCACCGAACCCCGAGGAGCTGCTCGCCCTGGTACGTGACCGGATGGCGACCGCGTCGCCGGGGGTTGACGCCGGGCGCTGCGAGATCGCGTTACGCCTAGCGCTGTCCTGTGCGGTCGTTCCGGTGCCGGGCGACGACGCCGCGGACAGCCGCGCGCTCGGCCTCGTCCGGGAGGCGGTGCGGCCGACGGTTCAGGAGGTGGCGGGTCTCAGTGGGTCGAGCCGGACAGCTGGAGGCCGATCACCCCGATGACCACCAGCGAGATCGACACCAGCTTCAGCGTGGAGACCATGTCACCGAGGAAGATCATGCCGTAGATCGCCGTCCCGGCCGCGCCGATCCCGGTCCACACCGCGTACGCCGGACCGACGTCGAGCTTCTTCAGCGCCAGGGTCAGCAGACCGAAGCTGCCCAGCGCGAACGCGGCGAACGCGATGGTCGGCCAGAGCCGGGTGAATCCGTGGGAGAGCTTCAGACACACGGCGAAGCCGGTCTCCAGCAGTCCTGCGACCACGACCAGCAGCCAGGGCATCGTCAGTTGCCTCCCACATAGGTGACGGCTTCGTCCCGCTCGGTGCGATTATGCCTTTACCAGTCGTTGAAGGCCGCAAACATGCCCGGGTCGCCGCTGCCGATTCCGGCCGGGTGCGCGCTCAGTCGCCCTCGCGCCGTTCCCGGGTCGCGAGGAGCCGGCGCAGGGAGTCCAGGCGTGCCGGGTCGGCGTGCCCCTCCGCCACCCAGGCGTCCAGCGCGCACTCGGGCTGGTTCTCGTCGTGGGTGCAGCCGCGCGGGCAGTTCTCGGTGCCCGGCTGAAGGTCCGGGAAGGCGTTGATGACCCGCGACGGGTCGACGTGGTGCAGCCCGAAGGACCGCACGCCCGGGGTGTCGACCACCCAGCCCCGGTCGCCGGGCAGCGGCAGCGCGAGGGCCGAGGTGGTGGTGTGCCGCCCCCGGCCGGTGACCGCGTTGACGATGCCTGTGGTCCGCCGCCTGTCCTTCGGCACCAGTGCGTTGACCAGCGTCGTCTTGCCGACCCCGGAGTGCCCGACGAAGGCGGTGACGCGGTCGTTGAGGAACTCGCGTACCTGGTCCGCGGCGTCGCCGCTCTCCAGCTCCTCACGGCTGGTCACGATGTACGGGACGCCGAGCGGGGTGTACGCCTCCAGCAGCTTGTCCGCGGACGCGAGGTCGGACTTGGTCAGCACCAGGAGCGGGGTGAGCCCGCCGTCGTACGCCGCCACCAGACAGCGGTCGATCATGCGCGGGCGGGGTTCCGGGTCGGCCAGCGCGGTGACGATCGCCAACTGGTCGGCGTTGGCGACGACCACGCGCTCGTACGGATCGTCGTCGTCGGCCGTGCGGCGCAGCACCGTGCGGCGCGGGGCGATGCGCACGATCCGGGCCAGGGTGTCCTTCTCGCCGGAGAGGTCGCCGACGATGGAGACGGTGTCGCCCACCACGGCGGCCTTGCGGCCCAGCTCGCGGGCCTTCATCGCCACCACGGTCCGGCCCTCGACGAGGCAGGTGAGCCGGCCCCGGTCCACGGTGAGGACCATGCCGTCCTCGGCGTCCTCGTGCTTGGGCCGGATGTGCGTACGCGGCCGGTTGCCCTTGCGGTTGGGGCGGACGCGGATGTCGTCCTCGTCGGGGTTCTTCCCGTAGCGGCGCATGTCCTAGGCCCCGAGCATTCCGGTCCACATGTCCGGGAAGTCCGGCAGGGTCTTGGCGGTCGTGCCCACGTTCTCGATCTCCACGCCCTTCACCGCCAGGCCGATGATCGCCCCGGCGGTGGCCATGCGGTGGTCGTCGTACGTGTGGAAGACGCCGCCGTGCAGCGGGCGCGGGCGGATGTGCAGCCCGTCGGCCGTCTCGGTGACGTCGCCGCCGAGCGCGTTGATCTCCTTGGTCAGCGCGGCCAGCCGGTCCGTCTCGTGCAGCCGCAGATGGGCGACGCCGCTCAGTGTGGAGGGGGAGTCGGCCAGCGCCGCGACCGCCGCGATGCCCGGGGTCAGCTCGCCGACCTCGCCGAGATTCACGTCGATGCCGTGGATACGGCCCGTGCCGGTGAAGGTCAGCCCGCGCTCGGTCAGCTCGCAACCGCCGCCCATCGCGGTGAAGATCTCGCGCAGCGCGTCACCCGGCTGGGTGGTGCGCTCGGGCCAGTCGGGGATCGTGACCCGGCCGCCGGTCACCAGGGCGGCGGCCAGGAACGGCTGGGCGTTGGACAGGTCCGGCTCGATCGTCAGGTCCCGGCCGAGCAGTGCGGAGGGGGAGACCCGCCAGACGTTTCGCTCGCCGCCCGTCTCCGGTTCGTCCACCTGGGCGCCGACGGCCCGCAGCATGTCGACGGTCATCCGGATGTGCGGCATCGAGGGCAGCGTGGATCCGGTGTGCCGGACCTCCACGCCCTGGTTGAAGCGTGGTCCCGACAGCAGCAGCGCCGAGACGAACTGCGAGGAGGACGAGGCGTCGATCGCCACCGGGCCGCCCTCCAGCGCCCCGCCGCCGTGCACGGTCAGCGGCAGCGCCCCGCGCCCGTCGTCGTCGATCCGTGCGCCGAGCGCCCGTAGCGCGTCGATCACGCCGGTCAGCGGGCGCTCGTAGGAGCGGGGGTCGCCGTCGAAGCGGATCGGGCCGTCGGCGAGTGTGGCGACGGGCGGCAGGAAGCGCATGACCGTACCGGCGTTGCCGACATCGACCGCGGCCGGGCCGTGGAACCCCGCCGGGATGACCCGCCAGGCCTCGCCCGAGCTGTCCGGGGAGGCCGCGGCGGACGGGCTGGTGGCGGACGAGGAGGAGACGGTCTCCTCGATCCCGACGCCCATGGCGCGCAGCGCGTCGGCCATGAGCAGGGTGTCGCGGGAGCGCAGCGGGCGGCGCAGCCAGCCCGGCTCGGCGGCCAGCGAGGCCAGCACGAGCGCGCGGTTGGTGACCGATTTGGATCCGGGCACGGTGACGGTCGCGTCGACGGCTCCGCTCGCATGGGGGGCGGGCCAGAGGGCGGGGTGCACGGAACTCTCGGTCATGGCCATCACTTTAGTGGCTCCGCGCCGACCTGGATCCTGATCAAAAGGTTGGAAAATAGCCCATAACGAAAGAGTGGTGCGGGCCGACCCGCCCTCACCACCCCAGCAGCCACCGCCCGCCGCCGATCAGCGAGCACAGCGACACCGCGTGGAAGAGGAACAGCCACAGCACCGCCGGGGCGTGGGTCAGCCGGGCCAACTGGTCCGCGTCGGAGTCCGGGGCGCCTCCATGGCGCCGCTTGGACTGGAGCTCGAACGGCGGGCGCACCCCGCCCAGCAGCAGGAACCACACCACCGCGTACGCGAACGCCGACTGGACGTCCGAGGAGGCCAGCCAGGACACCAGCAGGAAGGCGGTGCCGGTGAGGATGACGCTGAGGGCCCCGTACACATTGCGGATCATCACCAGCATCACCGCGAGCAGCGCCGTCGCCACCCACAACAGGAGGGTGATCCTCCCGTTGGTCAGCAGCCAGGCGCCGCCCAGGCCCAGCAGCGAGGGGGCCGTGTAGCCCGCCGCCGCAGTGAGGATCATGCCGATGCCCGTCGGCCTGCCGCGGCTCACGGTCAGTCCGCTGGTGTCCGAGTGCAGCCGGATACCGGAGAGCCGGCGCCCGGTGAGCAGGGCCACCAGGCCGTGGCCGCCCTCGTGCGCGATGGTGATGGTGTTGCGCGCGAGCCGCCATATCGGGTTGGGCACGACGGCGATGAGGGCCAGGGTGGCCGTCACCACCACCAGCCACTGCTCGGGAGCGGACTGGGTTCCGGTGACGCGATCCCACAGATCGCCCAATTCGGTGCTGTTCATCGGACGGGCGACTCCTCGCGGTCGGGGCGGGCGGTCGTCGCAGTCTGGCACCTACGCGCGGACGGTGTCGTGGACGTCCTGGCAGGGCTCCTCCCGAAAACCCCGGCCAGAGGCTGTCCCGTAGCGGTGCCGGACCTCTCGCGCGTCCCTGCGCGATGTGGCCTCCTCCTGGCCGCGGACCACGGGGCGGGACCATCTTCCTATAGCCCGTCGGCCTTGCCCCACGGCATATTGGTGACCACGGCGAGGGAATAGCCGAAAGTCACGACGGGAGTGATCGTGTCCACACGGATAACCATTGATCCCAGCCGCTTCAGCCAATTCGGTGAAGCCACTGGTAGTTCCTTCTGCCTGGTCACAAATTCCGATCTGGTGAGTCGTCTCGAGGTCGCCGAAACAGCGTCCTACCGGGAATTCCTCATCATCACGATGGATGCCGGAGATCACTTCGATGACATCCTCGACAAGCAGATTCCGGAGCCGGCACACGTGCTGGTGATCTCGCCGGGAAGATTCTTCGAATCACCGGATCCCGACCTGGTCGGGCAGCGGAAGATCATGGGAATGGCGTGCAACTCGACGCCCACCACCTCTGAGGAGATCCGCCACTTCCTCGGCGTGATGGAACGGACCTCGGCGGCCGACCAGGCCGCGTTCTGCGACACCTTCTTCGAACTCGCCGAGGACGCGGACCACCTGGCGTACGTCGACACCGCGCACGGGACCCGTGCCACTCTCGACCACCTGCGCGACGGCCTGGTGTGGAACCAGCAGGCCGGACCGCTGGACTGGGGCGACCAGCAGATCGTCCCCTCCGGCGAGATCAGCGTGCTGCCGGTGGAGATCAGGGAGTTCGACGAGGCCCTGAAACTGCCGCTGGAGGGTGAGATCACCCTGCGCGGCTACCCGATCCTGCACAGTGGCACCCCGTCCTTCTCCCGGGCGGACCAGGCCCGCATCCACGCCCAGCTCTGGACGATGCACGACAGTGCGATCAAGGCCACCGTCGAGGACGGCAGGATCAGGAGCCTGAAGGCTCTGGACGCCGGCGCGGCGCCGGCCGTGGCCATGCTGGAGCAGATGTTCGCCGTGGACTCCCGCTACCGCATCGTGTGGGAGATCGGACACGCCCTCAACACCTCCCACGACATCCTGCCCGGCAACCACGCCATGAACGAGGTGTACGGCGGTGACGAAGGCTGCCTGCACGTCGGCCTCGGGCTCACGCCCTACACCCAGTACCACCTGGACATCATCCTGCCCGACACCCGCGTGCTGACCAGCAATGGAGTCGCGGTGATCGGTCACCCGGACCACCCCACGGTGGAGAGAGTCGTCTCCGCATAGCGGATTCGGCTCCCGCCCGTCGGGGTGAACGCAAGAGAATAAAACAAACAGGAGGTGACAGCCATGAAGAAGATCAAGGTGCAGAAGAACCGCAACTACCTGGGCACGCTCCTGGGCTGATCGCCGACCCCGGGCGGGGCATGTCACATGCCCCGCCCGGGGGTTCCCCATTGTATTTTCCAGGGAGGGCTCCCGTGCCACCGATGGACATCACGACAAGGGACTTCAAGCAGTTCGGTGAGCCGGTCGAGACGTTCTGTCTGATCACAGGGGAACAGTACGGCGAGATACTCTCCCCGATTCCCGGCGAGGGATATTCCCGTGTACTGCACCTGACTCTTTTGCCCGGCATACGGCTGGGCGAGCTGATCGCACGGGACGTTCCCGCGGACGCCCACGTGCTGGCGGTCTGCCCCGGACGTTTCCTCGACTCGCCGACCGAGCGGGAACTGGGCGGGCGCAAGCTGACCGTACTGCCGGCCGGATCCACGCCGCTGACCGGCGAACACGTCCAGTACCTCCTGCGCACCGCCGCACGCACCGACGTCGCGCTCCACGCCCGCGTGGCCGAGGAGTTCTTCGACCTGGTGGGCGGCAGCGACCGGCTGACGATCGTCGACGACGACTCGGGCACCGAGGCGGAATTCGACCACACGGTCGGCGACTGCGTCTGGAACCAGCAGGCAGGCGTTCTGGAGCCGGGCGATCAGCAGATCTTCCCGTCGGGCAAGCTCAGTGTCACCGCCGCGGAGATCACCACCTTCGCACCGGAGGCGCGGCTGCTCGGCCTCGACGGGGACCTGACGCTGCGCGGATGGCCGATCGTGCACCGCCACGAGGACCCGGCCGACGGCGCCGACCAGCAAAGGCTGTTCGCGGCGCTCGCACCGCTCGTCTCCCACCCCGTGACGCTGCGCATCGCCGCCGGAGCGATCGAGGCGATCTCCCCGCGGACGCCCGCCGCGACGCCGGCCGCCACGGAACTGGAGAAGCTCCTCACCGAGGACCCGCGCTACCGCGTCATCTGGGAACTCGGCTTCGGCATCAACACCACCACGGAGATCATTCCGGCGAACTGCGGCCCCAACGAGGTGTACGGCTCGACCAACGGCGTGGTGAACATCGGGCTGGGGATCACGCCGGCCACGCGCTTCGCCCTGGCCTTCCTGTGCCCCCGCAGCTCACTCGTGACATCGGACGGGACTCCCGTCCTCGGCGCCCGAAAGGCGACCCCCCGCGGCAGGATGCGGCGCGTCTCCAGCGCTGGTTGCGGCTGTCACTGACCCCAAGAAGGGAAGCACACGCCATGACGACCAACCCCGAACTGCGCACGAAGGTCGACGCGATACTCGACACCTTCATCAAGGACTTCTACGAGACGGTTCCCTACGCCCAGCACCAGAGGAACGCGGCCGAACTGAACCTCGACTACTACAAGCGCCACAACATCGAGACGATCCTGCGGCTCCGCCGCAAGCGGACCGTGGACGCGCTGGCCATCAAGTACTTCACCAAGGTGGACCCGGTGCAGGCCAAGGCATGGGCGCACTACACCGACGACGAGATGCTGCACGACCGGCTCTTCGCCGCCGACCTCGCCAAGGTCGGGGTCACCAAGGACCAGATCTACTCCACGGAGCCACTCCTCTCCACCAAACTGCTCACCGGATACCTGCAGTACGGAATGGAGTTCGAGGACAGCCCGCTGGCGCTGATCACCAGCGTCTACTTCGTCGAGTACGTCACCACGCGCACCCAGCCCGAGTGGCTGGACAACCTGGGCGACGTCCTCGGCGAGGAGCAGGTCAAGGGCGCCCGCGCCCACGTCAACACCGACCTCGACGACGACCACGACGACTTCGTGTGGCGGGTGCTGTCCACGCTGATCGCATCGGAGGCCGACGAGCGGAAGGTCCTCGAACACCTCGACCACGTCTACTGGCTGTGGAAGCTGTACTTCGTGGAACTGCACCAGCTCACCGTGCTCGGCAGGAGCGATACACAGATTCCGCTGCCCACGGCGACCGAGGCCTGAGCGGGCGGAGGTGAGCGAAGACCACGCGGGGCGGCCCACCGGGCGGCGGGGAGTGGAGCTACTGGCCCTGCCGCCCGGCCGGGATCTGGCGACCGAGACCGAGAAGCGCATCGTGGACGGCCTGGTCCTCGCCATGCCGGGCCTGCGGGCCCGACAGCTGTTCACGCTCCGCCGCGAGATGCTGACCGAGGCCGATCACATCGTCGTCGGAGTGGACCGGGAGCAGGACCGGGTGGTCACGCTGCTCACCTCCCGCTGGGTGGAGATCCCGTCGGGACGGCCGTGTCTGCACACCATGATCCAGTTCGTGGGCGACGCCTACCGCAACGGCACGGTGTTCAAGGAGAGCTGGGCGTTGCACTTCGACCAGCTGCTCGCCGAGGGCCACCCGTTCCCCGAGGTCATCGCGCTCAAGACGTACAACCCCGTGGTGCACTGCGCGATGTCGGCGTTCAGCGGTCATCCGGACACCGCCCTGTACCCGGACCTCTCGGGCAAGGACGACAGCCGGTCCGCCCTGGCGGCCGAGGTGGCTGCCGCCCTCGCTCCCCGGGCGGTGTTCGACCCGACGCGCGGGGTCATCCCGGGTATCGGCCGTCCCCTCGACCTCTACCGGGAACGGCCGCTGAGCCATGTCCCCGAGGCAAACCGGTACTTCGCCGAACACACCGAACCAGGTGACCGGGTCCTCTGCCTGCTGCACGTGCCCACCCCGGCGGCGGCAGGCTCGATCCTCACGGCCCTGGGCGTGCGCTCGCCATCCGCGCGGAGCTGACTCGACGGCCCCCGGGCCCGGCAGGCCCTGCCGGGGCCCGGGGGCCGTCGCCCGCGACCGACCTCAGTGACCCCCAGAACGCGAGGCAGCATGGCAGACACCTTTCCCCTCGACTACCCCCGGGCCCGCGCCGGCTTCCTGGGCGCCGCCGAGGAGGCCGGCGCGCGCCTGAGAACCTTCACCCTGCCCGGACACCGCGGGCCCGACGGGGGCGAACTCCGCGTCGACACCGCCTACCTGGGGCCGCCCGACCCGGCCAAGCTCCTGGTGACCGTATCCGGGACCCACGGGATCGAGGGCTTCGCCGGTTCGGCCTGTCAGACCGGGATCCTGTTGCGGGAAGGCGTCGCGAAGGCGGCCGTCGGGCCCTCGACCGGTGTCCTGCTCGTCCACGCGCTCAACCCCTACGGCTTCGCCTACCTGCGGCGGGTCAACGAGGACAACGTCGACCTCAACCGGAACTTCGTCGACCACGACGCCCCGCCCCACAACGACGCCTACGACGCCGTGCACGGCACCCTGCTGGGGGCCGCCGACGACGCCGAACTGTTGGCGAACCTCACGGCACTGCGGGGCCGGCTCGGCCCGGAGCGGCTGCAGGAGGCCGTCACCCGGGGCCAGTACCGCCACCCCGATGGCCTGTTCTACGGGGGAGACGCACCGGTCTGGTCCCGGCAGGTGTTCCGGACCGTGGTGGCCGAGCAGATCACCGGGGCCGCCGACATCGGCTACATCGACCTGCACACCGGACTCGGCGAGCGCGGCGTGGGCGAACCCATCTTCCGCGGCGGTCCGGACGCCGACGCCTACCAGCGGGCCCGCCGTTGGTACGGCGACGCGCTCACCGCGTCGGAGCACGGCACGTCCTCCTCCACGCCGATCGTGGGCAACACGGCGACGGCGGTGGCGGACGGCCTGGGCGCGGACGGCCGGCTCACCGCGATCACCCTGGAGTTCGGCACCCAGCCCGGCCCGGCGGTGCTCCTGGCGCTGTGCGCCGACACCGCACTGCACCGGGCCTGTCCGCCGGCCGAAGCCGTCCGCTCGGACCGCAAGCGGCTGATCCGCGAGGCCTTCTGTCCCACGGACGACGCCCGCTGGTGCGAGCAGGTGCTCGAACGGGCGCGCGAGGTCTTCGCCCAGGCCCTCGTCGGCCTCGCGGACACCGGGCGCGGGTAGCCCGGGAGGCGCGCCCCCTCGGGGAGGCGCGCGGCACCGCGCAGGGCGCCGTGGAACCGGTGTCGGGGCACCACCGGTTCCACGGCGCCGTGGCCGGCGTCAGGAGGCCGGCGGATCGATCACCACCTTCGCCTCGATCTCCCGCACCTGCTGGGTGTCCTGATCGAGCACCTCCTGGTCGGGGGCGGAGAGCAGCACCCAGCCCAGAGTGGTGAAGAGGTCCTCGGTCTTCGGCACGCGGGAACCGTTCGGGTAGCGACAGCCCAGCTTCTGGAAGGAGGTCAGCTCGCGCATCGCGTCGAGCACCTCCGCATTGCGCATGGTGCCGCTGTTCGCCGCGGAGAGCCATGCCACCCGGGTGGGCCGCACGATCTCGAACCCGGGGACGAAGACGGAGTCCAGATGGTGCCGCACGGCGCGGTCGATCTGGGAGTCTCCGGTCGCGAGCCGTGCGGCCTGCTGCGCGCAGCCCCCGTCGAGGCGCGCCGCGATCTCGATCAGCCGGGGACCGCGGTCCGTCAGCATGATCTCGGTGTGTGTGCATCCCGTACGGATACCGACCGCGCGGGCGACCCGCCGCGTATAGGACTCCAGAACGCCGACCAGCGGATCACCGGGCAGGAGGTAGTCCTCCGCGTCGTAGACCCCGATGCGATCTCCCCGCGACGACTTGCTGTACCGGACCACGGCCGCCAGGCCGAGCCTCCCGTCGACGGAGTACGTGTCCACGACGAACTCGGTCCCCGCCGCGAACTCCTGGAGCAGAATGCTGTCGTTGGTCAGGTCGAACATGTTGGTGGAGCCCAGCAGCCGCCGGAAGGGTGGCCGCCAGTCCTCGCCGGCCTCCACCTTGTGCACACCGTCGGTCCCCCCGCTGCACCGGGGCTTGAGCACCAGGGCCCGACCCTCCAGACCGGCCTCCCGCAACCAGTCGGCCGCCTCCTGCTCGGTCTCCGCGGCGAACGTACGAAGGTGGGGAATGCCCGCCTCCGCCACGGCCTGGACCATGGGCCACTTGTCCCGGCGTGCCGCGGACAGTTCGGGGTCGTTTCCCGTCCCCGGTGCCAGCTCCTCGATCAGCGCGTCCACGAGCCTGACCCCGTGCTCATTCCCCGGGATGATGGCGATCGGGTCATAGCCGCGCACGATTCTCGTGAGCTTCGCGAAGTCGCCGTCGTGGAAATGCGTCGCAGCGAAAGTCTCGGGTTTCCAGCCGTGCAGATACGATTTCAGTGGCGCCGGCGTGCTCAGTACCGCCACCGATTCGACGCCCCGCTCCCGAAAGGCGTTCGCGTATTCGGCAGCCTCGGAATAGGGATCGACCAGGATTACATGGCGTGGCATCTTGCTTCCCCTTCTACGATGGGTCCCACTGCTTTCCCGCCGGCCCGTCGCGCGTATCCACGCGGCTCCACGGGCCGCACCTCAGGGCCCCGCCCGGACCCCGGCGTCGGCGGTTCCGGCGTCACCGAGACCGTCCTTCTCGACCTCGTCCGCCACGGTGGACGGCCGTACACCGCCCCACGCGGCGGCCCCAGCCAGGAGTCCCACCACTCCGCAGAGGATCCACAGGCCCTCCTCGAAGCGATTCCAGATCATCACGCCGACGAACGGCCCGATCGCGCTGCCTAGTCCGTACAGCGCGTTCGAAGCTCCCAGATAGCGTCCCCGCAGCCCTTCGGGGCCCGCCTGCGCCGGATAGGCGAAGAACAGGGACGGATAGCCGATGATCTCCCCGAGCGACCAGACGAGGGTGGCGATCACCAGCGCGGCCAGACCCCAGGGCAGGGCGTACATGCTCATGCCGATGCCGGTCAGCAGCACACCCAGGATCACGGCCGTCCGCATCGCCCAGCGCTGCACCACCTTGGCGACGAGGAGTTCGCAGGTGATGACCAGAAGGCCGTTCAGCGCGATCAGCGCCGCGTAGACCTCGACCCCCATACCGAGATGCTTCACGGTCAGCGGCAGGGCCGCGATGTGCTGGATGTAGATGACGGAACTGACGAACATGGCCAGCAGGAACATCAGGTACCGGCGGTCGGCCAGAACCGCCAGATACGAGGACCTCGGGGCGTCCTTCTCGCTGTCCCCCGCTCCGTCCTTCGCCGGGCCCTTCGCCGCGCCGCGCGGCAGCGTGGTCGCGGCGACCGCGGAGAAGACCACCACCGCCAGGGCTTCCCCCCAGAACAGGAAGTCCCAGGAGATCTTGACGAGTGCCGCGCCCAACAGGGGCGCGATCGTGCTGCCGAGGTTGATCGCCAGCCGCCCCATGGCGAAGATCATCATGTGGCGTTCGGGCGGGGTGAGGTCGCTGATCATGCTGGTGGAGGCCGGCTGGTAGGCCAGACTCGCCGCGCCGCTGATGGCGATGACGGCGAGGATGGCCGCGTAGCTGTCCAGATAGAGAACGCAGGGCAGCAGTACCGCCGAGCCCAGCAGGGTGGACACGATCGTCAGCCGCGGTCCGAGCCGGTCGGACATCCAGCCCCCGACCAGGGTCCCGACCACGGCCCCCGCGCCGTACACGCCGAGGGCCGCACCGGCCTGGGTGTCGGAGAACCCGCGATGGGTCAGGTACAGCACCATGAACACCTGGACGAAGCCGCCGAGCCGGTTGATCATCGTGCCGGCCAGCAGGGACTTCACCGCCGCCGGCGACTCGCGCCAGACCTGCCGCACTCCCGCGTGCTGTTTCCCGGCCCCGCTCGACGGTTTCGTCGCGTTGTCCTGTGCCATGCGACTCACTCTGCGGAAGGAGTCGCGAGGGCAACAGTGACGGTACTGACAAGGAACACCGAATTACCGCCACCGGCCCAGCGTGCCGGGCGGGCCCCGCCGCACCCGGCCCGTTTCCCGGAGGCGGACGGGCGCCCGGAAGGCTGGAACTGGTTCCTGCCGCGGAGGCGTTGCCGCGGATCTTCGGGCCCCGGACGCGACCGGGTGGCCGCCGCGGCGAACACCCGCGAGGCCCATGGGTCACCAGGTCGGACGCTGTTTCCGAGGCGCGGGACCCCGAGCCCTCCGCATCATGTGCGGCCACCGGATTCCGGTCCTCCGCCGCGCGACCGGGAAGGAGGACACCGGGTTCGCCGCGCCGGGACTGACTGATTCGGCCATAGGACTCCGGTCCTATGGCTGCACGGAAAGCGACTGGCTAATATGAGGCCTCGTCCGGCCGCGTAGAAGTGAACGGCGGTGCCCGTTCATGAAGTCGGCCGAGGTTTGCCCGGGGGGGCTCCGCTGTTCGTTCACTGTATTTCATTCGCACTTCTCGATTCATTCCATGAAAACAGAGGCGGGCAATGATGCTGTCTGGTTGGGGCGGTGGAGCAGTACCCGAACGGGAACGAATAATCGACTGGAAGGCCCCACCGCTGAAATTCGGTGTCGGCGCCACCCGGGAGATCGGCTTCGCATTGCGCAGCGCCGAGATCGCATCGGTGCTGTTGGTGACCGATCCCGTTCTCGCCGGTCTCGGACTGCCCGCGCGAGTCGCCGAGCTGATCGAGCAGGAGGGGATCGAGGTCACGGTCTTCGACCGGGCCCGCGTGGAACCCACCGACGAAAGCTGCGCCGAGGCGGCCCGCGAGCTGGGATCCCTCCAGGTGGACGGCTATGTGGGTCTGGGCGGCGGCAGCTCGATCGACACCGCCAAGATGCTGAACCTCCTGCTCAGCCATCCCGGCCGCCCGGTACGCGACTACCTGAACGCCCCGATCGGGGCCGGAGTCCGGGTTCCCGGCCCCCTCAAACCACTGGTGGCCGTGCCCACCACGGCCGGCAGCGGCAGCGAGTGCACCGCCATGGTCGCCCTCGGGGTCACGGGCCTGAACGTGAAGACCGGCATCAGCGATCCGCGGCTGCTGCCCTCGCTGGCGCTGGTCGACCCGGCGAACACCCTGTCCCTGCCGCCGGCGGTCACCGCGGCCTCGGGGTACGACGTCCTGACGCACGCCTGTGAGTCGTACACGGCCCGAGCCTTCGACCGGCGGCCCGCGTACGCGACGCCTCAGGACCGTCCGTTGTACATCGGGGCCAACCCGATCAGTGACGTCTGGGCGGAGCAGGCGTTGCGGTTGGTGGGCCGCTACCTCAGGCGGGCTGTGCTCAACCCGGACGATCTCCAGGCGCGTACGGGAATGAGCAGGGCGGCGAGCTTCGCCGGGATGGGGTTCGGCAATGCCGGTACCCATATTCCCCATGCCTGCGCCTATCCGGTGGCGGGGCTGGTCCGTGACTACCGGCCGCAGGGTTACGAGGTCGGGCACGCGATGGTGCCGCACGGGGCCGCGGTCGTCTCCACCGCGGCGGCCGCCTTCGCGTTCACGTACCCGACATCGCCGGCAAGGCACCTGAGGGCGGCCGAGCTGCTGGGGGCGAATCTCAACGGGGTGACCGAGGCCAACGGCTCGGACGTCCTTCCGGCCACGTTGCGGAGCATCGTGGCCGACACCGGGGGGCCCACCGGGCTGAAGGACTTCGGATACACCACGAAGGACCTGCCCGAACTCGTCGAAGGAGCGCTCAAACAACAGCGTCTGCTGGTGTGTTGTCCGCGCGACGTCACCGCGGACGACCTCCGCAGGGTGATCGTCGACTCGATGACCGGCTGACACCGGAGCAGTGCTCCTCACCACGCAAGGAGTCGGATGAGGCACGCGAGCGAAGCAGAGTTGCCAAAGTGCCCGGCTGTCATCGCGGGGAAGAAGGTGCCGACGGCGCGCTGGATCGACGTCCTCGACCCGGCGACCGCCCGGCCCTTCGCGCGGGTGGCCCGCTGCGGCTCGGCCGAGGTCCGGTCGGCGGTGGAGGCCGCCAGGAATGTCTACGAGAGGACCTGGCGGTTCACCTCGCCGGTGGAGCGCTCCGGTATCTGTCACCGCATCGCCGGGGGCCTGCGCGCCCGGCGCCAGGAGCTGGCCCGCCTGGAGACGCTCGACACGGGCAAGCCGCTCAGCCAGTCGCTGGCCGACGCCGATGTCGCCGCCCGGTACTTCGAGTTCTACGCCAACGCCCTGGAGGCACTGGGCGGGGAGACGATCCAGCAGCAGCCCGACCGGCTCGCCTTCACCCTGCGCGAACCCTACGGAGTGTGTGGGCACATCATTCCCTGGAACTACCCGCTCCAGATCGCCGCGAGGACTCTGGCGCCCGCGCTCGCGGCCGGCAACTGCTGTGTCCTCAAGCCGGCCGAGGACGCGCCCCTGACGTCGCTCCGGCTGGCCGAGATCGTCGAGGAGGCAGGTCTCCCCGCGGGGGCCCTGAACGTCGTCCCGGGATACGGGGACGAGGCGGGAGCCGCACTGGCCGCCCATCCCGACCTGGACCGCCTCGCCTTCACCGGCTCGCGGGAGGCCGGCGAGGCCGTGATGACGGCGGCGGCACGGAACATCGTGCCGGTCACGCTGGAACTCGGCGGGAAGTCGCCGCATCTCGTACTCCCCGACTACGACGCCGCGCTGGCGGTGCCGCAGATCGTGGAGTCGATCACCGAGCACGCCGGACAGAACTGCTCGGCCGGGAGCCGGCTGCTCGTCCACCGCTCCGTCCACGACGAACTGGTCTCCGCGCTCGCCGAGAGGTTTCGTTCCCTGCGCCTCGGCGCGGGGGTCGATGACCCCGACATGGGCCCGCTCATCTCGGCAAAGCAGCGGAGCAGAGTCCTCGGGTACCTGGCAGAGGTGCGCGGCGGCGGCATCGAGGTCCGCGCGGGCGGCGGCGTACCCGAGGGGGCGGCGTACGCCGAGGGCTTCTATGTGGAGCCCACCCTCCTCGACGGCGTGACCCCGAAGCACCGGATTTTCAACGAGGAGATATTCGGTCCGGTCCTGAGCGTGTCCGTGTTCGACTCGATGGACGAGGCGGTCGCACTCGCGGAACACACCACGTACGGTCTGGCCGCCGGTATCTGGACTCGTGATGTGACGGTCGCCCACTGGCTCGCCCAGCGGTTGCGGGTGGGGCAGGTGTTCGTCAACAACTACAGCGCGGCCGGAGGGGTCGAGCTGCCGTTCGGCGGCTATCGGCGTTCGGGGGTGGGAGTGGAGAAGGGCCTGGAGGCACTGCGTGAATACACCCGGTGCAAGACCGTGGCGATTCACGCACGGCTGTCTTCCTGACCCCTCGCACCCGGGCGCCCGAACCGCCCCCCGGTTCTTGAGGAGAAGAGCGATTCGTTCCATCCACTTCGGTGCAGGGAGTTCATCTGATGTCCCAAGTTGCGAGAGGTCCGGCCGTGGCGGTGAGAGACCATCGGCCGTGCCCGTTCTGTGGAGCCGTGGCGCGGCCCGCCGCGGCCCTCGCCGAGATCGTCACCAAGGCGCAGAAGGCGCTCGATGACATGCGGGGCGCGCTCGAAGCGCAGGTGCGGTTGCACGAGGACCTTCGGGCCGCCCCCGCTCGTCCGGGCTCCTCCGACGGGCTCCTGGAGGCCAGGGAGGCGCTCGCACTGCTGACGACCCGCGAGCGCGAGATTCTCGTGCTCATCGCGCAGGGGAATTCGAATCGGCAGGTGGCGAGGGAACTCGGCATATCCGAGAAGACGGTGAAGAACCACTTGTCCGCCGTCTTCGCGAAGATCGGGGCATCCGACCGAACTCAGGCCGTGGTCATGGGAATTCGTTGCGGATTCATACACATTGGCGCGTCTTTCGACGACAACTTCGTTGCTGTCGGTACGGGCGAACGACTGCCGGCTGCTTCAGGGCCATGCCATGAGTATGAGGGCTGATTCGGACAAGAAACAGCAGATGGGCTGTCAGATGCCCATGGTTTACTGCCACATTGGGCCTCATGCTGAAGAACGTAGCCGCAGTGCTGCTCGACAACGTGCATCCGTTCGAGCTGGGTGTCGTGTGCGAAGTATTCGGGATCGACCGCCAGGAGGAAGGGCTGCCCGGCTACGATTTCGCACTCGTCGCCGCGGAGTCCTCGTCCGTGCGGGCGGTACCCGGGTTCACCATCAGTACCCCCCACGGGCTCGACCGGCTGGACGCCGCCGACCTCATCGCCATCCCTGTCGGGGACGACTTCCACACCCGGGACTTTCCGCCCGCCCTTCTGGAGGCCCTGCGCCAGGCGGTGGCCCGCGGAGCACGGGTGGTCAGCGTCTGCGTCGGCGCCTTCGTCCTGGGCGCCGCCGGGTTGCTCGACGGACGGCGCTGCACCACACACTGGAGGTACGCCGACGCACTCGCCGAGCGCTACCCCAAGGCGGAGGTCGAACCAGGGGTGCTCTACGTCGACGAAGACCCGATCCTGACCTCGGCCGGCACCTCCGCCGGCATCGACGCCTGTCTCCACCTGGTGCGCAAGCTCCAGGGCAGCGACGTGGCCAACGCCATCGCCCGGCGGATGGTGGTGCCCCCGCACCGGGAGGGCGGCCAGGCCCAGTACATCGAACGGCCCGTAGCGCACTTCGGGGAAGGCGGTGTGAGCCTGGCGCTGGCCTGGGCCGAGCAGCACCTGGCCCAGGAGATCAGCGTCGACCAGCTGTCGGCGCTGGCCTGTATGTCGCCGCGCACCTTCGCCCGCCGCTTCCGGATGGAGACGGGGACCACCCCCTACCGCTGGTTGCTGGCCCAGCGGCTGCTGGGCGCCCAGCAGCTACTGGAGAACACCGACGCGACCATGGAGGCCGTGGCGGTCCGTACGGGATTCCCCAACGCCGCCGCGCTGCGGCACCAGTTCGTCCGCTCGCTGGGCACCACCCCCAACGCGTACCGGCGCGCCTTTCGGGGCCGCTCACCCGACACGACCACGTACTGAGCCCCGGCCCGGGGCCGAAACGGGAGGACGACGCATGCTGCGCATCGCGATAGTGGGAGCCACCGGAGCCGTGGGCCGGGAGTGCCTGACCCTGCTCGACGGCGGGATCCTGCCCGTGGAACAGGTGGTGCCGGTCGGATCGGAGCGCAGCGTGGGCCGGGACCTGGCCGCCGAGCTGGGGGTTTCCCTGCCGATGGCCGACCTCGTCACCCTCGACGACCTGGACCCCCGGGGCCTGGACGTCGCCGTGTTCTCCGCGGGCGCTGAGGTCAGTGGCCGGGAGGCCGAGCGGCTCGCCTCGGCCGGGGTGCTGGTCGTCGACAACAGTTCGTTCTTCCGGATGCGCTCGGACGTCCCTCTGGTGGTTCCGCAGGTCAACCCCGGTGCGCTCGCCGACCGGCCGGAGTGCGGGCTCGTGGCCAACCCCAACTGCTCGACCATCCAGCTGGTTCGCGCCCTCCACCCGTTGCATGAACTGGCGGGTCTGGAAAGCGTCGTGGTGGCGACCTACCAGGCGGCGTCCGGTGGCGGTCTGCGAGGCCTGCGCGAGCTGGCGGAGGGGTCCCGGGCCATCCTGGACGATCCCCGGGCCCAGGGCGCTCCGGGCGGGCGCTTCGGGCAGCCGCTCTCCTTCGACCTCGTCCCCGAGATAGGCCTGCTGGATGCTTCCGGACTCACCCACGAGGAACGCAAACTGGTCCGCGAGCCACGCAAGATCCTGGGCCTGCCGGAGCTCCGGGTGAGCGCCACGGCGGTGCGGGTACCGGTCTTCGACTGCCACTCCGAGGCCGTGCACATCCGGCTGCGCGAGCCGGTCACGACCGAGTCCGTCGTGGCCGCCCTGGCCGCGACGCCCGGACTGCGTGTCCACGGCCGGTCGGACAGTCCCTCGTACCCGACGCCCCGCACGGTCTTCGCCCGGTCCGAGGACCGGGCCCTGGTCCACGTCGGCCGCATCCGCGTCGAGCCGGAGGACAGCCACGCGGCGGCCCTGTGGGTGGTCGCGGACAACCTGTGGGTGGGGGCCGCCCTGAACGCGTTGAACATCGTGGCACTCGCGGCGAAGAACGGGTGGCTGTGATGACCGGTCCTCGCACACCCGGCAGCCGTCCGCTGGTGCTGAAGTTCGGCGGCTCGGCCTTCGCGGACCTCGACGGATACCACCGGGTGGCCCGCTACCTGGTGGGCCGCAGCGGCGAGGAGCGCCGCCCGCTGGTCGTCGTGGTGAGCGCGATGTCCGGTACGACGGGCAGGCTCCAGCAGACCCTGGACGCTCTCTCCGCCGACCCGCCGGCGTCTGCCGCCGCGATGCTCCTGACCACCGGTGAGACGGTCAGCGTCGCCCTGCTCACGGCCGCCCTGCACGCCGAGGGCCTGCCCGCGTGCCCCGTCCCGGCGGCGGGCACCGGGCTCCTCGCCGAGGGGCACGGCGACCGGGCGGAGCTGACCTCGGCCAGTCCCGCCGCGCTGTCCGCCGCGTTGGCCGACTGCCGGGTGGCGGTGGTCCCCGGCGGCCAGGCGGTCGATCCGGCCGGGCGGACCGTCATGCTGGGCCGCAACAGCTCGGACCTCTCGGCGGCGGCGCTGGCGGCGGCCCTGGGCTCCGGTACCTGTGAGCTCTTCTCCGACGTGCCCGGGGTGTGCACCGCCGATCCCTACCTGGTGCCGGAGGCCCGCACCCTCTCCCGGATCAGCTACGAGGGGGTCCGCCGGATGTCCCGCCATGGCGCCAAGGTGGTCCACGAGCGTGCCGTGGACCGGGCGGAGCGCGCGGGGGTGCGTCTGCTCTGCCGGCCCTTTCCCTGGAGTGAGGACCCCGGGGACGGGACCGTCGTGGGGGAGGGCCCGGAGGCCGCCGCGGTCGTCGTGCACCAGGGCGGCGACGTGTGGGTTTTCCGGTCGGCCGGGGAACGTCGGACGGCGGAGGGACTGCTGCGGGCCGAGGGACTGGAGACCACCGGATTCGAGACCGCGGGCGAGAGGTGCCTGACGGTTCCGGCCGGAGCCCGGGGCGCGGCCCGGCACCTGCGGACCGCGCGCCGCCTCGACAACCGGTGTCTGGTCACCACGCTGAGGGCGGACGGAGCTGTCGAACACACCGTGGTGCCGCGCTCCGACGCCGCGGCCGAGGCTCGCAGGCGTCATGTGCTGCTGTACCCGGACCTCGTGGGCGCCGTGCGGCCGGCCTCCGCCCCGCCCCCCAAGGCCCGTTCCCCGCACAGCGACGTCCTGGTCCGAACGGCCCCGGCCGCTGCCTCCGCTCCCGGGAGGAAGGGGGCGGACTGACCGGATCGGGAGACGGGGATCTCCTTTCCCGCACCCGGCCGGTGCTGTCACTCTTGGACGTGTCCCGACGGCCGGGACACCGGAGCACCGGGTGTTTTCCGCGGTTCTTGTTCCCGCGGTTCGTGTTCCCGCGGTTCGGATGGGTGGATCGAGATGTGTGGACGGTACGCGGCGAGCCGGCGAGGCGAGGACCTGGCCGGGCTCTTCGGCGTCGAGAGGTGGGAACCCACCGAGGCCCTGGAGCAGGACTGGAACGTGGCGCCGACCAAAGAGGTCTACGCCGTTCTGGAGCGGCCTGTTAAGGACGCCGACGACCAGCGTCCGGTTCGTCAGCTGCGTGCCCTGAAATGGGGACTCGTGCCGTCCTGGGCGAAGACTCCCGAAGGCGCCGCCCGGCTGATCAACGCCCGTGCGGAGACCGTGCACGAGAAGCCCTCCTTCCGCCGCGCCTTCGCCCAGCGTCGCTGCATCCTGCCCGCCGACGGCTACTACGAGTGGGTCACCGGCTCGGAGGAACGGCAGCTGGAGGAGAAGAAGGGCAGGAAGCGGGCCCGCAAGCAGCCGTACTTCGTGACCCCCGCCGACGGGTCGGTCTTCGCGATGGCCGGACTGTACGAGTTCTGGCGCGACGCGACACTGCCCGGCGACCACGAGAACGCCTGGTGGGTGACCTGCTCGGTGATCACCACCGAGGCGGAGACCACACCGTTGGCCGTCGCCCCCGCCGAGGGGCCCGGCGCGCTCGCCGACATCCACCCCCGGATGCCGCTGATGCTCACCCCCGACCGCTGGGACACCTGGCTGGACCCAACACACACGGGCCTCGACGAACTGCGCGCGCTGCTGGAGCCGCCGCCCGGTGGGCTGATGCGTGCCTATCCGGTCGCCACCACCGTCAGCAACGTCCGCAACAACGGACCCGAACTGCTCCAGGAGCTGGCCGCGCCGGAGGAGTCCACGCTGTTCTGAACGGCGCGCGGGAGCTGTTCCGAACGGCGCGGGAGCTGTCCTGGGCGGCGCGCGAGATCTGGGCGCGGCGCGGGAGAGGATGGCGCGGTGAGTCGTCAACCACGTACGCAGAACGTCACCACCGACGCCGGTGAGGCCCGGATCACCTGGGTCCCCGCGCCCGCGCCCCGCCTCGTGCTGGCCGTGGGCCACGGGGCGGGCGGCGGCATCGAGGCCCGCGATCTGAGGGCCCTGGCCGCCGCCCTGCCGGGGCGCGGCGTCACCGTCGCCCTGGTGGAGCAGCCCTGGCGGGTGGCCGGCAGGAAGGTCGCGCCCGCCCCGAAGACCCTGGACACCGGTTGGCGCGGTCTGTGGCCCGCCCTGGCCGCTCCCGGGCTTCCCGTCGTCTCCGGGGGCCGCAGCGCCGGGGCCAGGGTCGCCTGCCGTACGGCGACGGAGCTGGGCGCGGTCGCCGTCCTCGCGCTCAGCTTTCCGCTGCACCCTCCGGGCCGGCCCGAGAAGTCCCGCGCCGACGAACTGCTGGGGGCGGGTGTGCCCACGCTGGTGGTGCAGGGCGGCAACGATCCGTTCGGCCGGCCCGAGGAGTTTCCGCCCGGTCCGTACGAGCTGGCCGAAGTGGACCACGGCGACCACGGGTTCGCGGTGCCGAAGAGGTCCGGGGCGACCGAGGAGCAGACGATGGGCGTCCTCACCGACGCGGTGGCCGGGTGGATCGCGTCACTCGGATGACCGGATCCGCCTGGGGGTGACCCGGGCCTCACGCACATGGCACAGGCCCCGGGAATGCTCCGCGCGGGGGCGCTGTTGTTCGGGACGTCGGTGCAAGGACGTCGATACGGATACGTCGTACGTGGAGAGGGAGTCCGTCGCATGGGATCGACCATCTGCCCCAGCCGCTCGAACGCCGCTGATCTGGAGTGGACGGTGCTGCGCGCGGCGAGGACCGGCCACGAGCGCCCGCCGGGCGGCGCTGATCGAGCGCCCGTCTCCGAGCAAGGTCGACTATTCTCCGATGCGAGCGGGTCCGGTTTCGGCTCCGCCACATCGTTGGAGGAGGTGGGTCCGGTCACTGGGACCGACACAGGGCCCGACGACGGCCGTGCACCGGAGACGCCCGCCGAGCGCAACGCGCGCTTCGAGCGGGACGCCCTCGGCTTTCTCGACCAGATGTACTCGGCCGCGCTGCGCATGACGCGTAACCCGGCCGATGCCGAGGACCTGGTCCAGGAGACGTACGCGAAGGCGTACGGCTCCTTCCACCAGTTCCGTGAGGGCACCAACCTCAAGGCGTGGATGTACCGCATCCTCACCAACACCTTCATCAACTCGTACCGCAAGAAGCAGCGGGAGCCCCAGCGCAGCGCAGCCGAGGAGATCGAGGACTGGCAGCTGGCACGGGCCGAGTCGCACATGTCGACCGGTCTGCGCTCGGCGGAGTCCCAGGCGCTCGACCATCTCCCGGACTCCGACGTGAAGTCGGCGCTCCAGGCGATTCCCGAGGAGTTCCGCATCGCCGTGTATCTCGCCGATGTCGAGGGCTTTGCCTACAAGGAGATCGCGGACATCATGGGGACTCCCATCGGTACGGTGATGTCCCGGCTGCACCGCGGCCGCCGCCAGCTGCGCGGCATGCTGGAGGACTACGCCCGTGAGCGCGGGCTCGTCGCGGCCGGCACCGGTGAGTCGGACGATCGGAAGGGCTCGGCCTCATGAGCTGCGGAGAGCCGCACGAGACGGATTGCTCGGAGGTCCTCGACCATCTCTACGAGTTTCTCGACCGGGAGATGCCCGAGGGCGACTGCACCAAGTTCGAGGTGCACTTCGAGGAGTGCTCCCCGTGCCTGGAGAAGTACGGTCTCGAAGAGGCCGTGAAGAAGCTGGTCAAGCGCTGCTGCGGACAGGACGACGTCCCTACCGACCTGCGTTCCAAGGTGATGGGCCGGATCGACCTGATCCGGGCCGGCGAGGCCGTGCCCGAGCAGGATCTGACCGCGCAGGACACCGACCGGTCGGCGTCCGCCGCCGAGTAGTCACCCGCAGATACTCCGGCGGATCCCCGAGGTCCGGTGGGACGGCCGCTGTGCCCCGATCGCCCGGGCACAGCGGCCCACGCATGTCCGGGGCCGCGCTGGAGCGGCTCGGGCCCGGCACCGGGCAGGGCCACCGGCAACCGGTGGTGGAGCCGCTGGGGCGCGTCCCCGCGCGGGCGGCCCGACCACGGCCGGAGCCGGATAACCCATGGGTAATGAGCGGGCGTCCGGCCGGGCATGGTTGGATGCGAAAGCAGAGTGGATGACGAGGGTGTCCAGTCGGGACAGGCGGGAATCGTGAGGATCTTCGGGAAGGTACGGCATCGGCCGTCCGCCTCTTGGCGGCAGGCCACGGACCGCGCGTTCACGCTGATCGGCGACGGCCGGTACGAGGACGCGGGGGCGCTGCTGACGCGCGCGGCGGATCTGGAGCCCTGGCTCTCGGAGTCCTGGTTCAATCTGGCGCTGCTGCACAAGTTCCGGCACGACTGGGAGCAGGCGAGGGCGGCGGGCCTGCGGGCCGTCGCACTGCTCGACCGGGAGTCGGGCGCCCCGGACTGGTGGAACGTCGGGATCGCGGCCACCGCACTCCAGGACTGGCCGCTGGCGCGGCGGGCCTGGCAGGCGTACGGCCTGAAGGTCCCCGGCGGTGGCCAGCACAGCGGGGCCACCACCGAGCCGACCGGTATGGAGTTGGGCAGCGCCGCCGTGCGGCTCTCGCCGGAGGGCGAGGCCGAGGTGGTCTGGGGCCGTCGGCTCGACCCGGCCCGGATCGAGGTGCTCTCGATCCCGCTGCCGTCCTCCGGGCGGCGCTGGGGCGAGGTCGTGCTGCACGACGGGGTACCCAACGGTGAGCGGGTCACCGCGGCCGGGCCCTCGTATCCGGTGTTCGACGAGATCGAGCTGTGGGCCCCCTCGCCCGTGCCGACCTGGGTGGTGCTGCTGGAGGCGGCGACCGAGGACGACCGGGACGCGCTGGAGAGGCTGGCCTCGGACGCCGGGTTCGCCGCCGAGGACTGGTCCTCCTCCGTACGGCTGCTGTGCCGGGCGTGCTCGGAGAGCCGGATGGAGAGCGACGAGGGCGACGGGGAGCACCTGGACCCGCACGATCACAGCGAGCCGGGCCACCCGGGGCCGCTGGGCCACCGCACCGCGGGCGCCGGGGACCTGTGGGTCCCGGAGCGCGAGTGCGGTCTCGCGGCCCCCGCCGGACTGGTGCGCGGGCTGCTGGACGGCTGGGTCGCCGACAGCCCGGACAGCCGCGAGTGGCGGGATCTCGAAGAAGTCTGCTGACCTCTGCCCGTAGGCTGTACGCGCACCGATCGCGGTGCTGTTCCTCCCGTGGCTCCCGGCATCTGACGGGATCCGGCGGGGTCACCGGGTTTGAGTTTTGCAGGAAGGCGTACGGCGGACATGTCGCAGCAGGAGACGGACGGGCGGATCGGCGTGGACGACGAGGGGTTCCTCGTCGACACGGAGGACTGCGAGGAGCGCGAGGCGGCCTACCGCGAGCGTGGCACCTCCCGTCCGATCACGGTCGTGGGCAACCCGGTGCTGCACAAGGAGTGCAAGGACGTCACCGCGTTCGACGACGAACTGGCGCGGCTGATCGACGACATGTTCGCCAGCCAGAGGACGGCCGAGGGCGTCGGCCTGGCCGCCAACCAGATCGGCGTGGACCTGAAGGTCTTCGTCTACGACTGCCCCGACGACGACGGGGTGCGCCACACCGGCGTCATCTGCAACCCGGTCCTGGAGGAGCTGGCTCCCGAGGCGCGGGTGCTGGACGACTCCAACGAGGGCTGCCTCTCCGTCCCGACCGCGTACGCCTCGCTCGCCCGCCCCGACTACGCGGTGGTGCGCGGGCAGGACGCGCAGGGCAATCCGGTCAAGGTGCGGGGCAGCGGCTACTTCGCGCGGTGCCTCCAGCACGAGACGGACCACCTGTACGGCTACCTGTACATTGACCGGCTCTCCAAGCGGGAGCGCAAGGACGCGCTGCGGCAGATGGACGAGGGCACGCCGCGCTACGAGGTCGTCCCCAACGACTGAACCCGCCGCGACGGGGGCTCGGCGGCGGTCGGCTCGGCGGCGGCCGGCTCCGGGCCCCGGAAGGTGCGGCGGTAGGCGTTCGGCGTGGTGCCCAGTGACCGCACGAACTGGTGTCGCAGGGTCGCCGCCGTACCGAAGCCCGTTCGCCCCGCGATCGTGTCGATCGTCAGGTCGGAGGTCTCCAGCAGATGCTGGGCCAGCAGCACCCGCTGCCGCAGCAGCCACCGGTAGGGCGTGGTCCCGGTCTCCTGCTGGAACCGCCGGGCGAAGGTGCGCGGCGACATGTGCGCCAGCGCCGCCAGCTGTTCCACGCTCATCTCCTGGTCGAGGTGCTGCTCCATCCACGCCAGGGTGGAGCCGACCGTGTCGCAGGAGTTCCGGGGCAGCGGGCGGCTGATGTACTGCGCCTGCCCGCCGTCCCGGTGCGGCGGCACGACCATGCGGCGGGCCAGCGTGTTGGCCGCCTGCTGGCCGTACTCCTGCCGGATCAGGTGCAGACACGCGTCGATCCCGGCGGCGGTGCCCGCCGAAGTGATCACCGGGCCCTCGTCCACGTACAGCACGTCCGGCTCCACGATCGCCTTCGGGAAGCGCCGGGACAGCTCCGCCGCGTGCCGCCAGTGCGTGGTGCAGCGGCGCCCGTCCAGCAGGCCCGCCGCCCCGAGGACGTACGCCCCGGAACAGACGCTCAGCACCCGCGCCCCGCGCTCCACGGCCCGGCGCAGCGCGTCGAGGACCTCCTCGGGATACTCCCGCCACATGAAGTGGCTGCCCGCCGGCACGGCGATGAGGTCGGCCTCCTCCAGCCGCTCCAGGCCGTGTGGCGTGGTGATGGTGAAGCCCGCGTGGGTGTTCAGGACGGGGCCCTCGGCGGAGACCACGGCGAAATCGTGCACCGGCAGCCCCTCTTCGCTGCGGTCCAGGCCGAACACCTCGCAGAGCACGCCGAGTTCGAAGGGGTGGACCTCGGCCAGCAGCAGGACGGCGACGTTTTTCAGCATGGAGCCAGTGTGGCAGGAATTTGATGCTGAGTGGCAGTGCTGCCACTGACCGAATCCTGCCGGGCGGACGAAGGTGGAGCCATGAACCTCTTCCTGGACTACCTCGTCGTGACCGCCCTCTTCACCTTCGTCACTCTCCCGGCCGCTGTCGGATTCGTCCGCGAGCGCCGTATCGACCGCCAGCTCCGCGACGCGGAACGGAGGGAGGCGGCGCGTACGGAAACGCATAGCGCCGCACGCCCCTATAAGGTCACGCGGCGCTCTTACCCGAAGGGTTGGGCGAAGGCCTAGGAGAGCGCCTTGCCGGTCCGGCTACGGCCCGGACCGGCAGCCCCGGTGGGGGCTCTTGCCCGGCGCCGCTTCTCTTGGGCGGGGTCAGCTTCCGTCCTCGTCCCGGTACTCGGGGAACAGGTGGGGGTGCTGGCGGGCGAGGACCAGCGTGATCGCTTCGCCGGTGGGGTCCGTGATGTCCCAGCTGTGTGCGGAAGAGTGTGAGGCGAAGAGTTCGCAGGCTTCGTTACGGGTGCCGTGCGCGGGGCACCAGGGGAGCGAGGTGAGCCCGGCGAGCCCGGAGCCCTTCCACCGGACCCGGACGGCGCTTCCGGGCCGTCCGCCTTCGTCCCGGAGCATCGCGGCGTGCTGGTCGTCATGCTCCTCGCCGAGTTCGCAGAGGACGTGCCCGGCTTCGGGGCGGTGTCCGGCCGGCGACAGGGCGATGAGATGGTCCGGAGGCGGGAGAAGGGCGACGGCGGTGCACTGGTTCACGGTTGGGGCCGCTCCCGTGGATCGCCGGAGACGTCGTCGCTGCTGAGCGGTCCGGCGATGAGGTCCCCAAGGGGGTCGGTGACGTCCCAGGAGTGCCCTGTGGTGTGGTCGTTGAAGAACGAGCACCGTAAGAGGGCGTCGGTGTCGAGGTTGCGGAGGGCGGCGGGGCACCAGGGCTCGGCCTGGATGTGGTGGGTGCGGTCGGTGTCGGTGCCGGTCCAGAAGAACCAGAGGGCGGGCCGGTCGGGTTCGTCGGCGGCGCCGAGGAGTGCGGCGTGATCGGTGAGGGTGTCATGTTCACCGAGCTCGCACAGGACGTAGTGGTCGAGGGTGAAGTCGTCGGGCGGGGTGCCGGGTCCGCCAGCCATGGTGACGAGGGCGACGGTCACCTCGCCGAGAGGAATCCGGGTCACGGCAGTGCATTGCAGCACGTGAGGTCTCTTCTGTGTGGGGGGCTACGGGCGGTCGGCCGGGAAGGTGCGCCATCCGGCGAGGGTGAGGCTGAGCCCGACGGCGGGATCGAGGACGTTGAACTGGAAGGGGAAGCCCGCTTCCAGGGTTCGTATCGCGTCGTCCTGGTGGTGCTGGTCGGTGGCCCAGAACCGCAGCCCTTCGGGAGCGTCGGAGCCGTGGAAGAGGACGGGCCGTACGTCGCCGGGTGACTCGTCCCGTACGGCGCTCCCGTGCCCGTTGGCGAGGCGGAGGGCCTGCCGGCGGAGCCAGAGGAGGGCCAGCCGCCGGTTGTGTACGGTGACTCCGCCGAGCGAGGCGAACCGCTGCCCGGTGGTCAGGGTGACCTCGGCGGCGTAACTCGCGCGCATCACGCGGCACGCTCGTGGGCGCCCCACCGGATCAGGGCCTTCAGCTGTTCGGCCGCCGCCTCGATCTCCGCCACGACGACGGTGCGGGCCGGGTGCCGGGTGAGTGCCCACAGGAGCCGGGGGAGGCGGAGCCGTGGACGGACTTCGGCGGCCCCCAGGGCGAGGACGAGCCGAACCCACAACCGGGCGAGGGGGCGCGGGGTCACAGCACCTCACCCCGACTGCGGGCGTTGGCCCGTGCGGTACGGGCGCGGAGCTGCTCTATGGGGAGGGCGGGGCGTACGTGCCGGGGTTCGACCTCCCACTCGATACCGCCGCCGACGGGGCGGAGGGACCAGTAGAGGCCGGCGGTCCCTCGGAACTCGCCGACGCGGTTGTTGCGGCTGGTGTCCACCAGGAGCGCACCCGCGGTGGGTAGCAGCGACTCCATTTCCACTCGCACTTGTTCCCTTCTCTACGTGGGTATGTCGATCGCCGGTACAAGATCGGGCACGGGGCCGCCGGCGACCGTACTCGTAGCACGGCCCTTCGCGGCCCGGTGCCCGGTCAGCCTTGGGGTGCTGTCACGTCCGGTGGAACGTGGTCAGGCGTTCTTGTACTCGGTGCCGTCCGCCGTGGCGAACTGATTCGTTCCGAGGGTCACGGCGACGACCTGACGGACGCTCGGATCTGAGCGCTGTCTTGGCTTGGCCAGGCGACCTGTCACCGGAACTCCCTTGCGGGGTGGTCGCCTTGCGTGATGAACAGTCAACCCGCAGTAGGGGTGTGGCGGTACGGTGGCAGGGAGGCCATGCGGTATCACGGGTATCACGGGGGCGGGAATGACCATGAGCGCACCGAACCAGCGGTTGCGGGATCTCATCTCCGAGTCGGGTCTCACCTATGAAGCACTCGCCAAGGCCGTCCGGCGGGTCGCTGCCGAGTGCGGCGTCGAGTTGGCCACGAACAAGGGCATGATCCGGCACTGGCTCAACGGTGTCGTACCGCAGGAGACGACCGCTCGGTTCTTGGCCGCTGCCCTGTCCCGGCACCTCGGCCGTCTGCTCACGTCGGCCGACCTAGGTCTGCCGAGCCCGGATGTGGCAGAGGATGACACCATGGGCCTGTCCCTCGGGGCGGACCCGATCGATGCCCTGGTGCCGATGTGGAAGGCCGAATTGGACCGGCGAACCTTCCTGACCAGCTCCGCCTACTCCGTGGCCGCTTCCGCACTGCCTCTCGACTACGTGCAGGAGGTGGCCGACAGGTCGGCTGCCGCTCGCACCGGACACATCGTCGGAATGGCCGAGGTGCGTGCGGTGAGGGACATGGTGAGGATGTTTTCCGAGATGGACGAACGCCACGGCGGTCGGCACGGGCGCTCCGCCCTTGTCCAGTACCTCCGCGACGACGTCGCACCGCTGTGCCGTGCCCGCTTCCACAACGAGGAGATGCGTCGGTACATGCTCTCCGCCGCCAGCCGGGGTGTGCACCTCCTGGGCTGGAAGTCCTACGACGCGGGACAACAGGGACTCGCCCAGCGCTACTACCTTCAGTCCTACGCACTGGCTGTTGAGTCCGGCATCACCGGGCAAGACGGGTTCATCATGCGAACCATGGCCATGCAGGGTTTGAAGCTTCACCGCCCCGAGCACTGTCAGGGCCTCGCGGAAACCGGACTGAACCGAGCCAAGGGCAAGGTCGACAACGCGACCATGGCTCTGTTCCGTGTCGTCCACGCCCACACCCTCGCCAAGAGCGGGCAACGGCGAGCCGCTGTCGTCGAGGCCGACCGCGCTCGCGAACTCCTCGCCGCTGACAAGGGCGACGAGACTCCCTTCTGGGCTCTGGCCTGGGGACCACCCGCCGCCTCCGTCTACTCCCGGACGGCCAAGGTGCACGAGACGCTGGGGGATTTCAGCGCCGCTGCGGGCCAGTACGCCCGGGCGGCGACCGCCCGCCCCGCCACGACCTATGCGCGGATCGTCTCGCTCGACCTCGTGGCCGGCGCGGAGATGCAGCTCAAGCGCGGCCGAATCGAGGAGGCGTGTGAGACTTGGAACCGGGCCATCGACCATATGGATGGCGTGCAGTCGATGCGTACACGCAAAGCTGTCAAGAACATGCGCAAGGACCTCGCGCGGTTCCGTGCTCGCGGGGTGCGCTGTGCGGCGGAACTCGATGAGCGCGCGCTCGACTTCCTCGGGCGATGAGTAAAAGCTCGACGGGCGCTGCAGGCACGCCGAGCGAGATAGGAAAGCTCTTGTGGTGAGGATGTCACTCACCGGACATCCTCACCACAAGAGCTGAGCCGAGGCCTAGAAGTCGTCGTCGAACCCGACCGAGCCCTCCACCGCCACCTGGTAGGCGGACGGGCGGCGCTCGAAGAAGTTCGTCAGCTCCTGGACGCCCTGGAGCTCCATGAAGGAGAACGGGTTCTCCGACCCGTACACCGTCGGGAAGCCGAGGCGGGCGAGCCGCTGGTCGGCGACGCACTCCAGGTACTGGCGCATCGAATCGGTGTTCATGCCCGGCAGGCCCTCGCCGCACAGGTCGCGGCCGAACTGCAGCTCCGCCTCGACCGCTTCCCTCAGCATGTCGGTGACCTGCTGCTCCAGCGCGTCGTCGAAGAGCTCCGGCTCCTCCTTGCGGACGGTGTCCACGACCTCGAACGCGAAGTTCATGTGCATCGTCTCGTCACGGAACACCCAGTTGGTGCCCGTGGCGAGACCGTGCAGCAGACCGCGCGAGCGGAACCAGTACACGTAGGCGAACGCGCCGTAGAAGAACAGCCCCTCGATGCAGGCCGCGAAGCAGATCAGGTTCAGCAGGAAGCGGCGGCGGTCGGCCTTCGTCTCCAGCCGGTCGATCTTCTCGACCGAGTCCATCCACCTGAAGCAGAACTGCGCCTTCTCACGGATCGAGGGGATCTCCTCGACCGCGTCGAACGCGGCGGCCCGGTCGTCCGGGTCGGGCAGATAGGTGTCCAGCAGCGTCAGATAGAACTGGACGTGCACGGCCTCCTCGAAGAGCTGCCGCGACAGATACAGCCGCGCCTCGGGGGAGTTGATGTGCTTGTACAGCGTCAGCACGAGGTTGTTGGAGACGATCGAGTCACCGGTCGCGAAGAACGCCACCAGCCGGCCGATCATGTGCTGCTCGCCCGGCGACAGCTTGGCGAGGTCGGAGACGTCCGAGTGGAGGTCGACCTCCTCCACCGTCCAGGTGTTCTTGATCGCGTCCCGGTAGCGCTCGTAGAAGTCCGGGTAGCGCATGGGACGCAGGGTCAGTTCGAAGCCCGGGTCGAGTAGATTCTTGTTGTCGTTCGTGCTCATTACTGGCAGGCCTCGCAGGACTCGGGGTTTTCCAGGGAGCAGGCGATGGCGTCCGCGTCGGGAGCCGACGCCTGCTGTACGGGAATGGGGGCGGCGGCCGACGCCTGGCCGGACGCGGCACGGGCGATCCGGGTCGCTGGGCGCGAGCGCAGGTAGTACGTCGTCTTCAGCCCCTGCTTCCAGGCGTACGCGTACATCGAGGAGAGCTTGCCGATCGTCGGCGTCTCCAGGAACAGGTTGAGCGACTGGCTCTGGTCGAGGAACGGCGTACGGGCCGCCGCCATGTCGATCAGGCCGCGCTGCGGGATCTCCCACGCGGTGCGGTACAGCGCCCGCACGTCCTCGGGGATCCAGGCGAAGCCCTGCACGGAGCCGCTCGCCTCCCGCAGCGCCTCACGGGTGCGGGCGTCCCACACGCCGAGCTTCTTCAGCTCGTCCACCAGATAGGCGTTCACCTGGAGGAACTCACCGCTGAGCGTCTCGCGCTTGAACAGGTTGGAGACCTGCGGCTCGATGCACTCGTACACCCCGGCGATCGAGGCGATCGTGGCGGTCGGCGCGATGGCCAGCAGCAGCGAGTTGCGCATCCCGGTCTTCGCGACCCGGGCGCGCAGGGCGTCCCAGCGCTCCGGCCAGTTCAGCTCGGTGTCGTAGTGGTCGGGGTGCAGCACCCCGCGCGCGGCCCGGGTCTCGGACCAGGCCGGCAGCGGACCCGACCGCTCCGCGAGGTCGCAGGACGCCTCGTACGCGGCGAGCATGATCCGCTCGGAGATCTTCGTGGAGAGCGCGCGGGCCTCGGGGGAGTCGAAGGGCAGGCGCAGCTGGAAGAAGACGTCCTGGAGGCCCATGGCGCCCAGGCCCACCGGCCGCCAGCGGGAGTTGGAGCGCCCGGCCTGCTCGGTCGGGTAGAAGTTGATGTCGACGACCCGGTCCAGGAAGGTCACGGCGGTCCGCACCGTGGCGTCCAGCCGCTCCCAGTCGATCGCACCGTCCGCGACGAACGCGCCCAGGTTGACCGAGCCCAGGTTGCAGACGGCCGTCTCGCCGTCGTCGGTGACTTCGAGGATCTCGGTGCACAGGTTCGAGGAGTGCACGACCCGGCCCGGCTCGGCGGTCTGGTTCGCGGTCCGGTTGGAGGCGTCCTTGAACGTCATCCAGCCCTGGCCGGTCTGCGCGAGGGTCCGCATCATCCGGCCGTACAGCTCACGCGCCGGAATCGTCCTGCGGGCCAGGCCCTTGGCCTCGGCCGCCCGGTAGACGGCGTCGAACGCGTCGCCCCACAGGTCGACCAGTTCGGGCACATCGGCGGGGGAGAACAGCGACCACTCGGTGTCCGCGTCGACCCGGCGCATGAACTCGTCCGGGATCCAGTGCGCCAGATTGAGGTTGTGCGTACGCCGCTGGTCCTCACCGGTGTTGTCGCGGAGCTCCAGGAACTCCTCGATGTCCGCGTGCCAGGTCTCCAGGTAGACCGCCGCCGCGCCCTTGCGCCGGCCACCCTGGTTCACCGCCGCGACGGAGGCGTCCAGCGTCTTGAGGAACGGCACGATGCCGTTGGAGTGCCCGTTGGTGCCCCGGATCAGCGAACCCCGGGCACGGATGCGGGAGTACGACAGACCGATGCCGCCCGCGTGCTTGGAGAGCCGCGCCACCTGGTGGTAGCGGTCGTAGATCGAGTCCAGCTCGTCCTTCGGCGAGTCCAGCAGATAGCAGGAGGACATCTGCGGGTGCCGGGTGCCGGAGTTGAAGAGCGTGGGGGAGGAGGGGAGGTAGTCCAGCCGGCTCATCAGCCCGTAGAGCGCGACGACCTCCGCAAGCGCCCGCGCCGACTCGTCCTCGGCGAGGCCCGCGGCCACGCGCAGCATGAAGTGCTGCGGGGTCTCGATGACCTGCCGGGTGATCGGGTGCCGCAGCAGGTAGCGGCTGTGCAGCGTCCGCAGACCGAAGTAGCCGAAGCGGTCGTCGGCGCCGTCCGCCATGGCCCGGTCGACGAGCTGGTCGAGCGCGGCCGAGTGGAGCGTGACGAACGCGGCGGTGCGCTCCGCGATCAGGCCCTCGCGGTGGCCCACGGCGACCGAGGCGGAGAAGGACGTCGCGCCCTGGCCCGTGGCCTCGTCCGCGATCGTGCGGGTCAGCAGCCGGGCGGCCAGCCGGGAGTACGCCGGGTCCTCGGAGATGAGCCCCGCGGCGGCCTCGGTGGCCAGCGAGCGCAGCTCCGCCTCGTCGGAGCGGGCGTTGCGTCCGCGCAGCGCGGCGGCGGCGACCCGTCCGGGGTCGGTGTCGGGAAGATCGACGGTGAGGTCGGTCAGGGTCCGCAGCAAAGCGGTCCCGGGTCCGTCGTTCGGGGCCTTCCCGGCCGTGGTCGACACCGGGGACACCGGGGGCACTGTGGATTCGGTGGCTGAAACCGGATCGGCGGGCGCGATGGTCACTGGGCTTTCCCTCGCTCGGCAGGGGCCGGCGGAAGGCGGGGAAGCCGGGCAGCGCGAAACCCGGGGCAGGGCAGCACAGCTGACGGCGTCCACCGGCCTATCCGCGAGGCCCGGACGTCTGGCGTCCGGTTCGGTCGAGCCGGACGCGCTGTCGACAGGTCTTCGGACTTGCGGGTGTGCAAAAGCACACCGATCACACCGTTGCGGGACAGTTCCGGATTCGCACCGGATTCCCCTGCGGCGACAGCGAGGTCGAGCATACATGTGGGGGCCGCCGGATGATGAGGCCCCCACATGTTGTGTCGCGACGATTTCCTGTGCGCCTCAGGAGGGCGCCCCCAGCGCCAGCCGGAAGGCCATGAGCCGCAGCCCCGGCACCGGTTCCCCGTCCCTCTCAGGGGACCGTACGAAGCCGAGCCGACGGTAGATCCTATGGGCTCCGAGCATGACCGGCCGCTGTCCGGGGGCCTCGCCGGGGCCGGGGCTGCCGCCGGGGCCGGGGCAGGCGTCACGGTCGGAAGGAGGGGCCGGAACCGGGGCGATCGGGCGCGGCGTCATGGGCACATCCCTTCGTACGGTGAGGGCTCCGGGCATCGGGAGAACGAGCGGTTCCCGGGCGCGTCCGAGGACGCGAAAAGGGGCCGCCGCGCCCCTGAGAGGGGTGCGGCGGCCCGATCCGGCCGACGGCGCTCAGCAGCAGCGGAAGCCCTCGCGGGGATCCGCCTCGCGGGCGTCCGTGCGGCTGCGTTCGAAGGCGCGACGGGTCATCACCGGTGAGTCCGGATCGTGGGCCCTCGCGTGCGCCACATAGCGGTCGTACGTGGACTCGCCGGTCAGCTCACGGACATACCAGCGGATCCGTCCGGCCACCCGTCGTACGTCCGCGACCGTCATGTCCGGCTCCCCGTCTCCGACGCGTCCTTGCGGATGCCGCCCTCCGGGCCGACTCCGGCGGCGGCCAGTTCGGCCTTCTCCTCCTTGGTCGCGAAGAGCGAGGCCGGGGCGACGAGCTTGGATTCGACGTACGGCGTCTCGTGGAGCTTGACGCTCTCCGGGTCGCGGATCGCCTTGTAGCAGACCCGCCCGGCGTCCACGAGCACCACGATGATGAGGAGCGCGAAGAGCGCGCTCAGCACCCCGTCGACGGTGGAGTTGGTGACGACGGTCCGCATGTCGTCCATGTTCTTCGCGGGGGCCAGTACCTCGCCCGCGTCGATGCCCGCCTGGTACTTGTCGCGCTGGGCGAAGAAGCCGATCTTGACGTCGTCGGAGAAGATCTTCTGCCAGCTCGCGGTGAGGGTGACCGCCACGTCCCAGGCGAGCGGGACCGCGGTGACCCACGCCCACTTCAGGCGGCCGGACTTGACGAGCAGGGTGGTACAGACGGCCAGAGCGACGGCCGCCAGCAACTGGTTGGCGATGCCGAAGAGCGGGAACAGCTGGTTGATGCCGCCCAGCGGGTCGTGCACACCGACCCAGAGGAAGTAGCCCCAGCCGCCGACCACGACGGCGCTGGCGAACCAGACGCCCGGCTTCCAGCTGACCTCACGGAACGGCTTGTAGACGTTGCCCAGCATGTCCTGGAGCATGAAGCGCCCGACCCGGGTGCCGGCGTCCACGGTGGTGAGGATGAAGAGCGCCTCGAACATGATGGCGAAGTGGTACCAGAACGCCTTCATCGCGGTTCCGCCCACCACCGCGGAGAAGATCTCCGCCATGCCGAGCGCGAACGTGGGCGCGCCACCCGTCCGGGAGAGCAGGCTCGTCTCCTCGACGTCCTTGGCGGCCTGGGCCAGGGCGTCCGGGGTGATGGAGAAGCCGAAGCCGGCCACGGCCTGGGAGGCCGACTGGACGCTGTCGCCGATCACGCCGACGGGTGCGTTGATGGCGAAGTAGAGGCCGGGGTCGATGATGGACGCGGCGATCATCGCCATGATCGCCACGAACGACTCGACCAGCATGGCGCCGTAGCCGATCATCCGGATCTGCGTCTCCTTCTGGACCATCTTCGGCGTGGTGCCGGAGGAGACCAGGGAGTGGAAGCCGGAGAGTGCGCCGCAGGCGATGGTGATGAAGACGAACGGGAACATCGAGCCGGCGAAGACCGGGCCCGAGCCACTGGTGGCGAATTCGGTGACCGCGGGCATCTTCAGGGTCGGCAGGGTGACGACCACGCCCAGGGCCAGCAGCCCGATCGTGCCGACCTTCATGAAGGTGGAGAGGTAGTCGCGCGGGGCCAGCAGCAGCCACACGGGGAGCACGGAGGCGAGGAACCCGTACACGATCATCCAGATGACCAGCGTGCCCGGCTCCAGCGTGAAGAAGTCCGCCCACGACGACTCGGCGACCCAGCCGCCCGAGACGATCGCCAGGAGCAGCAGCGCGACGCCGATGAGGGAGACCTCGCTGACCTTGCCGGGCCGCAGGGTGCGCAGATAGACGCCCATGAAGAGGGCGATCGGGATCGTCATGCCGATGGAGAAGACGCCCCACGGCGAGTGCGCGAGCGCGTTCACGATGACCAGCGCGAGGACCGCGAGCAGGATGATCATGATGATGAAGACCGCGAACAGGGCGGCGATCCCGCCGACCGGCCCTATCTCGTCGCGCGCCATCTGGCCGAGCGAACGGCCGTTGCGGCGGGTGGAGAAGAAGAGCGTCACCATGTCCTGGACGGCGCCGGCGAAGATGACGCCGACGACGAGCCAGATCGTGCCGGGCAGATAGCCCATCTGCGCGGCGAGCACCGGGCCGACCAGGGGCCCCGCCCCGGCGATGGCGGCGAAGTGGTGGCCGAACAGGACCCGGCGGTCGGTGGGATGGAAGTCGACACCGTTGTCCAGCCGTTCGGCGGGGGTCGCACGGTTCTTGTCGGCCCTCAGGACCCGGCCCGCGATGAACCGGGAGTAGAAGCGGTACGCGATGGCGTACGAGCCGAGGGCCGCTGCCAGCATCCAGGCGGCGGACACCTCCTCACCCCGCGAGAGCGCGAGGACGGCCCAGCCGATGGCGCCGACCAGGGCGACCAGGCTCCAGACCACGATGGACCTGGGGGAGATGCCCCGTTTCCCCGGTGCCTGCGGTGCCGATGATGCTGGTGTGGGCGTTTCCGCCATGTGGTGCTCCGTCCCCTCGCTGATCACCGGTGCAATGGGCAGGAAATCTAAGGGACGCGTCCGCCCAGCGTCACCCCCTGTCCGCATTGCGGTCCGGCAACGGTGATGTATCGCAACGGGACACGGGCACGGCGCCGATTCGGTTCACCCCGGTCGTGACCGGTGCGGGAGGGCCCGGAGCCCGGACGGATCAGCCGGTACGGGACGGTCCCGCACCCGGTCAGATCCAGCCACGGCGCGCCGCCTCCGCGCCCGCCTGGAACCTGCTGCGGGCCTGCATCCGGGCCGTCAGTTCCGCGTTCATCCGGCGCACGGTGCGCAGGGACACCCCCAGCCGGCGGGCGGCCGTCGCATCCGTGTGCCCCTTCGCCAGCAGGGACAGCAACTCGTCCTCCTGCGGGGTCAGCCCGTTGCCGTCGCGGCGGGGAGCGGAGCCGAGCGGGGTGGCGGTGGCCCACAACTGCTCGAACAGGAGCCGGGCCACCGCGACGGCCCCCTTGCTCCGCAACTCCAGCGCGCCCGCCCGGCCGTCGTCGGGGTCCAGCGGCACCAGGGCCACCTCCGCGTCCACCACGACCATGACCAGCGGCAGGGTGGGCAGCGTACGGCTCTCCGCACCGAGCACGCTCAACCGGTTCACATAGCGCAGGGTCGACGGATCGTTGCGGAAGCTGTCCTGGTAGATGCCGCGGAGCCGCACGCCGCGCTCCAGCGCCCGCCGGTCCAGCGGCCCGCTGGCCTCCAGCGTGTCCGGGGACTGCGCGCCGCCGGGCAACAGGGAGAGGCACTCCGTCCTGGCGAGCTCGGCCAGTTCGGTCAGCCGCTCGCGCACCGCGTCGAGCCCCTCCAGCCGCTTGATGACGTCGAAGCCCCCGCCCGCCCGCCGCCCCCGGTCCGTCGTGAGGGCGGACATCGCGTCCCGTGCGACCTCAAGTCCCCTCTGCTGCCTCGCCAGTTCGGCCTCGCGACGGGAGAGGAGGAACGGCAGGCTGGCGGCCGGGTCCAGCGCGCGGAAGACCGGGGGGCCCTGCTCCGTACCGCGCGGGCCGTCATCCAGCAGACACAGCTCGGCCAGCTGGTCCAGAGCGCGGCGCACATCGTCCTCGCTCCGGCCGAGCCGCGCCACGATCTCGTCCAGCCGCAGCGCCGGCTCCTCCAGAACGAGCCGGTACACCAGCTCCGTCCGCGCGTCCATCCCCAGTACCTCTAACATCTCTGGCTCCCCCGCAGATGTCACGCCGTCCCCGCACGCCAGTACGGGACGCCACTTCAGCACCGGGCGCGAGTGTAGGGCCGACGAGTTGTGAAGGTATAGACCAAGTCCACGGGGTGGATGGGCCCCGAGGGGGCGCGCATGGCCTGAATGCCCGAGGCCGGCGGGGGCCGGGGCGGACACCGGACGGCGGCACGAATGGCCGCAAGGTGTCTGGCAGTTACCTGCCATCACCGGATCGTCGCAGGCTGCGGGCGCGTACGGCCGCCCGCGGAGCTGGCACCCTGCTGCCCCGCAACTCCCGGCCACCCGGAGACCGTGGCCTCCGGGCAGGCGATGGCGACAGGATCAGGCCGTCACACGGCATTCACACACCGCTACTTTCCGAGGAGTCCCGTATGCGGGCGTTCCCTTCCCCTGCCCTTCGCCTCCCGCCGGCCGTCGCCCTCGCCACGGGGACGGCGACCGCGTTCGCCGCCTCGGGCCGGGACGGCTTCTCCTGGGGGTGACCCGGGGCGACGGGACGCCTCCGTGTTCCTGGTGACCGCGCTCCTCGTGTGCACCCGACCCCCGCGCCCGGACCGGTGGACGGCCCGGGACCTGGCCCGGTCGCTGCGCTCCCGCCACATCCGCCCGGGCCCCCGGAGCGCCGGTCCGCACCCTCCGGGCCCGGTCCATGTGTATGTCACCGAGAGCCCGGACGGCTCGGTCCGCGCCGCGCTCTACATGGAGAGCCCCGACCCCGTGCACGCCGAACTGGCCGCGCTGGACTACCTCCTGGCCACGCTGAACGCCGCCCGGCCCGCCTCGCTCGACTGGCGGCCCGCGGCTCTGGGGGGTGTCTCGGGCCGCCCGGAGACGCATCGACTCCCCGAACCGAAAGGACCGGACCCGCCATGCCACGGGAGCGACCCACCGTGTCAGTGATCATCCCCAACCACAACTACGAGAAGACCCTGCGGGCCTGCCTGGAATCCGTCTACGCCCAGACCCAGCGCCCTTGGGACGTGGTCGTCGTGGACGACGCCAGCACCGACCGCTCGCGCGACATCGCCCGCGAGTTCCCCTGCGTACTCGTCGCCCGCCCGGACAACGCGGGGGTCTCCGCCGCCCGCAACCTCGGCGTCGCCGCGTCCGCCGGGCAGGTGCTGTTCTTCCTCGACTCCGACATCGCGCTGGCCCCCGACGCGATCGAGAACGCCGTCGACCTGCTCATGGACGACCCGGAGACCGGCTGCGTCCACGGCGTCCTGGACCCCGAACCGCTCTTCGACGACGGCCCGGTGGAGGTCTACCACTGCCTGCACGCGCACTTCTGGCGATACCGCAGCGCCGGAGTCGTCGGCACCGCCTTCTTCGCGCTGGCCGCGATCGAGCGCCGCGTCTTCGAGGCGACCGGGCCCTTCGACGAGAACCTCCGCGACTCCGAGGACGTCGAGTACAGCGACCGCCTCGCCGCCACCCATCGCATCCGCCTCAGCGAGCGGGTGACCGGCCGCCACGACGACGTGGACCGGCTGCTGCCGATGCTCGCCGAGCAGTACCGCCGCTCCCAACTGCTCGTCCCCGTCGCCGCCGTCGAGCGCCGACGCGGCGGCGGACTGCGCGCCAACCGCACCGGCGGCGTCCTGGCCGCCGGTCTGGTCCCGCTCACCCTCCCGCTCGCGCTGCTCACCCCCTGGCTGCTCGCCGTGCCCCTGGCCTGCGTCGTGGCCTTCGCGGTCGCGGACGTCGGGCTGTCGCGCTTCGTGGCCCGCCGCAAGGGGTGGCTCTTCCTGCTCCGCTTCACCGCGCTGCACTTCGCTGTGCACCTGGCCCTCGTCCTCGGCGCGGCGACGGGCGGCGTGCGCTGGCTGGTGGACCCCCGCTTCGGCCCCTCCGCCCGGGGCCGCCGCGACCGGCCTGCTCCGGTGGCCGCCCCGTGAGCCCCGGAGTGGACCAGGAGCGCGAGGCCGCCGGGGCCGGAGAGACCGACGCACATCGTGGCCCGGACATGCGGCCCGAGGCCGGGCCCGAGGCCGGGGCCGAGTACGGGGCCGGGACGCCCGAGGCCGGGCGAGGAACGCGGGCCGGGTCATCCGGGGCCGGGTCGTCCGAGACCCGGCGAGGAACGGAGACCGGGGCGCCCCCAACCGGGCCCGGGGCGCCCCCAACCGGGCCCGGGGCGCCCCCAACCGGGCCCGGGGCGCCCCCAATCGGAACCGGGACGCCTCCAACCGGGCCCGGGACGCCCGAAGCCGCCGCCCGCCCCTCCCGGCGGGCCCGGCTGCTGCGCACGGCCGCAGCCCTCGTGCTCATCGCGGCGACCTCCTTCGCCGTGGGCGGTTCGCTGCGCGGTGCCGGTACGGAGATGGCCGAGGCCGCCGCGCGGCCCGGGGGAGTGCTCCTGCTCATCGCCGCCCTCCTGGCCAACGCGGCCGGACTCCTCCTGTCGATGCTGTCCTGGCGGGTCCTCGTCGTGGACGGCGGCTCCAGGGCCCGTACCAGCGACACCGCCCGGATCTTCTTCATCGGCGTCATCAGCAAATTCGTCCCCGGCCGCATCTGGGGCGTCCTCGCCCACATCCAGCTCGGCAAGGCCCTCGGCATCGCCCCCGAGCGGATGATCGCCGCCTTCGGACTCGGCCTCGTCATCGGGATGACCACCGGGGCCGCCGCCGGACTCCTCGTCGCACCGGCCGTGTTCGGCACGGGCGCCTGGGTCTTCGCGCCGCTCGTCCTGCTCGCCGGCGCCGCCGTGGCCCGGCCCGGCTGGGTGGGCCGACTCGTCGCGTGGACGATGCGGCTGGCCCGCCGCCCCGCCGGGGCCGCCGACAGCTCACCCCGGGCCCTGCGGCTCTCCATCGGCTGGGCCTGCGCCTCCTGGGCCGTCTCCGGACTCCACCTGTGGGCGATCGTCGTGCTCCTCGGCGCCCCGCCGCTGCTCTCCCTGCCGGTCTGTGTCGGTGGCTTCGCGCTGGCCACCGTCGCCGGAAGCCTCGCCTTCGTCCTGCCCGACGGCTGGGGGGCCCGCGAGCTCGTCCTCCTCGCGCCCCTCGGCGCGGTCATGCCGCTGTCCGCCGCCACCGCGGCCGTCATCGCCAGCCGGCTGGTCTGTGTGCTCAGCGAGGTGGCCGCCACCGGCGCCGCACTCGCCTGGGCCCGCGCCGCCGGACCCCTGCCCACCCCCCGACCCGCGCTCCAGGAAGGAGCCGCATGACCTCCGACGTACCTCCCCTGCTCACCGTGGACGACTGCGAACAGCTGTCGACGAGCCAGGTGCACGAGCTGTACCGGTCCCACGTCAACAAGAGCCAGGTCTCCCTGATGACCTCCTTCGGCTTCGGCCGGGAACTCGTCGACCACGCCGAGGGATCCTGGATCCACACCCGCGACGGACGCCGTGTCCTCGACTTCACCGGCGGCGTCGGCGTCCTCAACCACGGCCACAACCACCCGCGGATCCTCGCCGCCCGCCGCCGCTTCCAGGAACGGCGCCGGATGGAGGTCCACAAGACCTATTTCTCGCCCTATGTCGCCGCCCTCGGGCACAACCTCGCCCAACTCCTCCCCGGCGACCTGAACCTGTCGTTCTTCCCCAACTCGGGGGCCGAGGCGGTCGAGGGCGCGGTGAAACTCGCGTACAAGTACCACGGCGGTCGCCGACAGCAGATCCTGCACGCCGACATCAGCTTCCACGGCAAGCTGCTGGGCTCCGGCAGCCTCACCGGGAGCGCCCAGAACGGCTTCGCCTTCCCCGGCATACCCGGCGTCTCCGCCTTCCGCTACGGAGACCTCGAATCCGTACGGGCCGCGGTCGCCGGAGCCCGGGACGCCAAGGGCCGCTGCGACGTCTACGCGATCCTCATCGAGCCCTTCTCCGCCTCCACCATGACCGAGTGCTCCGAGGAATTCCTGCGCGGTCTACGGGAGTTGTGCACCGACGAGAAGATCGTGCTGATCTTCGACGAGATCTACACCGGCTGGGGCAAGACCGGCAGTCTCTTCCACTTCATGCGCTACCCCGGACTCGTCCCGGACGTGGTGACCACCTCCAAGTCCTTCGGCGGCGGCAAGTCCTCCGTCTCCGCCTTCGTCGCCCGCGAACCCGTCTTCCGCAAGGCCTACGACAGCCTCGGCGACGCCATGCTCCAGTCCACCAGCACCACCTACTACGGCTTCGGCGAGGAGACCGCCACCGCGCTGGAGGCCGTCAACATCGCGGTCGAGGACGACTATCCGGCCCGCGCCCGCGCCATCGAACGCGTCCTCGCCCCGGGCCTGGAGCGGCTGCGCAAGCAGTACCCCGACATCATCGCGGACGTACGGGGTGCCGGAGCGCTGTACGGGATCTTCCTCGACGGCGGCCCCCGGATCCTGGACCTCGCCGCGAAGATCGCCCCCGGCGGACTGGCCCGCGACCCGCTGCTGCGCACCAAGGTCATCACCTGCGCGGTCGTCAACGCGATGTACCACGACCACGACGTGTACATGTACTACACGCTCAACGGCCGCAGCCCCCTGGTGGCAGCCCCCTCCCTGGTCGCCGGGCCCGACGAGGTGGAGATCTTCCTCGACGCCTTCGACAGGACCCTGGCCAAGGGCATGAACCGGCTCCTCACCGCCTTCCTCAAGGACAAGGCGGTGTCGCGATGGGCGGCCTGACCATCGCCGTGACCGGCGCCGCCGGGATGCTCGGCTCGCACCTCGTGGCCCGGCTGGCCGCCGACGGCCACGACGTCGTCGGCGTCGACCTGCGCGATGACCCCCGCCCGCCCGCCGGCGCCCGCCACATCGTCGCCGACATCCGCGACGGGGCGGCGCTCGCCCGCGCCTTCGACGGGGCCCACGCGCTGGTGCACTGCGCCGCCGCCCTGCCCAGCTACCCCGTCGACCAGATCCGCTCCATCACCGTCGACGGCACCCGCACCGTCCTGACCGCCGCCCACCGGGCCCGCGTCGACCGGGTCGTGCACATCTCCTCCACCGCCGTCTACGGACTGCCGGGGCGGGTCCCCACCCCGGAGGAGCACCCCCGTGAGCCCGTCGACCCGTACAGCAGGGCGAAGGCCCAGGCCGAGGAGGTCTGCGAGGAGTTCCGGGCGCGTGGGATGTGCCTGCCGGTGCTGCGCCCCAAGACCTTCCTCGGGCCCGGCCGGATGGGCCTCTTCTCGATGCTCTTCGAATGGGCCGAGGAACGGCGCAACTTCCCCGTCCTCGGACGGGGCGACGTCCGCATCCAGATGTTCGGCATGGCCGACCTGGTCGACGCCGTGGTGCTCGCCCTGAACGCGCCGCCCGAGATCGCCAACGACGTCTACAACCTGGGCGCCGCCGAATTCGCCACCCTGCGCGAGGACTTCCAGGCCGTGCTGGACGCGGCCGGACACGGCAAACGCGTGGTCCCGCTGCCGGCCGCACCGGCACTCGCGGTCCTGCGCCTGCTGGAGCGCACCAAGCTCTCCCCGGTCTACGGGCGGCTGCTCTTCAAGCTCCTCGACGACAGTTACGTGGACATCGGCCGGGCCACCGAACGGCTCGGCTTCCGTCCCTCGCTCTCCAACCAGGACGCCATCCTCGGCACCTACGCGTGGTGGCGCACCCAGCGGCAGGGCAGCGCACCCGCCCCCGGAGCCGGCCGGACCAGCCGGGACCCGTGGCGCCAAGGAGCGCTCGGCCTGGCCAAGGTCTTCTTCTGATCCCCTGGAGCCCTGCCGTGGACATCACCCGGTCCTCACCCGCGCCCGTGCGCGTGGTGGCAGTCCCGCCCGAACCGGAACCCGCCGACCTCACCGCCCTGCCCGAACCCACCACCGTAGAACCTCTTCCAACCACGACCGCGACCAGGATCACGACCACGAGCGGGATCACGGCCACGACCACGAGCGGGGCCGCGACAGCGAGCGCGACCGCGACCGGCGTACGGGCCCGTCGTCGCCGCGGCCGGCCCCGCGACCTCCTCGCACTCCTGCGCCCCGGCCAGTGGGTGAAGAACCTGGCCGTCGTCCCGCTCGCCCTGCTCGACACCCACCTCTGGGGGACCGCCGCCTTCCTGCGCACCGGCTGGGCCGTCCTCGGCTTCACCCTCGCCTCCGCGCTCGTCTACGTCGTCAACGACCTCGCCGACCGGGAGCGGGACCGGCTGCACCCGGTCAAACGCCACCGGCCGATCGCCTCCGGCCAGGTGTCCACCGCCGCCGCCGGAGCGCTGACCGGCGTCCTCGCCCTGTCGCTGACCGGCTGGGCGGTGGCCGGGCCCGCCTGGCAGTGGTGGCCCACCGCCCTCTACCTGGCGCTGAGCCTCGCCTACTCCCAGGGCCTCAAACACGTACCGCTGGTGGACGCGTTCATCGTGGCGACCGGCTTCGTGCTGCGGCTCGTCCAGGGGGCGCTGCTCGTCGGCGCCCAGCTGTCCGAGTGGCTCGCGCTGTGCGTCTTCTCGCTCTGCCTGATGCTGGCACTCGGCAAACGGCGGCACGAGATGACGGCGGTGGGCCGCGCGCACCGTCCCGCCCTGCGCGGTTACACGCTCGCCTTCCTCGACCACCTGGTCGTCCTGGTCGCCGTGCTGACCGCCGTCAGCTACGTGCTCTATCTGCGCGACGACGCGACCCTCGCCGCCGGGGCCTCCCTCGTCATCCTGCTCTCCGCCCCCTGCGCCGTCTTCGGCCTCGCCCGCTACCTCCAGCTCCTCCTCGTCGAGGAGGGCGGCGGCAACCCCGTCCACGTCCTCTTCCGGGACCGCGCCACGCTCGTCAACGCGGCGCTGTGGGCCGTGCTCGTCGCCCTCGCGCTCCTCCTCCCGCCATCGCCCGCATGACCCTCCGACCGCCCGAAGGCGCCCCATGAACCGGAAGCAACCCCTCGTCTCCGTCGTCATCCCCAACTACAACTACGGCCGCGCCCTGGAGCTCTGCCTGCGCGCCGCGCTCGCCCAGACCTACCAGCCGCTGGAGGTGCTGCTGATCGACGACTGCTCCACCGACGACTCGGTCGTCGTCGCCGAGGCCTGCGGCGTGCGGGTGATCAGCACCGGCGTCAACAGCGGGGTGGCCACCACCCGCAACACCGGGGCGGCCCACGCCCGGGGCGAGATCATCGTGTTCGTCGACTCCGATGTCGCGATGGAACGGGACGCCGTCGCCAACGCCGTCGCCCTGCTCGATTCCGACCCCCGCATCGGCGCTGTCTGCGGCACGTACGACGCCGAACCCCTCATCCGGGACAGCCTCATCGAGGAGTACCGCTGCCTCCACCAGTTCTACTGGCTCGCCGAGACCGAGGGCCGCATCGGCACCCTGCACACCGCGATCTGTGCCATGCCCGCCCGGGTCTTCGCCGAGATCGGCCCCTTCAACCCCCGGCTGCGGCACACCGAGGACGGCGACTACGCCGCCCGGATCTGCCGGAGTTACGAGGTCCACAGCTCCACCACCGTGCGGGGCCGGCACGACCACGACGACACCTGGCGGGTCGTGCTGCGCAAGGTCTTCCACCGCACCCGGCTGCACATCCCGCTGTACGTGCGCCGCGGCGACCTCCCCGGCGGCATCGCGACCGGGCCGCGCGCCGGAGCCAGCGTCGCGGCCCTGCTCGCCCTGGTGACCCTGCCGCTCGGCCTGATCGCCGCGCCCTGGCTGCTCGCCCCCGCCGCGCTGCTGGCCCTCGCCCTCCTCGCGGACACCGCCCTCTACCGTTTCGTGCTGCGCCGCCGGGGGCCCCTGTTCACCGCCTACTTCGCCTTCACGCACTTGGTGGTCAACGCGGTCATCGCGACGGGAGCGGGCGTCGGCGTCCTCCAGTGGCTGGCCTCCCGCCGCTTCCGCCGGCTCTACGAACCGGCGGAGCGTCCCGCCCCGGTGCGGGCCGCCACATGAGCGGGACCCCGACGGCGGGCGGCTCGGCTGACCGCCCCGCCGACCCGAACGCCCCCGAAGCCCTGCCGGACACAGTCCCGGACGCGCCCGGGGAGACGGCCGCCCCGCCCCGGCGGTGGCCCGGCCGGCTGCTGCTCGCCGTCGCCGTCCTGTGGGCCCTGTTCGTCGCCGCCCGCGCCCTTCTCAGCGGCCGGTGGTGGGCCTGGAACGGCCTCGGCCTCGCTCCGCCCGTCCTCCATCTGCTGTTCCCCCTGGTCCTGTTGATCCCGGCCGCCCTGATCCGGCACGGCAGACGGGCGGCGGTGGGCGTCGTCCTGCTCTCGCTGCTGCTCGGCTCCTGGCAGACCGGGCTGCACCCCGGGGCGCTCCTGCGCGGGCAGCCCGCCGTGCCCGCCGGAGCGCTGAAGGTGGTCAGTTGGAACACCTTCTTCTGGGACCAGGACAGCGACACCGACGCCTTCTACGCCTACCTCAGGTCCCGCTCCGCCGACGTCTACCTCCTCCAGGAATACCAGAACGCCCGGGGTGACGAACCCGCGCCGATCGACGACCTCGCCCGGCTCCGCGAGGAGTTCCCCGGCTTCCACATCGCCACCGAGGGGGAGTTCCTCACCCTGTCCCGCTTCCCGATCACCTCGGTGCGGGCGCTGCGCCCCGACGGGCTCGCCCCGCCCGACACCTCCTGGGCCGACTACTGGAACGTCCGCGTCCTGCGCACCGACATCGACGTCGAGGGCGAGACCCTGTCCCTCTACAACACCCACCTGCCCGACCTGCTGAACGTCGACCGCAACCCGCTGACCGCCGCCTATCACCGCTCCGTACGGCAGCTCTCCGAGCGCCGCGACCGGCACTTCGAGGCGCTGCGCGAGGACCTCGACGCCAACGGTCACCCGGTGGTGCTCGCCGGGGACCTCAACGTGCTGCCGGGCACCGGGGACCTGCGGTGGTTCGACGGGCTGCGGGACGCCGCCGGCGCGGGCGACTCGGTGTACCCGGCGACCTTCCCGGTGAGCGGCCCGGCGCTCTGGCGTCTCGACTGGGCGTTCGTCTCGCCCCGGATCGACCTGCACCAGCAGTCCGTCCAGGACCCGCCCGCCGCGCTCTCCACCCACCGGCTGATCGATCTGCGTCTCTCCCTGCCCGCCCCCGGGGCGTCCGCCCCGGCCACCGAGAAGGACCGGTCATGATCCGGCGCTCCGCGCGCTCGCCCCGTTTCGACGTGACGATCGTGCTCACCTACTACCTCCCGTACACCAGCGGCCTCACCGAAGTGGCCCGCACGGTCGCCGAGGGGCTGGCCGCGCGGGGCCGCCGGGTCGCCGTCGTCGCCTGCCGGCACGATCCGGACCGCCCCGCACACGAGACCGTCAACGGCGTCGAGGTGTTCCGCGCCCCGGTCGCCGCCCGGCTCGGCCGCGGGGTGATCAGCCCCGGGTTCGCCCCGCTCGCCGGGCGGATCGCCCGTGCCTCCCGGGTCGTCAACATCCACCTGCCGATGCTGGAGGCGGGGCTCGTCGCCCGTCTCGCCGGGGACACCCCGGTGGTCGCCACCCACCACGACGACGTCTGGCTGGCCGGGGGCGCTCTCGCCCCGCTCCAGGTGAGGGTGGTCGACGCCTCGGTGGCCGGGGCGCTGCGCCGCTCGGCCGCCGTGGTCGTCAACAACGTGGACCACGCGGAGCATTCGCGCCACTGGACCCTGATGCGCGAACGCCGGCTGCTGGCCATCGCGCCGCCCTGCCGCGAACGCGCGCCCGCCCCGGCCACCTTCCGCGAGACGGCCGGACCGCACTTCGGCTTCCTCGGCCGGATCGCCCCGGAGAAGGGGCTGCACCATCTGGTCGACGCCTTCCGGACGATTCCGGACCCCGAGGCCCGGTTGCTGATCGCGGGGGACTACTCCAAGGTCGCGGGCGGCAGCGTCGTCGGGGCACTGCGCACCCGCGCCGGGGACGACACCCGCATCCGGTTCACCGGCTTCCTCCGTGACGACCAGGTGGCGGGCTTCTACGCCTCGTTGGACGCCTTCGCCCTGCCCTCCGTCGCCGAGGAGTCCTTCGGTATCTCCCAGGCCGAGGCGATGATGCTCGGCGTCCCCTCGGTCGCGAGCGACGCGCCGGGCATGCGCGTGCCGGTGTCCGAGACCGCCTTCGGCCGCCTCTTTCCGCCCGGCGACGCCCGCGCCCTGGCCGGGGCCCTCCTGGAGGTGGCCGCCTTCGCCCCGGAGCGCCGCGCCGAGGGAGGCCGTGACGCCCGTGCCCGGTACGGGACGGACAGCTGCCTGGACGCCTACGACGCGCTGTTCCAGGAGGCCGGGGCCGTACAGGGAGCCCCCGCGTGAGAACGGCCGGCGCCCTGGCGGCGGGCGACGGGGCGAACCTCGCCTGGCCGGGCGGCGGATGGGTGCTGTGGGCGGCCGGGGTCTGGGCGGTGTTCCTGTCCGCACACCTCGTCCTCAACGGCCGCTGGTGGTTCTGGCTGCTGCCCTCGCTGCTGCCGCCGCCCGTGTTCGTCGCCCTGCCCGCCCTGCTCCTGCTGCTCTCCTGGGCCACGGGGGACCTCACGGCCGCGGCCGTGGCGGGCGCGGCCCTGCTGTCCGGGTCCCGGCAGTCCGGCCTCGTGCCCGGCGCGTTCGTCCGGGGAGCGCGTCGCCCGCCGCCGGACGGGGCGGTGCGCATCGTGTCCTGGAACACCCAGCACTGGTGCCAGTCCACCGACCCCGATCCCTTCTACGCCTTTCTGCGCGGGCTCGACGCCGACGTCTACCTCCTCCAGGAGTACCACCACGACGAGTTCGACGGCACGTACCGGCTGATCGACGACGAGCGTCGGCTGCGCGAGACCTTCCCCGGCCACCGGGCCGTCATCGCCCGGGGACTGATCACCCTGTCCCGGCTGCCGGTCGCCGCGACCGTCGAGACGGCCGCGTGCCGGACTCTGCGGGTGGACCTGGAGATGCCGGACGACGGTCGGATTCTCGCCACCTTCAATGTCCACATCCCGGTACAGCTGCGGCTGATCAGCCCGTTGCGCGCAGACTTCTACCGCGCGGTCCGTTCCCGGTCCGCCGACCGGAAGCGGGAGTACCGGGGACTCCTCGCGGATGTCGCCGGCTGCCATCGTCCGGCCCTGATCGCCGGGGACTTCAACACCACCGCCGCGATCGGGGACGCCCGCCGCATCGCCCGCCTGGGCGCCGACGCCGTCGCCCTGGCCGGAAGGTTCTGCCCCGTCTCCTGGCAGGCCCGCCCGGGCCTGCGCTGGTGGCGGCTGGACTGGGTGCTCAGCACACCGGGCGTCCGGGTCCACAGCTACCGCTTCCACGATCCGCGCGGCCTGTCCGACCACAGCGTCCAGGAGGTGGCCGTGTCGCTCGCCGAACCGGACCGCGGGACAACGACGGCCGACCTCCGTATCCGACACGACGACGAAGGAACTCATCATGCGTTACCGCTACTTGGGAAAGACCGGCCTGAGGGTCAGTGAACTCGCTCTCGGCGCGATGACGTTCGGCCGTGAGGCCGACGAGACCACCAGCCACGCCCTGCTGGACCGCTTCACCGAGGCGGGCGGCACCTTTGTGGACACCGCCGACATCTACTCCGCCGGAGCCTCCGAGGAGATCCTCGGCCGCTGGCTGAAGCGGCAGCGCCGCGATGACGTGGTGATCGCCACCAAGGTGCGGTACGGCATGGGGGAGGGCCCCAACGACCGTGGCCTGGGCCGCAATCACCTGATCTCCGGGGTCGAGGCGAGCCTGCGACGGCTGGGCACCGACCACATCGATCTCTACCAGGTGCACGCCTGGGACCCGGGCACCCCGCTGGAGGAGACCCTCGCCACCCTGGACGCCCTCGTCACCTCCGGGAAGGTGCGCTACCTCGGGGCCAGCAACTTCTCCGGCTGGCAGCTCCAGAAGGCCGTCGACCTGAGCCGGGGACACGGCTGGGAGCCCTTCACCGCCCTCCAGCCGCTCTACAACCTGCTGGACCGCTCCGCCGAGTGGGAGCTGATGGAGGTCAGCCGCAACGAGGGCCTGGGCGTCATCCCGTGGAGCCCGCTGCGCGGCGGCTGGCTGAGCGGCGCGATCCGGCGCGGTACGGAGAGACCGCCCACGGGCACCCGCGTGGAGACCGCCGAGCGGCTCGGCTGGGGAGAGTCGTGGAGCGCGTACGAGGGGGACGAGCGCACCTGGCGGGTGCTGGACGCCCTGCACGAGGTCGCCGGACGCACGGGCCTCGCGGTGCCGGTGCTGGCCCTCGCCTGGCTGCTGGGCCGGCCCGGGGTCACCGCCCCCATCGTGGGCGCCCGCACCCTGGAGCAGCTGGAGACCAACCTGGGCGCGGCGGACCTGGACCTCGACCCGGTCGACGCGGCCCTGCTGACCGCCGCGAGCGACCAGGTGATCCCGTACCCGTACAGCGTCATCGAGACCGATCCCGAGCTGCGCTGACGCACCCCGCGTGACCGAAAGCGGGCGGTGGCCCGGGGATCTCGTCCCCGGGCCACCGCCCTGTGCGTACCGCGCCGCCCGTGGTGGCGCTCAGTCCGTCGGCCGCTTCAGGCGGGCCACGAACTTGTAGCGGTCGCCCCGGTACACCGAGCGCACCCACTCCACCGGTTCGCCCTGGCCGTCCACCGAATGGCGGGACAGCATGAGCATCGGCAGCCCCACGTCGGTGCCCAGCAGCCCTGCCTCGCGCGGGGTGGCGAGCGAGGTCTCGATGGTCTCCTCCGCCTCGGCGAGGCGGACGTCGTACACCTCGGCGAGCGCGGTGTAGAGCGAGGTGTACTTCACCAGCGAACGGCGCAGCGCGGGGAAGCGTTTGGCCGAAAGATGTGTGGTCTCGATCGCCATCGGCTCCCCGCTGGCGAGCCGCAGCCGCTCGATGCGCAGCACCCGGCCGCCCGTCGAGATGTCCAGCAGACCGGCGAGCGTGTCGTCCGCCGTCACATAACCGATGTCCAGCAGTTGGGACGCCGGCTCCAGTCCCTGGGCACGCATGTCCTCGGTGTACGAGGTGAGCTGGAGGGCCTGGGAGACCTTCGGCTTGGCTACGAAGGTGCCCTTGCCCTGGATACGTTCCAGCCGGCCCTCGACGACCAGTTCCTGGAGCGCCTGGCGCACGGTGGTGCGCGAGGTGTCGAACTCGGCCGCCAGGGTGCGTTCGGGCGGCACGGGGGTGCCGGGCGGCAGAGTGTCCGTCATGTCGAGGAGATGCCGCTTGAGCCGGTAGTACTTCGGTACGCGCGCTGTGCGCGTACCGGCACCGGTCTCGCTCCCCGTACTGCCCCCGTCGGCGCCCATGGCCCGCCTTCCCGACTGCTGCGTTGCTGCCGTCACCGGCTCCTCCGTCTGTCGCGGCTCACATGGTGGCACGGTCCGGTCACGGGTCGTCGCCCTCCCTTAGGTGTCGGTCCTATAACGGACGCGAGTGCACTTCTTATACACCCTTGACACCCCTAAAGGTCTAGGCCAAGCTCCCGGTACTGGTCTAAACCATTAAAGACCAGGTCCAGCCCCAGCAGAACTCGTCGAATGTCTTCGCGGTGGGTGGGGTTGCAGCATCCCTGAGGAGGGTTTGACGTGAAGCGCAAGCTCATCGTGGCTATCGGTGTCGCGGGCATGTTGGTTTCGATCGCGGCGTGTGGTTCGGGCGACAGCGAGTCGTCCAAGAACCCGAAGGACCGCAAGGAGAACCTGACCGTCTGGCTCATGGGCGAGGCCCAGTCCACCTGGCCGGAGCTGGTCAAGGACGTCAACGCCGAGTTCAACAAGAAGTACCCGGGCGTAAAGGTCAAGGTTCAATACCAGCAGTGGGCCGACAAGGTCAAGAAGCTGGACACCTCCCTCGGTGGCGACAAATTCCCGGATGTCGTGGAACTCGGTAATACCGAGACCATGCAGTACATCCTCAATGGTGCGCTCGGAGAAATCGACCCCAAGAAGTACGAGAACTCGGACACCTGGATCAAGGGTCTGAAGGACACGTGCTCCTTCGAGGGCAAGACGTACTGCGTTCCTTACTACGCCAGCGCCCGTCTGGCCGTGTACAACAAGGACATGCTGAAGGCCGGCACCGGCAGCGACGCCCTCCCGCAGACCGAGGCCGAGTTCCTCGCCGCGATGGACAAGACCTCCGCCGAGCTGGGCAAGAAGGACAAGCGCGCCTCCTCCCTCTACTTCCCGGGCCGCTACTGGTACGCCGCGATGTCCTACGTCGCCGCCTACGGTGGCCAGATAGCGTCGTACGACGAGGGCAGCAAGCAGTGGAAGGCCGCGCTCTCCACGCCGGAGGCCCAGAAGGGCATCCAGCACTACGTCGACCTGGTCAAGAAGTACAACAAGGCCGACGTGACGAAGGACGAGCAGGACCACGCCAACGTCATGGCCAACGAGAAGGCCGCGGTCATCTACGGCCAGGCCTGGGAGGCCGGCAGCGTCACCACGGGCGAGAACGGCAACCCGAAGCTCGACGGCAAGATCGCCACGGCCGGTATGCCCGGCCCCGAGGGCAAGGCCCTCCCGTCCTTCATCGGCGGCTCGGACCTCGCGACCATCTCCAAGTCCAAGGTCCAGGACCTCGGCGAGGAGTGGATCTCCCTCTTCACCAACGCGAAGTCCATGGAGGTCCTCGCGTCGAAGAACATCCTTCCCAACAACGAGAAGCAGCTTGAGCCGCTGAAGGCCAAGCCGGAGACGGCCGCCATCGCCAACGCGGTGCCGGACGCCTGGTTCACGCCGATCGCGCCGGGCTGGGCCTCCGTGGAGAAGGAGGAGATCCTCCAGAACATGCTCCTGGAGATCGTCAAGGGCGCCTCCGTCGCCGACGCCTCGAAGACGGCCGACGAGAAGATCAACGCGCTGATCAACAAGGAATCCTGACCTTCCGATCGCCAGGCGGGGGCCCGGCACCAGTGCCGGGCCCCCGCTCCTTTCCCGTAAGCGAACGCCGTGAATTCCGGGGCCCGCCCCGGACCCGCGATGGAAGGTCAGCCACGTGTCTGCCGCTGATACCAAGGCCGCCGGGCCGCCGGCCCCCGTACCACCCGACCCGCAGTCGATCGGCAAGTCGTCCTCCGACGACGATGCGCCCCGGGTGCAGAAGAGGAAACGGAAGAAGGGAGAACTCCTCCCCTATCTCCTGATCCTCCCGGCGATCGTGGCGATCGCCGCCGTCTACCTCTACCCGCTCAGCAAGACGGTCATCATGTCCTTCCAGGACATGGGCCGCCGTGAGCTGTGGTCCGGAGAGCCGGCTCCCTGGGTCGGCTTCGAGCAGTTCACCAACATCCTCGGCGACTCCGAGTTCTGGTGGGTCACCTTCCGCACCGTCGTCTTCATGGTCATCTGCGTGACGCTGACCATGGGGCTCGGACTGCTGGTCGCCCTCCTCATGCGCAAACTCTCCACCTGGGTCCGGCTGGTGCTCACCGCCTGCCTCATCGCCGCCTGGTCGATGCCGCTGATGGTCGCCGCCTCGATCTTCCGGTTCATGGCCGACTCCGACTACGGCCTGATCAACACCCTGATCGCCAAGGTCGTCGGCGAGGACTGGCTCGGACACAACTGGTACCTCGACCCGGTCCAGGGCTTCGGCATCATCACCCTGCTGGTCGTCTGGGGCGCCATCCCGTTCGTCGTCGTCACCCTGTACGCCGCCCTCACCCAGGTCCCCCAGGAACTGGAGGAGGCCGCCGCCCTCGACGGCGCCAGCGCCTACGGCATCTACAAGTTCGTCACCTGGCCGGTCATCAAGCCGGTCTTCACCATGGTCGCCACTCTCTCGGTGATCTGGGACTTCAACGTCTTCGGCCAGATCTGGCTGTTGCGCGGCAACAAGCCCGAGCCGGAGTACGAGACCCTCGGCCTCTACTCCTACTCCAAGGCGTTCGAGTCCACCTCCTTCAGCCAGGGCACCGCGATCGCCCTGATCACGGTGCTGCTGCTGTCCGGCGTGGCCGTGTACTACCTGCGCCAGCTCATGAAGACGGGAGAGGTCGAATGAGCAGCTCGACCCAGACACAGGTACTGCGGCCCGACCGCAAGAAGAGCCGGCTGCACTTCGACCTCATCGGCCTCGGCATCGCCCTGGTCATGGTCTTCCCGGTCTACTGGCTGATCATCAGCGCCCTGCGGCCCAACCGGGAGATCCGCAGCTACGACCAGACCCTGTGGCCCACGTCGATCACCTTCGACAACTTCGTCCGGGCCACCGAGCAGCCGAACTTCGGCACCGCCATCCAGTCCAGCCTGATCGTCGCCGTCACCGCGGTGGTCGGCGGCATGATCATCGCGACCCTGGCGGCCCTGGCGATCGGCCGGTTCCGGTTCTTCGGCCGCAAGGCCCTGGTCCTGATCATGATCCTGGTCCAGATGCTGCCGCCGACGGCGATGCTCATCCCGATCTACGCCCAGCTCAACGCGATGGGCGGGATCGACGAGTACTGGGGCCTGATCGTCGTCTACCTGGTCTCCACGCTGCCCTTCGCCACCATCATGATCCGCGGCTTCGTCGTGAACATCCCGGTGGAGCTGGAGGAGTCGGCGATGGTGGACGGGTGTACCCGCTTCCAGGCCTTCCGCCGGGTGATCTTCCCGCTGCTCGCCCCCGGGCTCGCCGCCGCGTCGATCTTCGCCCTGGTGAACGCGTGGAACGAGTACCTCTTCGCGTACATCCTGATCAACGACAACTCCAAGTACACGCTGAACGTATGGCTGATGACGTTCACGACCGAGCGCGGAACGGACTACGGCGCCCTCATGGCGGCGTCGACCATGATCGCCATCCCCGTCGTCGTGTTCTTCATGATCATCCAGAAGAAGATGGCCGCAGGCCTCACTTCCGGCGCTGTGAAGGGATAGTGCGGGCCCATGACCACCCTCGTTTCCACCACGGACACCGTGACGCGCGACGCGCTCGCCGTGCTCCAACCCGGGTTCACCGGCACCACCGCGCCGGACTGGCTGCTGCGCCGCGTCGGTGAGGGCCTGGCCTCCGTCGGGCTGTTCGGCCGCAACATCACCTCGCCCGAACAGCTCTCCGCCCTCACCGAGCGGCTGCGCTCCGAGCGGGACGACGTCCTCGTCGCCATCGACGAGGAGGGCGGCGACGTGACCCGCCTGGAGGTCACGCACGGCTCCTCCTTCCCCGGCAACTTCGCGCTCGGCTCGGTGGACGACGTCCACCTCACCCGGGCCGTCGCCCAGGAGCTCGGCCGTCGGCTCGCCGAGTGCGGCGTCAACCTCAACTGGGCGCCGTCCGCCGACGTCAACTCCAACCCGGGCAACCCGGTCATCGGCGTGCGCTCCTTCGGCGCCGACACCCGCCTGGCCGCCCGGCACACCGCCGCGTACATCGAGGGGCTCCAGGCCGCCGGCGTCGCCGCCTGCACCAAGCACTTCCCCGGGCACGGCGACACCGCGGTCGACTCGCACCTGGCGCTGCCCCGCATCGACGTGGACCTCGACACCCTGCACGCCCGTGAACTGGTGCCCTTCCGGGCGGCCATCGCCGCGGGTTCCAAATCGGTGATGAGCGCGCATATCCTGCTCCCCGCACTCGACCCGGACCGCCCGGCGACCCTGAGCCCGCAGATCCTCACCGGTCTGCTGCGCCAGGAGCTGGGGTACGACGGCCTGATCGTCACCGACGCGGTGGAGATGGACGCCATCGCCGGTACGTACGGCATCGAGCGCGGGTCCGTCCTCGCCCTCGTGGCGGGCGCCGACGCCATCTGTGTGGGCGGCGGCCTGGCCGACGAGGAGACGGTGCTGCGGCTGCGTGACGCCCTCGTCGCGGCCGTACGCGGCGGGGAACTGTCCGAGGAGCGGCTCGCCGACGCGGCCGCCCGTGTACGAGCCCTGGCGTCCTGGACGCAGAGGGCCCGGGGGGATGTCCCGGAGCCGGGCGCGGCAGTGCAGGAGGGGACCGCGCCCGGCACCGGAGTCAGCTCCGACATCGGTCTGATCGCGGCCCGCCGCGCGGTCCGGGTGACCGGTTCCGGCGACCGGCTGACCGAGCCGGCGTACGTCGCCTCGTTCAGCGCGGTGGCGAACATCGCGGTCGGCGACGAGACCCCGTGGGGCATCGCCGCCGAGCTGGACAGGATCCTGCCCGGCACCGGCACGGACACCTACACCGATCAGAGCGCCGCTCCGGCGGACGAGATCCTGGCGGCGGCGGGGGAGCGGCGCATCGTCGCCGTGGTACGCGACGAGCACCGGCACGCCTGGATGGGCGCCGCGCTCGACGTGCTGCTGGCGGCCCGCCCGGACACGGTGGTGGTCGAGATGGGCCTGCCCCAGTCCGACCCGCGCGGCTCGCTGCACATCGCCACCCACGGCGCGGCCCGGGTCTGCGGCCTGGCAGCGGCGGAAGCGATCACCGGCGCGAAGCCCTGACACCGGACCGGGGCCCGCAGACCAGGGCCCCGGTCACACCAACCCGGTCCGGGCCCGCAGGCCAAGCCTCGGTCCGGCCACATCAAGCCCGTCCGGCGATTGAGGACACAACCTCACGCCGGACGAGCGGCACCAAGCACGGCACAGCGCAGCACAGCACGGCGAAGGGCCGGGACACCGACAGGCGTCCCGGCCCTTCGCCGTGCTGGGGGCGAGGCCTACAGCCCCTGCCACCCCGGCTTCGCCGCATACGTGGCGCGGAAGTAGTCCGCCAGCTTCAGCTTCGACGCAGCCGCCTCGTCCACGACCACCGTCGCGTGCGGATGCAGCTGGAGCGCCGAGGCCGGCACGATCGAGGCGATGGGCCCCTCCACCGTCTGGGCGACGGCCTCCGCCTTGCCCTCACCGGTGGCCAGCAGGATCGGGTGGCGGGAATCCAGGATCGTCCCGATGCCCTGCGTGATCACGTGGTGCGGCACCTGCTCGATGTCGTCGAAGAAGCGCGCGTTGTCCACCCGGGTCTGCTGCGTCAGCGTCTTGATCCGGGTGCGCGAGGCGAGCGAGGAGCACGGCTCGTTGAAGCCGATGTGACCGTCCGTGCCGATGCCCAGGAGCTGGAGGTCGACGCCGCCGGCCTCGGCCAGCGCCCGGTCGTAGGCCTCGCAGGCCGCCTGGACGTCCTCGGCCGACCCGTCGGGGCCCATGAAGGAGGACTCGGAGAGCCCGAGGGGCTCGATGACCTCGCGCAGCACCACGGAGCGGTACGACTCCGGATGGCCCGCGGGCAGCCCGACGTACTCGTCGAGCTGGCAGATCCGGGCGCGCGACGCGTCGACGGCGCCCGAGGCGACCTTCGCCGCGAGCGCGCGGTAGATGGGCAGCGGGGTCGAGCCGGTGGCGACGCCGAGCAGGGCGTCGGGCTTGCGGGCGATCAGCGCGGCGATGGCCTCCGCGATCAGTTCGCCGCCTGCCGCGGCGTCCGGAACGATGACAACTTCCACGCTGTGCCTGCCGATCTGACTAGGGGAGCCGGTGGTATAGACCAATCAAGTTCCCAATTTAGCAGAATCGGGCAGCTGTACGGCTAACAGTCCGCCCATCGGCACGCACGCCCCGGCCCGCTGGCGGCACACGGCATTGCCTGGTCGACTGGGGGTGCCTGACAGGCACCCATCCGGAACGGCGCGGATCGCGCACCCCCGCGCACGCGCCGTCCCGTACGCCGACAGCGCAGGAGGCCCCCACATGTCCGCCACCCCTCCGGCCGGCCCGGGCGGCCAGGGCGAGGAGCCCGGCCGCATCATGTCCGGCGAGATGGCCGAGCAGCCCGCGACGCTGCGCCGCATCCTCGAACAGGGCGCGCCCCGCATCCGCGAGGTCGCCGCCGAGATCGCCGCCCGGAAGCCCCGGTTCGTGCTGCTCACCGCCCGGGGGACGTCGGACAACGCGGCGCTGTACGCCAAGTACCTGCTGGAGATCCGCCTCGGACTGCCCTGCGGGCTCGCCTCGATGTCCACCACGACGGCCTACGGTGCCCGGCCGGACCTGCGGGATGTCCTGGTGATCACCGTCAGTCAGTCGGGCGGCTCGCCGGACCTGGTGGCCTCCACGAGGGCCGCCCGGGAGGCCGGGGCCGTCACTCTCGCCGTCACCAACAACCCGGACTCCGCGCTGGCGGCGGTCTCCGAGTATCACATCGACATCCTGGCGGGCCCGGAGAGGGCGCTTCCGGCCACCAAGACGTACACCGCCTCCCTGCTCTCCCTCTACCTCTTCGTGGAGGGGCTGGGCGGCAACGACGGCACGGTGCCCGCCGCGGGCCTGCCCGACCTCGCGGGTGCGATCCTGGGCCGCCGGGCCGAGGTCAAGGCACTGGCCTCGCGCTACCGCTTCGCCGAGCGCATGGTGATCACCTCGCGCGGCTACGGCTACCCGACGGCCAAGGAAGCGGCCCTGAAGCTGATGGAGACCAGCTACATCCCCGCTCTCTCCTACTCCGGCGCGGATCTGCTGCACGGGCCGCTGGCGATGGTCGACAACATCTCCCCGGTGATCGCCGTGGTCACCGACGGCCGGGGCGGTGAGGCCCTCCAGCCGGTGCTGGACCGGCTGCGCGGACGCGGCGCGGATCTCTTCGTGGTCGGCCCGAAGGCTCAGGTGGAGGCGGCCTCGGCCGGCTTCTCGCTGCCCACGGCGGGCGTCCCGGAGGAGTTGCAGCCGATCCTGGAGATCCTGCCGCTGCAACTGCTGGCGTACGAGGTGACGATCGCCCGGGGACAGGACCCCGACGCGCCCCGCGCCCTGGCCAAGGTGACCGAGACGCGCTGAGGCCCGCGAGGGGGTGTGCGTGCGTACGTAGCCGATGGGGCGCCCGCCGTAAGCGGACGGCCCCGGAAACACCCGCGGGCCGCGGCACCAGAGCGGGACCCTCAGCCCGCCCGGCACCGCAGCCCGGAGCTATCTGGCCGACGGTGTGCGGTGCCGTCGGCCCCTGGAGGCACCGGCGCAGTCAGGGCAGAGAGTGCCGGAGCCTCGATCCGCTCTCCTGTGCGGGGAGAGCGGAGGTCGTGATGAACTCATTGTGGACTAGACCAATTGGCTGTGTCCATCCATGTGCACGACATTCTCGAACCGGGTACCGGCACCGTTCACCGGTACGCGGCACACGTGTGCCCTCCCGTCGGCACGGCCCGGCGGGCCGAGCGGTTCGAACGCCTCCGGTAACCCCAGGTACGCTCCACACGTGCCCTCCATGAACGACCTCGTCCGCCAGCACACCGCTCTGAGCGACACCGACCTCGAGTGGCTCCATCTGCTGGTCTCGGAGTGGCAGCTGCTCTCCGACCTGTCCTTCGCCGACCTCGTGCTGTGGGTCCCCACCCGGGACGGCACGCGGTACGTCTCCGTCGCCCAGATGCGCCCCAACACCGGGCCCACCTCCTACCAGGACGACATGGTCGGCCACCTGGTGCCGCGTGGCCGCCGCCCGCTGCTGGACGCGGCCCTGGACGAGGGCCGGATCGTGCGCGAGGGCGACCCGGAGTGGCGCGAGGAGGTGCCCGTACGGGTCGAGTCCATCCCGGTACGCCGCGAGGGCCGGGTGCTCGGCGTCATCGCCCGCAACACCAACCTGCTCACCGTGCGCACCCCCTCCCGGCTTGAGCTCACCTACCTCCAGTCCGCCTCCGACCTGGCCCAGATGATCGCCGCCGGGGCGTTCCCCTTCCCCGGCCAACAGGTCGACATGGACGCCTCCCCGCGGGTGGGCGACGGCCTGATCCGGCTCGATGCCGACGGAATCGTCCAGTACGCCAGCCCCAACGGCCTCTCGGCCTATCACCGCCTCGGCCTCGCCTCCGACCTGGTCGGCCATCACCTCGGCACGACCACCGCCGAACTGGCTCCGTCCCGGGGGCCGGTGGACGAGGCCCTGGTCAAGGTGGCCAGCGGTTACGCGCCCCGCGAGTTCGAGGTCGAGTGCGCGGCCGGCGTGATCCAGTTGCGGGCGATCCCGCTCAAGCCCAAGGGCGTCCGCATCGGCTCCCTGGTCCTGCTCCGGGACGTCACCGAACTGCGCCGCCGCGAACGCGAGTTGATCACCAAGGACGCGACCATCCGGGAGATCCACCACCGGGTGAAGAACAACCTCCAGACGGTGGCGGCCCTGTTGCGCCTCCAGGCCCGCAGGATGGACTCCGAGCAGGGTCGCGAGGCGCTCAACGAGGCGGTCCGGCGCGTCGGTTCGATCGCCATCGTGCATGAGACGCTGTCCCAGAATCTGGACGAGCGGGTCGAGTTCGACGAGATCGCCGACCGGGTCATCGCGATGGTGTCGGAGATCTCCCCGGGCAAGGTGACCTGCCGGCGCACCGGACGCTTCGGCATCCTCGACGCCGAGGTCGCCACCCCGCTCTCCATGGTGCTGACCGAGGTGCTCCAGAACGCCCTGGAGCACGCCTTCGCCGTGGCCGACCACGGGACGGTGGAGGTCTCCGCCGTGCGCGGCGGATCACCCACCGACGGGCGGCTGCTGATCACCGTCACCGACGACGGGCGCGGCCTGCCCGAGGGATTCGACCCGAAGCGGGCCGGCAACCTCGGGCTCCAGATCGTACGGACGCTGGTGGAGGGGGAGTTGGGCGGCACGTTCGGCATGGTCCCGGCACCCGAACGCGGCACCCAGGTGGTGCTGGACCTCCCCGTCCGCGGCGACAAGTAGGAATCCGCCGCGGCCGGCGGCGGAACGGGAGCACACAGCAGAGCGGGCCCGGACCGTGGTGACGGTCCGGGCCCGCTCCGTGATGCTCACGTTGCGATGCGCTTCGGGGTACTGCGCGCTGCGACTCGAAGGCGGGGCTGTGCGTACGCTCTGTACGCGCCGCCGGGCTGAGGCTTGGTGCGGTTCTCGCTCAGGCGCTTGCGTTACGCGCCCGGTTGCGAGCGGCGCGGCGCTTCATCGCGCGGCGCTCGTCCTCGCTGAGGCCACCCCAGACGCCTGAGTCCTGGCCGGACTCGAGCGCCCACTGCAGGCACTGCTCCATGACGGGGCAGCGGCGGCAGACAGCCTTGGCTTCCTCGATCTGCAGCAGCGCAGGACCGGTGTTGCCGATGGGGAAGAAAAGCTCAGGGTCTTCCTCACGACAAACGGCGTTGTGACGCCAGTCCATGGCTGCTACCTCTCCTTGGTATTACACGCTTGTTGCTTGTGAATGTGAACGCTTTCACGAATCCCCCCACAGATGACGGGCCGACTCCCAGATGGACTGGGTGTGGTCTGTGATGGTGAGGAGGGGTTCTGGCTCTCAGCGGATGCCGGTGTTGCGGGCCGTCCCGATCGCCATGTAGAGATTCGCAAACCTCGGCGGCGGATACAACCCCTTCTGGAAAGTTTTTTTTGATTCCTCGGTGTCGACTAGGTCACAGCCGCACTTCTTAGGGGTGGGGGCCAGTCCAAACGTTCGAGTTAAAGGACTTTAGGCCCTTCCACTCACACAATCACACGCAGTGCACGGCGTACGCCTGTGAACGTCACGCTCGTACGCAGTCCCAGGTGGTCGCCGTCCATCTGGAAGGGCAGTGGAACCTTTGAATGCAAGGTGAAGTCCGTGAGGTCATGCCGTGAAACAGCGTGCCTGCCGCGCGGCCCCTTCTCGGGGCTCGAAGTGAGCAGCTGGGTGCCGTAACGGGCCACCGCCGGGGTGGACAGACGCTTCAGTCCGAGGATGTCCAGCGCGGTGTCGAAGGAGGCCTTGGGCGAGGCGTACATCGGGCGATTGCCCAGGTAGGTCCAGGGGGCGGTGTTGCAGATTATGGAGAGCGCGAGGTCGGTCACCGGGTCCTGGCCGGGCACGTCGAGCGTGATCTGTCCGTGTCTGCGGTGGGCCTCGTTCAGGAACTGCCGCACCACCTGGCGCACATACAGGGCGTGAGTCGAACGCTTCCCGTGCTCGCGTTTCTGTTCGACACGGCCGATGACCCCGGCGTCGAATCCGAGACCGGCACAGAAAGTGAACCAGCGCTCGGGGACGGACTCGTCCTCGGTCCCGGGGGTGCCGGCCGCCAGGCCGAGGCCGACCGTGCGTTCGGTCCGGTTCTCCAGGGCGTCCAGAATCGCACCGGTCGCCTCCACCGCGTCGTTCGGCAGCCCCAGGGCGCGCGCGAAGACATTGGTGGACCCGCCGGGGACCACGGCGAGCTTCGGAAGGCTGTCCACATCCGGGCCCCGGTGCAGCAGCCCGTTCACGACCTCGTTCACCGTGCCGTCGCCGCCGAGGGCGACCACCAGGTCGATATCGTCACTGTCCGCGGCCCGCCGTCCCAGATCCCGTGCGTGCCCCCGGTACTCGGTGGTCACCGCCTCCAGCTTCATCTCGCTGGCCAGCGCGTGGATGAGCACGTCACGGGTGCGGGCACTGGTGGTGGTAGCAGCTGGGTTGACCACGAGGAGTGCGCGCATGACCGCCAGCCTACCTACCGGGCGGTTCGGTGTTGTAGCCCCGGTTCGCTGCGCTCCAGGGAGGTGACGGAACGTGACCGGTCGCCCCGGCGTGCGCCCGAACGGGGGAAGGGCCCTCGCACCCCGGCTTCACTTCCTGACCCCGGGGATGCCAACCTGAAAGGCGTGAGTACTCAAGCGACATCCTCCACGCCGTCGCCCTCCGCGGCGGAGCGCCCGACCAGGATCACCGTCCTCGCCGGGGTCAACGCCCTCGAAGGCGTGGCGCTCGCCGTCGGCGGGGTCTGCCTGCTGGTCATGGGGCTGCTGGGAAGGCTGGAGAGCACGCAGCAGGCGGAGACGGTCGGGATCACGCTGGTCGCGCTCGGCGCGATCCCGCTGATCGCCGCCCGCGGACTGCTGCTGCTGCGCAGCTGGAGCCGGGGACCCGCGCTGATCACGCAGATCATGGCGCTGCCGGTGGCCTGGACGCTGCTGCGCTCGCAGGGCGCGCTGATCCCCACCGGGATCGTGCTGGCGGCGGTCGCCGTCACCGGTCTCGTGCTGGTCCTCAACCCGGCGACCACCCGGGTCCTGGGCATCCGCCGGGATCCCGGGGTCACCCGCGGGGCCTGAGCCGGCGGACCCGACCCGCCCGACGCCCGCGGGCTACTCCTCGACGAGCAGCCGTTCGCGCAACTGCGCCAAGGTGCGGGCCAGCAGCCGCGAGACGTGCATCTGCGAGATGCCGACCTCCTGCGCGATCTGCGACTGGGTCATGTTCCCGAAGAAGCGCAGCAGCAGGATGCGCTTCTCGCGCGGCGGCAGGTCCTCCAGGAGCGGCTTGAGCGACTCCCGGTACTCCACGCCCTCCAGCGCCTCGTCCTCCGAGCCCAGCGTGTCAGCGACCGCCGGCGACTCGTCGTCCGTGTCCGGCACGTCCAGCGACAGCGTGCTGTACGCGTTGGCCGACTCCAGGCCCTCCAGCACCTCCTCCTCGGAGATCCCCAGCCGCTCTGCCAGCTCGTGCACCGTCGGCGAACGGCCGTGCTGCTGCGAGAGCTCCGCGGTGGCCGTGGTCAGTGACAGCCGCAGCTCCTGGAGGCGGCGCGGCACCCGCACCGCCCAGCCCTTGTCCCGGAAGTGGCGCTTGATCTCGCCGACCACCGTGGGAGTGGCGTACGTCGAGAACTCCACGCCCCGGTCCGGGTCGAACCGGTCCACGGACTTGATCAGCCCGATCGTGGCCACCTGGGTCAGGTCGTCCAGCGGCTCCCCGCGGTTGCGGAAGCGGCGGGCCAGGTGCTCCACCAGCGGCAGGTGCATCCGCACCAGTCTGTTGCGCAGCTCGGCCTTCTCCGCCGAACCGTCGGGCAGCTCCCGCAGTTCGAAGAAGAGGGCCCGGGCCCCGCTGCGGTCGAGTGGATCGTGGTGCCCGTGCTCGCTCATCTGGCCCGCCCGCTCTGCCTGCGACTGCTGCTCCACCGCGACGTCGATGCTCTCGGGCCCGTCCGCTCCGTCCACCGGATGCGGCCGGGCCTGTTGCTCCGGGATGCCTGCTGGGCGCACCACCTCGGATCGGATCGTCTCGTCCCGCACAGGACCGTCCCCGTTCCCGTCGCTCACGCCGGCCCGGGGCCCGCGCCGCGCTGTTTGTAGAGGCTGATGCTGACCGTACGGTCGTCGGCGACCGTGGAGTCGACCTTGCCGGCCAGTGCGGAGAGCACCGTCCAGGCGAAGGTGTCGCGCTCGGGCGCCCGGCCGTCCGTGGTGGGCGCCGACACCGTCACTTCGAGGGAGTCGTCGACGAGACGGAAGACGCAGCTGAGGACGGAGCCCGGCACGGCCTGCTGGAGCAGGATCGCGCAGGCCTCGTCGACCGCGATACGAAGATCCTCGATCTCGTCGAGAGTGAAGTCCAAACGCGCTGCGAGACCGGCCGTGGCCGTTCGCAGCACCGACAGGTAGGCACCCGCAGCGGGCAGTCGGACTTCCACGAAGTCCTGATTCCCGGGCTCGCCTGCGATCTGGGACACCCTCACCTCCAAGGTGGCACAAACTCTTTCGAGGTTCCGGGAAGGGTGGCCCGGAGCCATGCGGTCCGTCGACGGTTCTTCGGCTCGGCGACGTTATCGGATCCATGATGCCGTGTCGTACGGACCCCACACCCCGGACGTGACTCATGGTAAGCCCATGCGTACGCACAGTGGCTAGGGGGCTGCGGCGTCCAATTGCGAAGAACCAGCGCCGCATTGACGTACCCAGGCGTCAGACGATCGAACCGTCCTCGAAGCACCAGCGCCAGCTCTCGCCCGCCTCGAAGCTCCGCATCACGGGGTGACCGGTCGCCCGGAAGTGTCCGGTGGCGTGCCGCAGCGGCGACGAATCGCAGCAGCCGACGTGCCCACACGTCAGGCAGAGCCGCAGCTGCACGGGGTGGCTGCCCGCCTCCAGGCACTCGGGGCACGTCTCACCGAGCGGTACGGGCTCGGGGCGTGGCAGATCCGCTACATGCGCACACTCGCTCATGATGGGCAGGTTACGACGGATCCGAGGACGGTGGGATGGACGCGCTGCCGCTGGTCGCCCTGGTCGCGGTCAGCGCGGCGGTCGCCGGGGCGGCCCGCCGCACGCCGGTGCCCGCCCCGCTCGTCCTGGTCGCCGCGGGGCTCCTGGCCGGTTATCTGCCGGGTGTTCCGACGTATCACCTGGACGCGCACGTGGTGCTTCCGCTGCTGCTTCCGCCGCTGCTCCACACGGCGGCCGTCGACAGCTCCTACCTGGATCTGCGGGCCAATGTCCGGCCGGTCGCCCTGCTCTCCGTGGGGTACACCCTCTTCGCGACCGTCGCCGTGGGCTGGCTGGTCCACCTGATCATCCCGGACCTGCCGCTGACCGCCGCGCTGGTCCTGGGGGCGGTCATCGCCCCGCCGGACGCCGTGACGGCCGCCGCCATCGCCCGCCGGGTCGGGCTGCCCTCCAGGGTGACCACGATCCTCCAGGGCGAGTCCCTGGTGAACGACGCCACGGCGATCACCGCCTTCAAGGTGGCGCTGGCCGCCGCGGTGGGGGAGGGGATGAGCTGGGGCGAGGGGATCGGCGAGTTCCTGCTCGCCGCGGTCGGCGGGGTCGGCGTCGGGCTCCTGCTGATGGTGCCGCTCCACTGGCTGCGCACGCACCTGAGGGAAGCGCTCCTCCAGAACACGCTCTCCCTCCTGATCCCTTTCGTGGCGTACGCGGCGGCCGAACGGGTGCATGCCTCCGGTGTGCTCGCCGTGGTCGTCGTCGCCCTCTACCTGGGCCACCGCTCCTGGCAGGTCGACTTCGCCACGCGTCTCCAGGAGGCGGCCGTCTGGAAGATGGTGGCGTTCGTCCTGGAGTCCGCGGTGTTCGCCCTGATCGGGCTCCAGCTGCCGTTCGTCCTGAAGGGGCTCGGCTCGTTCGGCGTGTGGGAGGTGCTCGGCTACGCGGCCATCGTGTTCCTGATCGTCGTCGTGGTCCGCTTCGTCTGGGTCTACCCGGCCACCTATCTGCCCCGGTGGCTCTCGCGCCGCGTCCGGGAACGTGAGCCGGGCACCGACTGGACCGCGCCGCTGATCGTCGGCTGGGCGGGGATGCGCGGGGTCGTCTCGCTCGCCGTCGCGTTCTCCGTTCCGCTGGTCACGCACGACGGCGAACCCTTCCCGGCCCGCAACCTGGTGCTGTTCCTGACCTTCACCACCGTCATCGGGACCCTGGTGATCCAGGGCCTGACGCTGCCCGTACTCGTCCGCGTACTGAAGCTGCCGGCCCCCGACCCGCAGACGGTCACGCTCATCGAGGCGCAGGCCCAGAGCGAGGCGTCCGAGGCCGCCGAGACCCGCCTGGACCAGCTGCTCGCCGACCCGCACAGCAGCCTGCCGCCACCGTTGGCGGACCGGCTGCGCAGTGTGCTGGAGCACCGCCGCAACGCCGTGTGGGAACGTCTGGGCGCCGCCGACCCGGTGACCGGGGAGTCGGCGGACGACACCTACCGGCGACTGTCGAGGGAGATGATCGAGGCCGAGCGCGAGGTCTTCGTGCGGCTCCGGGACGAGCGGCGGATCGACGACGAGATGATGCGCACGCTGCTGCGCCGGCTGGACCTGGAGGAGGCGGCGGCCTACCGGGAGGCGGACGACTCCTGAAGGGGCCGCGCGTCGGGGGTGCCGGTGATCACCGCGCTCACCCGCGTGCCCGGCGCGAACGCCCCCTCCTCGGTCAGCGTGGTCAGCGCGAACAGCAGTTTGGCGACGTACACGCGTTCCACGGGCAGCCCGTGCCGGTCCTCGAAGTCCGCGGCGAAGGCCTCCAGCTCCGCGGTGGAGCGGGCGTAGCCGCCGAAGGTGAAGCGCTCCTCCAGCGACCAGTTCCCGGACGGGCCCCCGAACGCCTCGCGCTGGAGCCGTTCCACGGCGGGTCCGAGGAAGCCGCCGCGCAGCACCGGGACGCCCAGGGCCCGCTGCCCGGGGCCGAGGCCGGCGGCGAGCCCGGCCAGGGTGCCGCCGGTCCCGCAGGCCACGGCCGCCACCTCGCACTCCCCGGCGAGCTCGCGCCCCAGCGCCGTACAGCCCTGTGCGGCCAGCGCGTTGCTGCCGCCCTCCGGGATGACCTCCACGTCCCCGAACAGCCTCAGCAGCCCCTCCAGGACCTCGCAGGAGGCCTTCGCCCGGTAGGTCGTACGGTCCACGAAGTGCAGGCGCATGCCGTCGGCCGCGCACCGGGCGAGCGAGGGGTTGAGCGGCCGGTGCGCCAACTCGTCGCCGCGGACCACGCCGATGGTGGGAAACCCCAGCAGCCGCCCGGCCGCCGCGGTGGCCCGGAGGTGGTTGGAGTACGCGCCGCCGAACGTGAGCACGGTGCGCCCGGCGGCGGCCTCCAGATTGAGGGCGAGTTTGCGCCATTTGTTGCCCGGCAGGTCGGGGTGGATCAGATCGTCCCGCTTGAGGAGCAGCCTCACCCCGTGGCGCGCGAAGCGTTCGTCGCGGACCTCCCGCAGCGGGGAGGGCACCCGGGGCCGCAGGAGGGCGTCGGGGCGGGGCGGGCTGTTCACCCGCCCATTGTCGCTGTGCCCTCTCGTCGCGCCGTCATGGCGTCCGCGGCACGCCCCGGTCCCACAGCTCCTCGGCGTGCTCCGCGAACCGGTCGAACATCCCGCTGTCCCCTTGGCGGCGTAGGTGCAGGAGCGGTGAGTCGTGGCCGACGAGACGGGCCAGGTGAGGCGTCACGAGCGCGTTGTGATCGAACCGGAACACGGAGAGGGGCACGTGGTTCACGGCGTCCTCCGGGCTGCTGAAGCGCGTCTCAAGGCCCTCCAGGGGGCCGAGGCGCCCCAGGTGCTCCAGGCTGATCCGGATGCGTGTGCCGACACTCAGGGCAACGTCTTCGATGACCTCACGCTGTCGGGTCACCTCTGCGGGCAGGGAGTGTCGCCCTCGCACTCGACGACCTCCTCGGACCCCTCCAGCTCCCGCGCCGGCCAACCGATCGACGCGGAGTGGCCGGCCGAGGTCAGGGTGAGCCCGCCGCCCCGGCCGCGACGGGCGTCGAGGACGCCGAGGTGCTGGAGCCTGGCGACGGCCTTCGCGGTGTGCGTGTACGGGACCCGCATGGTGGCCGCCACCTCGCGGGTGGTCGGCGGCTCCCGGCCCTCGGTGACCGCCAGTCGCATGAGGACGCGGAGTGCCACGTCGGTGAATCTCGTCAACCGCATGAGTACACCGTAGGTAAATGGCATAGGAGATGCATATTCAACGGCCCGCCGGGCGACGAGGGGCAACGTGCCCCGAACGAAGGCGGATTAGTCGCACTCTTTTGTGTAATGGCGACCCGGTCCCCCTGCTGAAAGGCTTCTGCACGCAGGTCGGCCCAAGATCGAGAGGACGTCAGATGTCCGTTGGTGAAGAGGTTCGCGACACGCAGGCGCCGCCGCAGCAGAGTCTGGGGACGGCGGCTGCGCGGAACCTCGCGACGACCACCAAATCCGCGCCGCAGATGCAGGAGATCACCTCGCGGTGGCTGCTGAAGACGCTGCCATGGGTGCAGGTACAGGGCGGTACGTACCGGGTGAACCGTCGGCTCAGCTATGCGGTCGGCGACGGCCGGGTGACCTTCGTCCAGACCGGGGACCGGGTGGCGGTGATCCCCGCGGAGCTGGCGGAACTGCCCGCCCTGCGGGAGTTCGGCGACGAGGAGGTGCTCGCCGAACTCGCCCGCAGGTGCGAGCGGCGGGACGTGGCCGCCGGGGAGGTGCTCGCCGCCTCGGGCGAGGCGGCGGACCGGGTCTTCCTGCTGGCCCACGGCAAGGTGGCGAAGGTCGGATCGGGCCCCTACGGGGACGAGACGGAGCTGGGGGTCCTCGCCGACGGCGCGTACTTCGGCGACCGGAGCCTCATCGACGGCGACGCCGTCTGGGAGTACACCGCCCGCGCGCTCACCCCCTGCACGCTCCTCACCCTGAGCCGTGCCGACGTGTACAACCTCGCGGAGCGCGCCGCGACACTCCGGCGCCACCTCGCCGGTCAGCTCTCCATCCCGCGGCAGCGGACCAACGACTACGGCGAGGCGGCGATCGACCTCTCCGCCGGCCATGTGGGGGAGGCGGTCATCCCGCACACCTTCGTCGACTACGACGCGGCGCCGCGCGAGTACGAACTGAGCGTCGCCCAGACGGTGCTGAAGGTGCACAGCAGGGTCGCCGACCTCTACAACCAGCCGATGAACCAGACCGAGCAGCAGTTGCGGCTCACGGTCGAGGCGCTGCGTGAGCGCCAGGAGCACGAGCTGATCAACAACAGGGAGTTCGGGATGCTCAACAACTGCGACTACGGGCAGCGGATCCAGCCGCACGACGGGGCGCCCGGCCCGGACGACATGGACGAACTGCTCTCGCGACGCCGCGGATCCAAGCTCTTCCTCGCCCACCCGAAGGCCATCGCCGCCTTCGGACGCGAGTGCAGCCGGCGCGGACTCGTCCCGGAGAGCGTCGACATCGGCGGCCACCACGTTTCCGCCTGGCGCGGGGTGCCGATCTTCCCGTCCGACAAGATCCCCGTCACCGACGCCCGCACCACGTCCATCATCTGCATGAGGACCGGCGAGGCCGAGCAGGGTGTCATCGGCCTCCAGCAGAGCGGTATCCCCGACGAGATCGAGCCGAGTCTCTCGGTCCGGTTCATGGGCATCGACGAGCAGGCGATCATCTCCTACCTCGTGACGGCGTACTACTCCGCCGCCGTCCTGGTGCCGGACGCCCTCGGAGTGCTGGAGAACGTCGAGGTCGGCCGCCGGCACTGACCTCGGTCCACCCCCGGGGACCCGGACGGCAGCCGCCGGGGCCCCGGGCCACGCACCCATCGCCTCGCCCCAGGGAGTGACCGTGACCATGACCAGTACGGACCCAGCGACGGAAGGGCACGAGGCCGCGGCGCTCCTGGAGCGCACCCGCGCGGTCGTCGACCCGCATCTGCGATCGGCCGTGGAGTCGCTTCCGGGCGGCATGCGCCGCGTCGCGAAGTACCACTTCGGCTGGGAGAACGCCGACGGAACGCCCGCCGCGGGCCAGGCGGGCAAGGCCATCAGGCCGGCCCTCGTGCTGGCCGCCGCCCGCGCACTGGGCGGCGATCCGGAACGCGCCGTCCGGGCCGCGGTCGCCGTCGAACTCGCCCACAACTTCACCCTGCTCCACGACGACGTCATCGACGAGGACACCACCCGGAGACACCGGCCCACCGCCTGGGCGGTCTTCGGTATCCCGGACGCCATCATCACCGGCGACGCCATGCTCGCCCTGGCCCAGCGGCTGCTGGCCGAGGATCCGCACCCGGCCGCCCCCCGCGCCGTCGCCCGCCTCTCCTCCTGCATCATCGAGCTGTGCGCGGGCCAGCAGGCCGACTGCGCCTTCGAGGAGCGCGGACCCGACGAGGTCACGCTCGACGCATGCGTCGCCATGGCCACCGCCAAGACCGGCGCGCTGCTCGGCTGTGCCTGTGCGCTCGGAGCCCTCTACGCCGGGGCGGAGGACCGGGCGGTCCGCGCGATGGACGGGTTCGGGCGGGAGGCGGGTCTCTCGTTCCAGCTCATCGACGACCTGATCGGCATCTGGGGCGACCCGGACCGCACCGGCAAGCCCGTCGGGGCCGACCTGGCCGCCCACAAGAAGTCCCTGCCCGTGGTCGCCGCTCTCACCTCGGGCACCCCGGCCGCCGCCGAGCTCGCCGCGCTCTACCGGGGGCCCATGAACACCTCCGGCGAGGTGAACCGGGCGGCCGACGCCGTGGACCGGGCCGGCGGCCGGGACTGGGCCCAGGTCTGCGCGGCCGACCGGATGGCCCGAGCGGTCCACCACCTCTCCCGGGCGGTCCCCGACCCGGGCGCGGCCGGCGACCTGCTGGCACTGGCCGAATTCGTCACCCGCAGGACCAGCTGACCCTCCTCGTGTGAACGGCACCGCCTCTTCAACTCTAGTATTCAGAAGGTTGGTTGAGTGCAAGCGGCACGGAGGGGCGGCAGCCGGTCATGGGTAGACGGATTCAGCAGGCGACGCAGCGCGACCGGGAGCTGGTCGTCTCGGTCATGGAAGAGGCGTTCCATCACGACCCGGTCAGCAGCTGGGTGTTCCCCGACGAGGCGCACCGGCGTGCGGTGCACGGCAGGTTCCTCGGCGTCTTCGTCGACATCGCCCTCGCCGATGGCCGTATCGACATCGCCGAGGACGGGGCCGCGGTGGCCCTCTGGCTGCCGGTGCCCGCCGGGGCCCCCGAGGGGGAGGACCCCACGCCCGCCCTGATGCGACGGACCGCCGACCCCGACAACGAGCGCGGCGAACTGGTGGGCAGACTCACCGCGGCCGTGCACCCGCACGACCGCGCGCACGCGTATCTGCTGATGATCGGTGTCACCCCCGGCCGCCAGGGGGAGGGCATCGGGGCGGAGCTGATCGCAGTGGCGCTGGAGCGCTGCGACCGGGAGGGGCTGCCGGCCTACCTGGAGGCGAGCAGCGCCCGGAGCCGGGCGCTGTACGAGCGGCTCGGCTTCCGCTTCCTCGGCCGCGCCGTCGAGCTGCCGGACGGCCCGCTGATGTACCCCATGTGGCGGGAACCCCAGGCGGGTTGAGCTTCGGTGGAGGGGGGTACGGAGGTCGCGCGGGGCAGCGGCTACAGTCCCTGCTCATGACAGATGAGTCGTGGGCCGGCTGGTACCGGGACAACAAGGGTTCCGAAGCCGTCGTTCTCACCACGGACGGGCGGCATCTCCGGATCCGGATCAGAGGGGTCGACTTCGAGGGCGAGAGCTTCGACGGCCTGGGGCCGGTCGCCGGCCTGCCGCCGGAGAGCGGGATGTTCGCTCTCGCGGACGGCGCGCTCACCGACTGCGTCCTGGAGTGGGATCTGCCGCTGCCCGTCCTCGTCGCGGGCACGCTCCGCCACGCCACGCTCAGCTGCCTGCTCTCCCTGCGCCGGGTCGACCCGGATCTCCACCTCGCGCTGCACCTGGACGGCGCGGTCTACGAATCGGCCCGCGCCGAGCGCGACTTCAACGCCGCACTGACCGCCGTCCAGCGGATCCTCCCGGACGGCGTCCGGATCCAGACCTGTATCGCCTGTGCCTTCTCCGACTACTTCCCGGCCCCCGGCCGGGGCTTCTCCGGCCCTCTCGCCTGCTTCCGGGGAGCCAAGGACGCCTATCGGGACTCGGCGGGCGAGGGCGACGTGCTGGATCTGTGGGACCAGCGGTCCGGGTTCGTCCAGGAGGTCTGGAGCTGCCGCGAGTTCGAGGTGCGCCCCGCCGACGGCGCGGGTACCGGCCATCGGGGAGCCTTCCCGCTGGAACTCGCCTGACCCGACCCGGATCGCCCTCCGGCATCGGGCCGTCTTCCAGCGCCGGCATCGCCCTCCACCGCCCGAGCCGCCCTCCACCGCCGGAATCGCCCGCCTCCGCCCCGTAACCGCATCCTGTTACGGGGCGGAGGAGCGTCATCCCGTCGCCCCCGCTCGTAGCGCTGGTCGAGTTGGCGGCGTCATCGGCCGGGCCTGGAAGGCCCCGTGTCGTACGGTCTGACGTCGTGGTCGCCCACCGTCCGCGACGGATCTCACCGAACTCGGTGATGCCGCCGGTACGGCCGAGGAACCTGATCGGTACCGGAGATCAGACGGCGACAAGGTCCTGCTCGTGGCCCGGCGTCTCGACCTTGGGCTTCTTGTTCGGTAGCGCGAGCCGGAAGACCTTGTGCCACGCGGAGAACACCTGCTTGGGCAGCGGGCCGGTGACGTACTCCAGCTCGTACTTTTCGAACAGCGCGCGCACCTTCACCGCGACCTCGGCGTATCGGTTGCTCGGCAGGTCCGGGAACAGGTGGTGCTCGATCTGGTGCGACAGGTTGCCGGTCATGAAGTGCATCGCCTTGCTGCCGCTGATGTTCGCCGAGCCCATCATCTGGCGCAGGTACCACTGGCCGCGCGTCTCGCCCCTGATCGACCGGCGCTCGAAGACCTGTACGCCCTCGGGGAAGTGCCCGCACATGATCACCGAGTGGGTCCAGATGTTGCGGACCAGGTTCGCGGTGAACGTGGCGGCCAGCGTGGTGAGGAATGACGGGCCCGACAGCAGCGGGTGGATCACGTAGTCCTTGAGCACCTGCTTGCGGATCTTGCGGCCCACGGCCCTGGCCCGCGCGCGGAACTCCGGGTTCTTACGGCGGCGCTTGTGGAGGTTCTTGCCGAGCTCCAGGTCGTACGCCGCGATGCCGTACTCGAAGAAGCAGGCGTTGAGGAAGTTCCACAGCGGCTGGCCGAGGTGGAAGGGGTGCCACCTCTGGTCCTCGTCGACGCGCATGATGCCGTAGCCGAGGTCGTTGTCCTTGCCGATCACGTTGGTGTACGTGTGGTGCAGCTCGTTGTGCGAGTGCTTCCACTGCTCGGACGGCGAGACGTGATCCCACTCCCAGGTGGTGGAGTGGATCTTCGGGTCCCGCATCCAGTCCCACTGGCCGTGCAGGACGTTGTGGCCGATCTCCATGTTCTCCATGATCTTCGCCACGGACAGTCCGGCGGTGCCGAGCAGCCACGCGGGCGGGAAGAACGAGAACAGCAGCACGCCCCTGCTGACCAGCTCGAGCTTGCGCTGCGCCGAGATGACCTTACGGATGTAGGCGGCGTCCTTCTCGCCGCGGTCGGCGATCACCTCGTCGCGGATCGCGTCCAGCTCGCGGCCCAGCTCCTCGATCTGCTCCGCGGTCAGGTGGGCGGTGGGGTCGATGGCGGTCAAGGTGCTCCTACCGTTCGATGTCGCAGGGGCCCGCCGCGGCGGACACGCAGGTCTGGATGAGGACGCCCGGCTCGGCCTCGGTGATCTCGCCGGTGCGCAGGTCGCGGACGGCGCCCGCCTTGAGCGGCGTGACGCAGCCGAAGCAGATGCCCATGCGACACCCGGAGGGCATGAGCACGCCGGCCTCCTCGCCGATGTCCAGCAACGGTGTGGCGCCGCCCGCTTCGACGGTCCTGCCGGTGGTGCTGAACGTGACCTCACCGCCGTCGCCGGCGACGACGATGCCGGGACGGAAGCGCTCGGTGTGCAGGCGCTCTTGGACGCCGTGCTCGATCCAGTGCTCTTCGGCGGCGTCGAGCAGGCCCGCGGGCCCGCAGGCCCAGGTCTCGCGCTCGGCCCAGTCGGGCACGAGTTCGTCGAGACGGGCGATGTCGAGCATGCCGGATGTGTCGGTGTGCACCTCGGTGAGGCGCAGTTTCTCGTCCGCGACCAGGTCGTGCAGTTCGTCGCGGAAGATCACGTCCTGCGGCTGTGGCGCGCAGTGGACCATGACGACGTCGTCGAACTCGATGTCGCGCAGCATGCCCATCACGGGCGTGATGCCGCTTCCGGCTGTCAGGTAGAGCACCTTGGCGGGCTTGGCCCGCGGCAGCACGAAGTCGCCGGTCGGATGGTCGAGCTGGATCAGCGTGCCCGGTTTCGCCCTGCGGACCAGGTGGTTGCTGACCTTGCCGTCCGGGATCGCCTTCACGGTGATCGTGACCCGGCCGTCCCGGCGGTCCGTCGGCGAGGTGATGGAGTAGGCGCGCCACAGGCGCACCCCGTCGACGTCGACCCCGATCCGCACGTACTGACCGGCCCGGTGGCCGCGCCAGCCCCGTCCCGGCCTGATCACGATCGTCGCGGCGTCCCTCGTCTCGGGGTGCACGGCCTCGATGCGCCCACGCAGGTCAGCACTCGCACGGAGCGGGCTGACCAGGTCGAGGTAGTCCGACGGCAGCAGCGGCGTCGTGACCGTCTCGAGCAGTTTCCACGCCCTACTGCGAAGGGCTGTACTCGTCATGGCTCCAGCTTGCTGTGCCTCAAGGCGTAAAGTCCTGACCGAAAGACGTAAACCTGGTCGGCTGAATTGTTCGCAAGGAACAAAAACGTGAGCTATGCCATGCGGAGGGCCAGCGAGCTGGCCCTGGATGAGACGACGGTCACCGCACTTCGGGCCGCGCTGAGGATGACCGCCGACGAGGTCGTCCAGGCGATCATCGACGAGGTCCCTCCCTACGCCAACGCCCTTTCGGGTCGCATGGGCGGCACCATCCGCCGAGCCGTCCGTACCGCCCTGGGGCACTACCTGGACATCGCGAGCGGGAACGCCACAGACGGCGACGCCGGTGACGCGGCCTACGAGTTGGGCCGCGGCGAGGTGCGCGACGGCCGTTCGATGGACGCCCTGCTCGGTGCCTACCGCGTCGGCGCCCGTGTGGCCTGGCGATGCCTCGCGGCGGGTGCCGTGCCCGCGGGTCTGCCCGCCGCCGAGGTCGCCAAGTTCGCGGAGCTGACCTTCGCCTACATCGACCAGCTCTCCGCCGCGAGCGCCGCGGGCCACGCCGACGAGCTGGCCGCCCGGGGCAGGGCCCAGGAGCGCCACCTGGAGCACCTGGCCCGCGATCTCCTCGCCGGCGCGAGCCCGGACGTGCTCCTGGCCTCCGGTCAACGGGCCGGGTGGCAGCCTCCCGTTTCGCTGACCGCGGTCCTGCTGCCCGCCGCCCAGGCCCGACCCGCCTACCGCGTCCTCGAACCGAGCACCCTCGTCCTCGACGATCTGCCGGATGCCACCGGTGTGCTGCTCGTCCCCGATGCCGACCGATCACGTCTCCTGCGGCAGCTGACCGACCGCACCGCCGTGGTCGGCCCGGCCCGGCCCTGGGCCCGTGCGTCCGCCTCGTACGCACGAGCCGTACGCGCACGGTCCCTTTCCTCCGATATCCGCGACACCGAGGACCACCTGCCCGAGCTGGTGCTGAGCGCCGACGTGGACGCGTACGCAGACCTGCGTGCCCGGGCCCTGGCACCGTTGCGGACCTTGCCTGCTCCGGCCGCGCGGCGGCTGGAGGAGACCTTGCGGGCGTGGCTGCTGCATCAGGGCAGACGGGACGAGGTGGCGGCGGCATTGTTCGTCCATCCCCAGACAGTCCGGTACCGGATGGCGCAGCTGCGGGAGCTCTTCCCGGATCTCGCATCGCCACACCGGGTCCTCGAACTGACACTGGCGGTCGGACTTCGGGTCGGCTGACGCGAGTCCCGACCGTCCACGGCTGACGCGAGTCCCGACCGTCCACGACCGCGTCCCGGGCCCATCGCGCCGGGGCCCGGTGTCTCTCCGGCGGCCCCGTGCCTCCCTCCCGGCAGGTCGGCCGGACGACCGACCGGGCCGACCCGGCACTCCGCGCGAGGGATGATGGGACGGCATGACGGAACCTGAGGAGAGGAGCTTCCATGGCACAGCGGATTCATCGACCCCGTGAGGACGCGGAATTCGATTTCATCCTCGGGATGAGCGGAGTTCCGGTCCTCGCGTACTTCACCGGGGCCTGGCCCAAGGCGATCGAGCCCTGCCGGGTGATGGACCTCGTCGTGGGTGGCATCGCCGACGACCGCACGGGCCGCCTGACGGTCGTCCGCACCGACATCACGCGTTGTCCGGCGGCAACCGAGCGCTACGGGATCACCGGAGCCCCGTCCTGCGTCCTGCTGAAGGACGGAAAGGCTGTGGCGCACGGCACGGGGCCCATGACCACCGCTGAGGTACGGAAGCTCTTGGACGACTACCTCTGAGCGACCGCTGCCGCACGTATCCGCGACGCCCTTCACCTCTCGCCCGTAGGGCTGCGCCGCCTGAGACACCCCGACCAGGTCGCACAACCCCGTCCGGCGCGGGTGCGGACACCGCGCAGAGGACCGCTCCGCGAGCGGGAACGGTCCTCTGCCGTAGGGGGGATGCCGGCCGGTCCCGGGACACGGGGCCGGCCGGCACCCTCCGGACTGCCGGTGCGTTTGCCGGTGTCAGGAGGCGGAGCGGGCGAGCGCGGCCAGGCCGTTCTGCCACAGCTGGTTCACCCGGGCCCGCTCGTTGGCGTCCGGGTTGGCGTTGGTGCAGGACGGGCCGGGGCCGCCGCCGGACATCAACTGGCTGCACGGCCCGGAGTAGTTGTCCGGGAGTCCGAGCACGTGCCCGGTCTCGTGCGTGGTGACACGGGTCGAGTTGTACTGCTGGTTCTGCCGGTAGTCCAGGAAGATGTAGCCGCGGCCGTGCCCGTCGGTGCTCGCGTACGAACCCCGGGAGTCATTGCCCTCGTAGTACCGGAAGTCGGCGGCGGAGCCCTCCTGGAGGCGGACGTTGGAGACCGAGCTGTTCCAGATCTGGGTGCTGCGGGCTATCTGGCTGCGGAAGCTCGGGGCGCTGGACGCGTTGTAGGTGACGGTGACCGCCAGCGCTCCCGGGTTGGCGGCCCGCTTCTCCGCGACCGACTTCATGACCGCGTCGTGGAAGGCCCGGTTGGCCGCGGCGTTCTCGCCGGACCCGGTGTAGGCGGCGATGGTGGCGGCGGAGGAGGCGGTGGGCGCGACGGGGGCCGGAGCGGCGGCGGCGGTGGGCGCGGCGCCCAGGGCCGCTACGAGGCCGAGCCCGGCGGCGGCGGAGGCGAGGGAGGTCCTGAGGTGTCGCATGGGGGGTCTCCTACTGTCCGATGAACCCACGACGTGGGGGTGCCCGGGGAACGGGCCCGGCGTGGGGGCGGTACGAGAGAGTGTGGAGGAGCGAACAGCTGTCGCGGATGATGCCAAACGGCGATAGGGCGGCCCTATCCCCGGCCACCGGGCCGGCTCCAGTGCGTGCCCCGCTGCCCAACACCCGCTGAAATGAAGTTGTTTGGTGGGGTTGCGACGTCTGGTGCACCGCGTGCGACGGCCATAGTCTCCGCTGCATGGAGCTGGAGGTGAGGCACCTCAGGGCGCTGTGCGCCATCGCCGACGCGGGCAGCCTGCATCAGGCGGCCCGGCGCCTCGGCGTGAGCCAGCCCTCCCTGACCACCCAGCTGCGGCGGATCGAGAACGTACTCGGCGCCGAACTGTTCCGCCGCGAACGGACCGGCTGCCGGCCGACCTCGCTGGGGCGGGCCGTCCTGAGCCGGGCCCGGCCCCTCGTGGACGGCATGAACGACCTGGTTGCCCAGGCGCTGGCGGAGGCCGAGGCCGCCCGGCCGCGCGGATCCCGGCTGCGCCTCGGATCCACCGCGAGCCGGGTCATCGGCGGCTGGCTGGGCCGACTGCGGGTCGCCCTGCCCGGCACCGACATCTCGCTGCGCGTCGACGTCTCCGCCCACGCGCTGCTGCGCTCGGTCGAGGCGGGCCGTCTGGACGTCGCCTTCGTGCACGAGGTGGAGGGCTCCCCGCTCGCCGTGCCGCAGGGCCTGGAGCAGCGCGTGCTCGTGGACCGGGAGCCGCAGTTCATCTCGCTCTCCCGGGACCACCCCGCCGCCCGGCGCCGCGTGGTGGAGCTCGGGGACCTGGCGGGCGACCCGTGGATGGTCGATCCGACGGTGGACGGCGAGTGGGACGGGGTGCGCCGGGTGCTCGGCGCCGCCGGGCTGAACCCGCCGGTCCTGCACGGCGACTACCTCACCGCCGCCTCCCTCGTCGTGCTCGGCGAGGCCGTCGCGCCCTGCCAGCCGACGTCGGGCCCGCGCGATGACATGGTCATCCGCCCGCTGCTGGGGGACCCGCTCGCGGTACGGCTGCTCCTGGTCTCCCGGCCAGGGACGGACATCGCGGTGGTGTACGCGCAGTTGGAGGACGCCTACCGGGACGCGGCGCGGCGGGCGAGTGGCTACCACGAGTGGCTGCTGCGCCACCGCTCCCCGCTGGCCCGCACGCCCTGATCCTCCGCCGTTCGCCCGCGCCGTTGAGGCACCGCCGGCCGCGCCCCGGCCGCCGCGTCCCGGTCCTGACCCGGCCGCGCCCCTGGCCGGAGGAGAAGCCGCCGGCTCTCCGACGTACCACTTCCGTGTGCGTGTCGCGGCGAAGAAACCTCCTATAGGCCTACACAAAGAGGCAAGAGCGGCGTGTCATACAAAATGACTAAGTGTTAACCATGCATATTGCGCGGCATGGAACAGAAGGCGCGCAGGCGCGGCAACGCAATCCGGGCAGCAGTGACAGTGGCCACGGCCGCGGCGATGGTGGGCGTGCTGGCTCCGGCCGCGGGTGCCGATCCGCTGCCGGGCGGACTGGGACCCTGCCTCGGCAGCTCCTGCCCGCCCAGCTGGAACGACCCCAACAACGGCCCGGTCACCAACTTCGACAGCAATATCAACGTCTACGTCGGCGGTGACTTCCTGGTCCGGGAGGCGGCGTCCGAGGCGGAGGGGAAGGTCGTCACCCTCGGCCGGTTCGACATGGACAAGCGGGACGGGGTCTCACGGATCTACAACGTCGGTATCGCGGGCGTCGGTTCGCGGGTACCGCCGCCGGACGGCTCCGACTATCTGACGGCCGGCGGCGACGTGACCATCGCCGCCGGCGAGCGCCTGCTCGCCGAGGAGGGCACGCACTCCGGCCGCGTCGTGTACGCGGGTGACCTCACGGGCACGGTGAACCCCACCACCGCCCCGCGCTTCGACGAGGACGCGGCCGCCCCGTACACCGAGCTGCGCCCACAGCTCACCGAGGCCAGTCACTGCTACGCCTACGACGGCGCCGGGCACCGGGAGGCGACGGGGACGTGGGTGAAGACCGGCGACGTCATGACGTTCACCGGTGACGGCACGTCCGCGATCCAGATCTTCGACGTGGACGCGGACCTGAAGTCGCAGGCCGGCGGCAACACGGGGTTCGTGTTCAACGGCATCCCCGAGGGCGCGACCGTCCTCGTCAACGTCTACGGAGGCACCCGCGGCGTCGCCACGTTCATGGGCGCGTTCCCCAACGAGGGCCTCCGCGAGAACCTGCTGTGGAACTTCCCGGACGCCACCGACCTGTCCTTGACCGGTCCGGCCCAGTTCGAGGGCAGCGTGCTGGTGGGGCAGCCGACGAGCAGCACCGTGCTCAGCATGAGCGGCACCAACGGCCGTTTCTACACGGCGGGTTCGCTCACCCACACCTCGGCGGGCGCTTCGGGCGGCCAGGAGATCCACGCGTACCCCTTCGACGGCGACCTGCCGACCTGCACGCCCGAGCCGACGCCCACGCCCACTCCGACTCCGACTCCTACGCCCACTCCGACGGAGCCGACGCCGACTCCCACGCCGACGCCGACCCCGACGGAGCCGACCCCGACCCCCACGCCGACGCCGACCCCGACGGAGCCGACCCCGACCCCCACTCCCACGCCGACCCCGACGGAGCCGACCCCCACGCCGACCCCCACCGAGCCCACACCGACCCCGACCCCCACGCCGACCGAGCCGACCCCGACCCCGACGGAGCCGACCCCCACCCCGACCCCCACCGAGCCCACGCCCACCCCGACCGAGCCCACCCCCACCCCCACCGAGCCCACGCCCACCCCGACCGAGCCCACCCCCACCCCCACCGAGCCCACGCCCACCCCGACCGAGCCCACCCCGACCCCCACCGGCCACACGCCGCGCCCCACGCACTCGCCGAGCCACCCGGGTGAGCTGCCCGACACCGGTTCCCGGGGCGGCGAATGGATCATCGGGTCCATCGCGGCAGCGCTGGTCGCCGCAGGCGGCACCGTTCTCGTGGCCACGCGCAGGGCTCGTCGCCGCACCTTCTAGCAGGCGCGAAGCAGCGCCCGCTAGCGTGGTTCGATGACCGAACCGCTTTTGCACCTCGCCGAAGCACCTCTCTGGGAGGCGGCCCGCGGGACAGGGACGTACGAGATGTCCACCCGCGGCCGCACCCTCCAGGAGGAGGGTTTCATCCATCTGTCGCTGCCCCGCCAACTCCCCGGTGTGGCCAGGATGCTGTACGGGGACGACGCCCGGGACCTCGTGGTCCTGGTCGTCGACCCCGCCCGCCTCGCCGACCCCGTCCGGTACGAGGCGGTGAAGCCCGGCGGCGAGGAGTTCCCGCACCTGTACGGACCGCTCCCGGTGGGCGCGGTCGTGGCGGTGCGGCCCTGGGACGGAGGACGACGAGAGGAAGACGAACCCCAGTGATCGGCCCCCTCATCGCGGTGACCGGAGCGACCGGAGCGGTCGGCGGCCGGGTCGCCCGCCGGCTGGCCCGGACCGGCGTACCCGTACGGCTCCTCGGCCGCGACCCCGCCCGGCTGCCCGACCTGCCCGGTGCCGCCCACGCGCCCGCCGCCCGTTATGGCGACGCGGAGGCCATGCGCCGGGCCCTCGACGGGGCCCACACCCTGTTCCTGGTCTCCGCCCACGAAAGCCCCTACCGGGTCCGCGAGCACACCACGGCGATCGACGCCGCCGTCGCGGTGGGCGTGGAGCGGATCGTGTACGTGTCCTTCCAAGGGGCCGCGCCCGACGCCACGTTCACCTTCGCCCGCGACCACTGGGACACCGAGGCCCACATCCGTACGGCCGGGATCCGCCATACCTTCCTGCGGGACAACTGGTATCTGGCGGGGCTGCCCGCGATGACCGGGACCGACGGGGTGCTGCGCGGGCCGGGCGGCGACGGACGGGTGGCGGCCGTCGCCCACGAGGACATCGCCGACGCGGCGGCGGCCGTGCTGCTCGACGAGGGCACGGACCACGACGGCCGGGTCCACGACCTCACCGGACCCGAGGCGTTCACCCTCGCCGAGGCGGCCGACGAACTGAGCCGGGCCACCGGGCGCCCCGTCGTCTACGTCCCCGAGACACGCGAGGAGGCCTACGCCTCCCGGGCCGGCTACGGCGCGGAGGACTGGGAGGTGGCCGGCTGGGTCACCTCGTACGAGGCCATCGCCAACGGGGAGTTGGCCGCCGTCTCCGACGCGGTGCCCACGCTCACCGGGCATCCGGCGAAGAGCTTCGCGCAGTTCCTGGTGGAGAACCCGGACAGCTACCGTCACCTGCTGCCGGGCGGCTGACCGGCGGACCGCCCGGCGCGGACCGCCCGGCCCCGGCAGGTCACGCCGCGCTCAGCGCCACGGGATGTGACGCCACGGACTGCCCTCGCTCTCCGCCAGCAGACGGTGGGCGAGGACGTTCTTCTCGTAGAACGGCCCGTACTCCTCCTCGTCGAACCGCAGCACCCGCCCCAGCGAGTAGCCCGCCGAGAACTCCTCCCAGGAGCGGTGGGCCGACTTGCTCAGCGCCCCGGCGTAGACGATCGCCTGCTCCGCGTCGGCGGGGGCGCAGTAGCGCGCGGACAGCCCCCAGCGCGCCAGGTTCACCGCCCGCCCGTAGTCGTACGCGACCGTCGTGCGGACCCGGCCGTCCGGCGGCAGCAGCCCGTCCGCGCGGAACCGGGCCTCGTAGCGTGTGATCCGGCGCACCAGCTCCTCGATGCCCTTCACCGTGCCGGAGTCCGCCCCCAGGTCCTGGGCGTGGCCCGCCGCGGTCTCCCGCCACAGGTCGGCCTGGGGCAGCTCGCCCAGCGCGGAGGCCAGCTGGTCGCGGGTGCGCAGCACGAAGTCCGGTTCCGGCGGGCTGTTGCGTGCCTCCAGCAGGGTGTCCAGCTGCTCGCGCCACTCCGCGTGGCCGGTGATGCCCCAGGACGTGCGGAGCAGCTCGCGCTCGGTGGTGTACTCGCGGTAGACCGTGCCGACCTCGTTCCACGGCACCGCGTTCCCGATCGCCAGATGTGCCCCGCAGGCCAGCCCGTACGCCAGCGGCCCGTGCAGCGCGCCGTGGCGCAGCGCGAGCAGCCGGTTCTCCGGGAGACGGTCGTTCTCCGCGTACGCGCGCTGCCACAGCGCCAGGTCCGTCGGGCCCGTCGGCAGCAGCAGTTGGCCGGGCGTCCCGACGTTCACCCCGAGGAACACGTGCGGGTCGGACCAGCCGAACTCGGCGGCCCACCGCAGCGAGACCCCGTGGAAGACCCAGTCCGGATGCCAGGCGGGCAGCATGCCCCGGGTGAGCACCGGCCGGCAGACGAAGCCGGCCGGGTCGTGGTGGGCGCGCCAGGTGATGGTGTCCGGCCTCGCGTCCGCCTCGGCGCGCGGGGCCGGGATGTACAGCTCGGCCCCGGCGAGCGCCGCCAGCTGGGCCCGGGCGTCGCCGCGCAGCGCCGCCTCGTGGAGGAGCTGCTCGGTCTCGGACGGCGGGATCCAGGGGGCGGGCGGCCAGGGGGCCGGGGGCGCGGTGGGGAGATTCGGGTTCATGACCAGGGGATGTTCCGGTAGGGGCCGGCGGGGTCCTCGGCCAGTACGCGGTGTTCGGCGAGCGACTGCCGGTATGTGTGCTCCGCCGCCTCCGGGCCGTCGTCCTCGGCCCGGTGGACCACCCGGGCCATGAGGTAGCCGAGGGAGAAGTCCGCCCACGAGGAGTAGGCCCCCCGGGCGAGTTCCCCGAGCCGAAGGACGTCCTGCTCGGCCTCGTGCGGATCGTTGTACCGGGCGCCGAGCGCGAGCCGTACGAGGTTGACCGCCCGGCCGAGGTCGAAAGCGGCCAGCGTGTCGACGCGACCGTCCGGGGCGAGCACGCCGTCGGCCCGGAACTTCTCCTCGTACAGGGTGACGTGACGCAGGGCCCGGTCCGCCACCGCCCGGTCCTCCGCGTCGCGCGCGGCGAAGGCGCGGGCCGCCGCGGCGGACCACTCCTCGGGCGTCGGCGTGCGCCCCAGGCGGTGCGCCAGGGTGTGCCGGGTGCGCAGGACGGCTTCCTGGACGCGCCCGACCAGCTGGTTCCTCATCAGGGAAGCGAGGCGGTCGCGGTATTCGGCACGGTGCGCGATGCCCCACGGGCTGTGCAGCCGGGCCCGGTCGGTCGCGTAGTCCTCGTAGGCGGCGCCGAGCCGGTTCCAGATCAGGCCGCCTGTGACCGAGAGGTGGGCGCCGAGTGCCAGCCCGTGGGCGAGCGGCCCGTGCAGCGGCCCGCCGGTGTCGGTGAGCAGGACGCCCCGCCGGACCCCTTCGGACTGCTCGTCGGCCCTCACCCAGGCCTTCAGGCGCCTCGGCCGGGCGTCGACCATCGCCGCGAACGGGGTGCCGTGGTTCACCGCGAGCCGGCGCACGTCGTACGGCCAGATCCGGGCCAGCCCACCGATGCTCACCTCGCGAAAGACCCATTCCGGGTGCCAGGGCGGCAGCATCCCCTGGGTCAGGACGGGGACGCAGGTCCGCCCGGAGGCCTCGTCGCGGATCGCCGGCAGGGGAGCCGTCCAGCCGGGGATGTCCGCGTGGAGCCGGGCGACGAGCACGTACAGCCGGGTCCGCGCGAGCAGTTCCACGACCGCGTCGGCGCTGCCGTCCGCGACGGCCGCGGAGAGGGCGCGCTCGATCTCGGTGGGCGGCGCGGGCGGCGGGTATGCCGGTGGGGGCGGCGCTGTCCCCGCGTACGGGGCCGGATCCGGCCCGTACCGGCCGTGCCCTTCGCGCGCGGCGGTCACCGCTCGGCCGCTCTCTGTTTCTGCCCCGTTCCCCGTTGTCACGGTGAGATCCTACGGAACGTGGTCCGGCGGCCCGTCCGGGGAGCCCCGGACCCCGGGCGGGCGTCAGAGCCCGGCCGGGCGGACCAGCCCCGACTCGTACGCGAACACCGCCGCCTGGGTCCGGTCGCGGACGCCCAACTTGACCAGGATCCGGCCCACATGGGTCTTCACCGTCTGCTCCGCCACGATGATCTGCCGAGCGATCTCCGCGTTCGACAGGCCGCCCGCGATCAGCGTCAGCACCTCTGTCTCACGCTCCGTCAGATCCCCGACCCGCGCTTTGAGCGGCGGGCGCGGGGCCCCGGCCGTCCGGGAGAACTCCACGATCAGCCGCTTGGTGATGTTCGGGGAGAGCAGAGCGTCGCCCGCCGCCACCACCCTTACCGCGTGCGCGAGTTCGGCGGCGGAGGCGTCCTTCAGCAGGAAGCCCGCGGCGCCCGCGCGCAGCGCCTCGTAGACGTACTCGTCGAGATCGAAGGTGGTCAGCACGAGCACCTTCACCGTCGAGCCCTCGGGGGAGGTGATCCGCCGGGTCGCCTCGATGCCGCCCAGCTCCGGCATCCGGATGTCCATCAGGACGACGTCCGGGGCGAGTTCGGCGACCTTGGCGATCGCGTCGAGCCCGTTGACGGCCTGCCCGACGACCTCGATGCCCGGCTCGGCGTTCAGCAGGACCGTGAAGCCCTGCCGGACCATCATCTGGTCGTCGGCGATCAGGGCGCGGATGGGCGGTGTCATGGGGCGTCCTCGGCAGCGGTAGGGGCGGTGACGGTGGCGGGCAGGATCGCGGTGACCTCCCAGCCGCCGTCGGGCGTGGGACCGGTGGCGAGTTCGCCGCCGAGCATCGCGGAGCGTTCACGCATCCCGAGCAGACCGTGGCGTACCCCTGGGGAGGGGGCGGACGGCCGGTCCGGCGGGGAATTGACGACCCGTACGGTCACCCCGGAGGGCCCGTGGCCTATCGCCACCGCAGCGCTCGCACCGGGCGCGTGGCGCATCACGTTGCTCAGCGCCTCCTGCACGATGCGGTACGCCGACAGCTCGACGCCCGGCGACAGCGGGCGGGGTTCGCCGGTGGTGGAGACGGTGACGGCGAGACCGGCGGAGCGTACGGTGGCGACCAGCTCGTCGAGCCGGTCGAGACCGGGCTGCGGGGCGTGCCGCGCACTCTGCGTGGGCGCGTCCTCCGAGCGCAGGACGCCCAGCACTCTGCGGAGTTCGGCGAGGGCTTCGAGGGCGTTCTCGCGGATGCCGGTCAGATTCTCCCGCAGTTCCTCGGTGGGGTGCTCGACCAGATGCGGGGCGACCTGCGCCTGGATGGAGATCACCGACATGTGGTGGGCGACCACGTCGTGCAGCTCGCGGGCGATTCGGCCGCGCTCCTCCAGCAGGGTGCGCCGGGCCCGCTCCTCGGCGGTCAGCTCGGCCTGGACGACGAGGTCGCTACGGGCCAGGCGCAGGCTGCGCAGCGCGGCGCCGAGGACCAGGGCGGTGGCGAACACGAGGGCGGCCGTGGCCGGGCTCACGTGCGGCAGCGGCGGCGTGCGCAGGGCGACGTACAGCGCGGGCACCATCGAGAGTGCCAGCGCGGCCGTCGCACGGCGGGGCGGGACCCGCAGCGCCAGCAGGAACAGGGCGCCGCCCTGCAAGGTGATCCCTGCGAAGGGGATGGGGAACGCGGCCACGGGGCCCGGGTAGGTGGGGTGGCCCGAGGGAACGGAGGTCACGGTGGCCAGCGCCGCCACGAACGCCAGCGCGGTCGCCGCCCACCAGGCGCCCACCGGACGGCTCATCCCGGCCACCAGCGTCGCGGACTGGGCGACGGCCACCAGCACCGCCAAACCGCCGACCGCGGCCCCGTGCGGCTTGAGTTCGTCCGTACGGACCACCGCGAGGCCGACCGCCGTCAGCACCAACAGCACCAGGAGGACCGGCCGCCACACCGGCGCGCCGGGCTCGCCCATCCGCGGCATCCGGTCGGCGGGCGCCGCCCACAGTTCCCCGTACAGGGCACGCGGCGCACGGCGTACCGCCGCCCGCAGACGTACCGCCCTCGATGACGTCACCACCGCCCTCACTGTCCCCACCGCTCCCTCGGCTCCACTGCTGCTCAGACTAGGCATGACGTGCGTGTTCCTTCCGCTCGGGGGAGGACTCCCGTACGACGGGGGAGCCCCCGCCGGGGTGCCGCCCGCCCTGCTCGTAACCCCGGAACGCGGCCCAGCACACCAGCAGGGCCGACACGAACACCGGCAGCCAGAGCAGCCGGGCGAGCACCCAGCCGACGCCGTCGGGCACGGTGTGCAGCCCCGGCAGCGGGCCGTCCGCGAGCAGCGACGCACTCGCCGTGACGATGATCATCGCGGTCTGGTGCCACAGGAAGACGGTCATCGCCGACAGGTTCACCACCGCCACCACCGCCCAGACCGCGGGCCTCCGCAACGCCCGGCGCAGTGGTCCGAGCAGCAGCAGCGCCGCCCCGCACTGCGCCAGGCCGAACGCCACGGCGGCCAGGCTCGGCGGATCCAGATTGGACATCCGGCCGCCCGGAACGCCGACCATCGCGGCCGGGTACCCGGCCCACAGCACGAGCGCGACGGCCGCCGAGGCCCCGCCGAGCAACAGCGCCCAGGGGCCCGTCCGGCCGTGCATCCCGCCCCGGGCCACCAGCGCTCCCAGGCAGTAGGGCACCAGCCAGCCCGCGACCACGTTGATCCACCCCAGCTCCTGCGGACCGCCGAGACCCAGGCGTACGAGGTCGACGTGCAGCACCACCACGAGCGGCCACAGCGGGTGCAGCCGCGCCACCAGCGGAGTCAGCGCGGTCAGCGCGGCGAAGACCAGCAGGAACCACAGGGGGGACCAGACGAGCTTGACCAGCGCGCGGACCGTCTGCTCGCCCACCCCGGCCGCCAGCATCGCGACCGCGGCGACCGTCCAGACCACGAACACCGCCGCCACCGGCCGGAACAGGCGCCCCAGCCGGCCGCCCACCCACTGCCCGTACGGCACGCCGCGCTTCCGGGCCGAGGCCCAACTCGTCGCCGCCACCTGTCCGCCCACCAGGAAGAACACCGCGAGGGTCTGGAACACCCAGGAGAACAACTCAAGTCGGGGCAGATACGTCAGCGGGCTGGCCATGCGCACCGTGCCGCTGTCCGTGACCAGCGCGGTCACCAGCCAGTGCCCGCCCACCACACCGAGGATCGCCAGGGCCCGCAGGGCGTCGACGGCCCGGTCCCGGCCGGGCGGGGTGGCGGCCTCGATCCGCGCGGTGAGTGCGCGCAGGTCGTTACGCAAGGGGGGCCTCCAGAGGGGCGCGGCCGGAGGCTATCCGGGCCAGGTTCGTCAGAGAACGGGAGCCGGGCAGCAGATAGTCGCTGTGGCCGGCGTCGCCCGCGTCGAACACCTCGGCCCCGAACCGGTCTGCCACCGGATCGGTCCCGAAGCCGACCGTCGCGACGAACGGCACCCGCACCCGGACGTGGGGCACCTGGGCGATCCAGTCCCCGCCGCCCCGGCCCGCCCACACCTGTGCCCCGGTGCGCAGCGAGGCGGAGTCCCGGGCTCCGACCCCGGGGCTGCCGTAGAGGACGAGGGCGTCGGCCGCCGTCCCCGGCGCGGACCGGGCGCAGATCACCGAACCGTAGGAGTGGCAGAGCAGGCTGATCCGGGCGGCGGGCCGTACCGCGCGCAGCCCGTCCACCAGCGTGCGCAGCCCCGGCGCCGCTTCGTCGGCCCGCCCGGTGGTCAGCGCGGCCGGGCTCACGGTGGCGGGCGTGCGGTAGCCGAGCCAGGCGACCACGGCGGCGCCCTCGCCCAACTCCTCCCGCAGAGCCCTCGCATCGCGCCGCAGCCGCCAGTACGCTTCCAGCCCGACGCCCGCCCCGGGCACCAGCACCGCGATCCGCCGGGCTGTGGTCAGCTCCCCGAAGACCTCCGCGGTCCGGCCGCCGTCCCGCCCGTCGAAGGCGAGGAACTGCCGCCCCGGCGCGGCCATCACCCGCAGCGAGGCCGCCCGCTTGAGGTCCCCGTGCTTCACCGCCGCCCGTTCGGCGGCCCGGATGTCCTGCCGGCTCACCGCGTACCGCCGGGCGAGCGCCGCCGCACCCGCGTCCCGCAGCGGCCCGAGAGCGGTCGGCGCGGGGGCCGGCACAGCCGCGGGCCGGGCCGCTCCGGACACCGGCACAGCCACCGCGAAGGTGACGAGGGCGGCGAGCAGGGTGCGGAGCCGGCGGGGTCCGCGCGGGCGGTCGGGCATGGGGTGAGGTCCTTCCGTACCAGGGGTGTCGCGTGCTTCCGGTACAGAAGTTATGGACAGGGGGCGGTAGTCGGCGTCCCGCTGGAGGGGGCACCTGCGGGGTGGCTCTCAGGTATGACGCGGGGGACGCGGGGCGGTGTCGGCTCCGGCCCGCGTCCCCCGCGGGGCGGAGCCGGCTCCGGCCGGTGTGGCACGGCGTCGACCGGCGTGGCGCGGCGTCGGCCTCGGCGTCGACCGGTGGTGCGGGGCCTCAGCCGCGGCCGGTGTGTTCCAGGATCACGGCGGCGAGCGGGGCGTGCACCTCACGGGGAAGGGCGTGGCCCATGCCCGGGATCTCGACGAGTCGCGCGCCGCGGATCACCTGGGCGAGGTGTTCGGAGTGCGGGGGCGGGAAGACGGGTTCGGCAAGGGCCGAGACGACCAGTGCGGGTACGCGGGTCCTGGCGAGCTGCTCGGTGCGGTCCATTCCGGAGTGGTCGGAGCGGGCGTGCGCGGAACCGGCGCGGTGGTGCCCGGTGTGCTCGATGATCCGGCGTTCCAGGGCGCGGGTGCGGTCGGCGTCGAAGGGGATCTGACCGCCGCCCAGCGCCCGCCAGTGCTCCACGCGCCGCTCCAACTCGGCCTCGGGACCCCGGTCCTCGACCGGCCGGGACCACAGCTCCAACAGGGCGGGGGAGACGCCGGGAAGCCGCTCGGGCGGGACGCGGGTGCCGTCCGGGGCGGTGTAGGGGGCGGAGCTGAGCGCTCTCGTCCCGAACATCGTGGCGCTCAGCAGTCGCTCGGGGTGGTCGGCGATCAGCAACTGGGTGAGCATGCCGCCCAGCGACATCCCCACGATGTGCGCGCGCTCCACCCCGAAGGCATCCAGCACGGCCACGGCGTCCTCTGCCAGCGTGGTGAGCGGGTAGGGCCGCTCCTCGAAGGCCCAGGTGGACCGGCCGGTGTCCCGATGGTCGTAACGGATCACGCGATGCCGTTCGGCCAGCAGCTCCACCAGCTCGTCGGGCCAGCCGAGCCCGGACGCCAGCGCGCCCATGACCAGCAGCAGGGTGGGGGCGTCGGGAGCACCGTGCTCCTCGGCCCAGAGGCGTACGCCGGGGGCGACCTCGACGAAGCGTTCCATGGTGAACCTCTCGGTGTTCCGGTGAGTACATTATTGAGACGAGACGTATCGTCTTGTTCCGAGCGTAGCGCATCGCCGGCATTGCGCGGATACGCGGATACGCGCCCTCACCCTCGCCGGACATACGAGCGGGCCGTGCGGAAGCCCACCGCTCCGAAGCCGGCAGGAAGATCATGTACGCCAGCTCCCGGCTGAGGATCACCGCGTGGATGACGTTCACGCCCGGCCGAACCGGCTCGTCCTCGGCCCGGGTGACCGTGCGGCGGGCCCGCTGATCCGCGGTGGCGACCGTACGCATCAGGGCTCCGGTCCGGTCGGCCGGAACAGGTGTCGGGAGGATCCTGAAGCCTGCTGGTGTACGCGCACCAACTGGTCGCACCCTCCGCCGCAGTGGCATCGAATGGGTGAAGCCGCCGGGCATTTCGGCGAACCGGCCCGCAGACCGCGGCACCAGCCCTGTGTGAGGGGCACGCTGGAAACCCGCGTCGGGGAAAGCCATTCCGGAACATGACCTCCGCCGGGCCGCGTGTGCCGTCGGCCGGGCGCACGGTGCCACTCCGACGTGGAAGGGAGACCAGTCGTGGAACCCCCGCTGAAAGGGTCCGTTCAGGAGCCGTATGCCGGAAGGGCTCGGAACGGGAGCGTGACGCGCCGGTGGACGCCCCTGTGGGCGGGAGGGCTCTCGTTGCTGCCGGTCGCGCTCCTCGCCGCAGCCGCCTGGTCCGGCCGCTGGGTCCGTCCCAGCGGCGACGACTGGTGCTTCCTGCCGGTGGTCCGTGAGGGGGGTCTGCACGCGATCGTGCACAAGTTCTACTTCGTGGACAACGGGCGCGTCGTGAACGCCGTGCTGGTGTGGGCCTACGCGCGGTTCGGTGTCCCGGGTCACCAGTGGTTCGGGCTGGTCAGCGGTGTGCTGATCCTCTTGCTCCTCTGGGCGTTCATCGCCGCTTTCCTGCCCAGGGCGGGAATGACGGTCCCCCGGGGAGTTCCGTTCCTGGTGGCGTCCATGGTGATGGCGGTCTTCCTGTTCGGGTCGCTCAACACCTACAAGACGTTCTACTGGCCGGCCGCCTCCGTCTCCCACACCCTGCCGCCCGTGTTCGCCTGCGCCGCGGCCGTCCCCGTACTGCGGGCCAGGTCACGGCGGGGCCGGGGTCTCGCTCTGCTCACGGTCTTCGTCGCGGGGCTGGCCCTCGGAATGCTCTCGGAGGAGACCTCCGTCGTCACTGTGGCCGTCCTGGCCGGACTGCTGGTGATCAGTGGCCACGTCATCCCCGCCGCGCGACGCCGGTTCGTCCGGTGGTGGTGCGCGGCCGGGATCACGGGGATCCTGATCGCGGCAGTCGTCCTCTTCACGTCTCCGGGCGCGCGCCACCGCCGTGAAGCCCACGGAGCGTCCGCAATGCTCGAACCGGACTCGCTCCGTGCCTCCCTGCGCGGCTTCGGCACCATCGCCGTCACCTCACTCACGATGTGGCAGTACCTGGGTGCTGTCGCGGTCGGCCTTCTCCTGGGTCTGGTGGCCCGCTACCCCGGCGGCCGGCTCGTCCCCACGAGGAACGAGGCGCTGTGTGCCGGGGCCGGGGCCTGCGCGCTGCTCGTCTCCGGCTACCTGTGCACCGTCATCACCTACCCGGCGTTCGGGTGGAGTGTCTCGACATCGACACGTCTGTGGAACGACTACCTGCTGCTCTACATTCTGCTTCTCGTCTACGTGGGCACGCTCGTCGCCCGCGGATGGCGACGCCTCGGGCAGCGCAACCTCCTGCCCCTGGCCGCAGGAGCGGCGGTGTACGTCGCCGTCTGCCTGTCCCTCGCGGCGTCGCTCGGGAGCCTCGAATCCGACATGGTCGTACGGGCGCAGAGATGGGACAGCCAGGACAGCTGGCTGCGCGGCCGGGTCGCGGCCGGTGCGAAAGTTCTCCCCTACCAGCGGCTTCCCATCAGCAAGATGACCGAACCGTTCAGCCGTCACATGGTCTGGCCCGCATCGTGCGTCGCCGACTACTACGGCCTCGAACGCATCACCCGGGCCGCCGAGAAGCCCTGAAAACCTGCCCGGGGTGGCCTGGCCCGCCGAGGAATCTCCGGTAGGGCAGCAGCTTCAACGGCAGCTTCAACGGCAGCGGCAATGGCGACGGCAACCAAGGAAGGCAGGGTCTCTGTGTCCCGGACGCGATCGGCGTTCTCACATCCGCGCATGCTCCTGATGGCAGGCCTGTGCCTCTTCCTCGCCCTGGGTCCGGCTTCCTCGACGCCGGGAACGGACCCGTCGGCCGGGCAAGCGGGCAGCGGAGTGCGGGGCCACGGGATTTCGGCAACCGGAGTACCGACCGACACATGCCGACGAGAAATGATCGGGGTGGCCCACGAGGACGATGACCTTCTTTTCATCAACCCGCATGTCCAGCAACTCATCACCCGGAAGTGTCCTCTCGATATCGTATATCTGACGGACGGTGACGCGGGCCGGTCATTCAAGAAGAACTACTACGCGAAGAGTCGAGAGGCCGGAATTATCGCCGCGTACGCAAGAATGGCGAACGTGGGGAAAGATTTCACGAAGGAGACCACTGCGGTCAACGGTCACACCATCACGTCCTACACCCTGCGAAGCCGAGCCGACATCCGGATGACGTTCCTTCGGCTGCCCGACGGAATGCCGACCGGCACGGGCAGCAAGACCTACGGGTATGAAAGCCTCCGGAAGCTCTTCCGTGGGGAGATCGCCTCCATCGCCGCGGTCGACACCTCGCAGCGGTACACAGAAGCCTCGTTGATCAAGACGCTTTCCCTCCTCGCGGAACGCTGGAGGATCGAGCGCATCCGTACGCTTGATTTCGACAACTCGTTCTTCGGGCACACCTACACGAAACACGCTGACCACAGCGACCATGGGGTGGCGGCACGGTATTTCCGTCAGGCGGGTTTCGCCACGCAGATTCCGGACGACGTCACGGCCTACCTCGGATACAAAATCTCTGGTCTGCCGAGAAACATCACCTCTCAGCAATCGACCCACAAAGGAATGATTTTCACGTCCTATCTCAAGGATGTGCGCTGCTTCCCGCTCACCTGCTACGCAGGCCACTCCGTATCCCCCATGTACCGGGGCTGGTTGCACCGGCAGTATGCGCGACCGCGAGAGCGCGCGCAGCCGAACGGCATCATGTCGCAGATCGGCAACGCCGATCGGCAGGGCCGGGTGGAACTCTGCCTCGATACCGCACGGCCACCGGCGGGAAGTACGGAAAGCTCTGTGCTCACCTCCCACTGTGACGGCGGACCGGGACAGTCCTGGCAGCTCCGGGCGACCGGCGAGATCACCTCCCGGACGTACGGGGGCTGCCTCACCGCCGTACCTTCTCCACGAATCTCGGCGTGTCACGGCGGAACTCCCGGTCAGCAATGGCGACATGACCGCCAAGGGCGCCTGATGTCCGGCGCGCACTGCCTCACTCAGGACGACCTGGCCAGAAGAGATCCACGCCTTCACATGGGGTCGTGCGCACCCCTCACGCCGGAGAACACCTGGATCCGGTAGCCCGGACGGCCGGCGGAATCAGGGTCCGCACGGCTGTTCGCTTGCCGGCCAGGGCGGCGGCCATGGCTGGGCTTCGGCTCGGGGCTCGTACCGCGTGATCGATGAACTCGCCAAGGACAAACCTGCACGGGAGGCTGCGGCGGGACCGCGAGGCGCTGCTTGTCCGCCAGAGGGCGGTGGCGGGAGTCGGCCGGTTCGCCCGAGGAAAGGCGAGTTCTCGGCGGCTCGATGCGGGGTGGCGACCGCATACCGGTCGATGCGGGTGGCGAATCGGCGCGTTCGGCAGAAGACCGCACCCGGTCCGTCATGGACGCCGTGCTCGGCGGCCTGCGGACCGGGTGCGGGCCGGTAGGCGATATGGCCAGCGAAACCGCAGGTCAGGCCGCCCAACCGGAGATCAAGCCTTCTTGGTCTCCCAGTAATGGGCCGGGTCGGCGACCTGCGGGGATCGTCCCTGTGGGTCGCTGACCTGGCCTTTTGGTGTTGGTTAGCGATGGGTCGTGACGGTCCTGATCGGGTGTCCTGCGGACTGTTGGAGCTACTTCGCGACAGCGATGCGCCCGAACTGCTGGCTCAGGCCGCTGTGGCACAGGTTGAGCATGCGGATGCCGGCGGTGGTGCCATCACGACAGTCGAACCGCTCCTGGGCTCTGGCGCGGTCGCCCGTACGGCCGATCTTGGTTGCCGCAGAGGAGGACGACGCGTTGGTGACCCTGTCGTGGACGATGACCGCAGCGGCCAGCAGGGTCCGATTCGAGCGCTGGCTTGAGGACCTTCGACTGGTCGTCGGTCTGCTGGGGCATGGGGCCCCTTCGTCGGACTGGTTGTTGAGCGAGGGCTCCGCGGGCGCAGTGGGACCGCCTTAACGGTTCCGCGGAAGAGAGCAGCTCGGAGAGGTAGGCCGACCCGTCTGTGCTCAGAAGCACGTGATCAACGTGGGGAGCCGCGCCACAGCCGGTCTATCCGCAAGCTGCGTCCGTCAGGAGCGATCGATTCGGTGCTGTTGCCAGTGCTGTGCGGCGTCAAGCAAGTTCATTGTCCAGTCGTCTGGGGCGGCGCCGGCGATCTCTTTCCAGAGGTTCGCGCTGGCGTGGGCGAAGGCGTCCACTGCTCGGGGTGGTGCCAACGCCCAGGTGGAAAGAAACGCGACCGACTCCTCTGCGGCAGATGGCGTGTGGCCAGCCGCGATGAGCCAGATGATCCAGTGGGCGGGATCGAGCCAGGCGGCTCCGCGGGTGGCCCAGCCCCAGTCGATGAGGTGGGCGCGGTCGTCGGCGATGAGGACGTTGTGGTTGTTCCAGTCGGTATGCAGCAGGGTGTTCCCCGCGAAAGCGTCCGCGTCGGCGGGGTGGGCCACGTAGGCCACCAGACGCTGTTCGGCATGACGGAGTTCGATGTCCGGGCAGGGGAGGGAGGCGAGCTCTCGGAGTGCGTCGGTGACCTTGGCCAGGTCGGAGGAGCCTGGGGAGTAGTCGGCATGGTGGCCGTCGATGGCCTCAAAGCCGAGGAGGTCCCAGCCGCCGGCGGTGACGTGGAAGAGCAGGCGCGGGGCGAGCGGGGTCACGTACGGGTTGATGTCCGCCTCGCGTTGCTGCGTCCAGACCCAGCGGTGGTCGGAGCGCAGGCCCTTGAGGAAGACGACTCCGCCGGCGGTGTGTGCGAGCGCGGAGAGGGAGCTGTTAAGACCGGTGCTGACGTCCTCGATCCTGAGAATCGAGCCGATCTCGGCTTCGATGGCGGTACGAGCGCCAGAGGGGAGACCGGCGAAGGTGATGGAGGGTGCGGGCATGGCCGTCAGGTTTCCAGATCTAAGCGCCAACAGGGGCCTCCGGCGCGAGTTGCCACCGAAAGCCCCTGAAGGGATGGTCAGTTGTACGGGTTGTCGTCCCCGCAGCCGGGCGTGGTGGCCGCAGCGAAGGCGTCCACGTCGTCGATGAGGATGATCTCCGCATCAGGCTCGGACGGCGGGCGGATGGGGGCGATCTCGACTGCTACGGCGGTCATGGTTCAGCTCCTTGTAGTCGCGTGTTGGCAGTACCTGTCCAGTGGTGCCTTCGCCTCCTGGTAGACCTTGGCCAGCGGCCGGCAGACCCGGCAGGTGCCGGAGAGCTGGCAGCCGGTGCAGCCACCGGTGCGAAGCATCAGGGAGTCGGCGATGCCGCTGAGGCGGCTCAGGCCTTCGACTCCCGTGGTCATGAGGGGGATCGCTTCGTCACGGCCGACCTTGCAGATGGTCGCCATGCCGTGCGGGTCGACGTGGAAGAAGGTGTGGCCGGCGTTGCAGCCGTTGAAGGGTTCGCGATCTGCGAGGTGGTCCGGGGCCTGGGTGGCGAGGGTTTCCGCGCCGCCGTAGATGGTCGGCGACATGTGGGTGTACTCGCGGTACGGCAAGTCGTAACGACCGGCGAAAGCGCGCATCTGGTCGGCCTCATGGGCGTTGTGCCGCGTGATGATCAAGGCGAGATCGAGGGGTAGCCCAGCTTCGTGGGCTGCATCCAGTCCTTTGACGAACATGCGGTACGCGCCCCGGCGCCGGGTCAGCCCGTCGTAGGACTCTGCGGTGGCCCCGTACAGGCTGAGTGTGATCCGGTTCGGCCTCAAGCGGGTCAGCAGGGCGAGGTTCTTCGGTGCGGCAAGACGCGAGCCATTGGTGAGGATCTCGACCATCATGCCCAGCTCGTACGCCAGCCGGTACGTCTTGGGGAACAGCTTGTCGATCATCGGCTCACCGCCTGTGAGCTGGAGCCAGAGCACCCCGGAGTCCCGGATGGCGTGCAGCAGGCGCTCACGCTCAGGCCACTCCAGGCCGGCGAATTGCTTCAGGCCGAGGTAGCAGTGTTCGCAGTCGTAGTTGCAGCCTAGGTTCAGCTCGTACGAGGCGCGCCCGTATGCATACGGAGAGCGGGAGCGAACCAGCACAGTTTCATTGAGGCGTCGGTCGCGGAGATCGATCTTCCAAGCCTGACGGGTCACGTCGGCCAGCCATGCGGGCACTGCTGAGGTACCCGATGCGGTGTGCAGTTCGTCGTACCGGTGAGCGGGAAGTCGTGCTGCCTTCGGGTTGCCCGGCCGTACGAGGAGGTGGTGGTCGAGGTACGGGGCAGCGATCAGCTCGTGCATACGGACTCCTCGCTCGGGCTGCTGAGGATCAGGCGGGCCCAGACGGTCTTGCCGATCGGGTGGCGGTCGTGGTGGCCGGTTTCTTCAGAGAGCGCTGCGACGAGAAGCAGGCCCCTGCCGCCTTCGTCGTCCTCGCCGGCCTGGGTGGGGCGGGGAGGGGTGCGGCCTGCATCGGAGACTTCGACCAGGCAGTGTGGGCCGTCAACGGCCAGCCGAACTTCGAAGAGGTGCCCTCGTCTGCCGCCGTGCTCGACGGCATTGGCGGAGAGCTCTCCGCAGACGAGGACCACCCGGTCAATGCACTCCTGGCTGTATCCCCAGCTCGCGAGCGTCTTGGAGACGAGGGCGCGGGCCAGAGGCACGCACTTGCGTACCGGGCTGAACTGCATCTGCCACCGCAACGGGGTGGTCTGTCGGTCGTACGTCGTCATCGCGTGCATCGCGTCCCTCGTCGCGGGCGGGCTGTGGGACACAAGTTCACTGCCACGACGATCACAGAGTCAGGTCACCGTGGTTACCCAACGTGGGTAATCTCTTTGGCAGTCGGTCCCATGGCAGCCCGTCCGGACGGGCGAGTGAGGGGGATGAGTGGCACGCTCGCAGGTTCACCGGGCTCTGCCGGCCGAACTGCTGGCCAGTGCGGAATGGCAGGAAGCTTGTCGCAGCAGGGACTTCGCCCGCATCTTCCGGCTGGTCAAGGTCAAGGCCGGGATCTACCCGTCGCGGGTCGCCGCACTGTGCGGCATGACGCCGAGCAGAGTCGGCGAGATCATGGCGGGGCGACGCGGCTTGGCACATATCGACGTGATCGAACGCGTCGCCGACGGCCTTTGCATCCCCGGTGCAATGCTCGGCCTGGCCCACCGCCCTTGGGAGATCCCTGCTTCCTCCACCACCGAGGAGAAGCCGCCCGAGCTACTTCCTGCCGTACCGCGCGAGCCTCAGCGCACCGAAGCGGCAGAGGAATTGGATGAGCTTCTTGCCTTGGTCGACGGCCGTGCCACCCGTTCCACCCTCACGGCCCTGCGCTCGTCGGTCCAGGACTACTGGCGGCGAGACAACGCACACGGCGGTGCGACCCTGCGGCCGGCCGTCGTGGGGCATCTGCGCTATGTCGGCCGTCTACTCGATACCGCCGAGGGTGGCTTACGGCACGACCTCCAAGGGGTTGCGGCCGAGCTGGCACGGCTTTCCGGCTGGGCCTACTTTGACGCCCGTCAGTACAGCACCGCCCGCACCTACTTCACCCAGGCGCTCAAGCTTTCCCACACGCAAGGCGACAGCCTCTTCATGGCCAATGTGCTGTCCTGCATGAGTCTTCTGGCCACCTACGACGGCAATCCGAGCGATGCCGTGGCCCTTGCGTGCCGTGCCCAGGACGCGGCCCGCGCTGCCGGCGAGCAGCCGCTCGTCATGTCGATCCTGCATTTGCGTGAAGCGTTCGCCCATGCCGCCCTTCGAGATGCTCAGGCTTGCCACCAGGCCGTGGATCGCTCCCGTGACCAGTACGAACGCTCACGCGGACACGAAGTCGAGGCGCCTGACTGGGGCCAGTACTTCGACGAGACGAAACTCCTCGTGGACACAGGCATCGCCTACGCGCGCCTTGGCGAACCAGCCCGCGCCGAACCCCTCATCGCTGAGGGCTTGCGTCGAGAAAACACCGACCAACAGCGAGGCCGGGCCTTCCACGCCTACTGGCTGGCCAGTGCCCAGCTCCAGCTGGGCAAACTCGACGAGGCATGCACCAGCGCCGGCCTCGCCCTTGACCTCGCCGCAGCCATTGACTCGCCACGAGTGAGCGGCCACATCCAAGAGCTTCACCGCCGAATGCTGCCCTACGCACGCGAAGCCCCCGTCCTCGCCTTCGAGCAACGCATGCGCGAGGCCCTCGGCTGACCCCTTACGAGCCGCCGGTCGCCTCGTCCAGCAGCAGATACAGCAGACCGACCAGGCTGCCACTGCTGACGATCTCTCGGCGGTCGATCATGCCCCGGATCTCCGAGATCGGAATCCACTCGATTCGGTCGGACTCGTTCAACTCGATCGGTGGGCCCGCATACGAGGCGGTCTCGGCACGAAAGACGAAGTGCTCGGAATCCGTGATGCCGTTCGCCGGTTGCGCGTATACGAGCGGCTTGACGCCCTTCACACGCCAGCCGGTCTCCTCCTCGACCTCGCGGGCACCTGCCTGCTCAGGAGTTTCGTCGGCCTCGATGAGGCCCATCGGAAGCTCCCAGCCCCAGGTGTCGGTGATGAACCGGTGCCGCCACATCATCAGCACGCGCTTCTGGTCGTCGACCACGGCCGCTACGGCCAGGTGCCGCATCCGGACCACATGGTGTTCCCACCGCCGGCCGTCAGGCTGCTGGACGTCCACAAGCCAGAGATTCACCCATGGGTTGTTATAGATCTGCCGCTCACCATGGACGGTCCACTGCATGAGCCCAACTCCCTTGTTTCAGTGAAGTATCCAGCATGTCACTTTGACGATAATCCGTCCGCCAGGTTGGCGCATCAACGCCCACGCCGACGAGAGGGAGGAGTTTTGAAGTCGACAGGCATGACCGCCGAGGCGCTGGGCCCTGCAGCCATTGTGCTGCTTGTCCTCGCGGCTGCGAGTCGTCGGCTGGACGCGCTATCGAGCCGCCAGATCAGTACCTGGGCAGGGCGTTCGGCGGTGTCGAGTTCACGTCCTTCAGCGGCTGTGGTGAGAACAGAGGCTGGCGAGTAGCTGCGAGCCTCTGCGCGGCGCAAGGCGGTGGTCAGAGCAGGCCACGCGGGGTCGGCCAGGATTCGGTCGACTTGGGCGGGGAGAGTCGCCCGCAGGACACTTTCGCAGCGCGTGACGGTTTCGGCGGGCGGGGTACGACGAATCAGTTCGGACAGGATGGGTGCAGCCTGTGCCTCGTAGGCGCTGCGGAGGCGGGCGTGGGCCTGCTGGGCGGTGGCTGCCTGCTGGTGGTGATCGCGCTGCTCGTGCCAGTGGGCGGCGGCGAGGGCCAAGTGGACGGTGGTGGCGAGTACGGCGATGACGAAGTCGCCCGCACTGTTGGTGCCATAGAGAAGTTCCTGCCCTGCCTTGCCTTGCGCAGAGCGTGGCCCGCCCGGTGGTCGGCGCGGATCATAGACCGGTTGGCGCGATTGAATGCGCCCCGCCGCGGCCCGTATCTCAGCTCGCAGAGGATGGGGTACGTGCAGGGCGGCGGTGTGGGCTTGTTCGCGCAGCAGGTCGAGGCCATGGCGCGCGTGATGCCGCCGTATATCCGCGCGGCCGTCGTCGTGCTCGCCGGGTCAGGCTTGCGCATAGGTGAGTTGCTCGGCCTCAAGGTGGCGGACATCGACTTCAAGGTCGGCAGCATCCGCGTGGAGCGGCAGCGGCTGCAGTCGGGGAAGATCGGTCCGCCGAAGACCGCCAAGTCCCGGGGACGGTTCCGGTCGGCGAAGTCGTCACCGACGCGCTCCTCGGACACCTCGCCGCGCGCCCCTCCACGGAGTGACTGTTCACGATGGAGGAGGGTGGAGCCGCTCAACTACCGACGGTGGAAGACCGAGTGGAACTGCTCCCGCAAGGCGCTCCAGGTGGCGGAGAACAAGGCGGCCGAGTGTGAGGGCCGCAAACCCGTCGAGCTGCCGCACATGGTGACCCACGACCTGCGGCACTTCTCGGCCTCCGCGCTCATCGCAGGCGGGGCGAGCGTCAAGCAGGTCCAGATGGTCCTCGGTCACGCGTCCGCCGTCATCACGCTGCGCATCTACGCGCATCTGTGGCCGGGCGAAGAAGACCGCACCCGGTCCGTCATGGACGCCGTGCTCGGCGGCCTGCGGACCGGGTGCGGACCGGTAGGAAGTCTGACTAGCGAAACCGCAGGTCAGACGGCCTAGCCAGAGATCAAGCCTTCTTGGTCTCCCAGAAGATCCGGTCGACCTCGGCGATCAGGTCCAGAGCCTTCTGACCCGTCTTCGGGTCGTTCGAGCCCTTGGTCGCGGAGAGCGCCTTCAGGGTGTCGTTGATCAGCTGGTGCAGCTCCGGGAACTTCTCGAAGTGCGGGGGCTTGAAGTAGTCACTCCAGAGCACCGAGACGTGGTGCTTCGCGAGCTCGGCGCGCTGCTCCTTGATCAGGACGGCGCGGGTGCGGAAGTCCGCGTCCTCGTTGGCCTGGTACTTCTCCTGGACGGCCTTGACCGACTCGGCCTCGATGCGGGCCTGGGCCGGGTCGTACACGCCGCAGGGCAGGTCGCAGTGGGCGCTGACCTTCACCTTGGGGGCAAACAGGCGGGAAAGCATGGAGCTGTCCTCCTCGTGATCGTCTTCTCAGGTGGGACATTACTCCGTGGAGCGCCGCTTTCCGTGGCTGCCCCAGGGGCTTAGGTCAAAAGTCCGGTGTGAGAATCGGGCTGACGGCCGAAGGTACGGAGCGGTGCGCGGGGCGATCTGCTGACGGAGTGCTGAAGGAGGTGCCGGAGATGCCGGAGCGGCGACAGGTGTCCGGAGGCGGGCGGGTGACGCGGCGTCCGTTGCGGGTGGTGGAGGTGACGGGCCCCTCGATGGTGCCCACGCTCTACCACGGCGACCTGCTGCTCGTGCAGTACGGGGCGCCCGTGAGCCCCGGTGACGTGGTGATCCTGCGGCACCCCTTCCAGCAGGACCTGCTGGTGGTCAAACGGGCCACCGAGCGGCGGCCCGGCGGCTGGTGGGTGCGGGGCGACAACACCTTCGCGGGCGGTGACAGCACCGACTACGGGACCGTGCCGGAGGAGCTGGTGCTGGCCCGGGTGCGGGCCCGCTACCGGCCCCTGGCGAAGGGTCAGCGGTCGGTGACGGCGGTGCTGGGCTGGGCGGTTTCCGCGCTGCGGCCGGTGAGCTCGGCCTCCTCGCGCTTGCGGGCCCGGTAGGCGGCCACGTTCGCCCGGGTCGCGCAGCGGTCCGAGCAGTAGCGCCTGGAGCGGTTGGTGGAGGTGTCCAGGTACGCGTTGCGGCACGGCGCCGCCTCGCACAGGCCGAGGCGGTCCACGCCGTGCTCGGTGAGGTGGAAGGCCAGGCCCATCGCCGCGATGGCCGCGTAGCCGGCGGTCGCGTTCGACGGGTGGTCGGCCAGGTGCATGTGCCAGTCCGGCCTGCCGTCCTCGTCGCGTACGTCGTGCCCCGAGATCTGCGGGCTCACCGGGAACTCCAGCAGCAGCGAGTTCAGCAGGTCGACCGCGAGCGTCTCGTCGCCGCCGTCCGCCGCGTCGAAGACCGCGCGCAGCCGCGCCCGTACGGAACGGAACCGGGTCACGTCCGAGTCCGCCGTCCGCCGTGCCGCCTGCTGGTTCGCTCCGAACAGCTCCCGGACCGCGTCGACGGAGGTGAGGGCGTCCTTGTTGCGGCCCGGCTCCTCGGTGTTGACCAGGCGCACGGCGTAGTCCGAGTAATAGGCCAGTTCCACTTGTAGTCCTTACGGTGTCGGTCTAGAGTCGGGCATCGGCCAGTGTAATGGTCGGTAGAGGGAAATGAGCATTACATGGAGGTTGGCGTGACGGAGACGGCTACGGGCATCGACTGGCAGTCCTGGCAGGAGAGCTGGGACCGGCAGCAGGAGTGGTACATGCCCGACCGTGAGGAGCGGTTCCGGGTGATGCTGGACATGGTCGAGGCGGTCGTCGGACCGGAACCGCGGGTGCTCGACCTCGCGTGCGGTACGGGAAGTATTACGGACCGGCTTCTCGAGCGGTTCCCGAACGCCACGAGCACCGGAGTCGATCTCGACCCCGCGCTCCTGGCCATCGCCCGCGGCACCTTCGACGGCGACGACCGGGTCGCCTTCGTCACCGCCGATCTCAAGGACCCCGACTGGACGGCCCGGCTGCCCCACACCTCGTACGACGCGGTCCTCACCAGGAAATCCCTCTGAACACACACCCTACTGCGCCGTTGTTGATCTAGTACGACGAACGTCCGAAACCGTGTAAGCCCCGCCCACCTGCCGGACGAGACGGCAGACGAACGGGGCATTTTTGCTGTTCAGGGGGCCACCGGGCCGGGCACGGGCGCGGACGTTCGCGAGGCGGGGCTATCGGAGCGCGGCGGCCACCCGAGCACGCAGCGTCTCGTCAGCGATGGTGTCCACGCCGCGCCACGCGTAGCCGCTCACCTCCTCCTCTTGAAGGGTCACGGCCTGGTCGCCGGAGGCGCGGAAGACGTACCGGAAGTCCGCGTGCCAGTGGGCATCCTCGGCCTTGCTGTCGTTCGCGGGAATCAGGTGCACGTCGATGTGTACTGGCGTGGGCTGGACGGGGGCGAGGCTGAGCGTCACTCCCGTCTCCTCTACCAGTTCGCGGAGTGCCGCACCCAACAGGTTCGTGTCTTCGGGCTCAAGGTGCCCGCCCGGGGTCAGCCACTTGTCGAGCGCGTTGTGGTGGATGAACAGCGCTTCGTTCCGATCGTTGACGAGCACGGCACCAGCGGTGACGTGCCCTCGGAACTCCTTGCGGCTGGTCACGTCCGCGCCCTGGTCCAGGAGCTCGGCCAGAGGGGCAAGCGCATGCTTGTCCTCGGGGTACGCGTCGGCGTACTCGGCGAGGGTCGTACGGATGTGGTCTGCCGTGATGGGCATTCGATCACCTGTTGTAGTAGTGGAGCCAGGTAGCCGCGATGGCTTTCCGGTCTGCTGTGGGCACCTCGTACATGCCTGCATTCAGACCGCCGCGAGCCAGCATGGCCGCGCCTGCGAGGATCTCGGCCTGAACGAGGAAGATGAACGGTCCAACGCTCGCGCCGTGGATGAAGTTGACCGCTTCACCGCCATTCAGCAGATAGAAGTAGTGCCCGGTGGTGCTGTAGCGGCTGATGTGCTCGCCGGCGCTATCGCGGATGTAGCCCGAGGGCAGCCCGCTCAACTCCAGCTCGTCTTCCGAGCTGGTCACGGTCGCCACGTAGGCGCCGTTCTTGAGCTGCGGGAAGTCCTCGCCCCGGAGGGACAGTGCCCCCGTCGCGCAGAGGACGAGTCCGGCCGTGGGTATGGCCTGGTCCCGGTCCCGAGCCACTTCGAAGCCCTGCGACATGGCCTGTGCGCGCCGTACCGGGTCGATGTCGTAGACGATGACCCGCACACCTTTGACGTGCAGCAGACGGGCGATGCTGGATCCAAGCTTGCCGAACCCGAGGACCAGGGCCGGGCGCCCGTGGAGGATGTCCCCGCGCTGCCGTAGCAGTGCCTCGGCGGAGAACACGACGGACTGCCCGACCAAGAAGTCTTCTGGATCTTTGAGTGGGCTCCTGGCCACCGAGACGACGGGGCAGGTCAGCTTGTCCCGCTCGGCGTAGCGCTTGTGGCCGTTCTCGGTGTCCTCCACCACACCGAGGATGGTTCCCGAGAACCGTTCACACAGCGCGTCCAGCGAGGGAGCGAAGTACCCGCCCACATCGAGCAACACCACGTGCTCGCCGGCTGCCCTGGTCTCCAGGTACGTCACGGCGGTGTCGGGATCGCTGAACATGTCGCGGGACAGCTCGTCACACGCCACGGTCCGTTCGATCTCTCGGCGAGCAATGGCGTGGACGGACTTCGGCTTGGGCAGAACAGCGCGCAGGTGCGACACCTTGCCCACGGCCCCGACGAACGCGGGACGCTCGGGCAGCAGGTGAGTGATCAGCAGCGAGGACGGACGTTCGTGCGGCGTGAACGCTTCGGCGACCTTGCCAAAGTACGCGTCGAGCCGTGCGCGATCGGCGATTTCCATGGACACCCCTTTTTGTTGTCGTCGGCTATCGGACGCGCTCCACCACGGCGACTCCCGAGAACTCGCGGACGAACGTCATGTGTCCGGTGTGGCCCGTGTGCTTGATACACATGTCACTGCACACGTCCGGATTCCCGGTCGGCGCGGAGGTCCAGTCGCAGTCAGCGGCCAGACAGCGCGCGGTCGCTGTCGTCTCGGCGGAAGGATGGCGACGCATCCGAAGGCGGGAGAACCGGAGCACCGCACGCCCACTCATCGCGCGTCCTCGCATCGCCGACAGGTGCACCGGGGCTCGGTAGTGCTGGCAGGCAGCGGACTTTGCGGATCGCTCGGCACGGTGATCTCGGGCCCGTATGTCCTTCCGCTGTCTCGGGAGACCCGCAACGTCATTGCGCTGCGCCTGGCGATGTTCGTACTTTCTCGGCTCACCGTCCCGCCCTTCGTATCCGGCTCTGTGTGCCAGAACGCTAGGCAAGGCGGGGAAAGCCCGAGGGGCCGTATTCGCGGTTATTCTCGCGGGCTCAGGAACTGCTTTGACCGCATGAGCGCCCGATGCGCTTCGGCCCCGTAGAGAGCATTCCTCTCCAGTGCTTCCCATGCACGAACGTGCAGTGCAACGTCCTCCGGATCGTCCAGCCACATTTCGGCGTGCCAGGTCTCGGTGATCACGAGTCTGTCGTCATGTACGGAGAACCCGACTCCGGCGGGTACGTTCATGTCCGCTTCGAACGGCACGATCCCGACCCTGACGTTCCCCGGACCGAGCCGCCCCACGATCCGGTCAAGCTGGGCCGCGAGCACGCCGGGCGGACAGGGGCGTGCACGTAGCGCCCCCTCCCACACGAGGAAATGAAACATCCGGCTCGAATCCGTGAGGATGTCCTGCCGACCCATGCGTGCCTGCACTGCGGCTTCTATGTCCCTGGGGGCGGTATGGATCGTGGAGTACCGGGTCAGGACGGAACGTGCATAGTCCGCGGTCTGCAAGAGGCCGGGTATCAGTGAAGGGTCGAAGCTGCGACGGGAGTGCGTCTTCTGGGCTTGCGCCCAATGCGCCTCCTGCACGGCGCGGTATCCGCCCGCCAGTTGGCGGCGCCAGGATCGGTACCGCGTCTCCAGCCCACGCAGCCGCCCGAGTAGCTCGCCGGTTACCCCCGGGTTCCCGGTCCCCTCGGCCCATGCCGTGAGATCGGCGACGGTCGGCGTCTGCTTGCCGTTCTCCAGCTTGCTGACCTTGGACTGCCCCCACTCAAGCCTGTCAGCCAATTCATGGCCCGTAAGTCCGCCCTCGGTGCGCAGCTCCCGCAGGCGCGCACCGAGGGAAACCCGGGCTTGCTGAAAGTCCGTACTCACTCAGCGGACGGTACCTGAGCCGTGAACTCCCAGTACGGGACTGCATGGTGCCAAGCTGCATCCCGTACCTGACAAGCCCGCAGCACCTCCGCCGGATCGGTGATCAGCTCCATGCCGATGGTGCGCTCACCCTCGAAGTGGAAGCGCGCCACGGTGCGGGAGTCGAAGAGCCAGAAGTCCGAGAGGTTCACGCCGTGGCGCTTGGCGTCGTCACGCCACAGGTGGCGGATGTCCTCGCCGGCTGCGACGTTCGTCCGCGCACAGGCGAGCAGATACCGCTGGCCAGCGGTCGGAGGGTTGTCCACGATCCGTACCCGCTCGAAGCGCTTGCCGCCGTCCACCATGCGCCGCACGTTGACGAACCACGGGTGCCCGACCTCCCCGGCGGTGTCACCGGTCCGCAGGAACTCTTGGTACGAGGGCATCGCCTGATCGGACGCGTACCCGCTCCGGGTCTCCAGCCGCCATGCGGTGTGCTCGAACCCATCGTTGATGAACTCACTGATCTTCTGTTGTGGGACGAACTCCGGCACGCGCGTGACCTCCCTCGGCGAGAAGTTCGCCAGTAGCGCCCGGGGGACGACCACGAAGGCTTCCCCCTCCTTGACGTACTTGAGTTGCGCCACGTCCGTGGGGTCGGTCACCGCGTCCCCTTGGACAAGCACCTCCCCAGTGTCCAGGTCCTCGTACAGCGTCGGGCAGTCACCCACACCGGACGTACTCCCGAGAACCCGCAGCCGCCTGGCCATGGCTGTTCCCCTCGTCGTCGGACACAACAGCGCAAGCATGATGATCCAGAGGGACCCCTGTCTGTGGTGATTCTCGATTATTCGCATCCTGCGGAACACACAGAAAGCCCCCGCACGCGCCGCCCTATGAAGGGAGACGAGCGCGGGGGCTCGGTGGTGTGGTTGCGGTCTGCGACGGTCCCATGCGTGCGGGTCATCCATTGCAACGGCGCTGAGCACCTGGTCCAACTGCTTCTCGGGGCTGTTCGTAGAGTCCTTCAGTCGAGAGAGGCGACGTACCCCCATCAGGCACTTTTCCGCACCCGTCGTACTCACTCGTGATCATGCGGTTCATCTTGCTTGATCTCTCCTCCCGCACACATGTGCGTTTTGCGGGATCTCTTGACCGCCACCGCCACCGCCACCGCCACCGCCACCGCCACCGCCACCGCCACCGCCACCGCCCTGCACTGGTTTCACAGCGAGCCGCTCGCCACGCTCTACGGGCAGATCGGCGGCCTCGTCCGGGACGGCGGGGTGTTCATGAACGCGGACCGCATGATCGACACGGGCACGCCCCGCGTCAACGCCGCCGAACGCGCCCACCGGCACGCCGCGATGGACCGCGCCAAGGCCGCCGGGGCACTGGACTGGGCCGAGTGGTGGGCCGTCGCAGCCAAGGACCCGGTCCTGGCCGCGCCCACCGCCGAGCGGTTCGCGCTCTACGGCGAGCACGCCGACGGCGACATACCCTCCGCCGACTGGCACGCCCGCACCCTGCTGGCCTCCGGCTTCGGTGAGGCCCGCGCGGTCTGGGCGTCGCCCTCGGACACGCTGGTCCTCGCCGTGAGGTAGTCACGGCGGGGCGGCAGCCGCACAGCGGGAAGGGGGGGGGCGGGCCCCCCCCCCCCCCCCCCCCCCCCGGGGGGGGCGGCCCCCCCCCCCCCCCCCGAGAAACGAAAGAAGAAGTGAGGGGGTGGGGGGGGGTGTGGTGGACCGCGCGGCGGGGGGCGG
>NZ_JBVJMW010000007.1:0-430927 GCF_055583985.1 Streptomyces sp. NPDC104313
ACGGGTACGGACTCGCCCGTGAGCATCGAGGCGTCCACGGCGGACGCGCCCTCGACCACGGTCCCGTCCGTCGCGATCTTCTCCCCCGGACGGACCAGGAAACGGTCCCCGACCTGCAACGCGGCGGTCGGGATCGTCGTCTCGACGCCGTCACGCAGGACCGTGACCTCCTTCGCCCCCAGCTCCATCAGCGCCTTGAGCGCCGCCCCGGCCTTCCGCTTCGAGCGTGCCTCGAAGTAGCGCCCGGCGAGGATGAACGCCGTCACCCCGGCCGCGGCCTCCAGGTAGATGTTCCCGGCGCCGTCGCTGCGGGCGATGGTCAGCTCGAAGGGGTGCGTCATCCCGACCATGCCCGCGGTTCCGAAGAACAGGGCCCACAACGACCACAGGAACGCGGCCGAGGTGCCGACGGAGATCAGCGTGTCCATCGTCGCCGCGCCGTGCTTCGCGTTGGTCCAGGCGGCACGGTGGAACGGCCAGGCGGCGTAGACGACGACCGGCGCGGTCAGCGTCAGGGAGAGCCACTGCCAGTAGTCGAACTGGAGCGCAGGGACCATCGCCATCGCGATCACCGGTACGGCGAGGAGAACGGCGGTGATCAGGCGCTGGCGCAGTGAGGTGAGCCCGTCGTCCTCGCTCTGCGCCGCCGCGCCCGCCGGGTCCGTACTGTTGCTCCCGGGGGAGGCGGTGGACGCGGGCGGTGCGGGTGGCCGGGCGGTGTAGCCGGTGGCCTCGACGGTCGCGATCAGGTCCTCGACGGACACCTCGGCGCCCAGATAGGTGACCTTCGCCTTCTCGGTGGCGTAGTTCACGGTGGCCTCGACGCCGTCCATCCGGTTGAGCTTCTTCTCGATACGGGCCGCGCACGAGGCGCAGGTCATCCCGCCGATCGCGAGCTCGACCGCGGCGGTGTCGGCGCCGGAGCCGGCAGCGGTGATGGCGGTGGTGGCGGAGTGCGCGGACACGGGGTCCTCCCTGATGGCGTCCTCATACCCCTAGGGGGTATCTCGTCTGTCTCCATGTATACCCCCCGCCCCTATGAAGCGCAAGGGGTGATCGCGGCGGATGTGCCCGTTCCGCGCCGATGTGCGCGCGGGGCGCGTCACCCGTCTGCGGGGTCGGCTCGCGCGCCGTCGTGGTCGTGCGTTGGGATAGGGAGCTGCGCCGCCTGCCTACCGACCCGTAGGCTGGCCATTGGACTAGACCTATAGCTGCGTATCGGAGGAATGGGGACCCATGAGCAACCGTGCAGTCCTGGAGGTGATCGCTCTCGACGCGGAGGACGCGGTCGCGGCCCAGGCCGGTGGTGCAGACCGCCTCGAACTGGTCACCGACATGGCCGCCGACGGACTGACCCCGTCGCCGGAGACCTTCGCGGCGATCAGGTCCGCCGTGGACATCCCGCTGCGCGTGATGCTCAGGGTGGCGGACGGCTTCGCCGCCGGTGACATCGATGTTCTGGTCGGCAAGGCCCGCGAGATGCGGGAGGCGGGAGCCGACGAGTTCGTGTTCGGCTTCCTCGACCCGGAGGGCCACGCCGACCTCGTCGCCGTCGAGCGGCTCGTCGCCGAGCTGGAAGGCTGCCGGTGGACGTTCCACCGGGCGATCGACCGGGCCACCGACCGCGACGCCCTGCGCAAGCAGCTCGCGGACCTGCCCGGCCTCGACACGTTCCTCACGGCGGGTTCGTCGGCCGGGGTGGACGCCGGTATCCCGGTCCTCCTGGCCGAGGCGGCCCGTACCGGCGAACCGGGGTACCGGGCACAGGTCCTGGTCGGCGGCGGTCTCCAGCTGCGGCACCTGCCCCGGCTGCTGGCCGCGGGGATCGACGCCGTCCACATCGGCGGCGCCGCCCGGCCCGGCGGCTGGTCGGCCCCGGTGGACGCGGCAGCCGTACGGGAGTGGCGCGAGGCGCTGGACGCCTGAGGAAGCGCGGCCCGAACACCGGGGCGGAGGCTTTCGGCCTCCGCCCCGGTGCCCTCGTGCCCCTCGGCCCCTGCGCCCCTGAGCTCCTCCACCCCTGTGCCCTTGTGCCCCCGCGCTCCTCGGCCCCTGTGCCCCGCGCTCCTGTGCCCCTGTGCCCTCGTGCCCCTGTGCCCCTCCGCCCTGCCCGCCCTATCGCTTGAGCGCCTCCGGCAACGGGGCCGCGTGCAGCACCGTGAGCCCGGAGACCGCACGCGTCAGCGCCACGTACAGCCGCCGCAGCCCGGTCCGCTCGTCCGGCTCGCCGTCGACCACGGCCGCCGGTTCGTCGAGCACCACGTAGTCGTACTCCAGGCCCTTGGCGAGCGACGCGGGCACCAGCGTCAGCCGGGACGCGGCGGTCGTCTCCTCACCGGGGGAGAGATACGTGTGGCCCGCCGCCGCCAGGGCCGCGCCCAGCGCCGGGATCCGGGCGTCGGCGGCGATCAGCCCGATCGACCCCTCGTGGCGCAACGACTCCTCGCAGGCGGCGACCACAGCCGCGTCCAGGCCGTCCGTGCCGCCCGACTCCATCCCGCCCACCGCTGTTCTGCCTGCCTCCGTGCCGCCCGCCTCCAGCACCTCCGCCTCCAGCACCTCCGTCGGCGGGACCTCCCGCACGACCAGCGAACCGGGCGACTCACGCACCGACTCGACCGCCGCGAGCCCCGGCGAGATCACGGGCAGCAGCCGGGAGGCGTACGCGATGACCTCGCGCGGTACGCGGAAACCGGCGGTCAGCTCCTCCACCACCGCCTCCGCCTTGCCCAGGTGGAACAGCGCCTCGCCCCAGCTCTCCGTGGACCACGGGGTCGTGCCCTGCGCGAGATCGCCGAGGACGGTGGCCGAACCCGTCGAACACCGCCGCCCCACCGCCCGGTACTGCATGGGGGACAGGTCCTGCGCCTCGTCGAGCACGACATGGCCGAGCGAGTGCGTACGGGCGATCAGGTCCCCCGCCTCGTCGATCAGCACGGCATCGGCCGCCGACCACTTCGCGGACTTCACACTGCGGGCGGGCTTCGCCCACAGGAGCCGCTTCCGCTCCTCCTCGTCCAGCAGCCCCTCCGCGTGCGCGGCCAGGAACTCCGCGTCACAGAGCAGCCGCAGCACCAGCTTCGCCGGGTCCACGGCCGGCCAGATCGCCTTGACGGCCGCCTTCACCGCCGGGTTCCGGGCGACCGCGTCCTGCACCCGGTCGTCGGGCGCCTCCCCGGCCTCCTCCATCCGTACGAGGACGGCGTGCGCGATCCGCCGCGGCAGCGCCTCGTGCGCGGCCCCGTACCGCATATCGCGGGCCAGCAGCTCATCGACCATCTCCTGGATCTCGTACGCGGGCACGCGCCAGCGCCGGGACCCGCGCACCACGACGACGGGCTCGGCGGGGGCCGTCACATGGGAGCGGACGGCCCGCCGCAGCACCTCGGCCATACGGGCGTCGCCCTTGACGACGGCGGTGGCCGCCTCGTCCTCGCCCCGGACCTCGACGCCGGTGCGCACCAGGTCGTCGACGGTGGCCTGCTTCACCTCCAGCTCGCCGAGGGCGGGCAGGACCTGCTCGATGTAGTGCAGGAAGGAACGGTTCGGCCCGATGATGAGGGTGCCGGTGCGGGCGAGCCGCTCGCGGTGCGCGTACAGCAGGTACGCCACCCGGTGCAGGCCGACGGCGGTCTTCCCGGTGCCGGGCCCGCCCTGCACGCAGACGGTGCCGCCGAGAGAGCCGCGGACGATCTCGTCCTGCTCCGGCTGGATGGTGGCGACGATGTCGCGCATCGGGCCGACGCGGGGCCGCTCGATCTCCGCCTGGAGGAGCCGGCTGGTGTGCCCGGCCCCGGGGCCGTCCTGGGCGGGTTCGGTGAGGTGCTCGTCCTCGTACGCGGTCAGCTCGCCGGCGGTGTAGCCGAAGCGGCGGCGGAGCCCCACGTCCTGAGGGTTCTTGCGGGACGCCTGGTAGTACGGCTGGGAGACCGGCGCACGCCAGTCGATGACCATGGGGTCCCCGGCGGCGTCGTGGACGTGACGGCGCCCGATGTAGAACCGCTCGCTCTCCGCGCCCTCGGACAGTTCGCCGCCGACGGCGTGGAGATAGTCGAGGCGGCCGAAGAACAGCGGGGTGTGCGAGAGGTCGGCGAGCGCCTTGATGCGGTCGTCGATGTGGGACTGGAGCACGGCGGCGTCGACCCAGTTCGCGGTGACGTCGCGGATGTCGAGGGCCTGGACGTCCTCGCGCATCCCGCGCAGGGCGGCGCGGGACGCGGCGAGATGGGTGCGCTCGTGCGCCAGGGGGTCGGGGGTGGAATCGCTTTCGCTTACGTGCGCGGGCACGGTGTTGCCTCCGGCTCTTCAACGCAGGACGGCGGACCGCGCGCCGATGCCGGCCGGAGCCGGGAGCAGGGCGGTCCGCTCGGAAGGTTGGTTCGCTTGGTGTCGGCCGGTTTCCGTCCGGCCGGCGGCGCTCCCCCGGCTGCCGGCGGCGAAAGGCCGGTACCACGGTGCGGGAGGCGGGCAGACCGGCGATTGTAGCCACAGGGCGGGGCGCGGTCGAAACGGATTACGGGCTCCGCCGGGAGGCGCGGCACCGGGGGTACCCGTAGGGGACGCCGAGCCCCGGCATGGCACCGCAGGGCTACCCGCACGGCCCCGGGGTTCCGTCTGCGGACCGACGCGCCCGAACGGGTGACGGGAGCACCATGGATACATGAGCACAGCCACCCTGAACCCACGCAGGACCGGCCCCGCGCACGGCGCGACCGCGGCCACCGGTCACCACCGATCCCACCGCGTCGGCGACGCGGTCCGCGCCGTGAAGGTGTTCGTGACGGCGGCGTTCGGCGTCGTCGTCCTGGGGGAGTACGCGGAGGAGGCGGGCGTCGCCGGCCGGGGCCGCTGACGACCGTTCGGGCACCACCAGGACCGCCACCAGGACCGCCACCAGGTCCGCCCCCGGGTCCACCACAGGTCTCAGCGGCGTCCGATGCGTACGGCGCCCCGGACGCGGTCGTCCCCGAGCAGGGACATCGCGTCGAGCGACGCGTCGGGCACGGGCAGCAGGTGCGCGTCGACCCAGGTCTCTCCCGCACCCGTGTTGAACCACGGATCCTCCACCAGCACCGCACCCGGCACGACCCCGTGGCACAGCACCCAGTGAGGCACGTCGAACCCCTGCATCGTGGCCAGCGAAACGAGGAGCAGTACGTGTTCCTGTCTGCCGATCGCGTCCCGGAGGCCGGGCAGGGACAGCCGCCGCGCGTGGATCGGGACGCCGAGCCGCCCGGCGTCCGCCCGCGATACGCGCTGGAGCACCGCCCGCCACTCCTGCTCGCTCCCGGAGAGATGGCCGAGCAGGACGGGCTCGTCCGTGTCGAGGAACACCTCGACCGGCGACGACGGCCACCGGCGGCGGACCGCGACCCCGAGCCCCACGGGCTCGCACGCGGGGAAGTTGGTCGCGTCCCGCCACAGTGTCAGCTCCGCCTCGCGGTCGAGCGACTCCCGGGGTTCCACGCCCGCGTGGGCCTGAGCGACCAGGGCGGTGACGGCGCCGCAGGTGAAGTCCGTGCTCTGCCGGTAGTACGGCGGCTCGGCGGCCTCCTCCCCACCCCCGTACAGCCGGCGAACATACCCGGCACCGGGCCCGTCCGCCCCCGGCCCCCGCGTGAGCGGAGGCCGCAGGGGAGCGAACCCGGCCGCGGCGGCCTCCTCGGCGTCCGCCGTCCATCCCTCCCACTTGACCTGCGCGAGCCGCTGCCCGTCCGCGTGGGCGACGACCGCCGCCACCGCCACCGGTACGTCGCCGACGGCGTCCACGATCTTCACGTAGGCGGTGCCGGGGCGCGCCGTCACGAGCGCCGCGGCGGCCCACCCGTCGCGGTCGGGCACCGCCACCAGCCGGGGAGCGTGCGGGGAACGGTCCACCGCGCCCCAGCGCTCCAGCACGTCGGGGCGGGCGATCCGCCGCAGCGCCTTTGGCCACGCGGTGGGCTCGTACGGGATGACGGTGTACGCCGACGTCATGCGCGGGACCTCCGGAGCAGCCAGACGAAGTAGGGGGCGCCGACCAGGGCGACCATGAGTCCGGCGGGGATCTGGGCGGGAGTGATGAGCGTCCGGCCCAAGGTGTCGGCCACACAGACGAGCACCCCGCCGAGGAGCATCGAGACCGGTATCGCGCGGCCGTGCCGGGCGCCGACGAGGGACCGGGCGACATGCGGGGCGACGAGCCCGACGAAGCCGACGACACCGATCGCGATCACGCCGAGCGCCGCGAGGACCGCGGCGATCGTGAGCGAGGCGAAACGGGTGCGTGCCGGGCTGACGCCGAGGATGCGCGGGGTGTCCTCGTCGACGGCGAGCAGGTCGAGCTGACGGCGCATCGAGAGCAGCAGCGGCAGTGCGATCAGCAGTCCCACCGCGACCGGCAGGACGTCGGGGAGCGTGCGCCCGTAGGTCGTCCCCGAGAGCCAGGTGAGGATGCGGGGTGTGTTCCACGGGTCGGCGCGCAGCAGGAGGAAGGTGGATACGGCGCTGAGCCCGTATCCGCAGCCGATGCCGATCAGCACGAACCGGTCGGGCAGGAAACCGCCGCGCCAGGCCAGCAGGGCGATCAGCCCGAAGGTGGCGAGCCCGGTGGCGACGGCCGCGGCGATGAGCACCGGACGCCCGCCGGGCAGGTCCGATGTCACCACGACCACCGCGCCGAGGCCGGCCCCCGCCGTGATGCCGAGGAGGCCCGGCTCCGCCAGCGGGTTGCGTACCGCGCTCTGCACGGCGCACCCGGCGAGTCCGAGCGCCGCGCCCGCGAGCACCGCGGCGGCCACCCGGGGCATCCGGTCGTCGAGCGCGCGCCCGACCAGGTCCGGTGCGGCGCCCTGGACCCAGAGCGCCAGATCCCCGGTGCGCAGCCAGAGGCTCCCGGCGAGGATCCCCACGACGGCGGCCCCGGCCAGCAGCACCACCGCGCCGGTCACGACGAGGAGGAACGCCCGGCGCGACCCGCCGGCGGCACGGGCCTGCGGCGGCTGCCGGACCGGGCCGGAGTCCCGGAGGCGGAGCGCGAGGGCCACGATGACGACGGCGCCGAGCAGTGCGGTCGGCAGGCCCGTGGGGACGGAGGCGGCCCCCTCGGCGCCCAGTACCGCGCGCAGCGACGCGTCCGCGAGCAGGACGAGCAGCGCGCCGAGCAGCCCGGCCGCGGGTACCAGCAGCGCGTGCCGGTGCAGGGCCCGGACGCGTGCGGAGATCAGCCGGGCCATGACCGGAGCACCGAGTCCGACGAAGCCGATCGGGCCCGCGAGGGTCACCGCCGTACTGGTCAGGAGCACCGCGCAGAGCACCGCGGCCGTGCGGGTCGCCCGGACCGGCACGCCGAGGGAGGAGGCGGTGTCCTCGCCCAGACCCAGCACGTCCAGCTTCCGGGACAGCGCGAGGGCCACGCACAGCACCACGGCGACCAGCGGCAGCGCCCGCATCGACGCGTCGATGTTGAGCTGCGCGAGGGAGCCGCTGCCCCACGCGAAGAGGCCGGTGGTGTTCCGGTCGAACAGGATGAGCAGCATCGCGGTCGCCGCGTCCAGCGCCAGCGCCATCGCCGATCCGGCGAGGACCAGGCGTGTTCCGCTGGTGCCCGCCATGCGGCCCGTGAGGGCCAGTACGAGCGCCGCCGCGAGCAGACCGCCCGCGAAGGCGACGGCACCGGAGGCCCAGAGTGGCACGGTGAACCCGAAGGCGGCTACGGACGTCAGCGTGAAGTAGGCCCCCGCGGTGACCGCGAGGGTGTCCGGGGAGGCGAGCGCGTTGCGGGTGACGGACTGGAACAGCGCTCCGGCGGCGCCGAGGGCGAAGCCCACCGCCACGCCCGCGAGCAGCCGGGGCAGCCGCGAACCGGCGACGATGTCCCCGACCGGCACCCCGCCGACGTCCTCCCGGGCCCCGGCGGCGTACCGCAGGAGATCGCCCATGCCCGCGCCGGAGGTCCCCTGCGTCAGGTGCCAGAGGCCCGCCAGCACGATGGCGGCGCTGAGGAGCGCGAGGACGGCGACGCCGGCGAAGCCACCGCCGGGCGTCGGGGCTTCGCCGGGGGCGGGGGCGGGGGCGGCACCCGGCACCGGCAGCGATGCGGCTGCCGGTGCGGGTGCCTGTTCCTTTACGGGGGTGGGCGGGATGCTCACTTCTTGGTGAGGACGTCGACGTACGCGTCGATGGCCTGCTCGCACGAGCGCGGGCCGCCGGCGCCCCAGATCCGCGCGGGGAAGCTGTGCGCGCGGCCTTCCTTCACGGCCGGGAGCGACTTCCAGACCGGGCTCTTCTTCAGCGCCTTGACGTAGCCTCCGGCGTCGTCGTCGTTGGCGTGGAAGAGGTTCGCCCCGCCCACCGCGGTCAGCCCCTCGACGTCGGTCTGCGCCAGACCGTAGGAGGGGTCCACGCCCCCGTCGCCGTATGCCTTGTTGATGTCCTCGGTCCAGGCGGCCTTCATCCCCAGTTCCTCGCCGATCGCGGTGAACAGGGCGGCCTCGCCGTACGGGCGGACGGTGAGGTTGCCGCCCTGGAGCCAGCCGTCGAAGAACACGAAGTCCTTCGTGGGCAGATCGGCGTCGGCCACCTTCTTCTTGGCCTGTGCGAGGTGGTCGTCGAACTCCCCGATCACCTGCTCGGCCCGCTCGGTGCGGCCTGTGGCCTCGCCGATCTGGTTGAAGACGTCCCGCACGTTGCCGATGGGGTCCTTGGGGTTCGCGCCCCGGGTGGCCATCACGGGTATGCCGCGCTTCTCCAGCGCGAGGAGCGTCTCGTTCTTGGCGTCGAACGCCTCCACCACGACGAGGTCGGGCTTGGCGGCGGCGAGGGTGTCGAGGTCGGGCTCCTCGCGGGTCCCGATGTCCGTCACACCCTGGGGCAGCTTCTCCGCGCTGGTCCAGGTCCGGTACCCCTTCGCGTCGGAGACGGCGACGGGCGTGACGCAGAGCGTGAGGGCGTCCTCGATCTGCTGCCACTCCAGGACCGCGATGCGCTTCGCGGGCTTGTCCAGCTTCACCTTCCGGCCGAGGCTGTCGGTGAGGGACACCGGCTTCGTCGACGTCGCGGTGGTGTCCCCGGCACAGTCCTTCGACGCCGGGGAGGCGGCGGCGCCTGCCTCGGGCGTGACATCGGTGGTGCCGCAGGCCGTGGTGGCGACGGCGAGGGCGAGCCCGGTGGCGACTGACGCCATCAGGCGGCGGACGCGGATCATGAGAGATCCTCTCTGTTGTTGTTGCGGTTGCTGCTTTTGTCGCTGTTGTTTGCGGTTGTTCTCGTTGATCAGGGGGTGGCCGGAGCACCGGCCGGGGCCGGATGCCGCCCGACGGGGTCGATGCGGACCCGGCCGGTGCGCGGGTCGAGGCTCGCTTCGACGCTGATGTCGTAGACCTCGCCGATGTTCTTCGCGGTGAGGACATCGGCGGGCGGGCCCGCGGCGTGGATGCGGCCGGAGCGCATGAGGACCAGCGTGTCCGCGACGCGCGCCGCGTGATCGAGGTCGTGCAGCACGATTCCCACCGCGATGCCGTGGTCCTGGACGAGGTCGCGCACCAGGTCGAGCGTCTCGATCTGGTAGCGCAGGTCCAGGTGGTTCGTCGGCTCGTCGAGCAGGACGACACCGGTGTTCTGGGCCAGGCAGGCCGCGAGCCACACGCGTTGCATCTCGCCGCCGGAGAGCTCCCCGGCGGCGCGGTCGGCCATGTCCCGGACCCCGGTGGCGTCCATCGCGTGAGCGACCGCGTGGCGGTCGTCGGCGGACAGTCCGGCGAAGCCGCGCCGGTAGGGGTGGCGGCCGAACGCGACGACCTCCGCCACCGTCAGGCCCTGTGGCGCGGAGCGCGACTGGGAGAAGAGCGTGACCTCGCGGGCGAACTCCCGCGCGCTGAGCAGGGACACCACCCGCTCGGCAGCGCCGTCACGGCCGCCGAGGGTCACCTGGCCGTCGTCCACCCGGTGCAGCCGGGCGAGGGAGCGCAGCAGCGTGGACTTCCCGCTGCCGTTCGGCCCCACGAGAGCGGTCGCGCGACCGGGCTCCAGGGTCAGGGAGACGCCGTGCACGACCGGCGTCCTTCCGTAGCGCAGCACCAGGTGGCGCCCGTTCAGGGCGGTCGCCGGAGCGGCGGGCGCGGTCCGGGCCGGGGGAGGGGAGGAACTGGTGGGCATGGGAGGGTCCGGTCGTGTCGAGGGCGATGGCGCGCGGCACCCTCGGTGCCGCGCGCCGCCGACCGGGCCACAAGCTCCCCGAGCCCGACGACGACCAACCTGGCGGGCAACAACTAAGGGTTGCCTAACTCCTGGAAGGTTATATTCCGCCCGTCATGTCGGCAATCAGGAGCTAGGGACATCGAATACGGCGTTTCGGACACCGGGGACGGCGTCCACGGCCGGGCGGCCGGCCGTACCCGACGGGGCGCCCGGGACCGCACCGGTGGCCGTGCGGAAGAACGCCCCCGGCGTCGTCCCCACGACCCGCCGGAAGGCGGCGATGAACGTGCTGGGCTGCGCGTAGCCGAGCTCCTCGGCGACGCCCTGCACATCCCACCCCTCGGCGAGCAGCGTCAGCGCCCGGTGGACGCGCAGCGTCTGCCGCCACTGGGCGAAGGACAGCCCGGTGGAATGGCGGAACGCGCGGGTGACCGTGCGGTCGCTGGTGCCCAGCGCCCGCGCCCACTCCTCCAGCGACCGGGCGTCGGCGGGGTTCTCCAGCAGCGCCCCGGCGATGACATCGATCCGGGTGTCGCCGGGCAGTTGGAGCGCGAACTGACGCTCCGCCGGCAGCAGGACGTCGAACACGACGGACTCCGCCCGCGCCCGGGCCGCCGCATCGAGATCCGTACGGGCCAGATGGGCCAGCAACGACTCCAGCAGCGGGGTCATCGTGATGGCCGTGGGCCCCTCGAACGCGACCGGCGTCCGTTCGGGGGCGAAGAAGGCGTCGTGGAACTCGACCCCGGCCGTCAGCCGCCCGCCGTGCTCCACGCCAGCGGGCATCCACAGCCCCTGCCCCTCGGACACGGTGAACACCCGGTCCGCCACCCGCGACATCAGGGTGCCGCCGCGCACCCAGACCAGCTCGTGCAGGGGGTGGGTGTGGGGCTCCCACTCGGTGGGGACGCCGGGAACGTGGGACTCGGAGATGATCACGAACGGGCCCGCGGCCCCGGCCGGTACGGGCGAGGCCCGGCGCGTCACGATGCCCTGCTCACGCGGCCACACCCCGAAGCCCCGGACATCCGGGACATCGCGCAGGGAAGGGGACACGCGGTCGACCTTATCGGTCGGTAGGTGAGGAGGCCGGACGCGGGGCGCGGCACCGGCCCCGCCCCCGTGTCCTGCCCCCGCGTCCGGCCCTCGCATCCGGCACCCACGGACGCTCCTGGCTCCCTCAGCTCCCGGCGAGCAGCTCGTCCGCGTCGACGATGCGGTACGCGTACCCCTGCTCGGCCAGGAACCGCTGGCGGTGCGCCGCGAAGTCCTGGTCGATGGTGTCGCGGGCGACGACCGAGTAGAACCGGGCCTCGTGCCCGTCGGCCTTCGGCCGCAGGACCCGGCCCAGCCGCTGGGCCTCCTCCTGCCGTGACCCGAAGGTCCCGGAGACCTGGATGGCGACGGTCGCCTCGGGCAGGTCGATGGAGAAGTTGGCGACCTTGGACACGACGAGGACGCTGATCTCGCCCTGGCGGAACGCCTCGAAGAGCTTCTCGCGCTGGGCGTTGCTGGTCTCGCCCTTGATCACGGGGGCGTCCAGATGCTCGCCCAGCTCGTCGAGCTGGTCGATGTACTGGCCGATGACGAGGGTCTGCTCGCCCTGGTGCTTGCGCACCAGCGCCTCCGTCACCTTCCGCTTGGTCGCGGTGGTGGCGCAGAACCGGTACTTCTCCTCCGCCTCGGCGGTCGCGTAGGCGAGCCGCTCGGAGTCCGTGAGATTGACCCGGACCTCGACGCAGTCGGCGGGCGCGATGTAACCCTGCGCCTCGATCTCCTTCCACGGGGCGTCGAACCTCTTCGGCCCGATGAGCGAGAAGACGTCGGACTCCCGCCCGTCCTCCCGCACCAGCGTCGCCGTGAGACCGAGCCGCCGCCGGGCCTGGAGGTCGGCGGTGAACTTGAAGACGGGTGCGGGCAGCAGGTGGACCTCGTCGTAGATGACCAGGCCCCAGTCGCGGGAGTCGAACAGCTCCAGGTGCGGATAGACGCCTTTGCGCCGGGTGGTCAGCACCTGGTAGGTGGCGATGGTGACCGGCCGGATCTCCTTCCTCGTCCCGCTGTACTCGCCGATCTCGTCCTCGGTCAGCGAGGTCCGCTTCACCAGCTCGTGCTTCCACTGCCGGGCGGAGACGGTGTTGGTGACGAGGATGAGCGTGGTGGCCTTCGCCTCGGCCATGGCACCGGCTCCCACCAGTGTCTTCCCGGCACCGCAGGGCAGCACGACCACGCCCGACCCACCGTGCCAGAACCCTTCGACGGCCTGCTTCTGGTACGGCCGCAGCGACCAGCCGTCCTCGGCCAGCTCGATCGGATGGGCCTCGCCGTCGACGTACCCCGCGAGGTCCTCGGCGGGCCACCCCAGCCTGAGCAGGGTCTGCTTGACCTGACCCCGCTCGGAGGGGTGCACGGCCACGGTGTCCGGGTCGATCCGCGCCCCGACCAGTGGCTGGACCTTCTTCGACCGGAGGATCTCCTCCAGCACGGGCCGGTCGGTGGAGGTGAGCACGAGCCCGTGCACGGGGTGCTTGGACAGGGTGAGCCGCCCGTACCGTGCCATCGTCTCGGCGATGTCGACCAGGAGCGCGTGCGGCACGGGGTAGCGGGAGTACTCGACCAGGGCGTCGACGACCTGCTCGGCGTCGTGCCCGGCGGCGCGGGCGTTCCACAGCCCGAGCGGGGTGACCCGGTACGTGTGGATGTGCTCGGGCGCACGCTCCAGCTCCGCGAACGGCGCGATGGCACGACGGCAGGCGTCCGCACGGTCGTGGTCGACTTCGAGGAGCAGCGTCTTGTCGCTCTGGACGATGAGGGGTCCGGTCACGCGCTTCGGCCCTTTCTGCGGGGTGCGGCCACGGCTGCGGCCAAACGTCCAGTGTGCCGCATCGGGGGGCGGGGCGGGGTGGGCGTGCGGTCGGCCTCCGGCGCGCGGTCCGCGCTGCGGCCCGCAGCGCACCGGGACGCCCGGGGAGTGCGGCACGCTCATCGGCTTCCCGGCCGGCGGCGGGCGCTACTCGGTCTCGCCCGGCTGTCCGGTGCGCTTGGCCCGCTTGACGCCGAACACGGCCAGACCGAGGACGGCTACCGCCACGATCGCCGTCATGATCTGCTCACCGGCGGTCAGCGTTCCGATCATCTTCATCTCCTCGGTGGACGGGCTGCGCGTACACGGCGAACGTGCCATACGGGGTGACCTGCGACAAGCCTGGACGTGATCTTCAGAGCTTTCCCTGAGAGTCCGCGCACGGCGGCCCGTACAGCCCCTGCTCAGCCGAGATGGGGCCGGTCGCGGTCCTCCGCGAAGTGGCGCAGCCGGAGGCGCTGGGTGTGGTGCATGGGCAGCGCGTCGATCTCGTCCGACGCCACGAACCGTACCTCCGTGCTCTCCTTGGACACGGCCAAGGAGCCGCCGGTCACCCGGGCGGTGAAGCAGACGTTGAACTGCCGACGCACTTCACCGTCGCTGTACTCGATGATGTGCCGGGGGTCGGTGTACGTGCCGACGAGTCCCGTGATCCCGGTCCCCTACCCCTTCCCGTCCTCCGCCAGCTCGGCCACTCCCGTGATCCGGTGCAGCGGATACGTGCGGACCTCGTCGGCCGTGTGGTCGTACGCCGTGACGAAGCCGCCCTCCACGCGGACCGGGGCGATCACGCGCTGGCTGGCCGCGCCGTCCGCGTTGACGTAGCCGATCCAGACCGCGGAGCCCGTCATCGCGGCAGCCTGGACGGTGGCCAGGGTCTCGGCGGAGGTGGTGCGGGGGAGGGAGCCGGAGGGGGTGGTGGACGACGCGTCCTCGGAGGTCTCCTTGCGGATCACCGTGGCGGCCGTGTCACCCGCGCGGATGGCGCGTACCGCCGCTCCGAGCAAGGTGCCGTCCGGGACCGGGGGGCCTTCGGGGACCGGTACCGGGGGGGTTCGGGGCGGGGTGCGGCGGGCGCCGGCGCGGGTGATCAGGACGTCGCCCTCGGCGGATTCGGCGGCCGGGGCGTAGCCCATGTCGCGCAGGGCTTCCAGGAGGGAGCCGGGGTCGGTCTGGGAGGCCAGGACCGTGGGGGCCAGGCGGCGGAGGCGGAGTCCCGTGGAGCGGCGGTCGGCCAGGATCTCGTTGAGGACCGCCTCGTCGTCGCAGCGTACGTACGCGGCCGCCGCCCCGATCCGCAGGTGTCCGTGGCGGCGGGCCACGTCGTCGATCAGGTAGCTCAGGGGCTGTGGCACCGGCGTACGGCTGTGCGCGGCCAGGAACGCGTGCAGGTCGGCCGCCGCCTGCCCGGCGTCCAGGGCGCGGCGCACCGAGCCGGGCGTGAAGCGGTACACCGTCGCACCGCCCTTCGACTCGACGTCGGCCAGGACGGAGAGTGTTTCCGCCAGCGGGCGTTCCAGCGGACCCGGCGCCACCGCCGTCAGGTCGGCCTGGAGGAGGACGTGGTCCAGGGGCTCGGGGATGAGCGGCGCGAGGCGGGCCGCCGCCGCGTCCGGGCCCTCGTCCAGCAGGGCGCGGGCCTGTGCGGAGAGCGCGCCCCGGCCCGTGATGCCCAGCAGCTCCGCCTCGTTGAGCGTCCACAGGGCGAGGCGGGAGCGGAGGTCCGCCCCCTCGCCCGGGCCCGTGGCGGCCTGGGGGGTCGCTCCGCCGCGCAACGGGCGTTCCCAGCGCAGCCGTCGCAGCAGAGTCCCGGCGTCCGGCGCGGTGCCCGGCGGGAGTTCGGCGAACAGGGCCAGGGCCCGGCGGCGTACGTCGGGGGCGGCCGATCGGTCGAGTTCCGGGCCGAGTGCGGACAGCGCCCGGCCCTTGGCGTCCTGGCCGCCGACCAGGCCCGGGGTCCGGGTGGCGGCGAGCCAGGCGGTGGCGAGGTGCGCCCAGCGGTCCTCGGCGGACAGGTCGAGCCACTCGTCGGCGGCCGGTGTCGGCGCGTACCGCTCCTCGGACTCCCCGTCGGAGGCCAACAGGCCTGCTGCATAGGCCAGTTCGACCCAGAACGCGGCGATCGGCTCGGTCACGTCGAGGGAGTTCGCGGCACGTTTCAGCTCCCGTACGCTCAGCCCGCCCGCGCGCAGGATCGCGGGGCCGCCGCCGTTCCAGAGCTTCAGTAGTTCCTCGACCGTGGACAGCGCCGTGAACGCCTGCCCGGCCGCCGCCCTGTCCACAGCCTGTGGATCACGTTCGGCGGCCGCCGCGACGACCGGGGGGACCGGTTCCGGCACACGGTGTGCGCGTCCGGCGCGCAGATGCAGGGCCGCCTCGCGCGGCAGGACCACCGTGCGGGTGGAGACCGGCAGCAGCAGGCCCCGGTCACGGAGCCATTTGACCGGAGGCGTCGGGTTCGGGGTGACCTCTCCGTACGGTGGGCCCCACACCAGCCGGTCCAGGACCGACAGCGCCTCCACCGGGGCGGTGTCCAGCAGTTCCGCCATCCGCGTCCGGTCCGTGAACAGGGCGGCGAGCGCGGCCACCGCGGACACCGGGTCGTGGGTGGCGGGCAGGTCGGCCGTCGCCAGGATCTCCTGGAGCCGGCCCGGTGACATCCCGGCCGTCGCCTCGGCGACCGTGGGGCCGAGGCCCGTGGGCGAGGGGTGCTGCGGGGACGGGGCGAGCAGTTCGCGGGCGGTGCGCACCAGCCTCAGCCGGTCGTCCTCGCCCCAGACCAGGGCCTGTTCGCGCAGCGTCGAGAGGGAGCCGGGCAGCGCCCCGGTGATCGCCGCCCCGGCGTCGTCGCGCTGGTCGCCGTCGTCCAGGCCGTCGCCGGTGAGCAGGGAGCGCAGCGTCTCGTACGGGGCCGGGTCCGGGGCCACCGCCAGTGCCTCGGCGGTCTGTAGTGCGAACCGGTCCAGGTGTTCCAGCGCGCGGACCACGGACGCCCGTGTGCCGGCCCGCGTGGCGAGCTGGGTGATGTCGTTCGGCACCGGGTTGAGGAGGTCGGGGCGGGCACGCAGCAGCCCGGCCAGCGATTCGTCGCCCCGGGCGCGCAGGGCTTCGGCGAGCGTGCGCGGTGGTGTGGTCGTCCCCATCCGTCCCACGGTAGCCGCTGGAACGCTACCGTCGGGGCAGGGCCGGTAGAGGGGATGCACCGCGTGGGGATCGAGAGCGACCAGCTCGTCTACGACTACCTGAGCCGGGTCGGCGACCTGGCTCAGCGGCAACAGCTGTCGTCGGGCGCCCGGATGCGCCTGGTTTCGACACTTCGGGGCGAGATCGACCGGCAGCGCGGAGCGGAGGGCGCGGACTCCCCGGTGACCGTGCGGCGCATCATCGGGGGGCTGGGCAGCCCGGACGAACTGGTCGCCGCGGCGGCGGAGTCGGCGGACGGCACGGTCACGCTGCCGACCGCCCGGACCGGGGCGGGGGGCGCCGAGCAGCGGCGGCGGACCATCCTTCCCCGGCCCCGGGGCGGACTCCTCCGCAAGGAGCCGAAGGAGCCGAGGAAGCCGGCGGAGCCCGCTCCGGGGCCGGGGAAGGGCCAGGAGACGAAGGCCCTCAGGAAGCCGAAAGCCGGTTTCGGGTGGGGCGCGTCGCGCCGCGACGCGGAGGACGGCGCCGGCAACGCTCCCGACCGTGCTTCCGGCGTTCTCGATCGTGCTTCCGGCGGCTCCTCCGACCGTGCTTCCGGCGGCGCCTCCGACCGTGCTTCCGGTGCGCGGCCCGCCGGCGTGCCCCGTCCGGCTCCCGCACCCGACGACGACTACGCCGCCTACGCCGACAACGCCGACGACGTCCCCGTCCGCGACTGGCCCGATCCCTCCGCCCCGCACCTGCTCGGCCAGGACCAGCAGGACGACGCGACCGACTGGTGGCGCCTGGAGCCGGGCCCCTTCGACGAGGGCACCGCCATCCCCGGGTTCTTCGGCGGCATCGAGGCCCCGGAACTGCTCGGGAGGCGGCGGCCGGGGCCCAACGGGAAGGACGGGAAGGGCGTCGAGGGGGAGGAGGGCGAGGAGGGCGCCGAGGGCGAGAAGGGCGAGGCCGACGGGGCCGACGGGAAGGCCGGGGCGGAGGGGCAGGCCGGGTCCGCCACGCGCCGCCGTGTCCTGCGCCTCGTGAAGCTCCGCCGCCGCAAGGCCGCGGTGGTCGCCGAGCCCGAGCCCGAGGCCGCCGCCTCCGGCCCCCGCGGCGGCTTCGCCCACCCGCTGCTGCTCCTGGCCGCCGTCCTGCTCGTCGCCGGTGTGGTCACCGGTTCCTGGCTGCCGCTGGCGGGCGGCTGGCTGATCGCGTACAGCTCGCGCACCCTCTCCCGTACGGAGGCGAAGTGGGCGGCGCTCGGCCTGCCGGGCGTGGTGGCGGCCGGGGCTCTCGCGTGGGTGTGGGGGCGGATGGAGGGGCGCTGGGGCGAGCCGATCCGCGAGGGTGCGATGCGGGACGTCCTGCTGGACACCTGGCCGGTGGTCGTCCGGGTCGCCGCCGTCGCCTCCGCGCTCTACCTGGTGTGGCGGGCGCGGAGGCGGGCCGGCTGAACCGGCCGCCCACGGCGTGCTCCCGGCACGGGGCGGGTCCGAAGAGACCCCGCGTGCCGGCCCGCCCCGGCGAAGGGGCCGGGCGAGGGCCGGGCAAAGCGCGGGCAGGACCGGGCGAGGGCCGGGCCGGGCGAGGGGGCTACTTCTTCATGCTGGTCTCGAACTCCTCCAGGATCTTGCCGGCGGCCGTGTAGCCGATGCCCGCGATCCACAGGCGGTCGTCGACCTTGAAGACCTTGTCGTTCTCGGCCGCCTTCAGTCCCTTCCACAGGCCGCTGTTCATCGTCTTCGTCGTCCCGGCCTTGCCCGGGTCGCCGTATGTCGACGTGAAGATGACGTCCGCGTCCGCGAGGTCGATCTTCTCGGGCGACACGTCGTACGAGAACCCGTCCTTCGCCTTGTCCGTGATCGCGGGGCGGCCGGTGCCGATGTCGGCGAGGATCGAGCCGATGTAGTTCTGCTTGCCGTAGATGCGGATCTCGGCGCCCTCGACGAAGCGGATGAAGTTGACGTCCGTCGCGGCGGCCTTCTCCTTGCCGCCGAGCGCCTCCGTCACCTCTCCTACCTGGGTGTCGTACGTGGTGAGGACCTTCTTGGCCTCGGCCTGCTTGCCGAGCGCCTCCGCGTGCACCTGGAAGTTCTCCTTCCAGGCGCTGCCGGTCGCCTCCGTCATCACGGTCGGGGCGATCTTGCTGAGCGCGTCGTAGCGTTCCCCGTCGCGGACCTTGCTGGTGAGGATCAGGTCCGGATCGAGCGCGGCGACGGACTCCAGGTTCGCGTTGGCGATCTTGCCGACCGGAGTGATGTCCTTCGTCTCGCTCGCGGGGAGGTAGGAGGGGAAGGCGTTCTCGGACGCCGAGTGCGTCGCGCCGACCGGCCGGACACCGAGGGTGATCGCGGAGTCCAGCTCGCCGGAGTCCAGGACGACGACCCGCTTCGGCGACGCGGGGACGTCGACCTTCCCGTTCGCGGTGTCGACGGTGCGCGTCTTCGCCGGGGAGTCGGAGGAGTCCGGAGCGGAGTCCGAGGAGCCGCACCCGGCGAGGGTGAGCGCGGCGGTCACGGCGAGGGAACCGGCGACGAGGGTGCGGCGGCGGTCGCGGAGGAGGGTAGTCATGTCACAGACCTTTCTGGGAGGGGGACTCCGCCGGGGGCGGGGTCCAGGGGGCACTCGGGACGACGAGCGGCGAACCCGTCACCGGGTCCGGGACGACCACCGCCTCCAGGCCGAAGACCTCGGCGACGAGCTCGGCGGTGACGACGTCCCCGGGCCGGCCCTCGGCGACGATCCGGCCTTCCTTCATGGCGACGAGACGGTCCGCGTACCGGGCGGCCTGGTTGAGGTCGTGGAGTACGGTGACGACGGTGCGGCCCCGGGTGCCGTCGGCGGCGGGAGACGCCAACTGGCGTACCAGATCGAGGACTTCCACCTGGTGTGCGATGTCGAGATACGTCGTCGGCTCGTCGAGCAGCAGCAGGTCCGTCTCCTGGGCCAGCGCCATCGCGATCCACACCCGCTGGCGCTGACCGCCCGACAGCTCGTCCACCGACCGGTCGGCCAGCGCCGTGACGTCGGTACGGGCCATAGCGCCGGTCACCGCCCGTTCGTCCTCGTCCGACCACTGCTGCCACCAGCTCTGGTGCGGCTGACGGCCCCGCGCGACCAGGTCGGAGACGGTGATCGCCTCAGGAGCGACCGGGGTCTGCGGGAGCAGCCCGATGGACCGGGCGATCTGCTTCGTGGGTATCCGCGCCAGCTCCGTGCCGTCCAGCAGTACCGCCCCGCCGCGCGGCTTCAGCAGCCGGCCGAGCGCCCGCAGGGTGGTGGACTTGCCGCAGGCGTTCGGGCCGACGATGACGGTGACCTGCCCGTCGGGCACGGTGAGGTCCAGTTCGTGGACCACGGTGCGGTCCTCGTACGCGAGGGTCAGGGAGCGCGCGGCGAGCCTGCCGCCGGTCTCCCGCGCCGTGTCGGTCGTCGGGCTCGGGCTCAGGCTCATGCGGTGCCTCCACTGCGACCGCGGTGACCGCGGATGATCAGCCAGATCAGGTACGGGGCGCCGACCGCCGCCGTGAGGACGCCCACCGGCAGTTCGGTGGGCGAGAACAGCTTGCGGGCGAGCAGGTCGCCGAGGACGACGATCACCGCGCCCAGCAGCGCCGAGGACAGCAGCGGGATCTGCGCGGTCCGGGTCATCCGGCGGGCGATCTGCGGGGCGAGCAGCGCCACGAAGTCCACCGGGCCCGCGGTGCCCGTGGCCACGGACGCCAGGACCACACCGAGCGCGACGAGTCCGAGCCGTACGCGCCCCAGGCGCACGCCCAGCGCGGTGGCGGTGTCGTCGTCCATCGTGACGGTGCGCTGCGCGCGGGCCGCCCAGGCGATGGCGGGCAGCAGGACCAGCAGCGTCCAGCCGATCGGGGCCGCCTCCGACCAGCCGCGCCCGTTCAGCGAGCCGGTCATCCAGATCTGCGCCTGCTGGGCGACCAGGTAGTCGCCCTTGGTCAGGAACAGGGTGGTCACCGACCGCAGTGCGATGGCGAAGCCGATGCCGATGAGGACGAAGCGGGTGGCGTGCAGGCCGCCGCGCCACGCGAAGACGTAGACGAGGGCCGCCGCCGCGATGCCGCCGACGACGGAGAGGTAGGGCAGGACGGTGTACGAGGTGATGCCGAAGGTCATCGCACCGACCGTGAGCGCGCTCGCGCCCTGGCTGATGCCGATGATGTCGGGGCTGGCCAGCGGGTTGCGGGCCACCGTCTGGATCAGCGCCCCGGCGATCCCGAACGCGGCGCCCACCAGCAGCCCGACCACCATCCGCGGCAGCCGGAGCGTGCCCACGACCAGCTCGGCCGACGACGGCTGCCCGAGGATCACCTTCACGACCTCGCCGGGTGCGACGAAGCTCTCCCCGACGCTGAGGTAGACGACGCAGACGGCGGCCAGCAGCACGGCGAGGGCGGCGGCGACGACGGAGGCCCGCCGGTGCAGCAGGAACCGGACGCGCGGCCCGGCCCTCACGACGGAATAGCCGGCGGGCCGGACCCGTACGGTCGGCACGGTCTTCACGGGCGCGGTCACGGGCGCGGCAGCAGGCGCGGGCGTGTCGGTCCTCATGCGGGCACCGCCTTCCGGCGTACGAGGGCGACCAGGAACGGCACCCCGATCAGGGCCGTCATCACGCCCGCCGGGATCTCGCCCGGCGGGAACACGATCCGGCCGACGACGTCCGAGACCAGGAGCATCACGGGCCCGATCAGCGCCGCCATGGGCAGCACCCAGCGATGGTCGTTGCCGACGACCGCCCGGGCGATGTGCGGGACGGCGAGGCCGATGAACGCGATCGGCCCGGCGGCGGCGACCCCGACCCCGGTCAGCACGGTCGCCCCGACGCCGCCGACGATCCGGACCGCCGCGACGTTCTGCCCGAGCCCCTTCGCCACGTCCTCGCCGAGCGCGAGCGCGTCCAGGCCTCGGGCGACGGAGAGCACGAGGACCGCCCCGAGGAGGAGGAACGGCCACATCTGCTGGACGACGTCCGACTCCCGCCCCGCGATCGAGCCGACCTGCCAGAAGCGGAACTCGTCCAGGGCGGCGGCGTTGGTCGTGAGGATCCCCACCGTCACCGACACCAGCAGCGCGTTGATCGCCGCGCCGGCGAGCGCGAGCTTCACCGGGGTCGCGCCGCCGCGCCCGCTGGAGGCGATGGCGTACACGGCGACCGAGGCGATCGCCGCTCCCACGAAGGCGAACCACACATACCCGGTGAGTGTGTGGACCCCCGCGAGCGCGATGGCCGTCACCACCGCCACCGAGGCGCCCTGACTGATGCCGAGGATGCCGGGATCGGCGATGGGGTTACGGGTGATCCCCTGGAGCACCGTGCCCGCGAGGGCCAGCGCCGCGCCGACCATCAGCCCGACGAGTGTGCGCGGCACCCGCATCGTGCGGATCACCTCGGCGGCGTCGGAGTGCCCACCGTGCAGCAGGGCGTCCAGCACCTCGCCCGGAGGGATGGAACGCGCGCCCACGGCGAGGCTCAGCAGGACCGCCAGCAGCAGGGCGAGCACGGCGGCGGCCGTCGAGGCCGCGCGTCGGGAGAGGCGGGGCGTACGGGGTGGCGCGGCGGTCCGCACGGGCGCTGACGCTGACATTTCACCCAATCGAGACGGACGCGGACGTGACGGAACGTGAGGGAACGCTGGGGCGCGGGGCCAGATCGGTAAGGCTTGGCTAAGTGCGCTTCTCAGTCTAAGCGGCGGCGTTTTCCGGCCGACGGGGGCTTCGGAACAGCCCCGGACGGCCGGTCCCCGGAGGTCGGCACAATGGCAGGCATGGCTTCCATGGATCAGGACACTCCCCAGCACCCGCTTGAGCACCCCCGTCGGCGCCCCCTGACGGTCGGCTTCGACCTCGATATGACGCTCGTCGATTCCCGGTCCGGTATCGCCGCCGCCTACCGGGCCCTGTCCGCGGAGACGGGGGTGCCGATCGATGTCGACCTGGTGGTGAGCCGGATCGGCCCGCCGCCGGAGACGGAGCTGGCGCACTGGTTCCCGGCCGACGGGGTGGCCGCCGCGGCCGACCGCTACCGGGAGCTCTACCCCGACCACGCGATAGCCCCGAGCACGGCGCTCGCCGGGGCACGGGAGTCGGTGGCCGCGGTGCGGGCGCTCGGCGGCCGGGCGATCGTGGTCACGGCGAAGTACGAGCCGAACGCGAAGCTGCACCTGGCCCACCTCGGCATCGAGCCGGACGCGGTGGCCGGCCGGCTGTGGGCGGAGGCGAAGGGTGAGGCCCTGCGCGAGCACGGTGCGCAGGTGTACGTGGGCGACCACACCGGGGACGTGCGCGGGGCGCGGGCGGCCGGAGCGCTGTCGGTCGCGGTGACGACGGGCCCGTGCGACGCGGCGGAGCTGCGGACGGCGGGCGCGGACGTGGTGCTGGAGGACCTGACGGGATTCCCGGCCTGGCTGGCCGCCTTCGAGGCGGACCGGGTGGCGTGACGCGGAAGGGTGTCAGGCGCGGTTCGCGGCCCGTTTCGGGGAGCTGGACCAGGCCGAGCGCACGACGCCCGCCCCGGCGATCAGGAACCCGACGCCCATCAGCATGCAGACCGCGTACGCGACCGGCGGGAACGGGTCCGTGCCCAGGAAAAGTGGGGCCACTGTGACCAGAGTGGCCAGTGCGCCGACGAAGAAGACGATCGCGCCGACCTGAACGAGCCGGTCACCTGCGCCTGAAGGAGTAGTACTCACGCGACCAGGGTAGTTCCCAGCCCGGAGGAACTCTCCGGCGACGTCTTGTCACCGGAGATAGGGCGGTCCGTCTCCCGGATCTTCCGCACGCCGATCGAAGGCGAAGTATTGGCGTGCCTACCAGCAACGTCAAGCAGGATCATTGAGCACGCATGTTACGTATCGTTCCGATCATGGAACCCGAACTGCGTTATCTGGCGTGCCTGAGGCTGTCATCCGACTCCGACGAGTCGACCGCGATCGTGCGACAGCGCCGAAGTGTCGAGCACTACATCCACGCCCCGCACGTGGCGGGTGTCCTCGTTGGCGAAGCCGAGGATACTGACGTGTCCGGCGGCCTCTCCCCTTTCACGCGCCCCAAGCTCGGCCGGTGGCTCAACCACCGCTACGACGAGTTCGATGTGCTGATCGCCTCCAGACTCGACCGGTTCACCCGGCGGGCCCTCCACTTCAACGAGCTGCTGAAGTGGTGCCAGGACAACGGCAAGTTCATCGTCTGCGTCGAAGAGGGCTTCGATCTTTCCACCGGTCCCGGAAAGATGATGGCCCAGATCACCGCCGTCTTCGCCGAAGCCGAATGGGACACGATCCAGGCGCGCGTCCTCAACGGCGTGCAGACCCGCCTCGAAAACAAGTCCTGGCTCGTCGGTGCTCCCCCGGCCGGATACAAGATTGTCTCCTGCGAGGGTGAACGCCGGAAGATCCTTGCGCGGGATGAGACCTATTGGGACGTCATCGAAGACATCAAGAAGCGGATCAGCGAGAAGCGGCAGACCACACACAAGATTGCCAAGGAGCTCAATGAAAAGGGCATCCCGACGTGGAGTGATCACCAGCGGGTGCTGAAGGGCCTGGAGCCGAAGGGTGTCATGTGGCAGGCCACCATCATCAACAAGATGGTCCGCTCCAACTGGTTCCCCGGCATCTACACGTACAAGGGCGAAGCCGTCCTCGACGACGACGGTGAGCCGTACATCATGCCCGAACGGCCCCACGCTGAAATGAGCGAGTGGCTGGACCTGGTCGAAAGGATCGCCCCGCACGGGAAGAGCGATGGTGAGCCCGAGAACCGAGCAGCCAAGAGTCTCCTCGCCGGAATCGCCAAGTGCGGAGAATGCGGCGCTCCGCTGGCCCGAGTCTCGACCTCCGGTGCCAAGCGCAAGGACGGCACCCGATCTCCGTCGAAGTCCTACTACCGGTGCACCAGCCGATTCCGTGGCGGCTCCTGCAAGAAGGGAGCCTACGTCGAGTGTGAAGAGCTGGACCGGATCGCCGAAGGCATGGTCATCGACAGCGTCGGCCAGTGGGAGCAGTACGAGCGGGTCGGCGCCAGCCCCTCAAGAAGGAAGGAACTCGAAGCGGCCGCGGCGCGGCTTACCAAGCTGGAGGCCGACTTCCTCGCGGGGAAGTACGACGCCGAAGGTCAGGAGGAGTCCTACTGGCGGATGCACAAGTCCTTGTCCCGGAAGGTGCAGAACCTCAAGAAGCAGGAGAAGGAGCGCAAAAACCCCGAGACCAAGGCGACCGGCCGTCTGTACGGCGAGGTCTGGACGGAGAAGGACCAGGACGACCGCCGGTCCTTCCTGAACGAGTACAAGGTGACCATGTGGGTCTGGCGTGACTGCCTGCCGGGCATGGTGCGAGGGAACCGCTCCGGAGCCGTGCTCGACCTCGGCGAGATCGGCAGGATCGCGGAAGAGCAGAAACTCGTCATGCCGGAACAGGCAGACTGGCTCTGGCGCGGCTGGAACGTCCCCCAGCACTGGGCGTCCCCGCACCTCCTCAAGGGCCCCGGGACACGCGAAACGCCGGCCGACACCTACGGATCGATCGAGCTGCCCAAGACGCTCCGAGATCGACTGCGCACGTATGAGGTGGAGCGTGACGGCGCCGAGCAGGTTGTGTCCTGGTGACACGGGGGTCCCTACCTCCCCGCGTGCGCTGTTATGTGTAGGTCTCTCCCACCCCGGGCGGGTGGCGGTCAAACTCAGCCATCCTCCACGGTCGACATGGATGGATCGGCTTGACGGGGGGTAGAGACCTGGGGAGGCTTCCAGGTGACACGGCAGGCATGAGCACGCGCTAGATAGCCTGACTTGCGACGACAGTGGTTCGGCTGACTGGTGGAATGGGGTGCGTGCTTTGCCTACCGGCAAGGTCAAGTGGTTCAACAGCGAGAAGGGCTTCGGCTTTCTCTCCCGCGACGACGGCGGCGACGTCTTCGTCCACTCGTCGGTTCTCCCTGCCGGGGTCGACGCCCTCAAGCCCGGCCAGCGCGTGGAGTTCGGCGTGGTCGCGGGCCAGCGCGGCGACCAGGCCCTTTCCGTGGTGGTCCTCGACCCCACTCCGTCCGTCGCGGCCGCGCAGCGCCGCAAGCCGGACGAGCTGGCGTCGATCGTGCAGGACCTGACGACGGTCCTGGAGAACATCACGCCGCAGCTGGAGCGGGGCCGCTACCCCGACAAGGCCGCCGGCGCGAAGGTCGCGGGCCTGCTGAGGGCGGTCGCCGACCAGCTCGACGTGTAGCGGACGGCGACCCGCCGAGGCGCTGTCGGGGCGCGGACCCGACGGGTGGTCGGGCCCGGCTCTCCGCGAAGAGCCGGGTGGACCTTCCCAGGGCCGCGCGCACAGCGCCCGAGCGGGTCAGCGGGGCGGTGAGGACGATCTCGCCGAACTCCGCCGCCGTGCCCCGGTAGCCCGCCCGCCGCTCGTGGGTGCGGCCTTCCTTCCAGAACACCAGGGTGAACGGGGCGGTCGACGCGGTCGACGTGTGCACCGTGAGGTGTCCTTCCGGACCGTTCAGGGAAACGCCAGCGCGTCCGGGCCCAGCGGCGGTACCAGTCCCTCGGCCGCCGCGCGGGTCAGCAGGGCGCGGATCGCCGCGTAGCCGTCCTCGCCGAGGTCGGCGGTGAACTCGTTCACGTACAGCCCGATGTGCTGGTCCGCGACGGACGGGTCCATCTCCTGGGCGTGCGCCAGGACGTAGGGCCGGGAGACCTCCGGGTGGTCCCAGGCCAGCCGGACCGAGCCGCGGACCGAGTCGGCCAGACGGCGCAGGGTCTCCTCGCCGAGGGAGCGCTTGGCGATGATCGCGCCGAGGGGAATCGGGAGGCCCGTGGTGTCCTCCCAGTGCCGGCCCATGTCGGCGAGGTTGTGCAGAGCGAAGTTCCGGTACGTGAAGCGGGCCTCGTGGATGACCAGGCCCGCGTCGACCTTGCCGTCCCGTACGGCGGGCATGATCTCGTCGAACGGCATCACGACGACCTCGCCGACGCCGCCCGGGACCATCTCCGCCGCCCAGAGCCGGAACAGCAGGTACGCCGTCGAGCGCTCGCTCGGCACGGCGACGGTCCGGCCGGTCAGGTCGAGGCCCAGCTCCTTGGTGAGGACCAGCGGACCGCAGCCCCGGCCCAGCGCCCCGCCGCACGGCAGCAGCGCGTAGTCGTCGAGCACCCACGGCAGCACGGCGTAGGACACCTTCAGGACATCCAACTCACCGCGCTCGGCCATGCCGTTGGTGATGTCGATGTCGGCGAAGGTCACGTCCAGCGCGGGCGCGCCGGGGACCCTGCCGTGCGCCCAGGCGTCGAAGACGAAGGTGTCGTTGGGGCAGGGGGAGAAGGCGATCTCGATCGCGTCCCCCGCCGGGCCCCTGCTAGCCGCGGTGTCGGTCGTCATGCCGGTTCCAGCCTTCCAGTACGGGTGCCGTCTTCCCGAACGCGTCCGTGAGCGCCGCCAGCGCGTCGCCGATGCGCCAGGCGTTCCGGTCGCGGGGGCCCACGGCGTTCGATACGGCCCGCAGTTCCGTGACGGGCACGTCGGCCCGGGCGGCGGCCTCCGCGACCCCGAAGCCCTCCATCGCCTCGGCCAGCGCCCCCGGGTGCGCGGCGAGCAGCCCGGCGGCACGTTCGGCGCTACCGGTCACGGTGGAGACGGTGAGGACGGGGCCGGCGGCGGCGCCCGAGGCGTCCGCCACCCGCCGTACGAGCGCGGGCGGCGGAGTGAAGCGGTCGCGGCCGAAGCCGAGCGCGGTGACCGGGAGGAAACCGTCGGGGGTGTCGGCGCCCAGGTCGGCGGCGACGATGCCGCTCGCCACGACCAGCGAGCCGAGCGGCGTCAGCGGGGTGAACGCCCCGCCGATCCCGGCCGAGACGACGAGCCCGTACGGCGTGGACGCCGACGCCAGGGCGAAGGCGGTGGCCGCGGCGGCGGCGGCCGGGCCGGCACCGCCCGCCAGGACGTCGAACGCGCCGCGGCGGTGCAGCTCGCCCCCCGGCAGCGCCACGGTCTCCGGCGTGCCCCCGAACGCACGCGTGACCGCGTCCCGTTCCACCGGGACAGCGGTCACGACCAGCACACGCACGGCTACAGCCTCAGGGTCGAGGGCGGGGGGAAGGGCGCTCCTGGGGAGCGGGTCAGTCCTTCTTGAGCTCGAACTGCCAGATGCCCGTGAGCTTCTTGCCCTTGGTCTCCACGATGGAGATGTTCGTCTTCTCGGACGGCTGGCCCGTCTGGCTGGCGAAGAACGCGCTGCCGGGGATCGTCCGGTAGGTCTTCTTGTACGGCTCCTGCTCGGCCTGCTGGCCGTTGATGAAGAGCGTCCAGCCGTTCTCGGCGATCTCGGGGTCGACGCCGAAGCGGACCTTGTCGTCCATGGAGACCGTGATGGTCTTCTCGGCCTTCTTGTTCAGGCAGCCCTGGATCAGGGACTCCTTGATCGCGTCGCCGTCGTTGTAGCAGGCGGCCTCGGAGTTCACCGAGTCGCTGCCGACCGTCACGGTGGCGAGCGGCGTCGGCTTGTCGCAGGCGGACAGGACAAGGAGTCCCGCGGACACGGCACCAAGAGCGACGCCGATTCGACGGCCCTTACCGGAGAAGAACGCAACGGTCATGGGCCGAAGGCTATCGTTCGCCTCCGCTCATGCCACGCGGGGGTGCGGCGTGCCGCGCCGCGCGGCCCCCAGGAGGCCCCGTACGGATGTGGCCGCGCCGAGCGCGAGAATACCCGCGGCGACCGACATGCCGAGCACCGCGTTGAGCGGCAGGGCGATGCCGATGCCGCCGCCGACCACCCACGCCATCTGGAGCAAGGTCTCGGACCGGGCGAACGCGGAGGTGCGGACCTCCTCGGGCACGTCCCGCTGGATCATCGCGTCGAGCGACAGTTTGGACAGCGCCTGGGTGAATCCGGCGACCGCGCCGAGCGCGGCGACCAGCAGGGTGGAGAAGAAGACCGCGGCGAGGACCGCGACGCCCAGGGCGAGCCCCAGCACCGTCGCGATGATCACCTCGGGGCCGCGTGCCCTGAGCCAGGAGCCCACCGCCGTACCGCAGGCGTTGCCGACCCCCGCCGCCACGCCGACGATGCCGAGCGAGACCGCCGCGCTCTGCCCGGCCAGCGGGTGCTCGCGCAGCAGGAACGCCAGGAAGAAGATGAGGAAGCCGGAGAGCGCCCGGTGCGCGGCGTTGGCCTGGAGGCCGTGCAGGACGGACCCGCCGACGGACCGCAGGCCCGGCGGGCGCTCCTTGGCCGGTTTCTGCCCCTTACCGCTTCTGCGGAGGCCCGCGCGGGTGCGGCCCGTTCCGGGAGCGGGCCGCGGCGCGGCGTCCTCGTGGTGCGGGACGATCAGCCGCGCCCGGCGTTCGCCCTTCGCGGAGTCGACCTTGGGCGGCAGGGTGAAGGCGAGGAAGGTGCCTGCGGCGAAGATCGCGCAGGCCCCGTAGAGCGGCCAGGCGGAGCCGACCATCTGGAGGCCCGCGCCGATCGGGGCCGCCACCCCGGTGGCCAGCAGCCCGGCCAGGGTGACCCGGGAATTGGCCTTGACCAGGGAAAACTTGGGTGGCAGCAGGCGTGGCACCACCGCGCTGCGCACCACGCCGTACGCCTTCGAGCAGACCAGGACGCCCAGTGCGGCCGGATACAGCTCCAGACCTCCCGTGGCGACCGCGCCCGACATGGTGATCGCCAGCAGCGCGCGGGCCAGCATCGCGCCCGCCATCGCGGCGCGGCGGCCGTGCGGCAGCCGGTCCAGGAGCGGGCCGATCACCGGGGCGAGGAGGGTGAAGGGGGCCATGGTGATGGCGAGGTAGAGGGCCACCCTGCCCCGCGCCTCGTCCGTGGGCACCGAGAAGAAGACCGTGGAGGCGAGCGCGACCGTGATCATGACGTCGCCCGCGCCGTTCACCGCGTGCAGTTCGATCAGTTTTCCGAGACCGGACTCACCCGCGCCGTGGGCGTGTGTCGCCTTGCGGATACCGCGCGCCGTGCCGGTGAACGGGGCGCGCAGGGCACGGCCCGTCGCCCGTCCCGCCCTGCGGAGCGGGCCGGGACCGTCGTGCGACCTGGCGGAAGTCACCCCGTCATAGTGCCCCAACCCTCGCCGGTATGAACGGTGATCGGCCGCGTACGCGCGTGTGGCGCCCTGTCGGGCGAGCGCGCCGGAACCGTCCGGGGTACTGCCACCACCGCCGTCCGACCGGCATCGGCGGGAAGCCGGCGGGAACGGTTACGGCACGTTTGGGACGGGCAGGTGGGCGCGGAGCGGCGGAGAGGGTAGCGTGCGTAACGCGCCACCGGCGGTTGTTCTTGGCCGCGCGCCTCTCGGCGATCCCGCAGAATGGGTGGCAGAAGGCGCGCCCGAGGCAGGCACAACGGGTGTGGACGTCGACGCGGTCCCCAGGTCCGCTCCGCCCGCACTTGTCTGGCCGAAACGGCAATCGTGCAGCAGCTGGCGCGCTCGTGAGACTGGCGTATGGAGAGAAGCGAAGACCTGTGAGTGCTGCGACGACGACGCGAAGCCGTACGGCCCGGACCCCCGTTCCCGACCGCCTGTGTGCCGAGGCGGTGGACCTCGCGCGTGCGGCCGCGGAGGAGGCCGCCGCGCCCGGTGTGGTCGGTGAGCACATCGGCGTGGTCTCCGAGGGAGACCGGGTCGTCACGCACTACTTCGAGGCCGTGGAGCCCGGCTACCGGGGCTGGCGCTGGGCGGTGACGGTGGCGCGGGCCTCCCGCGCGAAGAACGTCACCCTGGACGAAACGGTGCTGCTGCCGGGGGCCGACGCGCTCCTGGCGCCGGAATGGGTGCCGTGGAGCGAGCGGCTGCGCCCCGGCGACATGGGCCCCGGCGACCTGCTGCCCACCGAGGCGGAGGACCTGCGCCTGGAGCCCGGCTGGACCGGCGAGGACGAGCCGCCGCCGAACTCGGTGGTCTCCGAGGAGCTGGCGGAGCTGGTCGACGCGCAGGACGCCGAGCTGACGGACCGGCCGGTGGCCGCCACCAGCCGCGGGTCCATCGCCGCGGTCGCGGACGAGCTCGGTACGCGCCGGGCGCGGGTGCTGTCCCGGTACGGGCTGTACGCGGCGGCCGACCGTTGGGACGAGGCGTTCGGCCCGAAGACGCCGATGGCCCAGGCGGCCCCGGCGACGTGCGTCAGCTGCGCCTTCCTGATCCCGATGACGGGCTCCCTGAAGCAGGCCTTCGGAGTGTGCGCGAACGAGTTCGGCCCGGCGGACGGGCATGTGGTGTCGCTGTCGTACGGCTGCGGCGGGCACTCGGAGGCCGCGGTGCCGGCGCCTCCGAAGCCGGCGCCGCACGCGCTGGACACGATGCGGGTGGACGAGTACTCGCTGCGGGCGGAGCGGGGCGGGGGCTCCGTGCCGGACGAGACGGACGGGGCGTCGGAGGACCTGGGCCACTCCTGAGGGGACGCGCACGGTGTCCTCAATCGCCGGACGGGCTTGATTTCCCGGTGACGCCCGTTTCAGCCGGGCACGTTGGCCGTTTCAGCCCGTCCGGCGTTTGAGGACGGAACCGTCGACGTGGTGTCGCTTGCCTTTGCGGGGCCCTGTGCCCAGGGGCTCCTGATTTTCCGCACGCCCACCAAGGCAGGGGTTCCGTCCTCAATCGCCGGACGGGCTGGGAAAGCCGCCGGACGGCCTGGGAAAGCCGCCGGGCGGGGCTGGGAAAGCCGCCGGGCGGGGCTGGGAAAGCCGCCGGGCGGGCTGGGTCGGCCGGGTCGGCCGGTACGGCGGAGGTGGTGCGCGCGGTACCTTCGGGCGCACACGGGGCCGCACAGGCATACGCGGTCCCCCACCCAGCGGACGGAGTCGAGAGCGTGAGCATGAAGGCGACCGAGGGGGCCGATCCGTTCGGGACGGCACGGCTGCGGCGCGGCGTGCTCGACGCGTGGGGGGCCGGGCCCGCCCGGTTCCGGGAGGACGCCAACGCCGAGGAGGACCTCGCGCTCGGCGGCTACCGCGACCGCCTCGTCGTCGAGCTGGCCCAGAACGCCGCCGACGCCGCCGCCCGTGCCCGCGTCCCCGGCAAGCTCCGGCTCACCCTGCACCCGGCGGCCCCCGGCGACCCGGACAACCGCTGCGTGCTGGCCGCCGCGAACACCGGCGCGCCGCTCGACGCCACCGGCGTGGAGTCCCTGAGCACCCTGCGGGCCTCCGCCAAGCGCGAGGGCCACGAGTCCTCCGTCGGCCGCTTCGGCGTCGGGTTCGCCGCCGTCCTCGCGGTCAGCGACGAGCCCGCGGTGCTCGGCCTCCACGGCGGCGTGCGCTGGTCCCTGGCCGAGGCGCGCGAGCTGGCCCGGGACGCGGCCGTCGGCAGCCCAGGTCTCGGGGACGAGCTGCGCCGCCGCGACGGACACGTGCCGCTGCTGCGCCTGCCGCTGCCCGCCGAGGGCTCCGCGCCCGAGGGGTACGACACCGTCGTCGTGCTTCCGCTGCGCGACGGCACCGCCGAGGACCTGGTGGCCCGGCTGCTGGCCGCCGTGGACGACGCGCTGCTGCTCACGCTGCCCGGACTGGACGAGGTCGTCATCGAGACGCCGGACGGGACGAGGACCCTGAGCCGTTCGGCCCACGGCCCGTACACGCACATCGACGACTCCGCCCGAGGCCTGGGCCGCTGGCGCACCGTTCTCCACCACGGGCCCATCGAGCCCGCCCTGCTCGCCGACCGCCCGGTCGAGGAGCGGCTGCGCCCGCACTGGTCGGTGACCTGGGCGGTCCCGGTCGACGAGGCGGGGGCCCCGCTCCACCCCCGTACGGCATCCGTCGTGCACGCCCCGACGCCCACCGACGAACCGCTCGGCATCCCCGCCCTGCTCATCGCCTCCCTCCCGCTGGACACCGCGCGCAGGCACCCCGCGCCGGGGCCGCTGACCGACTTCCTGGTGGAGCGGGCGGCCGACGCGTACGCGGAGCTGCTGGGCGCCTGGCAGCCCGTGTCGACCGGGACCATCGACCTGGTGCCGGGGCCGCTGGGCAAGGGCGGCCTGGACGGGGCCCTGCGCGGCGCGATCCTGGCCCGGCTGCCCCGGGTCGCGTTCCTGGAGCCCGCCGCGCCCCGGGACGCCGAGGCCGAGCGGAGCTGGGCGGACGACTGGGACCGTGAGGACCGCGACGGCGCCTCCGAGGCCCCCGCCACCGCCGCCCTGCGGCCCGTGGAGGCAGAGGTCGTCGAGGGCGTCGGGGCCGAAACCGTACGCGTGCTCGCCGAGGTGCTGCCCTGTCTGCTGCCCGCGGGCCTGGAGCGGCGCACCGAGCTGCGCACCCTCGGCGTCGCCCGCGTCCCCCTGACCGAGGCCATCGACCGCCTCGCCGGTCTGGAGCGCGACCCCGCGTGGTGGCACCGGCTCTACGACAGCCTCGCGGGCACCGACCCCGACCGGCTCACCGGCCTGCCCGTCCCGCTCGCGGGCGACCCGGACGCCGGGCGGGCGGGCCGCCCGCCGCGCACCACGATCGGGCCGCGACAGGTCCTGCTGCCGCTGCCGGACGCGCTCACCGGCCCCGCCCTCGCCCGGCTCTCCCGGCTCGGCCTCAAGGTCGCCCACCCGGACGCCGCGCACCCGCTGCTGGAGAAGCTCGGGGCTCTGCCCGCCACCCCGCGCGCCGTCCTGACGACCCCTCAAGTGCGGTCGGCCGTCGCCGGTTCGCTGGACGCGGGGGAGATCTGGGACGAGGACGCGCTCGACGTCGACGAGCTGGCCGAGACCGTGCTCACCCTCGTCCGGGACGCCGAGCTGGCCCCCGGCGACGAGCCCTGGCTCGGCGCGCTCGCCCTCCCCGACGAGGACGGCGAACCGGCCCCGGCGGGTGAACTCGTCCTTCCCGGGAGCCTGTTCGCGCAGGTCATGCGCGAGGGGGAGCTCGCCCTCGCCGACCAGGAACTGGCCGACCGCTGGGGCGAGGGCCCGCTCACCGCCTGCGGGGTGCTCGCCACCTTCGCCCTCGTACGGGCCACCGACGTCGTTCTGGACCCGGACGAACTGGAGCCCCGCGACGGTGACTTCGCCGAACCCGACGACGCCGGGCTGCTGGACGCCGTCGACGTCTGGTGCGAGGACCTCCTCGACCAGCTGCCCCGGACCCCCGTGCCGCCCGTCGCCACCGAGATCGTCGCCGTACGGGATCTGGACCTGGTCGACGACGACGCCTGGCCGCAGGCGCTCGCGATGCTGGCCCGGCCGCCGCTGCGCGACGCGCTGACGCAGCCGGTCCGGGTGCTGCTCCCGGACGGGACGACGCAGTCCGTACGCCCCTACACCGCGTGGTGGCTGCGCGACCACCCGGTGCTGGACGGCCGCCGCCCGGCCGGACTGCGCGCGGCGGGCGGCGACCCGAGGCTCGCCGGGCTGTACGACGAGGCGGACGCGACCGGCTTCGACGACGCCCAGGTGCTGCGGGCCCTCGGGGTGCGCACCTCGGTCGCGGCCCTTCTGGACGAGCCGGGCGGCGCGGCCGAACTGCTGGGCCGGCTCGCCGACGAGGACCGCCCCGTCACCCCCGTGCAACTGCACGCGCTCTACACGGCCCTCGCCGAACTGGACCCGGACCAGGTGACGTTGCCGGACGAGCTACGCGCGGTGGTGGACGGGGAGGCGGCGGTGGTCGACGCGGTGGACGCCGTGATCGCGGACGCCCCCGACCTGCTGCCGCTGACCGGGGGAGTGCCCCTGCTCCCCGTAGCGCCTTCCCGGGCCGCCGAGTTGGCCGAGCTGCTCCAGGTGCGACGGCTCGGCGAGATGATCGAGGCGGGGGTGACGAGTGAGGGTGAGGAGCACCGCGTGCCCGCCCCGGTCCGCGTCCTGCTCGGTCCCGGCACCCCGGACACGTACGTCGAGCACCGCGAACTCCGCGCGGGCGGCGTCGAACTGGACTGGCGCCGCACCCCGGACGGGGTCGTCCACGCCGCGACCCTGGAGGGTGTGGCGGCCGGCCTGGCCTGGGCGGCGGGACAGTGGCCCCGACGCTTCGAGGTCGCGGCCCTGCTGGAGGACCCGTCCCGGACCCAGGAGCTGGCCCGGGACCGCTGGTTCGACTGAGGCCTCCCGATCCAGCGGTGATCGCGGTGAGGGCGTGGGCTTCACAGAAAAGTCATAGCCTCGTACAACCGTTCACCTGGTTCGGCGGTCTGTTCCTGTGAGCCAAGAGGCTCATGGATCAGATGGGTCCCGCCGGGCTGGCGACACAACCGCGCCCCGGGACCCCTTCTCCACTTGGGGACACATGCGTATTCGTGCCACCGTGGCCGCCGTTTCCGGCGCCCTGGCCCTTTCCGCTCTCGCAGTACCGGCCGTCCAGGCCGACGAGAAGCCCGAGGCGGGCTTCAGCGTGCCGTCCGGCGCCGACGTCTTCGCCGCCGAGCCGGGCGCGCCCGCCGCCCGTGCGGCCCGTGCCGCCGAAGTGCCCGTCATCAAGAAGGTCGTCGTCAACGGCGGCAAGGACATCGTGGTGGGCACGAAGTCCAAGCAGAAGTTCACCATCGCGGTCACGGCCTCGTCGCCGTCCGGCATCGCCGACGCCTACGCCTACCTGTGGCACGGCAACATCGACGAGGTCGACGGGTTCCTCGGCCCCACGCAGCCGGCGGGTAAGTGCAAGGTCTCGGTGGACCCGACCACCTCCACCTGCACCGTCTCGATCACGGTCGACCCGCAGTCCGACGACCTCTACACGAGCAGCCTCGCCGGTTCCTGGAAGGTCGGTGTCGGGGCGCTCGCGGACACCGGCAGCGACGAGGACTTCATCTGGAACGACACCCAGGCGAAGACCCGCGTCCAGCGGTTCTCCAAGCTGACCGTGAACGCCTCCCCGGAGCCCGTGAAGAAGGGCAAGACCATCACGGTCACCGGCAAGCTCACGCGCGCCAACTGGGACACCAACACGTACAAGGGCTACAGCAAGCAGTCCGTGAAGCTCCAGTTCAAGAAGAAGGGCGCCAAGAGCTACACGACCGTCAAGACGGTCAAGACCAGCTCCTCCGGCGCCCTGAAGACCACGGTCAAGGCGTCCAAGGACGGCAACTGGCGCTACAGCTTCGCCGGTACGTCCACCACCCCGGCCGTCTCGGCCAAGGGCGACTCCCTCGACGTCAAGTAGCGGTGCTGTCGTGCGCCCGCCGTCGGCCCCGGACGGGCGGGCGGCGGGCGCACGGCTACCCTGAATGGCCTTCACGAGAAGGTCATAGATCGCACAACCGTTCACCTGGTTCGGCGGTCTGTTCCTGTGAGCCAAGAGGCTCATGGATCAGATGGGTCCCGCCGGGCTGGCGACACAACCGCGCCCCGGGACCCCTTCTCCACTTGGGGACACATGCGAATTCGTGCCACCGTGGCCGCCGTTTCCGGCGCCCTGGCCCTTTCCGCTCTCGCAGTACCGGCCGCGCAGGCCGATGACGGTCGTTCGTGGACCCTGGACCACGGCGTCACAGCCCCCCAGCCCGCTGCCGGGGAGAAGACGAAGCGTGCGTTCGCCGCCACGCAGGCCGGCGACGCCAAGATCACCTCGGCGGTCGTCAACGGCGGCAAGCCGATCGTCCTCGGCACCAAGTCGAAGCAGACGGTGCCCTACACCGTGACGGCCACCGACGACTCCGGCATCGCCGGCGCCGCCGTGTTCATCTGGATCGGCGCGTCCGTCGACGACGAGAACAGCTTCGGCTTCGGCCCGAACGAGAAGTCGGTGTCCTGCAAGGTGGTCAGCGCGACCACCACGACCTGCAAGGGCACCATCACCCTCGACCCGGCGCTGATGCTCAACTCGGACGCGACCTGGTGGCGCGTCGGGGCGGTGGCCGACGTCAAGGACGGCCAGGAGCTGGAGCGCGACTCGGTCTCCAAGGTCCGCGTCCAGCGCTTCTCCAAGCTGACCGTGAACGCCTCCCCGGAGCCCGTGAAGAAGGGCAAGACCATCACGGTCACCGGCAAGCTGACCCGTGCCAACTGGGACACCGGCACGTACAAGGGCTACAGCAAGCAGTCCGTGAAGCTCCAGTTCAAGAAGAAGGGCGCCAAGAGCTACACGACCGTCAAGACGGTCAAGACCAGCTCCTCCGGCGCCCTGAAGACCACCGTCAAGGCGTCCAAGGACGGCAGCTGGCGCTACAGCTTCGCCGGCACGCCGAGCACCCCGGCCGTCTCGGCCAAGGGCGACTCCCTCGACGTGAAGTAGTACCGACAGGCACAGGCCCCCGGGAGGACAGCCGTCCTCCCGGGGGCTTCTCCGTGCCCGCGCCCTACCCCCCGAAACGCCGCCCCACCCAGCGCCAGGTGAACTCCAGCAGGGCCGCCGCCGCCACCGCGATGCCGACCGCCGTCCACGGCATCGGCGCGCCCACCAGCTTCAGCGCGAAGAAGTCCTGGAGCCACGGCACCACGAGCACGATCAGGAAGCCCAGCCCCATCGCCGCCACCAGGCCGACGCGCCACCATGTGTAGGGGCGGGCGATGATCGCCAGGACCCACATCGCGACCAGGAACAGCGTCAGCGTCGCCGCGCTCGTTTCGGCCTCCAGCGCGCCCTCGCCGCTGTAGTGGTGCCGCGCCACCAGGTACGTGGTGAAGGTGGCGGCCCCCGCGATGACGCCCGAGGGGATCGCGTACCGCATGACCCGGCGTACGAAGTGGGGCTGGGCGCGTTCCTTGTTGGGCGCGAGCGCCAGGAAGAACGCGGGGACGCCGATGGTCAGCGTGGCCAGCAGCGTCAGGTGCCTCGGCAGGAACGGGTACTCCACCTGGGTGCAGACCACCAGGATCGCCAGGAGCACCGAGTAGACCGTCTTGGTGAGGAAGAGCGTCGCGACGCGGGTGATGTTGCCGATCACCCGGCGGCCCTCGGCGACGACCGACGGCAGCGTCGCGAAGCTGTTGTTCAGCAGCACGATCTGCGCCACCGCCCGCGTCGCCTCCGAGCCCGAGCCCATCGACACGCCGATGTCGGCGTCCTTGAGGGCCAGCACGTCGTTGACTCCGTCGCCGGTCATGGCGACCGTGTGGCCGCGCGACTGGAGGGCCCCGACCATGTCCCGCTTCTGCTGCGGGGTGACCCGCCCGAAGACCGCGTTGTTCTCCATGGCCGTGGCCATCTCGTCGGGGTCGGTGGGCAGCCGGCGGGCGTCCAGCGTGTTCTCGGCGCCCGCGAGGCCCAGCTTCCCGGCGACCGCGCCGACCGAGACCGCGTTGTCACCGGAGATGACCTTGGTGGCCACGTTCTGCTCGGCGAAGTAGGCGAGTGTCCCGGCCGCGTCAGGACGCAGCCGCTGCTCCAGGACGACCAGGGCGGTGGGAGCGGCCCCGGCCGCCGCGCCGGGCGCGTTCAGCTCGCCCTCGGCGCGGGCCAGCAGCAGCACCCGCAGGCCCTGCTTGTTGAGGTGCTCGATCTCGGTGAGGGTGGCGTCACCCTCGGACAGCAGCACGTCAGGGGCGCCCAGCAGCCACGCGGAGGCCGTTCCGTCGGCCTCCGCGAACGCCGCGCCGCTGTACTTGCGGGCCGAGGAGAACGGCATCGCTCCGGTGACCGTCCAGCTCTCCGCGTCGCCGCCGGCCGCTGGACGTGCGTCGCCGCCGGCCACTGGGTGAGCGTCGCCGCCGTCTGCGGGGTACGCGTCGATGATGGCCTGGAGGCTGGCGTTGGGCCGGGGGTCCGAGGAGCCGAAGGTCCGCAGCACCCGCTTCACGTACGCCTCGTCGCTCCCGTTGAGCGGCCGGACCTCCGTGACGTCCATGCCGCCCTCGGTGAGGGTCCCCGTCTTGTCCAGGCAGACCACGTCGACCCGGGCGAGGCCCTCGATGGCGGGCAGCTCCTGCACCAGGCACTGCTTGCGGCCCAGCCGTACGACGCCGATGGCGAAGGCCACCGAGGTCAGCAGGACCAGGCCCTCGGGGATCATCGGGACGATGCCGCCGACGGTCCGGGCGACGGAGTCCTTGAAGTTGTTGTCCTTCACGACCAGCTGGCTGATGATCAGCCCGATCGCCGTCGGCACCATCATCCAGGTGACGTACTTCAGGATCGTGCTGATACCGCTGCGCAGCTCCGAGTGGACGAGCGTGAAGCGCGACGCCTCCTCGGCGAGCTGCGCGGCGTACGCTTCGCGGCCCACTTTGGTCGCGGTGAACGCGCCGCCGCCCGCGACGACGAAGCTGCCGGACATCACCGGGTCGCCGGTCCGCTTGATCACCGGGTCGGCCTCCCCGGTGAGCAGCGACTCGTCGATCTCCAGGCTGTCGGACTCGGCGACCGTGCCGTCCACGACCACCTTGTCCCCGGGCCCCAGTTCGACCAGGTCGCCGAGGACGATCCCGGAGGCGGAGATGTCGGCGGCGACCCCGTCGCGCCGCACGGTCGGCTTCGCCTCGCCGATCACCGCGAGGCTGTCCAGGGTCTTCTTGGCGCGCCACTCCTGGATGATGCCGATGCCGGTGTTGGCGATGATCACGAAGCCGAAGAGGCTGTCCTGGATCGGCGCGACGAACAGCATGATCACCCAGAGCACGCCGATGATCAGGTTGAACCGGGTGAAGACGTTGGCCCGGACGATCTCGGTGACCGAGCGTGAAGAACGTACGGGTACGTCGTTGACCTCGCCGCGCGCGACCCGTTCGGCGACCTCGACGGTGCTCAGACCGCACCGCCGTCGGGCCGGCGGTGGCTCCATGGGATGGACGGGGTCGAGTTCGGCCCCCGCGTCGATCATGGCCGGCCGGGAGGGTCCGGGGGACTGCTCCCCGGGTCCGGGGGTCTGGTCCCCGGAGGAATCGAGTGCCCGCTGCGTCATGGTCCCGACGGTACGGGCGTGTGTGGGGAACCACCCCCCGGGAGGGGCGAAGATCCGACCAGGGGTGGACGAAGTCGGTCCCGTGGTCGTACGGGAGCGCGTCCGACGAGGTCAGGCGGTCCGGTCGGGGCGGTCCGCCGGGTCGACGCCCGGCGTGCCGCCGGTCGCCTCCGCCCCCGCGGCGTCCTTGGCCTCGGCCTCGGCCGCGTGCCGTTCGAGGGCGGCGTCGCGACCCCGGACGTACCAGATGCCGATCAGGCCGAGCGCGGCCCCGGCCAGCGGGGTCCACACCCACCAGGTGTGGCCGTGGTCGACGAACCAGCCGTAGAAGGGGAGCTGTACGAGGAAGAGGACGAACCAGAGGATCGTGCCGCCGACGACGGTGGCGACGACGGGGCCCTCCAGGGGTTCGGGCGCCTCGTGCTTCGGTGTCCACTTCTCCATGAGTTCAGTGTATGGGGCCACCCGATCGGGGGGTGCCCGGCCCGGTCGGCCCGAGGGGCCACGCGGGTCTACGCGCGGAGATAGCGATCTTCGCTTGATGTATTCATACTGAATCTGCTCTGGGCTGGCTCGTTTTGTTCGTCTGAACGTCCAATTTCGATCACCTTTCGCCCATCGCGCCCACCCCTCTACGTACGACTGAGGTCACCCATGCCCCCCTCGGCCACCGCTCCGGTCGACTCCCCGCCCCCCTCGGTCCCGCAGTCCCAGGGCAGCCTGGACCGGTTCTTCAAGATCTCCGAGCGGGGGTCGACCGTCGCCCGCGAGTTCCGCGGCGGGTTCGCCACGTTCTTCGCGATGGCGTACATCATCGTGCTCAACCCGATCATCCTGGGCAGCGCGAAGGACATGTACGGCAACCAGCTCGACAACGGTCAGCTGGTCACCGCCACCGTGCTGTCCGCCGCGTTCTCCACCCTGCTGATGGGCGTCATCGGCAACGTGCCGATCGCGCTCGCCGCGGGTCTCGGCGTCAACACGGTCGTCGCGCTCCAGCTCGCTCCCCGGATGAGCTGGCCGGACGCGATGGGCATGGTCGTCCTCGCGGGCATCGTGGTGATGCTGCTGGTCGCCACCGGGCTGCGGGAACGCGTGATGAACGCCGTGCCGAAGTCGCTCCGCAAGGGCATCGCGATCGGGATCGGCCTCTTCATCCTGCTGATCGGCCTCGTCGACTCGGGCTTCGTCTCGCGCATCCCGGACGCCGCACACACCACCGTGCCGCTCCAGCTCGGTGGCAGCGGCCACCTCGACGGCTGGCCGGTGCTCGTCTTCGTCCTCGGCGCGCTGCTCACGCTCGCGCTGATCGTGCGCAAGGTGCCCGGCGCGATCCTGATCTCGATCGTCGCCATGACGGCACTCGCCCTGGTCATCGACGCGGTGGCCGGCCTGCCCGACGGGGCGTGGGGCCTGACGACGCCCGCGTGGCCGGGCAACCCGGTCTCGGCGCCGGACTTCGGGCTGCTCGGCGAGGTCAGCCTGTTCGGTGGCTTCGGGAAGGTCGGCGTCCTGACCGGGGCCCTGTTCGTCTTCACCGTGCTGCTGTCCTGCTTCTTCGACGCGATGGGCACCATCCTGGGCGTCGGCGACGAGGCGAAGCTGATGGACAGGGAAGGCAACTTCCCCGGCATCAACAAGGTGCTGTTCGTGGACGGCATCGCGGTCGCCGCGGGCGGTGCGAGCTCCTCCTCCGCCACCACGTGCTTCGTGGAGTCCACCGCGGGCGTCGGTGAAGGTGCCCGCACCGGTCTGGCGAGCGTGGTGACCGGCCTGCTCTTCTCGGTGGCGCTGTTCCTCACGCCGCTGGCGACCATGGTCCCGTCGCAGGCGGCCACTCCCGCCCTGCTGGCGGTCGGCTTCCTGATCATCGCGGGCTCGGTGCGGGACATCGACTGGAGCGACTACACGCTCGCGGTTCCGGCGTTCCTCGCGATGGTGATGATGCCGTTCACGTACTCGATCACCAACGGCATCGGCATCGGCTTCGTCGCCTTCTCCGTGCTGCGGCTGGCGGCGGGCCGGGGCCGTGAGGTCCCGATCGCGATGTACGTGGTGTCGGCGGTCTTCGTCTTCTACTACGCGATGCCGGCGCTCGGCCTCACGTGACCGGTGGCGTCACGCCCCTCCTGGAGGCGACCGGTGGCGTCACGCCTCCCCTGGAGTCGCCGTAGAACTTCTCCGTCTCCTCGACGGCCGCCTTGAAGCGTTCGTCGAAGTCGTCGCGCATGAGCGTCCGGACCACATAGTCCTGGACGCTCATTCCGCGTTTCGCGGCGTGCTGCCGGAGCCGGTCGAGCAGCTCACCGTCCATCCGCAGGCTGAGCACTGTCGATCCCATGTCCAGCAGGGTTGCCGCCCCGGAGCGCCCTTCGCGTCACTTTCCGCTTCTAACTCACTCGTTCGGGTGATCAGTTTCTCGCGCGTGTACCAGCAGGTGGTATTTAGGTTGGGTAATGAGTTACGCTAACAAACATGCCTGACCTGATCCACGACGGCGACAGTGCCGCCGCCGTGAGCTCCCTCCGCTCCGCCGTGATGCTGCTGGGCCGTCGTCTCAAGCACCAACGCGTCGACGAGTCGCTGAGCCCCACCGAGATGTCGGTGCTCGGCACCCTTGCCCGCTGCGGCTCGGCCACCCCCGGTGAGCTGGCCCGCAAGGAGCACGTGCAGCCCCCGTCGATGACCCGCATCGTCGCGCTGCTGGAGGCGAAGGGGCTGGTCAGGCTGGAACCGCACCCCGATGACCGTCGGCAGAAGAGGGTCAGCCAGACCGAGCAGGCCGAGGCCATGCTCGCGGAGAGCCGCACCAAGCGGAACGCCTGGCTGTCCCACCTCGCCGAGGGCCTGGACGAGGACGAGTGGGAGACGCTACGGGCCGCCGCGCCCGTGCTGGAGAAGCTCGCCCACCTGTGACCCCGCGGGCGCGCCGACGATGAACCGCCGCCGGACCGGAAAGCACCAGCCGGTCCGGCGGCGGAGCGCCGCCGGAGCGCCCGTCGTCACGTCCTCGTCGGACCGAACGCCGCAGACGCCCGAGGAGGCGAACCCTTTTGAGTACGGGATCCGGAGCAGACTCCGCCCCCGCACCGACTTCCACCCACGAGAGCAAGACCGGCGGGACCTTCTCGTCGCTGAAGATCCGTAACTACCGCCTGTTCGCCACGGGCGCCGTGATCTCCAACACCGGTACCTGGATGTCCCGCATCACGCAGGACTGGCTCGTGCTGAGCCTGACGGGCTCCGCCACGGCCGTCGGCATCACCACGGCCCTCCAGTTCCTCCCCATGCTGCTCTTCGGCCTGTACGGCGGCGTCATAGCCGACCGTCTCCCGAAGCGGCGGATCCTGCTCGTCAGCCAGGCCATGCTCGGCCTGTGCGGCATCGCGCTGGCCGTCCTGACCCTCTCCGGGGTCGTGGAGGTCTGGCACGTCTATCTGGTCGCCTTCCTCCTCGGCATGGTGACCGTCGTCGACAACCCGGCCCGCCAGTCGTTCGTCTCCGAGATGGTCGGCCCCGCGCAACTGCGCAACGCGGTCAGCCTGAACTCGGCGAACTTCCAGTCCGCCCGGCTCATCGGCCCCGCCGTCGCGGGCGTCCTGATCACCACGGTCGGCAGCGGCTGGGCGTTCCTGCTCAACGGCCTCTCCTTCCTGGCCCCGCTCGTCGGCCTGCTGATGATGCGGACGCACGAGATGCACGCATCGGTGACCGTCCCCCGCGCCAAGGGGCAGCTCCGCGAGGGCCTGCGCTACGTGAAGGGCCGCCCCGAGCTGATCTGGCCGATCGTCCTGGTCGGCTTCGTCGGCACGTTCGGCTTCAACTTCCCGATCTGGCTGACCGCCTTCGCCGACGAGATCTTCGACGGCGGCGCGGGCATGTACTCCTTCTTCAACATCCTGATGGCGGCCGGCTCGCTGGCCGGCGCACTGCTCTCGGCCCGCCGCCGCTCCACACGGCTGCGGATGCTGGTGGTGGCGGGCACGGCGTTCGGACTGCTGGAGATCGCCGCCTCGCTGTCCCCGTCGGTCTGGCTGTTCTCGATCCTGCTGGTCCCGATCGGCATGCTCGGCCTGACCACGAACATCACCGCGAACACGACCGTCCAGATGGCGGCCGACCCGGAGATGCGCGGCCGGGTGATGAGCCTGTACATGATGGTCTTCGCCGGGGGTACGCCGGTGGGCGCCCCGATAGTCGGCTGGATCAGCGACACGTACGGCGCGCGCGTCGGCTTCGCGGCCGGCGGCGCGATCTCGGTGATCGCCGCCCTGGGCGTCGGCTTCGCCCTCGCCCGCGTCGGCGGCCTCCGCCTGAAGGTCGACCTCCGCCCGGGCCGCCCGCACGTCCGCTTCGTCCCGCGCGAGCAGCTGGCTACGGCGGCGTGACCGTCACGGAACCGCCCTCCTCCCGGAGCGGGAGGAGGGCGGTTCTCGTGTGTTCGGGCAGGGTCAGTCGCGGGGGAAGGCGTCGGTCGCGAGGACGAGGCCGACGACGGTCGAGGTGAGATCGACAGGGGTGCCGAAGTCGAGGCTCAGGACACTGCGGTACTCGTCCTCCTTCGGGAGGGTGTGCAGGTGCCACGTTCCGGTGTACGGATCGACGATGAGGTAGACGGGGACACCGGCGAGGGCGTAGGTGGCCTTCTTGGAGCCGTAGTCGTTGGCGGCCGTGCTCCTGGAGATCACCTCGGCGACGAATTCGATGTCCTGGTAGCGCCAGTAGCCGTCGGTGCTCTTGGCGGCATCCGTGGCAAGGGCTGCGACATCCGAGGCGAAGCCGTTGAGGAGCCCAGGAAAGTCGATGCGCACATCGGACAGCAGTCGGTCCTCCTGATAGCGGGGCAGCAACTGCCTGATGATGCCCAAGATGATCCGCCAGTGCGTGTCCCGCTGTGGCGACATGTGGACGGTCCCCTCGACGATCTCGACCTTGAATCCCTCGGGGACGGGCTCAAGCCACTCGAACATCATGTCCAGGGTGCGCTCGTCGCTGGTGTCGGCCATGTCGATCCTGTCGGTGTCTACGACGGTCATCGTGCCGCTCCTCCCCGCTGCCGCACGGGCGTGCGGGCAGCCGCGTAGGACAACGATAGGCCCGGCGCCCTGGACACGCCCGGACCTGCGAGACTCGCGCGCATGAGCAGCCACAGCTCCGGCCGTCCGCCCACCCGGCGTCTCTTCGCCGCCGTCCTGCCGCCCGCCGGGGCCGTCGCCGACCTCCGCAGGGCCCTCGCCCCGCTCCACACACTGCCCGGAGCGGCGGACCTGCGCTGGACGGACCCCGAGGGCTGGCACGTCACGCTGGCGTTCTACGGCGAGGTGCCCGGGGACGTCCTGCCGGAGCTGTACGCGCGCCTGGAGCGGGCCGCGCACCGCACCGAGCCCTTTCCGCTCCGGGTGCACGGTGCGGGGCACTTCGGCGGTCGGGCGCTGTGGGCCGGGGCCGCGGGCGGGCTCGACATGCTGCGGCTGCTCGCCGAGCGCGCCGACGCCGCGGCCCGGCGGGCCGGGCTGCCGATGGAGGAGCACCGCCGCTACGCCCCGCACCTCACGCTGGCCCGGAGCCGGGGCGAGGCGGAGCTGAGGCCCTTCACCGCGGCCCTGGCGGGGTTCGAGGGGGAACGCTGGGAGGCCGGTGAGCTGAGTCTCGTAGAGAGCGTTCTGCCGGTGTCCGGGGTGCCGGGGGAGCGGCCCCGCTACGAGGCGGTGCGGGCCTGGCCGCTGGGCCGGTGAGCGATGCCGTTACGCTCGAAGGGTGGACCCGAAGACCAGAAACCGCATCATGGCGGCCGTGCTCGTGCTGATGTTCGTCGTCGTCGCCGTGGGGGCCGCCCTGGGCGGCTGATCACCGGCGGCTGCCCGGCCGGCGTGCCACGCCGACCGGCGTGGCCGGGAAGCCCTGCCCGCCCGGAAGTCCTGCCCACCCGGCGTGTCCGGGGCGCACGCTTGCCTGGAGTGGACTCGAAGGAGTTGGCTGGGGCGTCATGAAGTACACACAGCTCGGACGCACAGTACTCAAGGTCAGTCGGCTCGTCCTCGGGACGATGAACTTCGGCCCGCAGACCAACGAGTCGGACAGCCACGCGATCATGGACTCCGCGCTCGGCGCGGGCCTGAACTTCTTCGACACATCCAAGATGCGACTTTGACGCCAGGCTTGCAAGCCGACTTGCGAACAATGCTGTCTCGGCCGGGTACCTGCCCCTGGGTCCTGTCGGACCGCTGCCTCCCATTGGCCTTGAGGCAGGTGGGAGACAGCAGCCCTTCCTTCAGTTTCCCTGCCTCACCAGGCGAAGGCCTCCGGCGACGGGCCCGGGCCGGGGAAGATCTCGTCGAGGCCGGTGAGGACCTCGTCGCTCAGCTCCAGTTCGACGGCGCGCAGGGCGCTGTCGAGCTGGTCCTTCGTACGCGGGCCGACGATCGGGCCCGTGACGCCGGGGCGGGTGAGCAGCCAGGCGAGGGCGGCCTCGCCGGGTTCCAGGCCGTGCTTGTCGAGCAGGTTCTCGTACGTCTGGACCTGCTCGCGGACCTCGGTCTTCTTCAGGGCGTCGGCGGAGCGGCCCTGGGTCCGGCGCTTGCCCTCGGACTCCTTCTTGATGACGCCGCCGAGCAGGCCGCCGTGCAGCGGCGACCAGGGGATGACGCCGAGGCCGTACTCCTGGGCGGCCGGGATGACCTCCATCTCGGCGCGGCGCTCCGCGAGGTTGTAGAGGCACTGCTCGGAGACGAGGCCGACCATGCCGCGGCGGGCGGCCGCCTCGTTTGCCTGGGCGATCTTGTAGCCGGGGAAGTTGGAGGATCCGGCGTAGAGAATCTTCCCTTCCTTGATGAGTACGTCGATGGCCTGCCAGATCTCGTCGAACGGCGTCCGCCGGTCGATGTGGTGGAACTGGTACAGGTCGATGTAGTCCGTCTGCAGGCGCTTCAGGGAGGCCTCGACGGCGCGCTTGATGTTCAGCGCGGAGAGCCGGTCATGGTTGGGCCACGACTCACCGTCGCCGGCCATGCCGCCGTACACTTTGGTGGCCAGGACCGTCTTGTCGCGGCGCTCGCCGCCCTTGGCGAACCAGGTCCCGATGATCTCCTCGGTGCGGCCCTTGCTCTCGCCCCACCCATACACATTTGCGGTATCCACGAAGTTCAGACCTGCATCGATCGCGGCATCCAGGATGCCGTGGCTGGTGGCTTCGTCGGTCTGCGGACCGAAGTTCATCGTCCCGAGGACGAGGCGGCTGACCTTGAGTCCGGTGCGTCCGAGCTGTGTGTACTTCATGAGGTACAAGCCAACTGCTTCGAGCTCACTCCAGGCAAGAGCCCCTCGACCGGCCATCCCTGTTTATGCGACAACACCAATAAACGTAGGCCACTTCGGCTCCCCGAATGACACTGGTTGCTCGCTCGGCCCGGACTCGGTCTCGTGCAGTCGAGGGCTGACGGCGGCGACCTGTCGAGCATCCTGCAAATGCCGAGAGGCCCTGATCGCAGGGCCCCTCCCTACCGTTTTCTGTCCTCGATCAGCTTTCGCTGTGTACCACCGCCATGTTGCGCAGTCGCTGCTTGAAGTCCATCGGGATCAGGACCTGGACCCTTTCGACGGGATGCTGCGACATTCCGTCATGCCCCTCGGGGGCCATGAGCTGCGCGGCGGTCAGCCCGGTGATCGGCTCGGCGTGGATCACGGCCTTGACCCCTGCGGTACGGAGTTCCTTCCCCTTCTCATGCTGGGTAGACAGCTTGCCCCATCGCTCCTGGTAGGTCTCTCCCGTCGGGATTTCCTCCCAGGTGTCCGGGCGCGTGGGCAGTGCGAGGAGCTGTTCGCGCCGTGCGTCCAGTCGCTTGTAGGTCTCCCGGTACTCCTGCTTGCCCATCTCGCTGGAGTAGAGACCCGCCTCACGGTCCTCCCGCAGGTCTGCGAGGGCTCGGTTCACTTCCTCGATGTCGCGCGTGTGGTCCACGCCCGGACGGAAGACCTTTCGAACGATCTCGACGTCTCCGGCAGCGAGGAGGAACGCCTTCTCCACGGCATCCTCCAGCGTGTGCGCTGCGATGCCCTTGCTTCCGGTCGGGCACGGCTTGTGTGTGGTTCGGGAGGCGCAGCGGTAGTAGGGCCAGCTACGGCCAGGCCCGAGGTACGCGGGCTCTCCGCACGTACAGAACGCGACCCGGAGCAAGGGTGATCCGCCCTTGCGGTTGCCTTTCCGCTTACTGGTGTTCTCGTCCAGCTTCTGGTTGGCCAGCTCCCATTCCTCCTGCGTGATCAGAGGTTCCGCGCGCTGGAGCGGCTGGCCATCCGAGTCCCGGACGACCCGACGGCGCTTCGTCTTCTGCCCGTCGCTCATCACTTCCTCGGTCACTTCCATCTGCCCCAGGACACAACGGGAGCGCACGACCTTCGACGTGTTCGCGGCGGTCCAGCGACTCCCCTTCGGGATCTTGCCGCTGCGGATCATCTGGGCATCGAGCGACGTAGGCGTCTTCGTCACGTCCTCGTTGAGCGACTGCGCGATGCTGTTCGCCGACTCTCCCTCGATGAGACGACGGACGATCTCGCGAAGCGTTCCGGCCGTGTTGGTCCCGTAGTCGTCCACGACCAACTTCCAGCCCTCGCCGGCCTCCTGCTTCTCCTCGCGGTAGCCGTACGGTGTGCGGCCTCCGCGCCAGCGCCCTTCCTTCACCAGGTGGTTGTAGGACGACTTGGCCCTCGCTTTGATGGCTTCGAGCTCCCCCTCCGCGAAGGAAGCGATCAGACTCAGGAGGAGCTTCCCCATCTGCGTGTTGAGGTTGATCCCGTCCTCGACGGTCGCGACTTCCTTGCCATTCCTCTCGCACCACTCCAGGAGGGTGTGCACATGCAGCACGCGGCGCGAGAGCCGGTCGATCTTCAGCGCGCAGACGATGTCGTACTCGTCCGCACGTGACTCCTCCATCGCGATCCGGTGCTCGACGGCACTCGCCTCCTTTCCGATGGTCGAGGGAAGCCACTTGCCGAATCCAGGGCGCTTCCACGGCTCGACCCCACCGGATACGTCGATGTCCTCGACCCACCCCACGACGACATGCCCCTCCTGATCGGCCCATCGCTGGATGGACCGACGTTGCCGCTCCGGTGACGTTGTCTCGTCGGACACCCTCGACAGACGAATCACGCCCAGAACTCTCGCCATGCTCGTTCTCCCTCTCCCCTGCGGCACTTTCAGTGCGCAAGATGTGACGGTATGTAATCGAGCTCATGGCGTCAAAATGAATGATTCGAAACAGCCAACCTCTGCGGCTGGGGCGAGAACAAGGGCCGCACCGAGGAGATCATCGGCACCTGGTTCGCGCAGGGCGGCGGCCGGCGCGACAAGGTGGTCCTGGCCACCAAGATGTACGGGAACATGGCCGCCGAAGGCGATGCCTGGCCGAACCACGACAAGCTCTCGGCCGTGAACATCCGGCGCGCGGTCGACGCCTCGCTCAAGCGCCTCCAGACCGACCACATCGACCTGTACCAGTTCCACCACGTCGACCGGAACACGCCCTTCGACGAGATCTGGCAGGCGATCGACGTCCTGGTCCAGCAGGGCAAGATCCTGTACGCCGGTTCCTCGAACTTCCCCGGCTACAAGATCGCCCAGGCCAACGAGCTGGTCGCCAGGCGCGGTTCGCTCGGCCTGGTCAGCGAGCAGTGCATCTACAACCTCGCCGAGCGCCGCGCCGAGATGGAGGTCATCCCGGCCGCACAGGACTACGGCCTCGGCGTCATCCCGTGGTCGCCGCTGCACGGCGGCCTGCTGGGCGGCGTCATCAGGAAGACGGCCGAGGGCGGTCGCCGCACCTCGGGCCGCGCGGCCGACGCCCTCGCCGACCCCGCCACCCGTTCCCAGCTCCAGGCGTACGAGGACCTGCTCGACAAGCACGGCCTGGAACCCGGCGAAGCGGCCCTGGCCTGGCTGCTGACCCGCCCCGGCGTCACGGGCCCGATCGTCGGCCCGCGCACCGCCGACCAGCTGGACAGCGCCCTGCGCGCCCTGGAACTGGACCTTCCCGAGGCCGTTCTCACGGGCCTGGACGAGATCTTCCCGGGCCCGGGGCCGTCTCCGGAGGCGTTCGCCTGGTAGGGGCGGGCAGCGTCCGCGCGCCCGGTCCGCCCGCCGCCCCTTCCTGGACCGGGGGCGGCCGGGACGGTGTCCTTCCCCGGGCCGGGGGCGTCCGGGACGGCGTTCTCCCTCGGGCCGGGGGCTGACGGACCCGTCCGTCAGCCTCACCCCGCGAAGCCGTCCAGCGCCCCCAATACCGCCCGCCGGGTCTCCGTGCCGCCCCGGTGCCCCGCGTTGTCGATGATCGTCAGCTCGGCGTCCGGCCAGGCGCGGGCGAGTTCCCAGGCGGTGATCAGGGGGCTCGCCAGATCGAAGCGGCCGTGGACCAGGACTCCGGGGATGCCGGTCAAGCGGTGGGCGCGGGCGAGGAGTTGGCCTTCCTCCAGCCAGGCTCCGTGGGCGAAGTAGTGGGAGCAGATGCGGACGAACGCCTGCTGGGCCCGGTCCGGGCGGCTGCTGTACGGGGGCGGACCCGGGACCGTCTCCGTCGAGATGACCGCGTCCTCCCAGGCGCACCAGTCGGCCGTGGCCCTCTCCCGTACGGCGGCGTCCCCGCTCTCCATGCGGCGGGCGTACGCCGCGACCGGACCGCTCGGGTCGCTCGTCTCGGGGACGCCCGCGCGGAAGGCGTCCCAGGCCTCGGGGAAGAGCCGGCCGACGCCCCGGTAGAGCCAGTCGATCTCGCTGCGGCGGGTCGTCGTCACCGCGGGGATCACCGCCTCCGTGACTCGCTCCGGGTGCTCCTCGGCGTACGCCAGGATCAGCGTCGAGCCCCAGGAGCCGCCGTACAGGAGCCACTTGTCGATGCCGAGGTGTTCGCGCAGGCGTTCCATGTCGGCGATCAGGTGGGCCGTGGTGTTGTGCGACATGTCCGTCGCCGGGTCGCTCGCGTGCGGGGTGGAGCGTCCGCAGCCCCGCTGGTCGAAGAGGACCACCCGGTAGCGGTCCGGGTCGAAGTACTGGCGGGGACGGGGTGCGCAGCCGGAGCCGGGGCCGCCGTGCACCACGAGGGCCGGCTTGCCGTCCGGATTGCCGCACACCTCCCAGTACACGTGGTTGCCGTCGCCGACGTCCAGCAGGCCGCTCCCGTACGGTTCGATCGGCGGGTACGGGTCGTTCGGTTCGCGGTGCACGGTGTCGTTCCCCTCGGTGCGGTGGGCGGTGGGTCACGTTACGCGGGTGCGATCGCCGGAGGCCTCCCGTACTGTCTGGCCGATGACCACACGTATCGATCTGACCCTGGACTGTGCCGACGCCCAACTCCTCGCCGGCTTCTGGAAGTCGGCCCTGGGCTATGTGGACCGGCCCCCGCCGCCGCCTTTCGCGACCCGGGAGGAGTGGCTCGCCCGGTTCGACCTGCCGGAGGGCGAGACGGCGGACGACGGCGCGTGGCTCTGCGACCCCGAAGGCGCCGGCCCCGGGCTCGCCATCCTCAAGGTCCCCGAGCCGAAGACCGCGAAGAACCGGCTCCATATCGACGTACGGATCGCGGGCCACGGCACCCCTGCCGAGCGGTGGGCCCGCATCCGGGCGGAGGCCGTGCGGCTGGTGGCGGCGGGCGGGTCCGTGCTGGCGGAGGTCGACGAACACCATGTGGTGATGGCCGACCCGGAGGGTAACGAGTTCTGCGTCGCGGCGGACGGCGCGCCCGTCCCGGACGCCGCGTAGCCTGGACGCCGTGAACGCCGCTCCCCGGATCCTTGCCGTCCTCGACGACATCCTCGCCTCCATCGAACCCGGCGAGCGCGGCGCGCTGTGGCAGCTGGCCGAGCAGGGGCGGGAGTTGGACGCCAATCTGGTGCGCCTGCCGCCGGGCGCCGAGGTCGGTGAGCATCAGGAGGACGTGCTCGATGTGCTCCTCGTCGTGCTGGAGGGCAGGGGGCGCGCCAGGACCGCGGAGGGTGGGCCGGTCCTGGATCTGGGGCCCGGCGCCGTCCTCTGGCTGCCCCGCACGTCACGGCGTGCGCTGGTCGCCGGGCCCGACGGGCTTGTGTATCTCACCGTCCACCGCCGCCGCCCCGGCCTCGCGATCAAGCCGCCGGGCGGGGCGTACGAGGGCGGCGAGGGGCCCTGCATGCTGGACCGGGTCTGCCCGGAGTGCGGGCGGCTGTCGCAGGACCCCGCACCGGTCTTCTGCGGCCGGTGCGGGGAGCGGTTCCCCGGGCGCTGAGCCCGGGACCGTCAGGGGCTGTGCGCCGGGGCGGTGCCGAGCACCCTAGAACCCCGCGCACTCCGTCAGGTCCGGGAGGCCCGGCGGGTTCTTGTTGCCCACCAGGCCGGACAGGTTCTCCTTGTACATGTCCTCCCAGATCCTGCCGTCCAGGATCGTGCGGAGCGCCGAGCAGACCTCGCCCTTCAGGATCGGGGTCTTCGGCCGCATCGCCACGCCGTAGCCCTCGGCGCCCTGGATGTTCTCCAGGCGCCGCACCTTGCCCGGGTTCGCCTCGACGTACCCGGCGAGAATGATGTCGTCGGAGGCCACCGCGTACACGTCGGACTGGGGATCCAGCAGCTTGTCCAGGCAGTCCTGGTAGGTGTTGGGCTGCGATTTCGCCATCGTGAAGCCCTGCTTCGGCAGCGCCTTCTCGTACGTCGACTCCCGCGCCGTGCAGACCTCGACGCCGAGGTCCCGCAGGTCACTGGAGTCGTTGATCGTGTACTTGCTCGACTTCTCGCGGACCAGGAAGCCCCTGCTCGCCTCGTAGTACGGGCCCGCGAAATCGACGCTGTAGCCGCCGGGCGAGGCGGTCTTGCGGTCGTCGGTGATGCTGTACGACGCGATGACCAGGTCCACCTGCTTCGTCTTCAGCGCGGTGCTCCGGTAGTCCGTGGCGACCGTGGTGAAGGCGACCTCGCCCTTGGTGTAGCCCATGCTCTCGGCGATCGCGTACGCCAGGTCGATGTCGTACCCCTTGTACGTACGCGTCTTCTTGTCGAACTTGCTCAGTCCGGGCTGGTCGTCCTTGACACCGATCTCCAGGGTGGGATGCGTGTCCTTCCACCGCTCCTGGGAGCCGCTGCCGGCGGGGCCCTCGCCCTGGCCCTGCACGGAGTCCGACCGGTCGCCGCCCCCGCCCTTCTCGCCGTTGCCCTGGGCGACCATCCAGCCCGCGCCGGCCAGCAGTGCCACGCACACCACCGCCGCGGCCACCTTCCGGCCCCGGTACCGGCCGGGCGGCCCGCCCGCCGCAGGGGCGGGCGGGGGCGGGGGCCCCGCCGGCGCCCGCGCCGGTGCGGGCGGAGGGGCGGCGGGGCCGGGCGTGGGCGTCGTGGGCGTTGAGGGGGTGGGTGTGGCGACGGCCGTCGGCGGGTGCGTCGCCGAGGCGGCCCGGGCCGCGTTCGGTGCGGCGGGGTCCCCGAGCACCTCACGGAGCATCGCCTCCGCCGTGGCGGCGTCCAGGCGCTCCCGCGGGTCCGTGATCAACAGGCCCTGGATGACGGGGGCGAGGGGCCCCGCGTAGCGGAGGGCGGGGTCCGGGGACTGCCGGATGTTCTCCTGGACCTCCCAGACCTCGTGCCCGGCGAAGGGCGCGCGGCCCTCGGCCATCTCGTACAGCGTGACTCCCAGCGCCCACAGGTCGGAGGCGGGAGTGGGGCCCGGGGAGGCGGGGGTGAAGAGTTCGGGTGCCAGGTAGGAGGGGGTGCCGATGACGCTTCCGGACCGGGTCACCCGGTCCGCGCCCTCGAAGGTGGCGATGCCGAAGTCCACCAGGATCGCGAGGCCGTCGTCGCGGACGAGGACGTTGCCCGGCTTCACGTCGCGGTGGACGACCGATGCCGCGTGGACTGCTCGCAGGCCCTGGAGGATCTGGAGGCCGATGTTCGCGGCCCTCGGTACGGCGAGGACCCCGTCGCCGCTCAGCAGGTCCCCCAGGGACCGCGCTTCCAGCAGCTTCATCACGATCCAGACCTGGTTGTCGGTCTCGACCTGGTCGTGGACCGTCACCACGTTCTGGTGCTCGATCTTGGCGATGGCCTCCGCCTCGCGCCGCGCCCGCTGGAGCGCCGCCGCCTGTGTGGCCGCGGTCATGGAGTTCCGGTCGAGCAGGCCCTTCACGGCGACGAACCGGCGCAGCCGCCGGTCGTGGGCCTTCCAGACCTCGCCCATCCCGCCGCTGCCGATCGGCTCCAACAGCTCGTAGCGGCCGTCGATCACGGTCCGGGGAGAGGGCGGAGCGCCGTGCGGCGGTGTGCTCGGCCACGTCTGCGGCGCCACGGCGTCCGGCCCCCGGGGGTCGTCTCCCGACCGGCGGTCCTCGGGACCCCGTGCCCCGTCGCCCGCTCTGCCGGTCCTGTCTTCGTTGTGCATACGACCCCCTGTGCACTACATGGACCACGCCAGATTAGACGTTCCGTCCCGCCCGGACGCACTGACGTGAGGTGTCGGTTCACGTACCGGCGATCCACGGTGCGGATCGGGGCCTAGGAAGCCGCGCCGCCGTTGCTCTTCAGCAACTGGCCGTTGACCCACTGGCCTTCGGGGGAGCACAGGAATCCCACCAGGTGGGCGGTGTCCCGCGGGGTGCCGAGACGGCCGAGCGGGGTGCCCCGCACCAGGGTCTCGCGGAGCTCGTCGTTCATCCAGCCGGTGTCCACCGGGCCGGGGTTGACGACGTTGGCCGTCACCCCGAGGTGGGCCAGCTCGTGCGCGGCGGCCAGCGTGATGCGGTCCAGGGCCCCCTTGCTCGCCCCGTAGGGCAGGTTGCCCACGGTGTGGTCGCTGGTGAGCGCGACGATCCGGCCTGTCGTGGTGCCGGGCGCGCTGCGGAAGCGGAGCCCGTACTCGCGGATCAGCAGCCAACTGGCCCGGGAGTTCACCGCGAAGTGCCGGTCGAACGCCTCCACGGTGGTGTCGAGCAGCCCCGAGTCCACCGACTCCGCGTGCGAGAGGACGAGCGCGGTGACCGGCCCGCCGAGGCGCTGTTCCGCCTCGTCGAAGATGCGCGTCGGCGCGTCGGGGTCGGTCAGGTCCGCCTCGATCGCCGCCGTACGGGCCCCTGCCTCCGTCAGCTCCTTCGCGATGGATGCGGCGGCCCCCGGCTCGGCGCCCCAGTCCATGCGGCGGTCGTACGGGGTCCAGTAGGTGAAGGCGACGTCCCAGCCGGTGGCCGCCAGTCGGCGGGCGATGCCCGCGCCGATGCCGATGCTGCGGCCGACGCCGGTGATCAGGGCCATGGGGCGGGTCGATCCGGGGGCGGGCGGAGGCTGTTCGGAGATCGTCACGCGGTGATCCTTCGCGACCCGTACGGGTCACGTCAATGGCGTTTCCGGACATGCGGGCGACGCCCTTGCGCCGCGCTGACCTGCGTTGACCTGCGGTGAACCGTCTTCCCGGTCGGCCGACCGGTCGGCCGACCCGATCTTTGTGGTGCCGGGCCGTCCTCCCCCCGGGCGGCCTCCCGGTCCGAGCGGCCCCGGGTGCGGCCCCCGGGGCGGGCGGTGTCACGGCGCAGGCGGTCTTCCCAAAGGGCCTTCGGTGGAGAAGGATTCCGTTTCGCGAAGAGCACGCGCGGGCGGCGCGTCCTCTTGGCCGGGTCGGCCGGGCTGCCGTGCTCCGCACCGGGACGGCGCGACCCCCACGCAAGCCGCGACTCAGGAGGACCTCTCCCATGAACGCCACCCCGCAGCCCGCCCCCCGGCCGCTCGACGCCCCGCCGCTCGACGCCGTTGTCGTGGGAGCCGGGATCGCCGGTCTCTACCAGCTCCACCGGCTGCGCGAACTCGGCCTGCGTACCCGCGTGTTCGAGGCGGGGTCCGATGTCGGCGGGACCTGGTACTGGAACCGCTACCCGGGCGCCCGCTGCGACATCGAGAGCATGTCGTACTCCTTCTCCTTCTCTCCCGAGCTGGACCAGGAGTGGGTGTGGAGCGAGAAGTACGCGACCCAGCCGGAGATCCTGCGCTACCTCCACCATGTCGCCGACCGGTTCGCCCTGCGCGGGGACATCACGCTGAACACCCGGGTCACCCGGGCGGTGTACGACGAGGAGCGGCACCTCTGGCAGGTCTCCACCGATACCGGGGAGAGTGTGACCACCCGGTTCCTCGTGATGGCGTCGGGCTGTACCTCCACCGTGAAGGACCCGGGGGTCCCCGGGGCCGACAGCTTCGCCGGCCCCGTGCTCCACACCGCCCGCTGGCCGCAGGAGGAGATCGACTTCACCGGCCGCAGGGTCGCGGTGATCGGCACCGGTTCCTCCGGCGTTCAGGTCATCCCGCTCATCGCCGAGCAGGCGGCCGAGCTGACGGTCTTCCAGCGGACCCCGGCGTACGCGCTCCCGGCCTGGAACCGCCCGCTCACCGCCACCGAGGTCACCGAGTGGAAGGCGGGCTACCCGGAGTTCCGGGCGGCCCAGCGGCGGTCCAAGGGCGGCAGCGTCTGCGAGATGCCGACCCGCTCCGCGCTGGAGGTCGGCGACGGGGAGCGGACCGCCGCCTACGAGGCCGCCTGGCAGGAGGGCCTGCTCAGCGCGATACTCCGCTCGTACACCGACATCCTGGTGAACGAGGAGGCCAACGAGACGGTCGCCGCGTTCATCCGGTCCAAGATCGACTCGATCGTCGACGACCCGCGGACCGCCGAACGGCTCTCGCCGCGCGGCTTCCCCTTCGGCACCAAGCGTCCCTGCCTGGACACCGGCTACTACGCCACGTACAACAAACCGCAGGTGACGCTGGTCGACCTGCGCGAGACCCCGATCGAGGAGATCACCCCGAAGGGCGTCCGCACCGCGGACCGGGAACATCTCGTCGACGTGATCGTCCACGCCACCGGATTCGATGCCATCACCGGCTCGCTGCTCGCCCTGGACATCGTGGGCAAGGGCGGTGTCACCCTCCGTGAGAAGTGGGCGGACGGACCCGTGAACCAGTTGGGCCTGGTCTCGGCGGGCTTCCCCAACCTCTTCACCGTCACCGGGCCGCTGAGCCCGTCGGTGCTCACCAACATGGTCGTCTCCATCGAGCAGCACGTGGAGTGGATCACCGACTGCGTCGCTCATCTGCGGAGCAACGGCATGACGGAGATCGACGCCACCCCCGAGGCCGAGGCGGCCTGGACGGCCCAGGTCGCGGAACTCGCCTCCGGGACCCTCTATCCGGCCGCCGACTCCTGGTATCTGGGCGCCAACGTCCCGGGCAAGCCGCGGGTCTTCCTCGCCTATGTCGGCGGCGCCGACCGTTACCGGGAGGAGTGCGACGCCTCGGCGCGTGAGGGCTACACCGGCTTCACCCTCTCGGGTCCGCCCGCCTGATCCGCCGCCCCGGAAGGGGGTGTCACGGGCGCGGGGGCGGCTCAGGGCGGGGCGCCACCGGGCTATGCGGTCCGGCACGCCCGACATGCGGTGGCGGGCGTGCCGACAGAGACTCGGTGAGGATCTCGGGGACGCCCGTTCCCGGACGCGCCGAGGAGGAACACGATGACCTCATCGATCAGCGACCCGGTGGTGGAGAGGTTCATCGCCGCGGTGAACGCGGGCGACAAGGACGCCTTCTTCGCCGACGTCCTCACCGAGGACGCCACCATGTCCGACGACGGCAGCGAACGGGATGTGGCGGCCTGGACGGAGAAGGAGATCTTCTCCCCCGAGGCCAACGGCCGCATGAGGGTCGTGGACGCCTCCGACGACGGGCGCACCCTCGTCGTCGACTACACCAACGACACCTGGGGCACGATGCGGACCCGCTGGGTCTTCACGGTCGCCGGCGACCGCGTCAGCCGCTTCGCGACGGGCCGGGCGATGTCCTGAGACCGGTCGCCCGCTCGGTTCCGGTCACAGGCGGCGGTAGGTGCGGCCGCCGCGCCGGGGGAGGGCTGTCGGGTCGTCGGGCCCGGTCCGGGTGGCCTTCAGTGCGAGGTGGACCTCGGCGCGTACGGTGGCGTCCGCGAGGTTGCGCGCGAGGTGTTCGGCGCACCGGGTGAGCCAGCCGGCCAGGGTGGTGCGGTGGACGTGCAGTTCGGCCGCGGCGGGGGCGGTCCGTGCGTGGTGGCGCAGCCAGCAGGCCAGGGCGATCCGTAGATGCGGCTCCAGACCGCCGACCAGGCCGACGGCCCAGGTCCGGGCCGCCTCGGTGTCCAGGAGATCGTCCGGCAGCGCCTCCAGCCGGGCCGGGCCGGACGGACCACCACCGCCACTGCCACCGCCACCGCCACCGCTATTGCGGCTGCGGCTGGGGCTGTCGCTGGTGTCGTCGGGGTCGGGGTCGGGGTCGGGGTCGGGGTCGAGGCCGGTGGCGGGCGCGCGGAGGGCGAGCAGCAGATGCGCCTGGACGGTCGCGTCCTCCAGGTCCGCGTCGAGCAGCCGGGACAGGTCACGTATCCGGGCCCGGACGGTGCCGGCGGACAGGCCGAGCGCGGCGGCGGCGCGGGGCTTGCTGCCGGTGCGGAGCCACACCAGGAGCAGGTGCTGGTGGGCCGGGGACAGCGGGCGCAGCACGGATCCCGCCCAGCGGGCGTACGGGGCGGTGGGCAGGAGGGGGGTGAGCCGGGAGGTGCCCATGGCGTCGGCGGGGACGATGCGGCAGTCGGGGGTGGCACTGTGCCGGGCGGCGGCGGCGTCGCTGTGGGCGGTGGGCATCTCGGCCAGGGGCAGTGGCCCGGCCATGCCCGCGAGCAGGTGGTGCCGTTCGCTCAGCCGGGAGACCAGGCGCAGGATCCGCCCGTCGTCACCGCCGTGGTGGAGCTCGGCGACGACCAGCTCGCCGTCCGGCCGGCCCATCAGGGTGCAGGCGTCGGCGTGCGGGGCGATCGAGGGGCGTACGGCCCGCCAGAGAACCTCGTGGGCGGTGGGCAGGTCGGCACCGGAGAGCCGGTAGACCGTGACATGGGTGAGCCTGTTCCCGCCGAGGGTCTCGGTGACGGCGGCGGTGTGGCCCGTCAGCAGCAGCCGGATGAGGGTGGTGTGCAGCCGCATCTGTTCGCCCCGCAGCTCGGCCGCCCGCTGTCCGCGCACCTCCAGGAGAGCGGCGGTGGTCGTGGCGACGTGGTCGGTGTGCCCCGGGGGCACGGTGGGCGCCGGAGCCAGGACGAGGACGGCTCCGGCCGCCGGGCGCTGCGTGCAGTAGGGGTGTTCCAGTGGCGCGGCGGCCGCGTGTACGCCGTCGGCCGCCGCGGCGGCGGGGGTGCTGTAGACGGCCCCGGCGATGGGGTCGGCCAGTACCGCCCACCCCTGGACCAGCGACGCGGCCTCGGCGATCAGGTGCGCACCGGAACGTGTCGCCGCCAGCAGCAGCCGGTCCGCCGTCTCCCGCCCGTGCCGGGCACCCCGCGGGCCGGTGGCCTCGTGGTCGGTCGTGCCTGTGCTGCTCATGTGCGAGCCTCTGCGGGCCGTGCGCGCCGCGCGCGGGGAGGTTCCGTGCGCGGCGCGGCAGTTGCGGACGTGGGTCAGGGAATGCGGGCGACCGCGCCCCACCCGGCCCGGGCCGTGGTGGTGCCGGTGTTCGCGTCGGGCCGCCAGTTCGGCCAGGACACCATGCCCGGCTCCACCATCTCCAGCCCCTCGAAGAACGCGATCGTGGTCTCCGGCTCCCGGAAGATGTACGGGATCGCGCCGCTCGCGTTGTACTCGTCCTGGACGGCGCGGTGGGCGTCGTCGGAGGCGGTGGAGTGGCTGAGCGAGAGGTAGCTGCCGGAGGGCAGGCGGTCCACCAGCCGCCGCACCAGGGACAGGGCGTCGTCCCAGTCCACGATGTGCCCCAGGACGTCGCTGATCACGAGGGCGACGGGCCGGGTCAGGTCCAGGGTCTCGGCGGCCCCGGCGAGCACGGCCTCCGTGTCGCGCATGTCCGCCTCGACGTAGGCGGTCGCGCCCTCGGGGGTGCTGGTCAGCAGCGCGTGGACGTGCAGGAGCACCAGCGGGTCGTGGTCGACGTAGACGATCCGGGAGTCCGGGGCTATCCGCTGGGCGACCTCGTGCGTGTTGTTCGCGGTCGGCAGCCCCGCGCCGACGTCCAGGAACTGGCGGATTCCGGCGTCCCTGGCGAGATGGGTGACCGTGCGACGCAGGAAGTCCCGCGACTCCTTCGCGAACGTCTCGATCAGGGGGTACTTCTCCCGGTAGGCGTCGCCCGCCGCCCGGTCCGCCGGGAAGTTGTCCTTGCCGCCGAGCCAGTAGTTCCAGACACGTGCGGAGTGCGCGACGCTCGTGTCGATCTGCGCGGGCAGTTCAGGCCCATTTCCGGTCGTACTCATCCTGTAACACCTCTCCTGTTCGGGCCGGCCGCATCGCCATCACGCACGACACGTCCAGCATTCCCTGATACGTCTGCACGGGGTGGGGGCTGTCCCACACCTCCGCCGCGCCGGGGAGCCCGCCCTCCCGCACCACATGGTCGGCGATCTCCCGGGTCTCCACCCGGTAGAGGGTCAGCGCCGGGACACCGGTCAGCGGGTGCGGCGGTGCGTACTCGGGATGCAGCTGCACCGTCACGTCCCCGCGCTCCGCCACCTGCTGGATCGTCCTGACCTGCTCACGCATCACCTCGTCGCCGCCCACCCGGACGCGTAGCGCGGTGACGGGAAGCACGGCCCAGATCCGGGTCTGCTGCTCCTGGAGCCGTTTCTGACGCTCGACCAGGAAGTCCGCCCGGCGCTGCCGCCCGGCCGGGTCCCCGGGGCACCTGATCCTGTCCACGGCCATCGCGTAGGCCGGGGTCCGCAGCAGCAGCGGCACCAGCGCCGGGTCCCAGGTGCGTACGACGCCGGCCGCCGACTCCACGCTCATCAGGTCCATCAGCCAGGGTGCCATCGCATCGCGCCACGGATGCCACCAGCCGGGCATGTTGGCCGCGTTGAGCCGCCCCATGATGTCGTCGGTCTCCGCCGCACCCGTCCCGTAGACGGCGAGCAGGGCGGACACCTGCCCCACGTCGAGGGAGGTCTGCGCCTGCTCCAGCCGCCGCAGCGTCGAGGGATGCCACCCCAGCTGCGTGGCGACCTGGGGGACGGAAAGGCCGGCACCTTCCCGCAGCCGCCGCAGGCGGGCCACCAGGACCAGATGCCGTGCCGTCCGCCCCGACCTCTCGCGCGCCACGGTTTCCCCCCTCCCGGCTCCGGTCCTGCCCCGGTCCCGCTTCGGCTCGATCTATCCGACATTCCGCGCAGTCTGCGCACACTGCACACAGCGCACCTTGCGACGGTCGCACGGCGCTCTCAAGGTAAGCATGTCCGACTCCACCTCACGCCAACTCGGTGAGACCGGACCGATCTTGCCCCCAGCGTCAACCCCATGCTCAGCCCAGCCCCACCGCCCCACCACCCGAGCCGTCCCGCCCCCGGCCCAGCCGTTCCGCCCCAGCCGTTCCGCGCACCGTCGTTCCGGCGGCCCGTTCTCTGGAGCCCACCGCATGAACAACCTGACCGATCTGACCCACCTGACCCACCTGATCCGTCCGGCCCACCCGAAGCTCCGGTCCGTCGTCGGGGCCCCGAGGCCCGCCCCGGCCCGCCCGCTCGACCTGCGCGTCCGCGCCCAGCGGATCCAGATCGACGAGCTCATCGTCGACGACCCCCGTCAGGTGCTCGCCCACGCCGGGCAGGCCGCCCTCAACGACCCCGACACGGCGGCCCTGCTCGGGCACAATCCGGCCACCCCGCTGTCGCTCCCGGCCGCGGCGGCGCTCCTGTGCGCGCTCTACGACACGGATGTGCTCACGGCCATGGGGCTGCGCCTCACCCGCCACACCACCCGCGTCTCCGCCTCCAACCAGCAGACGGAGCCCGTCTCCCTGGTACGGACCGCCGCCCCGGACCAGCGGGACTGACCTCTTCCGGACGGTGGGCCTCGATGGAACCAGCAGCGCGACCGGAGCGCGACCCGGGCCGGTGGTGCGTCGGCCGGATGTTCCGCTCGCGCGCCGGCAAGCGCGGCGAGCCCCGCTCCGGCCGGGCGCACCGGGCGGAGCGGGGCTGTGGCTGCTCTCGGGCCATCGGGTATCGGCTACCGGCTATCGGTTACCGGCTGGTGAAGCGGCGGAAGAGGTTGCGCGCGACGTGTACTCCCGGGCCGCCGAAGCCGACGATGTCGACGCGCCCGTCGCCGGTGATGTCGGTGACGAAGCGGGGGTGGCGGTCGACCCGCCAGCCGCCCGCGTCCTCGTTGTATCCGAATCCGCGGCACACCAACTGGGCCTGCTCGAAACGGCCGCCGCCGAGGCCGTGCGACACCCAGACGCCCTCGTCGCCGAATCCGATGATGTCGGGGTTTCCGTCGCCGGTGACGTCGGCGAGGAGCCGGAGGTGCTTGCCGCTCGTCCATCCCTGGGCCTGTCCGTAGTCGTTCAGGACGAGCTGGGAGGGTTCGAACGTGCCGTCGCCACGCCCGAGCGCGACGACGACGCCCAGCGGGCCGAAGCCGACGAGATCCGGTACTCCGCCGCCGGTGGTTCCGACCAGGAACCGGGGGTGCTCCCCGACGGAGCTCCAGCCCTGGTCGACCCCGAAGTCGTCGAGAACGTACCGCGGTTCGGCGTACGCCCCTTCCTCGTCCTGGAGTGACAGCCAGAGGCCGTCGTCGTGGCAGCCGACGATGTCGAGCCTGCCGTCGCCGGTGGTGTCGGCGAGGAACCGGGGGTGCTTGTCGGCGAGCCAGCCACCGGCCTCCTCGTTTCGGCCGAACGCCCTGAGGGCGGGTTCGCCGGCGAGCGGTGCGAACGTCCCCTCCTCGTCCTGGAGTGACAGCCAGAGGCCGTCGTCGTGGCAGCCGACGATGTCGAGCCTGCCGTCGCCGGTGGTGTCGGCGAGGAACCGGGGGTGGTCGTCGGCGAGCCACCCCCCGGCCTGCGGGCTGTGTCCGAACGCCTTGAGGACCAGCTCGCCGCCCGCGGGCGCGAACGTGCCGCCCGCGTCAGGAGAGGACACCCGGACACCCTCGGCGGACAGAACGACCGCGCGGGGACGGCCCTCCCCCGTGGTGTCCGCGATGGTCCACAGGTCCGTCGGTTTCGCGGAGGACGCGGGTGCGTGCAGGACCCGCTCGTCGTCAGCGAACGTCCCGTCACCTCTGCCGGTCGAAGTCACCGCTCCCTTCGCGGGTTTGAGTCCTACGATGTCCTTCCGTCCCGTTCCCGTGGTGTCCGCGAGGAACCGTTCACCGAGCCCTGCCCACCGGTCCGTCCGGCCGCCTGGGCAGCGGTGGGGCTTCTCGGTCTTCCACCCGCCGGCGTCCTGGTCGCTTCCGAACCGTTCCAGGACCAGCAGTACGTCGCTGAAGGAAGGCGTCGCGTCGGGTGCCGGACGCAGCGCGGTCCTGGTGTGGTCCAGCCGCCAGGACCGGCGGCTGTTCCAGTGGCTCAGCGGCGCCCAGTTCAGCACGAGGTCGCTGGTGCGTTCGGGCTCGGCCGGGACGAGGCGCCACCGCTGGCTCTCGGCACTGTCGTCGTACTCACGCAGGACGATCCGGGTGTCGTCCTCGCCGGGTTCGTCGAGGTCGAGGACCGCGCCGTCGACCGCGCCCTCGATGAAGTAGAGGCCCGCTTCCCCCTCGACGGGGACGAGGCGCCACTGTTGGCCCTTCTTGTTCGCGGCGGCGTCCCACTGGCGGACGCCGCGGTCCGCGGCGGCGGGGTTGTCGAGCACCTTGCCACTGACCGCGTTACGGATCACGTAGGACGGGTCGTCCTGCGCGGGCTGTGCGGGGGTGAACTGCCACTGCTCCGGGTTCGGGCCGTCATCGGGGACATCGCGGACGACGAGTTTCCCGTCCGCGCTCGCCGCGGCCCTGCCGCCGAGGGGTTGCCCCGTGGCGGCGTTGACGATCTCCAGCTTCAGGTCTTGAGTGGGCACGGGCATCGTGGTGCCTCTTCCGGGCGGTTGGGGCGTTGACTCGGGACGGGGGCGGCGCGACGGCGGCGGGTCACGTGAAGACGTGGTGGTACGGGACGTCCCACTCGTTGGGCAGCCGCGGGTAGAACGTGTTGATGACCGTCCCCGTGAAGTCCCCGCCCCAGTTGTAGGTGAGACGTGCCTCGCTGTCCTTCGCCACCGTGTGGTCCTTGAACCCGAGGATGGCGTCGGGATGGGTGATCGGCACGAAGGTGATCCCGCCCCACGGTGTCACCGTGACGACCCACAGCTGGGTGTCCTCCGTCGCGCCGTTCTTCCCGCGCCACTTGTCGCCGACCTTGCCGGGCAGGCCGACCTGCACGGTGTCGGCCGTGCTCTGAGGAGCGTCCTGGTGGACGGTGATACGCCTGCGCTGCGGCTTGGGCGTTCCGTCGTCGCCGCGCCCGGTGTCCGGGCCGGCCGCGCCGGCGGGACGGGGTGACACCTGGCCCGCGGCGCTCTCGACGAAGTACAGCGGGCGCTGGCCGAAGAAGCCGCCGGGGGTGATGTGCCAGAGATGGCCCTGTGCTTCCTTGGTGGCGGGGTCGAGCGCGGTGGCCAGTTTGACGCCCTTGTCGTGGCTCTCCTCCTTCAGCTCGGCGGGCCGCAGATAACCGCCGTTGAAGGCGTGGACGAGCATGACTGGCCGATTCTCGACGAGTGCCGCCACGATCGCGTTGTCGTAACTGTTCACCGCCACCGGGCCGCCGACGACCAAATTCGTCATTGCGGTGCGTTCCTGGGTATACATCGCGAAAACCTCACCTGTTCTTGATGTGGAGAACAATGCGTCGGGCACGGAGAACAATGCGTCGGGCGCTCAGTGATGTGGTTTATCACGTGGTGCTTCCGTGCGCTCGAATCGCTGCCGACCGGAGCGAATCCATGGCGAACGCATGATCGAGGTAAATGTGTTCAAAGCGGCATCATTCGAGGTCATGGCGGTGTGTGGGGGTGCCGGATCGCTATCGATCGGGTGATCAGGGGCAACAGGGAAATCTTGATCACCCGTTCGAGTGTGATGCTCGGGGTTTCCTTCTCGGCCCGTGGGGGCCCTGCTAACTTCGCTTTCCGGAACGGGTGCAGATTCCTGTTTACCTTTAACCGAGCGCGGTTTCGGCCAGATCAGTCGAGGACAGAAATTGCCTTCCCATGCGTACAACCTGGAACGGGCCAAACGTCAGCCGCTGACGAAGAAGAACCTGCGGGAACTCAACATCGAGCAGAGTTGGCAGGCCATCCTGGAGCACCCCAACCTGGTCTACGTCGACGACTACGGTGTGCGCCACAAGCCCGTCGGGTTCTCCGTGAACAAGTCGAGCTTCGGCGCCTTCTCGGGCTCCGCCCACGGGCTCGGGTGGCTCGCCTACATGAACCTCGGGGAGCCGTTGATCGAGGAGCGGCGCAACATCACCCAGCCCCCGCCCGACACGTTCTCCTCGCGCACCTACGTCAACCGCGGCCAGTCCGAGATGACCTTCACCGACGCGGTCGACTTCAACGTGTCGAACGGGGCCACGTGGTCACTCTCGGGGGACTCCAAGCTCACGTTCGGCGGCAGCGTCAGCGCCCAGCTGCAACTGCAGTTGCAGAACAAGCTCGGTCTGAACCTGCAGACGCAGCTCGGGACGCAGCTCAAGAACGACATGTCGAACAAGAACGCGAACACGGTGACCAACAAGAACAGCAAGGACAGCGTGGGGGTGGACAACGCCAACACCGTGGACACAGCGGTGACCAACGGGATGACGAACTCCGCTTCCGCCTCGATGGCCGGCTCGGTGGACTTCACGACCACGGGCAGCGCCTCCGGCACCGCCGCGCTCAACGCCGCTCTGGCCCTGGGCATCACGGCATCCGTCGGCGGTTCCCTGACCACCAGTTGGGCCTCGAAGTCCCAGATCTCCGGGAAGGTCCCGCCGGGCTCCAGGGTGGAGACCATCGTCACGCAGCGCCGTGCCCTCAAGCAGTACTCCTACGAGATCCCGGTGACCTTCTCCGGGCTGCTCGCGGTGAAGTACGCCGTGCCGGTGACCGTCCTCGCTCCCCCGCAGTCCGGGGACTACCCCGGCCTCGACCAGTTGGTCGCCCGGGACATCGGGGACATCGACCTGGCCGGCGGCGGCTTCCGCATGAAGGGGCTGGCCGAGGTCGTCTCCGCTCTGGAGGTCCACCACACGATGTTCGACGGCGAGAGCCTGACCGACAGTGACCGAGAGCTGTTCAAGCAGCCTTGACCGGGCGGGTGACGCCGCCACAACGACCAGAGGTGACGACCATGGTGTTCAGCAACGTCTTCGGCGCCGCGGGCAGGGGCGCCGGGCTCTTCTCGGTGACCACCGACCGCGACAGGCCACAACCCGGGGCGGACGTCGACTTCGAGGACGCCGACGACGCCACGTACGACGACACGACCACGAGCCTGTTCACCAGCGGGCTGCACGGGGCCTCCCACCGGGCGAAGACCGTTCAGGAGCAGTCGCCCGAAGCGCGGGCCGTCCTGGGCTTCCTCGCCTCCTTCATCCAGACCACCCAGGAGTCCGCCGGCGCGCAGTCCCAGTACGCCCAGGACCCCGCCTCGGTGTCCGGCGCGGCTGCGGCCGGCATGCGGACGTCCAGCGAGACGGTGACGCAGAACGGCGACCTGAAGAAGGACGAGGGCCTGCAGGCGCCGAAGAGGAGCGACTTCAAGGCTCCCGAGCCGCCGGCCTCCCCCAAGGCGGAGGAGCCCCCCAAGGCGTCCAAGGCCACCGCGGAGAAGCCGTCCGACTCCCAGTAGACCCCGTAGGTCCGAGTGGTCAGGGGCGTCCTCGCCCCTGACCACTCGTGTGTCACACCGGAAGCAGCTGCCACTGGCGGTCGCGGTGGTCGCCCTGTGCCCCGTACTGCTTGATCACCGTGGGGGCGTTGGTCTCGGCGCGCAGCAGCAGCCGGCTGTTGCGGTTCGCGATCTCATAGACCCGCGGAGTGTCGGCCGGCGAGCCCACAGGGATCAGTTTCCACTGCTGATGGTCCGCGTCGTTTCCCTCGTAGGCGCGCTGTGCGGCCACCGCCCCGTCCACCGTCCCCCCTCCGACGACCTCCAGGACCTTGCCGCTGCGCACGTTCTCGATCCTGTACAGGACATCGCCCTCGTCCTGGCCCGCCACGACGAGTCGCCACCGCTGGTGGTCCCTGGCGGAGGCGAGGGCCTGGTGGATCTCGGCCCCGTCCTTGGTGGACTCACGGTGGACCCCCATCCGCAGTCGGCTGCGGACGTTGGCCCAGGAGACCACCGTGCCCGACTCGGGCAGTCCGGCCATCCTGGCCGACGGGATCTTCCGGACCCGGCTGCTGAGGTGGTCGGCGATGTAGAGGCTGTCGACGCAGTCCACCGCGAGTCCGAACGGGTTGCTCAGCTGGGCGGCGCCGGCAAGCCCGCCGTCGCCGCCGAACCCCGCGGTGCCCGTCCCCGCGATCGTGGTGATCTCGCCGTCCGGCGCGACCCTCCGTACGCGATGGTTGTTGTAGTCGGAGATGTAGAGGTAGCCGGCGCTGTCCACCACCACCCCTAGGGGCAGGTTCACCTGCGCCGACGTCGCCGGGCCGCCGTCGCCGCCGTATCCGGCGGTGCCTGTTCCGGCGACGGTGCTGATCGTTCCGTCAGTGGTGACCTTCCGGACCCGATGGTTGTTGCCATCGGCGATGAAGAGGACGCCCGCGTCGTTCACGGCCACCGCGTACGGGCGGTTCAGCTGAGCCGAGAGCGCCGGACCGCCGTCTCCCTTGAACCCCGCCGCGCCGGTCCCGGCGATCGTGCTGATCGTGCCGTCGGCGGTCACCTTCCGGACCCTGTTGTTGCTGTGGTCGGAGATGTAGAGGACACCGCTGCTGTCCACCGCCACGCCCAGCGGGTAGTGCAGCCGGGCGGCGGTGGCGGGGCCGCCGTCGCCGCCGTATCCGGCGGTGCCTGTTCCGGCGACGGTGCTGATCGTTCCGTCAGTGGTGATCTTCCGGACCCGGTTGTTGGCGGCGTCGGTGACGTAGACGGCGCCCGCACCGTCCACCGCCACCTCGCGCGGGCAGTTCAGCCGAGCCGAGACAGCGGGACCGTCGTCACCGCTGTAACCGGCCGCGCTCCCCGCGACCGTGCTGATCTTCCCGTCAGTGGTGATCTTCCGGATCCTGTGGTTGTTGTAGTCGGAGAAGTAGACGGTTCCGAGGCTGTCCACCGCGATCCCGTACGGACGGTTCAACTGAGCGGAAACAGCGGGCTCGTTGTCCCCCTTGAATCCGGCGACCCCGGTCCCCGCGACCGTGGTGATCACAGTGGCGGGCAGCTCGCTGCCCGTGGCTCCCGTTGAGTTGGTGCTCATGGTCATCCCTTCACGGTTCACCGACCGGCTGCTGCCGGACGGTGGTGAGTCGATTCCAACAAGCCGCGGCGCTTCCGGTCGGAAAAGTCACTTCTGAGTGCCATGTGTGCACGCTGTTGACGAGGTCGGCAGCCGCTCCCGCGCCGCGTGGGTCAGCGATGCGTATTCGCCCGTGATCGTGATGTCACCCACGAACCGCCTGCCGATACGCCCGTCCCGCGTCTCGGTAGAACGTCCCGTCCAGCAGTCCCGGTGCAGTCCCGGTGCAGTCCCGTTTCGAAAGGAACGGGATCCTGTCATCCTCCCCCAGAGTCAGGCCCCTTACAGATCCTGGGCAGCTGGCAGCCTCCCGATCCTGCGTGGAGGGCTATCACCGTCCCGGAAAACACAAGTGCGGCCGAGTGGGATGTTCACAACGTTTCCTGCTGCCCCTGTCCCCCTCCTCCGCACGGTGGGATGGCCTACGCTGTCTCTGACGGCAGCGATATTCCGAGATGCCCGGAACGAGAAGTTCCCCGGCCGGTGTCCGAGAGTCTCTGCGCCTTTGGCGACAGCGGATCCTTGTGAGGACGGCATGCTCTTCTCGATAGCGATGTTCCAGTTCGTGGACGCCACTTCTTCGCGAGAGCGCCACTCGCTCCCGTTCAGGCCGCATAGATAGCGCTGGGGGCTGGACCGTTCACCGGCCCCGCGCACGCCCGGCCCCGCCGCACAGGCCGCACAAGCCCGCAGGAGTGCGACCGTACGAAGACAACTGGGCCGGGTGTCTGTGCAGCCCACGCATGCCCCGGCGCCGGCCTCCCAACACCCGGCAATCTCCCGGCGGAGCCCGGGAAGGCGGGCCTCTTCACTCGCAGCCTGTGGCCCTGATGCCCCAGGCGACCTCCTCCTATTCCACGGAGTTCCACCATGGACACCCTCCGCCTCTTCTCGCTGGTCGCCGCGGCAGGATCGACAGGTCTTGTCGCGGGGATCGTCCTGGCCTACGCGAACTCGGTCATGCCCGGGCTCGGCAAGGCCGACGACCGTACGTTCGTCGATGCTTCGCAGCGCTTGAACACAGCCATCCACAACCCCTTGTTCATGGCACTGTCGAATGCGGCCCTCCTGTTCACCGCGCTCTCCACAGGACTTCATCTGCCCCTGGAACACCGGGGTGTGCTGCCGTGGACGCTGGCCGCACTCGCTCTGTACACCGTCACCCTGGTCGTCACCCTCGCGGTCAACGTGCCGCTGAACAACGCGCTCATCGCAGCCGGAGACCCCGGACGTATTCACGACATAGCCGCGGTCCGGGCGAGCTTCGAAGCCCGCTGGAATCGCATGAACACTCTCCGCACGGCCACCACCGCAATCGCCTTCTGCTGCCTGCTGGGGGCACTGACGGTCCGCACGCCCCTCTGACCCCCGGCACCAAAGCGATGGATCGTCGCCTCACCGAAGAGCAGTGGCCCGGCCGGCTTCATCGTGCCCGGCCGGTCGAGCGCGGGGCGGTGCGAGGTCCTGGGAGTCGCGGATGCGGACAGAGCGGGGCAGACGGCCGCCTCTACGCGGTCGGCGTCCGGGCTGCTTATCCTTGCGCCTATGACTTCCCCGCTTCCGGAGCCCTCTCCGCGCCCTGTTCCATCGGGAGGGCTCCGCGCCTCTCACGACGACCGGGAGGCCGTGGTGGAGCAGCTGCGCGACGCGGCAGCCGAGGGGCGTATCGACTTCGATGAGCTGGATTCGCGCCTGGAGCAGGCGCTGACGGCCAAGACGCATGCCGAACTGGCGGTCCTGACCGCCGACTTGCCGATCCCGCACTCCGCCTTGGCCCCGGCCTCGGAGGGCCTGCCGCCTCTGGTGGTCAAGGGCGGAATCTCTGGTGCGTCCCGAGGCCCCGGGCGCTGGGAGGTTCCGGGACACGTGATCGCTCACGGAGGCGTGGGGGGTGTGAGCCTCGACTTCACCCGGGTCGAGTGCCGCTTCACGGAGGTCGTGGTGGAGGCGCACGGGGAGACCTCCGGTGTCACGGTCGTCATCCCCGACGGCTGGACCGTGGACACCGGCGGCATGGATCCCGGCTTCGGCGGCCTGAAGAACAAGACCACTTCGGGCCGGCTCCCGGGAACTCCGCTGATCCGGCTCACCGGGTCCGGCGGCGTGGGCGGAGTGGTCGTCCGCCACCCCAACAAGCGGGAACGACGCAAGTTGGACGCTCCCTGAGCAGCGCCTTCGGATCGTTCAGCGCCTTCGGATCGTTCAGCGCCGGTTGGTCACGCTGTCGTGACGCGTAACCATGAACGGTGCTTCGGCTAGCGGGAGTTCGCCCCGCCGTCGTTGTCTGATTCGTCGCGGGTACGGAAGAGGCCGGACGGAGACCGGCTCCATGGCCCGCACGGGGTGTCGGCCGACGTCGTACGGAGGCCCGTGCACGGCCGCTCGCGGTCGGCCGGGACGAAGGGCTTCGGGACCCGAAGCCCTTCCCGTCGCAGCCGCTACGGCCGGCTCGGCCTCCACCGGCCCGCCGGTCCGGCGGGCCTCACTTCACGACGACGTTGTCCCCGGGCGACGTCGACGGCCCGGTGGTGGTGTTGCCGTAGTACACCCAGCGCCAGGTGCCCGTCTTGGAGGCCTTCACGGTGGTCTTGAGGGCGCCCGAGCCGTTCGCCTGCACCTTCTTCACCGTGGTGTAGGAGGCGGCACCGGAGGGCTTGAACTGGAGGCTCACCGTGCGGTCCGCGTAGGAGGCGTACTTCCTGGTCTCCCAGTTGGCCCGCGTGACCTTTCCGGTCACGGTGATGGTCCTGCCCTTGGAGACCGGTTCGGGTGAGGCGTTGACGGTCAGGCGGGAGTTGCGCTTGACGTGCACCGTCAGCCCCTCGTCGTCCACGTCACCGCCGCCGCCCTTGAAGTACACCTCGGCCGCCACCTGCCAGGCCCCGGCCTCGCTGTTGCGCATGCCCCACTCGCTCGGGTCGAAGTACATCGTCTCGTCGATGTCACAGACGCCCGGGCTCACCTTGATGCAGTCGCTCGTCTCGATGGAATGCCACAGCCGTTCATCCGTATCACCGCGGTAGAGGAACACCGTCGGCCACTTCCACTGGTGCTTGGTCGTGAACCGGAAGGAGGCGGGCACCGCGACCCTCTTCGATGTCCCGATCACGATCGGCTTGCCGTCGTTCACCTGGACACGGGTGAACGAGGCCCCACCCTCGGCCGCCCCGGCCGGCACCGCCGCCACCGCCGTGAACACCGCCGCCGCACCCCCGGCCACGACGACTCTCCAGACCTGCTTTCCCACCTGATCCCCGATCTCCGTACGGAAAGGTGCCGAAGACTCATCCCCCCAGCGCCTTACAGACCGCCGGTATCCACACGAGGTTGTACACGCGCGAATCACGATGGAGCATCGGACGATCCCCGCCCCGGATAGGGACGGCCCCGCGCCCGGCCCGATGCACTCACCAACGACTGCGGTGCCCGCGCCCCGGCCCGCCGCCGCGCCTCCCTGGGCGGACTCGGCCTCCCCGCTCTCACCGAGCACGCGCGGGCCCTCGGCGGGGCCGTACGGTGACGACGGCTGGCGGCTCACCGCCGTGCTGCCCACCGCGCCGCGCGGATGAGCGACGCCCGGTGACAGCCGCCCCGGCCTCGCTCAGAAGGTGGCGAACTCCACGAAAGACGTCCAGGAGGCGGGGGAGACGGCGAGCGCGGGGACGGCGAGGTCCTTGGAGTCCCGGACGTGGACGGTGTGGGGGCAGGCGGCTACCTCGACGCAGTTGCCGCTCTCAGGGCCGCTGTAGGTGGACTTGGACCAGGTGAGCGCCACCTCTACGCAGTTGCCGCCCTCGCTGCCGCTGTAACTGGACTTGAACCAGTGGAGGTCGGTGCTCATAGTTCCTCTGCCATCTTTTCGATCCTCTCCAGCGTCCTCTCCGGAGTGTATGCCTGGGCCCGCGAGACGCCGTACTTACCGAACAGGTTTCCCAGCTGCGGATGTTCGGTGATGAAGAAACTGCCGCCCTGCCCCTCGATATAGGCGAGCTGCTGGCGCTTGTCGGTCTCCAGCAGGACGAAGGGGCCGTCCAGCGCCGCGTGGTCCTCGCGGTACGGGTCCATCAGCTGGATCCGCACATGCCGGAGCCGCGCCACTTCGGCGAGATGGTGGAGCTGGGCCTTCATCACCCGGCGGCCGCCGATCGGCCGGGTCAGCACGATCATCTCCAGGACGAAGCTGATGTCGGGCAGCGGCCTGCGCGACAGCAGCTTCTGCCGCTCCAGCCGTGCGGCGACCTTCTCCTCGATCTCCTCGTCGTCATAGTTCGGGTACCGGCTCGTGAAGACCGCCCGTGCGTACGCCTCCGTCTGGAGCAGGCCGGGCATGACCTGGTTCTCGTAAGTGTGCAGAGCCCACGCCTTCTCCTCCTCGTCCGCGAACGGCGTGAACCAGTCCGGCAGCGGGCTGCGCTTCCTCGGCGGCTTCGGCGCGGCGACGATCAGTGCACCTTGTGCACCGAGTACCTCGTCCGCCCGCTGCACGAAGACGCCCTTCGGCGGTCGCGCGCCCCGTTCCACCATCGCCACTTGCGACTTGGAGTAGCCGATCCGCTTGCCCAACTGCTCCTGGGACAGCCCGGCCCGCTCGCGGAAGTGCCGGAGCAGCAGGCCGAACATCTCGGCGGCGCTTTCGGGCTGATCACTGGAGTGCACAGGCTCACCTCGTATGTACACCAACGTCCACAACTCGCTTGTGACCCTGGTCACGGTACGTGTTCGGCGCAAAGCTGAGCGCATGGAACTGAAGAATTCACCGGATCCGGTGCCGTCCTGGATTCCCGCCGCCGGCCACGCCCTCCGGCACGTCGGCATTCACTTCGACGCCGTCCGTGCCATCGGGCTCCTCGGCGAGGAAATCGCGTACGAGGTCATGCAGTTCACCGACTTCCAGGCCGGGCCCATCGTCCGCTCCGGCATCGGCGAGCGCAGCATGTACTTCCTGCTCGCGCCCGGTGCCGCCGCCGGGCACCGGTGGCCACCCGGGGTGGAGGCGATGAGCCGGAGCGCGAGGGGGGACGCGTTCGTCGGGATTCCGGCGCTGGGCGGTGGGACCTGGCCGCTGGACTGGCGGTCGCGGCCCACCGCCCAGGAGCCCTTCGTGGACGGCGCGTTGCTGCACGAGATGGCCTGGCTGCGGGCTGGGTGCGCCGTGAGGGAGTGAGGTGGTCAGCTGGTCGGCTTGTCGCTCACGGGTGGATCAGGCCGCCGGTGTGTAGCGGACGATGGTGTCCTCGCACGGCCCCTCGGCGTACACCTTCAGCGCTTCCATCTCGCCCTTGTCCGCGGTGAGCTGCCAGCGGAGCTTGGTCGACACCCATTCTCCCGTGTACCGGCACTGGACCTCCGGGGACGGCGGCATCCAGTCCGCCGGGTCCTTGTCCGCCTTCTGCCGGTTGAGGCGTGCCGTCACCGCGACCAGGGAGGCGTCCGCCCCCTGGTCGTTCGCGTAGGCCTCCCGCCGCCCCTCGGTCCAGGCGGAGGCGCCGGAGTCCCAGGCCTCGCCGAGCGCGACCAGGTGGGCAACGTCCAGGGACCCGGCGGCGGTGACCCCCTGGCCGTCGAAGTAGGACGTCCACCTGCCGCCGGTCAGCTTGCAGCCGGTCTCCACGGTCGGTGCGGCGACCGCTTCGGCGAGGAGGACCTCGGCACGGGTGTCGCACCCGTCCGTCGTGTCCTCACCCGCGTTCCAGTGCCGGAAGGCCGAAGCGGTGTAGCCGGTGCGGTTCTCCTCGGTCACCTTCACCAGTCCGACCGCGTCGGCCAGGGTCATCACCTCCGCCGCCGGAGCGGCCGGAGCGGCCTGCGCGGCGGAAGGGGGGAGAAAGGGGACGAGGGCGAGAGGGAGAGCGAGGGAGAGTGCGCCGAGACCGCGCACGAGGTTTTTGATCACCATCGCGTTCTACCGGTTGCCCCGGCCCCGGCGCAGCCCGAGCGTCAGCGCTCACCCGCCCGGGTCAGCGAGTTCACCGGAGGAACGCTTCCGCAACCGTCCTGAGCGACCCGTCCTGAGCAACCAGTCCTGAGTAGCCCGTCGTCCCGGACCGTCGCCGCCGGCCCGCGCCCCCCAGCGCGCGCCCCCCGGCCGTGCCTACCGGATGGCGACCCGGTCCCCGGCCGACGAACTCGCGCCGGACGTGGTGTTGCCGTAGTACGTCCACCGCCACGTTCCCGGCCCGGTGGCCTTCACCGTGGTCTTGAGGGCTCCCGACGTGCTCGACGTCGCCTTCTTGACCGTCTTGTACGAGGAGGTGCCCGCCGCCTTGAACTGGAGGCTCACCGAACGGCCCCCGTACCCCTGGTACGTGTGGGTGTCCCAGTTCGCCCGGCTGACCTTTCCGGTCACGGTGAGCGTCTTCCCCTTCACGACCGGCTCCGGCGAGGCGTTGACCGTGACACGGGTGGCCCGCTTCACCTGCAACGGGAGCTTCATGTCGTCCGTGTCCTCCGCCCCCTTGGGGAGGTACAGCTGCGCGGCGGTCTTCCAGGCGCCGGCGTCCTCGTTCCCGAAGTCGTAGTGCCGCGGGTCGATGGTCAGCCACTCCTCGAAGTCGCAGATCCCTTTCGCCTTGCTCACGACCACGCAGTCGTTGATGAGGATGGAATTCCACAGCGTCTCGCTGGAGCCGAGCTTGCCCCGGTAGGGGAACACCGTCGGGTAGGACTTGTGCTTGAGTTTGGTCGTCATCCGGAAGGTCACGTACAGCTCGACCTCCTTCTTCACCCCGATCACGATCGGCTTCCCGCCGTTCACCGTGACCCGGCTGAAGGCGACCCCGCCCTCCGCCGCCCCGGCCGGCACCGCGGCCACTCCCGTGAACACGACGGCGGCCGCACCGGCCACCACCGCTCTCCGCGTCGCTCTCTTCACGTCGAACCCGTCCTCTCACCCAGCCGCCCGGGGCCGCGCGCGCGGGCGCGCCTGCCCGAGGTTTTCCTCGCGGCTGACCAGGTGACCAGGGAGGGGGGTGCGCGGTTGTGCGCGGAGCGGCAACGATTTGGTCACCGGGGCTCGGCCTTGCTCCGGCTCGGTGGCGGTTCAGGTGGCGTGGGCCGAAGGGGCGAGCTCAGGGGGCTCGGCAGGTCTCGCGCCGATGGCCGACGGTGAGCACCCAGACGATGAGCCGACCGCCTTCCACCGTGTAGACGACCCGGTAGTCACCTACGCGGAGACGCCATCGCGCGTCGTGGCCCTGGAGCGGCTTGACGTCGAACGCGGCGAGCTCTCCCGTGTCCAAGGCCTTCTGGAGGTCCGCCAGGCGGCCGAGGGCACGTCGGGCTTCCGGCAGCGGAATCCTGAGAAGGTCACGCTGTGCGTGGGCCGTGAATCGTGTGACGTGGCCCATGGGTCAGTTGGCCGACCGGAGGAGCGCGGCCATCTCCTCGAGGGATACCGATCCATCGGTTCCTTCGGCCTCCGCCTTGTCCGCGAGTCGGTTGAGCCATTCGTCCTCGTACCGCTCGGCGGCCTCGCACAGGCGTCGGTATTCGTCGATGTCCACGAGAACCGCTTCGCTCTTGCCCCGGCGGGTGATGATCGTGGGCGTCTCGTCACGGCGGGCGCGGTCGATGACGTCCGCGAGGTGCTTGCGTACCTCTGCCATGGATTCGGTCACGGGCTCGCTCATACAACCCAATGTAGTAGATGTACATCTATTGCACGAGGCGGAGACGGACGGTGCCGAGGGCGTCACTCCCTGCGGTACCGTGATCGTGACATCACGCTCCGTGCGCTCGGGTTCGACAGCGCATAGGGCGGCCCCCGGGGGTGTTACAAGCACCTACCCGAGGGCCTTCACCACTAGTGGATCAGGAGTCCACCCGCGATGCTTTCGCATGTTATCCCGCCCCCTCGGGGCTACACGAAGGCCCCCAACAGCCTCGTGCGCCATCCGCGTATCGGCAGCGACGCGAAGGTCCTGGTCCTCTACGTCCAGGGGTTGCCCGAAGAGCACCGCGACAAGGCGCTGGGCGAGCACGCCCGTGCCCTCCGTATGACCGGTCGCGCCTACCAGAAGGCCAAGACCGACCTCGTGACGCACGGGTACGTTCACGAGCGGCGCGAGAGCATCGCCGGAGGGCGCTGGCGGACCGTCCAGGTGTTCAGCAACGAGCCGCTGACGGCCGATCAGGCCGCACGTCTCCGCGCCGGTGTTCCCGCCGACGGGTACGAGAACGTGGGCGCCCGCGCGGCCCCGTACGCGGGGACCGCTCCGAGTACGCACTCTCCGACGGTCGGTGAGCCGACCGGCCGGAGGGCCGGTGGTCAATTACCCGCGGACGAAGAACAGGGCGAAGACTCTTCCCACCCACCCACCGAAGCGGCCGAGGGGGAGCCGTGTGCGGCTGCGCAGGCTGAACTTCACCTCGCCGAACGTGTGTTGCTCTCGCTGCGGCACACGACGCGTGAGCTCTCGCTCGGGGTGCGCGAGGCCCGCAAGCTCGCCGCGCTCGCCGCCGAGTGGCTGCGGCGGGGCGTCAGCGCCGGAGATCTGCGGCTGGCGCTGAGCGGCGCGCTGCCTGAGGACGGGGTGCGTTCGGCCTTCGGGTTCCTGGAGAACCGGCTCGTGGAGAAGCTGCCCGCGCCCCCGGAGGAGACGGCGGACCTGGTGGTGGCGGAGTCCGCGTCGCCACCACCGCCCCGGCCGCTGCCCCTGATCGCCTGCGACGGGCCAGGGGAGGAGCACATGTTCCGGCCGCACGAGTCATGGGTCACCACCTGCTGGCCCTGCTGTCGCGAGGAGCGACGCGCCCAAGGGGCCGCTCTGCTGGCCCGCGCCGAGGCCGACCCCGTACCACCGCGGCCGTCCTGGCGGGAGCGCGCCGCCATGGCCCTCGCGGACGAGGGCGAGGGCCCTGGCGGGGGCGGGGGCGTTACGCGTACGGAGGAGGCTTCCGGTTACGGGACCCGGGCCACGGCCACGTAGATACCGCTGTGTTCCTGGGTGGGCGCGGCGGTGCCGTTGAACCACTCCGGGGCCTTCACCAGGCCGGGGGCGACGATCTCCAGGCCCTCGAAGAACCGGGAGAACTCCTCGCCGGTCCGCAGGGCCAGTTGGATGCCGCCCTTCTTGTACTCGTCCTCGCTCTGCTGCCCCAGCTCCGCGTTCACGTCGGACGCGCCCTGGGACAGCACGACGTAACTGCCGGGGGCCATGGCGTCCGTGAGCGTACGGACGATGCCGATCGGGTCCTCGGCGTCGGGGAGGAAGTGCAGGAGGCCGAGGAGTGACAGGGCGATCGGGCGGTCGAAGTCCAGGGTCTCGCGGGCGGCTTCGAGGATGATGGCGGGCTCGCGGACATCCGCGTGGACGTAGTCCGTCACGCCCTCCCGCCGGCTGATCAGCAGTGCTTCCGCGTGGCGCAGCACGATGGGGTCGTTGTCGCAGTAGACGATCCGGGCGGAGGGGATGATCTCCTGTGCGACCTGGTGCAGGTTCGGCTCGGTGGGGATGCCCGTGCCGATGTCCAGGAACTGCGTCACGCCCTCGTTCGCCAGCCAGGCCGTCGCCCGGTTCATGAAGGCGCGCTGCTGGTGGGCGCCGATCTTCGCCTCGACGGGCAGGAGTTCGGCCACCGCCTGGTCCACCGGGTAGTTGTCCTTGCCTCCGAGCATGAAGTCGTAGACCCGGGCCGAGTGGGGCTTACTGGTGTCGATCGGGGGGTGAGGCGTCATTGCCGTCATGCCGGACTCCTGATACACGGTGTGGACCATTAAGTCGGCGCAGTCTGCCACAGCAACCCCGCTGAGTCGGAAGGGTGTTCGGGTTTCGGGGCGCGCGCCGTGCCGCTCCGCGCGTCTGCCGTGCCTCATCGTGCGTTCGCTCCGTGTTCGCTCCGGGTGCCCGCGCGATGTGCCCGCGCCATGTGCCCGCTCTCCATGCGCTCGCTCCCGGTGCCCGATCCGTGCGTTCGTCCCGTGCGTTCGTCCCGACGGGCCTCCGCGTTGACCTCGTACGCCGCGCGCACCGAAGATCGCTGGTGTGAACCCCCCTTCCGACGTGCCCCCGCCCCCGCCCTCGTCGCCCTGGGCCCCGCCGCCGTCCTCGGCCGAGCCGCCGCGTCCGCCCGGCCCGGCGTCGCAGGGCTGGGAGGGGCCCTCGGAGTGGAGCCGCCCGCCGTCCGGGCCGGTGCGGGCGCCCTCGGGCTCCCGCTACGACGAGCAGGGGCGCAACGGCCAGGGCGGACGGTTCGGCTGGCTGGGCGAACTGCTCCTCGCCCTGGTGCTGGTCGTGGTCGGCGTGCTCGTGGTCAGCGTGGCGGGCGCGATCATCGCGGAAGTGCTGGACGCGGGACCCGCCTCGGCGGACAGCGAGCTCCTCTTCGAGGACCCGGTCGCCGAACTGGCGGTCTCGCTCGTCGGCATCGCGGTCGGCATACCCATCGTCCTGTGGGCGGCCCGCGGCCTCGGCCGGCGGCCCGCCGGGACCGTGTCCTCCGTCGTCGGGCGGCTGCGCTGGGGCTGGCTGGGCCGCTGCGCCGCCGTGGGCTTCCCGCTGATGGCCGTGCAGATCGGGCTGCTGATCGCCTGGACCTGGGACGCGGAACCGCTCGCGGAGTCCGGCACGGGTTTCCCGGGATGGCCCTACTTCCTGCTGAGCCTGGCCGTGGTGCTGGCGCTCGTCCCGTTCCAGGCCGCCGCCGAGGAGTACGTCTTCCGGGGCTGGCTGGTCCAGGTGATCGGCCGGGTCGTGCGCTCGCCCTGGCCCGCGATCGTCCTGGCGTCCCTCCTCTTCGCCCTGGCCCACGGCTTCGGCGAACTCTCCGGCTTCCTCCTGCTGTTCTACTCGGCGATGTGGTGGGGCTGGCTCGTGATCCGCACCGGCGGTCTCGAAGCGGTGATCGTCCTGCACGTCGCCAACAACCTGCTGGCCTTCGGCCTGGCGGCGGGCTTCGGGGAACTCGACGACACCAGCACCGCGGCCGACGCCCCCTGGCAGGCCCTGGTCCTCGAACTCGTCTTCGCCCCGCTGTACTGCCTGACCGTGGCGAAGATCGCCGAGCGCCGGGGAATCGAGCGGGTCAGCCCCTGACCTGCTCCGCCGCCCGGTGGGGCGGCCTCCTCATGTCGCGTTCAGCGCCACCGTCGGGTGCAGGCGGGAGGCACGGATCGCCGGGTAGAGGCCCGCGACCACGCCGATCAGCAGGGTCGCGGCCAGACCACCCGCCAGGGACCAGGGCGGAACCACCGCCGTCCACCCCTGCGCCCGCGCGAACCCGTACGTGGCCGCCGCGCCCAGCAACGCGCCCGCGACGCCGCCCAGCGCGGACAGGAGCAGCGACTCGGTCAGGAACTGGAGCCGGATCGCGTTGCGCGTCGCCCCCAGCGCGCGGCGCAGGCCGATCTCCTGGCGGCGCTCCAGGACGGAGATGACCATCGTGTTGGCGACGCCCACCCCGCCGACCAGGAGGGCCACCGTGCCGAGCCCGAGCATCAGGGTCGTCAGCCCCTTGTCGGCGGCGGCGCGGGCCGCCAGCGCGTCGGAGGGGCGCGAGACCCGGACAGCGGTCTCGTTGCCGGGGCTGACCGTGCGGGCCAGCACCGCCCGTACATCCTCCACCGAGGCGTCCGTGGAGCGTTCGAAGATCGTGGTGGGGCGGCCGTCGAAGCCGAAGTAGCGTTGCGCGGCGGGGAATCCGATCAGGGCCACCCGGTCCAGGGTCGGGACCAGCTCGACAGGTTCGAGGATCCCGACGACGGCCACCCGGGTGTCATTCATCATGATCGTCTCGCCGGGGCGGGTGATACCGAGGCGGTCCGCCGCCACCGCGCCCAGGACGGCGGTGGGCAGGCGCTCGCCGGCCCGGGTCAGCCAGGTGCCCCGGGCCACCTCGCCGCCGAGCGTGGAGAGCAGGTCGGTCCGGGCCGCCTGGGTGGTGACCCCGGCGGTGCGCTCCTCGGGGACGACGTCGCTGCGGCGGATGCGGGCGTCGACCTCGGCGGTGGCCGTGGCGTGCAGGACCGGGCCGATCCGCTCGACCATCGCCACCGCGTTCTTCGGCAGTTCGACCGTGCCCCCGAGGGGGTCCTCGCCCGCCTCGGCGGTGAGGAGGTTGGTGCCGAGGCGGTCCAGCCGGGACATCAGGTCCGCGCGGCTCGACTCGGACAGGCCGACGACCGCGACCATCGTCGCGATACCGATGGCGATCCCGAGCGCCGAGAGCACCACCCGGGCCCGGCGCGCCCGCAGACCGACCGCGCCGACGCGCAGGACGTCCCGGGGGGAGAGGCGGGCGGGCTTGAGGGCGTGGGTCATGCGCCGGCCTCCGTACGGGGGGTGGGTGCGGTGGCGTGCGCGCCCGGTGTACGGCGGGTGGAGCGTCGGTCCACCGCACCCGGGGCGGAGAAGCGGCCCGGCGCCCGGGGGGCGGAGCGTTCGTCCGCCACGATCTCGCCGTCCCTGAAGCGGACCTGTCGCGGCAGCGAGGCCGCGATCCCGTGATCGTGGGTGATCACGCAGACCGTGGTGCCGGAGGCGTTCAGCTCGTGCAGCAGCTCCATGACGAGCTCGCCGGACGCGGTGTCCAGCGCCCCGGTCGGCTCGTCCGCCAGCAGCAGCCGGGGCTCTCCCACCAGGGCGCGGGCGATGGCCACGCGCTGCTTCTCGCCGCCGGACAGCTCGTTCGGCGTGTGCGAGATCCGGTGGTCCAGGCGTACGCGGGCCAGCGCCTCGCGCGCCCGGTTCCGCCGCTCCCGGGAGGGGACGCCCGTGTACAGCAGCCCGTCGGCGACGTTGTCCACCGCGTCGCGCCCCGCCGCCAGGTGGAAGTGCTGGAACACGAAGCCGATATGGCGGGCGCGCAGGGCGGAGAGCCGGGCGTCGGAGAGCGCGGACACGTCGTGTCCGGCGACCCGGACCGTACCCGTGGTGGGCCGGTCCAGGGTGCCCATGACGTTGAGCATCGTGGACTTTCCGGAGCCGGACGGGCCGACCACCGCGAGGAGTTCGCCCTCGTGGACCGTGAGGTTCACGGCGCGCAGGGCGTGGACGCCGCCGGGGTAGGACTTCGTGGCGTCGCGGAGTTCGACGACGGGGGGCGGGGCGGGAGCCGGAACGGCGGGCGGGACGGCGGGCGGGACGGGTGCCTGGGGGAGTGGGGTCATGGCTTCGCCACCCCCACCTTCATGCCCTCGCGCAGTTCCGCACCGCTGACCTCGATCTGCCCGTCGGCCGTCATGCCCGTCTCCACCCGGACCATCGTGGAGGCCCCGCCCCGGACGATCTGGAGCCCGTACCCCCCGTTCTCGCCGCGCAGCGCCACCACCGCCTCGACCGGCACCGCGAGGACCCCCTCGCGGGCCTCGCTGACGAACGTCACGCTCGCCGCCGCCTCGGCGTCCTCCCCGGAGGCCACGCCGGGACCGCCGTCGAGGACGACCTCGACGGTGATGCCCTCCGGGGTCTCCGCCTCGGAGCCGCCCTCCGCCGGGCGTACCGTCCCCGCGACCTTCCCGGGCACGGTCTTCCCGCTGGGCAGGGCCACCTCCACCTTCGTGCCGCGTGCGGTGAGCGCGCCGTCCGCCTGGTCCAGGAGGGCCCGGACGACCGGCTCGGTGGAGGCGATCGTCAGGACGGGCCCGTCCGGGCCGACCTGGTCGGCGAGAGCCGCGTCGGCGGAGACCACCTTGACCTGGCCGGGCTGGAAGACGACATCGCCCCGGCCGACCCTGCCGCTGGTCTCGCGGTTGAGGTGCTTCTGCCACCGCTTGACGGCGGCCTCGGTGTCCCTGCCGTACTCCGTGTCGACGTACAGCCCGACCCCGTAACCCAAGTCCCGCAGATTGCGCTCCAGTTGGAGGACATCGCTGCCCCGGTCGCCCGTCTTCATCCCGCGGAACGCCGGGACCGGCCCGTAGAGGAGCGTGACCGGCTTGTCGTTCAGCTCGTACAGGGCCTCCCCCCTCCGTACGGTCTCCCCCTCGGCCGCCGCCACCGTGACGGTGCCCTCCACGGCGGCCTTGACGGCGCGACGCCGGGCGAAGTCGATCCTGCCGTCGACGGTCCGGGAGAGGACGAGGTCGGTGCGGACGACGGTGGCCGTGGCGGGCGGCAGGCCCTCGCCCCTGCCGGAGGCGTTCGCGTCGTCGCCTCTCCCGAGGAACGGGATACCTCCGAAGAGGCCGACCGCGACCACGGCGGCGGCTGTCACCGCGCCGAGCGCGACGTAGGGGGTGCGGCGCCTCACTGCATGCCGTCCAGTCCGTCGAGGAGCTTCGACTCGCACGCCTTGCGGGCCTCCTTGTACGCGGGCGAATCGGGGTCGTAGACCGGGGAGGCAGGGTTCGGGTCGCCGCCGGGCACCGCGTTGCCGCCGGACATCACCGGGTTGGTGAACCGGCTGATGCCGTTGTCCCGCATGCACTGGGCGTGCGCGAGCATCGATTCGTAGGACTTCTGCTGGTCGCGCTTGGGCTCGGCCGCCATGGACGCCCGGAGCTCGTCCAGGCAGACGTTGTCCTTTCCGGCCTTGATGCCCTGGTTGCGGCCGGGCCGGGAGCCGATCTCGTTGACCTTCTCCCAGTCGAGGTAGCCGCTGAGCCTGGGATCGGGGAAGTCCTTGTAGCCGCCCTTGGCGCGCATGCACTGGACGAACGCGACCTGGGCGTCGTAGTAGGCGCTCCTGCCTGCGGGCTTCGTGCTCGCGGCGCCCGGCGTGGCACTCGCCCCGGAGGGCTCGCTCTTCGGGGACGGTACGTCGGCGACGGCGTCGTGGCCCTTGGTCCCGGTGGCGTCGTCGCCGCAGGCGACGGTGAGGGCGAGTACGGGCACGGCCACGAAGGCGGCCAGGCGGAGCCCGGCGGTGGTGGTGGGGAAGCTCATGGGCCTCACGCTGGCCGCCAAGGATGATGGCCCGTGCATGGCCACGTGATGGGAACGTAACAATGCCTCCGACCTGCGCGTCCGCCCTCGGGGGGAGGAGGCGGAGTCGGTCCCGGCCCGCGCATAATCGGCCCCATGCCGCATGTGCTGCTCATCGAGGACGACGCGTCCGTACGGGACGGGATGGAGCTCGTGCTGCGCCGGCACGGCTACGGGGTGGAGACCGCCGCCACCGGCGAGCAGGCCCTCGCGCTGCTGGCCGGGGAGCGGGGCGCGCGGGTGCAACTGGCCGTGCTGGACCTGATGCTGCCCGGCATGGACGGCTTCGAGGTGTGCCGCCGCATCCGGGCCCGGGCGGCGACACTGCCCGTCATCATGCTGACCGCGCGCGGCGACGACCAGGACATCGTGACCGGGCTGGAGGCGGGGGCCGACGACTACGTGGTCAAGCCGGTCACCGCGCCCGTCCTGGAGGCCCGCATCCGGGCCGCCCTGCGCCGCGCGGAACCGTATCCACGGCAGGGGCCCGACGCGCAGGGCCCCGACGCCGACCGTACCGACCACGCCGGTCTGGTGATCGACCGGGCCGGGCTGACCGTCACCAAACACGGGGCGGCCGTTCCCCTCCCTCCCACCGAGCTGCGGGTCCTGCTGGAGCTGTCGGCCTCGCCCGGCCGGGTCCTCACCCGGGAGCAGCTCCTCGCCTCGGTGTGGGACCACACCTTCCTGGGCGACTCCCGGCTGGTGGACGCGGCGGTGGGCCGGCTCCGGGCCAAGATCGAGGACGTGCCGGCCAGACCCCGGTACGTACAGACCGTGCGGGGCTTCGGCTACCGCTTCGGGCCGCTGTGAGACGGCCCGCCCCCCGGCGTTCGTCCGGGAGTTCCCTCGGGCGCCCGTCCGGGCGTTCCCTCCGGCGGCCGTTCGGGCGCGGCCCGCTGCGGCTCGTCGGCGGACTGCGGGTCAGGCTCGTCGTCACCTTCGTCCTCGTCGCCCTCCTCAGCGCGGTGACCGCGACCGCCCTCGCCTACCGGGACGCCCGCACCGCCGTCCTCCAGCGCACCCAGAACACCGCCGTGAACGACCTCCGGGAGCGGGTCGCCGCCGTCGCCGCGGGGTTCGACCTGCCGCCCGACCAGCGGTCGTTGTCCCGGTTCGCGGCGAAGGTCTCCGAGGGCCTGGGCGCGCGCATCGTGGTCGCCCGCCACCAGGACCTGTCCGCCGTCTCCGACGCGTACGCCGACACGGAGGGCCGGATCACCGCCGAGCTGCGGGCCGCCGTCCGGTCCGGGGACGGGGCCCGGTTCCAGCGGGTCCAGTGGCGGGGCGAGCCGTACCTGGTCGTCGGCACCCCCGTGACGTACGCCGACGGGGACCGGCGCACCTCGGGTCTGGAGGTCTTCGTGATCAGCGACCTGCGGGCCGAGCGCGACGACACCGCCGCCCTGCTGGACTCCGCACGGACGGGGACCGTGCCCGTGGTGGTGCTGGCCGCGCTGCTGGCACTGCTGGCCGCCGGGACGGTCCTGCGCCCGGTACGGAAGCTGGGGCGGGCCACCCGCGAACTCGCCGCCGGGGACCTCGGCAGCCGGGTCGCGGTCCGTGGCCACGACGAACTCGCCGACCTGGCCGTCACGTTCAACGAGAGCGCCGACGCACTCCAGGCGTCCGACGCGGAGTTGCGGGCGCAGGAGGCCAAGGCGCGGCGGTTCGTGGCGGACGTCTCGCACGAACTGCGCACACCGCTCGCGGCGATGACGATGGTGGCGACGGTCCTGGAGGAGGACGCCGGCCGGCTGCCGCCGGACGCCGCCCACGCCGCCCGTACCGTCGGCGCGGAGACGGCCCGGCTGTCCCGGCTGGTCGAGGACCTGATGGAGATATCCCGCTTCGACGCCGGGGCGGCCCGGCTCAACGCGTCCGTGACGGATCTCGCCGACGCCGTACGGGCGTCGCTGGCGCTGCGCGGGTGGACGCACCGGGTGACCGTCGAACTCCGCGAGGGCGTACGGGCCGTGGTGGACCGGCGGCGTATCGACGTGATCGTGGCGAACCTGGTGGGCAACGCGCTGCGCCACGGGGCGCCGCCGGTCACGGTCACCCTGGCCGCGCCCGGCGGCGACCGGATGACGCTGGAGGTCGCCGACCACGGCCCGGGGCTGCCGGCGGAGGCCCGGGAGCGGGTCTTCGACCGGTTCTACAAGGCGGACGCGGCGCGCACGCGCGGCACCGCCGACATCGACGACAGCGGGCAGGGCGGCGGGCAGGGCAGCGGTCTCGGCATGGCCATCGCGCTGGAGAACGCGCGGCTGCACGGCGGCACCATCGAGGTGGGCCAAGGGCCCCAGGGCGGCGCGGTGTTCACACTCCGGCTGCCGCTGCGGCACCCGGAGGAGGGGGACGGGTGAGGCGTCTGCGGGGAGTCGTGATCACGGTGCTGGGGTCCGCGCTCGTCTTCGGGTGCGGGGTGCAGCCGACCGGGGTGATAGAGGCGGGCGAGCCCGCCTCCGGGCTGACGCGCGGGATGCGGCTGTACTTCGCCTCCGACACCGGGCTGCGGGCCGTACCCCTGCTCGACCGGGACATCAGCGGCCTCGACGCCGTGATGAAGCTGCTCGCCCAGGGGCCGACGGCCGCCGAGCGGCGCGAGGGGCTGACCACGCTGCTCCACGCCCCCGGCGGCTACTCCGTGACCGGGGACGGAACGCGCGTCACCGTGGAGCTGGAGGGACCGTACTGGGCGGCGGCGCGGGACCAGGTGACGGGGCAACTGGTCTGCACCCTCGCCAGCTTCCAGTCCGTGCGGGAGACGGAGGTCCGGGCGGACGACGTGGAGGTGGCGATCCGCCCGGGGGAGGGGCCGGTGCTGGGGCCGTTGAAGTGCGCGGAGTTCCTCGACGGCTGAGGGGCGCGGCGTTCTCCGACGGGCCGAGTGGCGTGGCGTTTCCCGACGGGCTGCGGGGCGTGGCGGGCGGGTCCGGCCGTGGGCGCGCCAGTCCGTCAGAACGGCACGGTCAACTGCGCGCGCACATGGTCCCTCAGCACCCCCGCCATGTCCGTCGAGCAGTCGCTGATCAGCCACTGGATCTGGAGCCCGTCCATCAGCGCGATGAGCTGCTGTGCGGCGGCCGGCGGGTCGACTCCGTCCCGGAGTTCGCCCGCCTCCCGGGCCTGGCGGTAGGCCAGTTCGGTGTTGGCGAGCGAGGTGCGGTAGCGGGCCTCGAAGTACGTGTGCGCCGGATGACCGGGAGACGTGGCCTCCGCCGCGACCACCGAGAACAGCTCGACGATCCCGCGCCGTTTCGCGTTCAGCTCCGCGAGGTCGGTCAGCCGGCGCAGATGGTCGACGCCCCGGGTCACGCCCAGGGCCAGCCACGCGTCGTCCACGTCGTCACGATGCTGGAGCACGGCGAGCAGCAGGGCCTCCTTCGTCGGGAAGTGGTGCAGGAGGCCCGGGTGGGAGATGCCGCAGCGGGTGGCGATCTCCCGGAGCGACGCGCCCCGGTAGCCGGCCTCGCCGAACAGGGCCATCGCCTGGTCGAGGATCTCGGTCCGCCTGGCCCGGCCCTTGGCGTAGCCGCGCCGCGCCCCGGACGTCACGCGCCATCACCCGCTGAACCCGCCGCATGCGCTGTCATCGGAATGGACACCTCTCTCGCTCCGCCGCCCCGGCCCAGATTCTCACAGGACCTCATCCCGGCACCCTCAATGCTTACCGAGCGGTCGGGATTGAGCGTACGGTGCTGCGGAGTGCTTTCGTGAAAGGAACTCCTGTGGGCCCCAAGCCGCCGTACCTCGACCCCACGCTGCCCGTCGCGGAGCGGGTCGCCGACCTCCTGGGGCGCATGACGCTGCCCGAGAAGGTCGGCCAGATGCTCCAGCTCAACGCCAAGGAGGGGGTGCGGCACCTCGTCGAGGACCTGCACGCGGGCTCGATCCTGCACGCCTCCCCGGAGCGGGTGAGCGAGGCCGCCGTGCTCACGGGGAAGACCCGGCTGCGCATCCCGCTGCTCGTCGCCGAGGACTGCATCCACGGGCACTCCTTCTGGGAGGGGGCCACGATCTACCCGACACAGCTCGGGATGGCCGCCACCTGGGACCCGGCGCTGGTGGAGCGGATCGCGCGGGCGACGGCGGTCGAGGTCGCGGCGACCGGGGTGCACTGGACGTTCTCGCCGGTGCTCTGCATCACCCGGGACCTCCGGTGGGGCCGGGTGAGCGAGACCTTCGGCGAGGACCCGTTCCTGATCGGCGAGCTGGCCTCCGCCATGGTGCGCGGTTACCAGGGCGACGGCCTCGACGACCCGACCGCCATCCTGGCCTGCGCCAAGCACTTCGCCGGATACTCCGAGACCCAGGGCGGCCGGGACGCCAGCGAGGCGGACATCTCGCGGCGCAAGCTGCGCTCCTGGTTCCTGCCGCCGTTCGAGCGGGTCGCCAAGGAGGGCTGCCGCACGTTCATGCTCGGCTACCAGTCGATGGACGGCGTGCCGATCACCGTGAACAACTGGCTGCTGGGCGAGGTGCTGCGCGGCGAGTGGGGCTACACCGGGACCCTGGTCACCGACTGGGACAACGTCGGCCGCATGGTGTGGGAGCAGAAGGTTCACGCCGACTACGCGCAGGCGTCGGCGGCGGCGGTCCGCGCGGGCAACGACATGGTGATGACCACCCCGAACTTCTTCGCGGGCGCCCAGGAGGCGGTGGCACAGGGCACGTTGACGGAGGCCGAGATCGACTCCGCCGTACGCCGCGTCCTGACGCTCAAGTTCGAGCTGGGCCTCTTCGAGAACCCGCGCCACCCCGACGCGGCCCGGCAGGCCGAGGTCATCGGCAGCGGGGCGCACGCCGTGCTGAACCTGGAAGCGGCCCGCCGCTCGCTGGTGCTGCTGACCAACGACGGCACGCTGCCGTTCGCGGGTGGCCTGGAGGCGGACGAGGAGGGCCGGGGCCGCCCCCTCGCCTCCGGCGGCCCCCGTACGGTGGCTGTCGTCGGCCCCAACGCGAATGACGCGCAGACCCAGTTGGGCGACTGGGCCGGCTCCTCGGGCCAGGCCGACTGGCTGCCGGAAGGCCAGCCGCGCGCCATGATCCGTACCGTCCTCGACGGCTTCCGCGACCATGTGCCCGCCGACTGGACGATCGCGTACGCGCCCGGGGCCCGGATCCTCGACGTGGGCCCCGACCCGGAAGGCGCGTACTTCCCGGACGGGCAGCCCCGCCCGGAGGTCGTCGTCCCGGCGGCCCCCGACGCCGGGCTGATCGCGGAGGCGGTCGCCGCCGCCGGGGCCGCCGACCACGTGGTCGCCGTCGTCGGCGACCGGATCGAGCTGATCGGCGAGGGCAGGTCCACCGCCACGCTCGAACTCGTCGGCGACCAGGTGGCGTTGCTCGACGCCCTGGCGGTGACGGGCAAGCCGCTGGTGGTCGTGGTCGTCAGCTCCAAGCCGCTGGTACTGCCGCCGTCCGCGCTCGGCGCGGCGGCGATCGTGTACGCGGCCAACCCGGGGATGCTCGGCGGCCGGGCCGTCGCGGAGCTGCTGCTCGGCCTGATCGAGCCGGCCGGCCGGCTGCCGCTGTCCTTCGCCCTGCACGCGGGCCAGCAGCCGACGTACTACAACCAGGTGCGCGGCCAGCACGGCTCGCGCTACGCGGACCTCACCCAGCGCCCGGCCTTCGCGTTCGGCCAGGGGCTGAGCTACACGACGGTCGACTACACGGACCTGGAGGTGCTGACGTCGGTGGTCGACGCGTCGGAGACCGTACGCGCCCGGGTCACGGTGACCAACACGGGGACGCGGCCCGCGCTGGAGACCGTGCAGGTGTACGTGAGCGACACGGTGACCTCGGTGACCTGGGCGGAGAAGGAGCTGAAGGCCTACCGGCAGGTGGCGCTGGCCCCCGGGGAGTCGCAGGAGATCCTCCTCGAACTCCCGGCGGCCGACTGCACTCTCGTGGACGCGGAGGGCCTCCGCGTCGTGGAGCCGGGCCGCTTCGAGCTGCTGGTGGGCCCCTCGTCCCGGGACGAGGCGCTGTTGCGGGGGGAGTTCACGGTCAGGGGCTGAGGCCGGGGCCGTGGCCGGCGACCCGTACTCCGGGGAGCCGGACCTCCGGTCCCCCGTCCGGACGGGGGACCGGAGGCGTGGGCGATCGGCCGGTACTCCCTCGGACTCGGTTTCGATCCGGCCGGGGACACGCCGAGAAGAAGCGTTTCCGCGTGCGGGCATTCCCTCGTATGGGTGTGGCGCGGACATCCGGACGGCCCCGGGGCGAGCACAATGGGGCGGCGGTTCGTGCAGAGGCGCGCAGGCCCCTCTCCCGCACCTTGCGCTCAAGGAGGACCGGTGGCGGAGAGCTGGACGGTTCAGCGGACCGGGCCCGGGGATGCCGCGCGCGCGCACGCGCGTGAACAACTTCTGGAGGCAGCCAGGGAGTTGTACGGCATCAACGGATACCGGGCCACCGCCGAGCACGATGTGTGCGCGGCGGCCGGCGTGCCGGTCGAGGTGCTGCGTCAGGAGTACGGTTCCCGGGAGGGTCTGCTCATCGCCCTCCACAACCGGGTCACGACGACCGGGCTGCGCGCGGCGGAGAACGCTCTTCTGGCCGAGGGCATCGACAAGCGCTCGATCGGGGAGCGGGTGCAACTGCTCTTCGACGCGTACGTGGAGACCGTCACCAGCGACCCGCGCGAGGCCCGGGTGACGTTCGTCGAGGTGCTGGGGGTGAGCGCCGTGGTGGACGAGCACTGCAAGCTCTGGCGGGCACTGTGGACGGAGTTCCTGACCGGGGAGGCCGAACGGGCGGTGGAGCGCGGCGAGGCGGAGGACCGGGACCACCGGGTCGATGTGATGGTGATGGTCGGCACGGTCCATGAGCTGATGGCCCACCACACCCGCCGCAGCCGCCGGGCCCAGCCCGGGGAGGTCTCGGGGGAACTGACCCAACTGGCACTGTCGATGCTGGGGTCGCAGCGGAGCGGATGAGCGGGGCGCACCTGTCGGCCGCCGGACTGGCCGCCGGACTGACCACCGGTCCAGCCGCCGCAGCACCGGCAGCGGCGGCGGGCCCCCTGGTGCGCCGGCACACATCGAGCACGGCGAAGGGCGCACTCCTTGGGGAGTGCGCCCTTCACCTGCTGTTCACGCACGGCGGACCCGACGGGAGTGGGACCGTCCTCAGGCCTTCTGGCTCCTGGCCAGTGCCTTCGCCGATCTGAGGCGCTGGGGGTCCTGGACGTTCTGCGTCCCCGCACCCCGGCCCGGCGTGAACTGCCATTCCCTGACCTTCGCCGCGACCTGTCCGAGCTTCCGTGACCCCGGCGGCACATCGATGAAGAAGGTGGATTCGCTCGCCGGTGTCATGTCACCGCCCCACTTCACCACGCCTTCGAGCTCGGCGAGGATGTCCCGGATCGCCGTGACCTGGTAGGGGAAGAGATTCCCCGTGGCCCCCAGGGGGCAGTTCTCCGGGTAGAGCGCCAGGGCGGTGCCCGACAGGTGGTTGGACGTATAGGCCGCCCTGACGTCGCGATCGGCGTGGTGGCCGACTATCTCGCCGCGCTCGCTCTCCAGCCGGTCGACGTCGTAGTGGAAGCGTTGTGCCACGTAGGTCAGGACCGTGGCGACGTCTCCTTCGCGCAGGACGACGGCCAGGTCGGTTCCCTGGATGCCGCAGGGGGCGGTGATCGAGGTGCGCGCGTCCGGAATGCTCCAGCCGTTCGCCGAGGTCGATTCGCGCCAGGTGGTGTCGGCCGCGACGGCGCTCGCGGGAGCCAGCAGAGCACCCGCGCCGGAGAGCATCGCGGCCCCGGCGGCGACGCCTGTGAACTGCTTGAGGAGGGTGCGACGCGAGAATTCGGTGGTCATGAGGTCCCTTCGGGAAGGTGTCGTGCGCGCCGGGCCAGGAACGCGGTGGCGCAGATCAGGGCGACGGCGAGACCGGCCGGCACGTAAACGAACACGTTGATCGAGGCGGAGAGGTGCTCCACCGTGGAGCCATCGGAGTAGACACAGGCGTTGCGAAGGGGCAGGAAGTCCTGACGCAGGCTTGCCAGTCGGGCACCGGAGGCGGCCCGGTCCTCGCACAGCTCCGGGAACGGCCCGCCGAGCGTGACGGCGAACCAGCCGTAGCAGTACACAGCCAGCGCCGAGAAGCCGAGGAGGAGCGCGCCGACCCCACAGATCGCGGCCGGCGAACGGGCCGGGTTCCTCAGGAGGAGGACGACCACCACGACGCAGGCCGGTACCGCCGTCACACTGAGGAGCAGAAGCAGGCCCATCAACGGGGTCGGCATGGCAGTCCTTCCTTCTCGGCCGGTCGCGCGGACAACGGAGCCGCGGGACCGGGTGATTCCAGGTTCAGCGAGCGACTTCCTGGGCTATGAGATTCTGCAGGACCTCGGCGAAACCCCGGTAGAACTCGTCCATCACGGAGTCGCGCTCGTTCCAGGGCTCCTTGAGGAGAGGGCAGTTCCGTTGGATGAGCAGAGCGCGTGTACTCGACAGCAGCGTGTCGTCGATCTGGTCCTCGAGGAACGCCTTGGACGTCGTCTTGGCGCCGTCGGTGGTGTTGCCGAACCTGGCCGCCGAGAAGTCGCTGAAGCGTGTTTTGTGGGCCCCGCCGGTCAGGATCCTCTTCAGCTCGGCGACGATGTTCGTGCCGCCGGCCTTGAGCCTGGTCGCGACCGCGAACCCGTCGATGTCCTCGATCAGATCGCTGAGCGAGAACGTGGACGCGACGTCGGGCCTGGCCAGGTTCTTGCGGCAGAAATCCAGCGGGGAGGCGTTGTCGGAGCGGCTCCATTCGCCGTAGAACGTCAGCAGGTCCCCACCCCAGCTGGCGAGTTCGGCACGGTTCGCCTTGCCGACGCCGGCGTTCCCCTTGAGGTAGTAGCCCGCGGCACTGGCGATCAGGTGGTCCGGGCTGATCTCGACGCCCATGGACGGGTCGAGGTAGGACTTGTCCCGCGCCCGGCCGAGTCCTCGGTCACGCGCGAACTGGATGAACGCGTTGTCCACGTCGCCGAACAGCGCGCCCCAGCGGGAGTCGGTGTATTTGTCCCAGCGCATGAACTGAAGCGAGAGTTCGTCCGCGTTGCCCTTGCCGTACGCGACGGCGGCGTCGTACACCTCCTGGGCGTACGCGAGGAACGCCGTGACGGTGGAACTTCCCGGCTTGTTCACCGAGTCCTGCCCGAAGTCCGACCCCGGACGGTGTGCCACCCGGTCCAGTCCGAACGAGTCCGAACCTGCGGAGAACTCGAACTCCTTGATCTGGTTGAACGTCCAGTTCTGCGGCAGCGGGAATCCGAGGTTGCCGGAGAATCCGTAGGACATACCCGAGACGAAGGCGTACGGAACATACGCGCCGGCGGAAACGCTCGCGCACACGTTCCGTGAACCGTACACGCCGGTTATGTACTTGCTGCCGCCCCCCTTGAGGGCGTCGTTCACGCCGAGGAAGTAGTCGACGATCTTGTCCATGTCCGCTGCTGTGGCGTCGTAGTCGACCGCGAAGTAGATCACCGTGCTCCGGTTGAATCCGTAGCCTTCTGCCCGCTCCTGCGCTCTGCGCCCGTGGTGGTAGCCGTTGGGATACGAGAAGTCCGCGAGGCTCCGGGCGTCGTACTGCCAGATCGGGAAGACGTTCAGACCGGCGGAGAAGATCGCGGCCAGCTCTCCGGGCTGGATCTCCTTGTTCAGGGTGCTGTTGGCCGGCTCGTCCAGGTAGCGGCCCACGGCGCGGTAGCCGGCGGCGTAGAGAGCCTTCGCCCGGGAGGCGGTGATGGTGAAGCGGGTGTCGCAGCTGTTCACGTCCCGGTCGGGGTTGCCGTAGGAGACCAGCAGTTGCGCCCAGGTGTCGAAATCGGCCTTGCCCGTGACACCGATCGCGGAGAAGCTCTGGAACTTCTCCACCCAGCTCCTCAGCTTCGGGCCGAACTCGTAGCTGAAGCTGGCGATGTCACCGCTCGTGTTCGACGGGCCGTTCGCCACACAGGCGGCGGAGAACAGCTGCACCCAGGTGCCGGTGTCGCCCTCGGTCAGCGTGCGGGAGCGCAGGGCTGCTTCCGTGGCGGGACCGAAGACGCCGGTGGCCGAGTCCTCGGGGATTCCCGACTCGTACTGGATCCCCTTCATCAACGCCTGCTGGACGTCACGGGAGAAGAAGCCGTCGCACGGGCCGAGGAAGAAGGTCGACTTCTTCCAGTAGCGGGAGTTGAGCCACTGCTGCATGAGGCGGATCTGCTCCAGTCCGCCGGACTGGAAGATGTAGGCGTCCATGGTGAGCAGGGCCTTGAACACCTTGGACGACAGGGTGTTGTCGATGTCTGCCGCCGGCAGCCCCATGTTCTCCATCATGGTCCGGATGCCGCCCAGCGTGCCTATCGACATCTCGCCGTCGATGGCCCCGGCGCTGTAGCCCTTGGACCACAGGCCGCACTGGATGATCCTGACGATGTTCTTGTTCGACTCGCCAACCTTGATCGGCCCTCTGGCCGCCAGCTTCGACAAGGTGGTGGGGCCGAAGGAGTTGGAAAGAGCCGTGATCCCGAGCTCGTGCTGCAGGGCCCGGGTCAGGGAGTACATGGTGTTCCAACCGGTTTTCCCGTCCTCCTTGACGGGGTTGTATCCGGCGACCGTCTTGTATGTCGCGTTGACCCACTGCTGGGCCTGGAGAACCATCACGTCAGCCATGGCGGAAGCCTGCTCCTTCAATTCTTCGGTGGATGTGGGGAAATGGCGGTCCGGAACCGGTTTGGTTTTGGGGGAGGACGGCCTGTCGCGGCGGATCGTGGAAAGGTCGCCATTCTTGGGGGTGCTTCATGGCGCGGGCGGTATTCCTGCGACAGCGATGAAGGAAATCCCTACCGATACGGCGGATCCTGTCGGCATGCACACGGGCCTTCCTCGTTGAGTACCGGCACGACAGTTGTGTTCACGGCGTGTGCGCCTGTCGGACTTTAACGCGAATTGATCATGGGGTCTACACCTGGTGGTCGCACGGTAGGTGAATCCCTGTGTGTAGAAAGGGTGGTGTTTCTGTCGATTACATAGAAGAGTTGATGCTATGGGGCATCAGATGGGCAAGCGGCCCTAATGAGAAGTTCCAGGAGAAAGTGGACCAGGGTCGACGGCCGGGAGTCGGCCAACCCTGCGGAGCTCCCTCCCTCGCCCGGGGTGCCTTGCGGTGGCGGGTTTTTTTATGAGGGAGGGGTGCGTGCTGTCGATGTCGCGGTCGATGAAGTTATCGCGAACTCTGCCAGTGCTTCGATGGGCAATGCGGCAGCGAGTGAATATCTCGCTTCCCAGGTACCTATCGCGAGTTCCCGTGTGCCGGAGCCGCCCGGGCGCTGACGGCGAGAACCGCGACATCGGCGAACGGGGATATGTCCGTCCGGAAGCAAGAGGACCGCCCCGACAGTCGGGTCTGCCTCCGGCAGGACTCGAACTGCCGCCGGTCCGGCCCGCTCTCGGCCGACGGGGTGCGGGGCGCGGCCCGTGGCAGGATGCGTCGCATACTCCGGGCCGCGTGGGCACGGCGGAGCTGTGCTCCCCGCGGCCTTCCCGCTCACCGATGGACGGACGAACGAACCATGGACAGACGCGCCCTGATGCTGGCCACCGGCGGGCTCCTCGGCGGTGCCGGCGCCACGCAGTTGACGGCCGCCGGGCCCGCCGCCGCGGCACCGGCAGCGGCGGCGGGCCCCGTCTTCGACGTCCGGGCCTACGGCGCGGTCGGGGACGGCGTGGCCGACGACACCGCGGCCTTCCGCGGCGCGCTGACCGACGCGCGGGCCGTGGCCGGTGGCGGGGCGACCCTGCTGGTGCCGCCGGGCTCGTACGCGCTCGGGGAATCCCTGCTGCTCGGGCCCGGTATGACCGTGCGGGCCCACGGGGCCCGGCTGTTCCGTACGGGCAACACCTCGGCTCTCGTCAAGAACTACACGAGCGGCATGCCCCCGGTCGCCGGTTACGGGGGCGCCGGGAACATATCCGTCTTCGGCGGTGCGTGGGACATGCGCGGCAGCCGGTTCACCTCGACCTGCCCCGCCTTCGTGTTCGCGCACGCCGACGGGTTCACCGTCCGGGACGTCACCGTGCTCGATGTTCCTCAGGCGCACGCGATCGAGCTCAACGCGGTGCGGCGGGCGAGGATCGTCGACTGCCTCTTCGACGGCGTGTACGCCGGGACCGGAACTCCGACCGTGCCGAACCGGCTGGAGGCCGTGCAGATCACCGGCGCGACCAACTCCGCCAATCTTCCCGCCCCCGACTTCGACGGCACCCCCTGCGAGGACGTCCTGATCACGGGGTGCGTCATGCGCAACTCCCGGCCCGAGCTCGACGCCCCGTACGACGCCCTCTGCGGGGACCACTACGTCGCGTCCGGCGACGGACACCGGCCGGCCCACCGGAACATCCGCGTGCTGGCCAACCGTGTGGAGAGCAGCGGGGCCTACGGGATCCGCGCCACCGACTGGCAGCAGTCGGTGATCGCCGACAACACCATCGACGCGGCCACCGTCACCGGCATCCACATCGGCTCGGGGTCGGGCAACGCACTCCAGGACATCGCCGTCACCGGGAACATCATCCGTCGCGCGGGCGGCGGCATCGTGGTGTCCAACGCGGGTTCCGGGCGCAACAGTTCGGTGGTCATCAGCGGCAACATCATTCGCGAGACGAAAGGGGAGACAGCGATCTACGTCAGCCAGACGGACGGGGCGTCGATCACCGGCAACATCGTCGCCACGACCGGCCATCCGTCCGGCGGCAACTGCCAGGGCATCCAGGTGCAGCGGTCCCCGCACGCCGTCATCACCGGCAACCACCTGTCGGACATCACCGGCGACGGCATCGCTGTCGACACCGGCTCGACCGAGGCCCTCATCGCCCAGAACACCGTGCTCCGCACGAGCGACAACGGGATCTCGGTGGCCTCCTCCGAAGCCGCCGTCCGCGACAACCGCGTCACCGGCGCGGGCACCGCCGGGCTGGACACGAACTACGCGATCCGGATCGGCGGCAACGCGGTGAACGTGTCGGTCCGGGGCAACGTCGCACGGGTCGGTGAGAGCGGCGGCGCGGGGGCCGGGGTGGGGGTGATGGCCGGCAGCCAGGCCGCCTGGGTCACCGGGAACGACCTGCGCGGCTGGGGCACGGCGGTCCGCGACCGGGGCACGGGGACCGTAGGAGACGGAAACCTCGGCTGAACGGTCCGGGCGGGCAGTGCCTCAGACAGCCGCCGGCGTCGCGTGCCTGCCGACGTACGGCCCGCCCAGTTCCCATGCCTGGTGCATCGCGTCGGCGAACGCGGCGGCCAGTTTGTGCTCGCCCGTCGCTCCGGGGTGGGTGCCGTCGTAGGTGTCCGTGCGGATGTCGTACGCCGTGGGGTGCGAGGCCAGCAGGAGCGGTGAGAACGGTTCGTCGAGGTCGGCCACGGCCTTGGCGAGGAGTTCGTTGAAGCGGGCGCAGGAGGCGGCGAAGGGGGCGTCCGTCACGGCCCGGATGTTCGGTATCACCGGGAGCAGCACCATGCGCAGGTGCGGGTTGGCCGTGCGGGCCGCCGTGATGAACGCGCGGGCGTTGGCCGCCGTCTGCCCGGCGTCCGTGTAGAACCCGAGGTCTATCAGGCCGAGCGAGACCAGCAGGACGTCCGCCTCCGCCTCGCGGACCGCGTCCGCGATCACCGGGGCCATGTGCAGCCAGCCCTCGCCCCAGCCGGAGAGGTGCCGGCGGGCGGCGGGCGGGAAGGACGGGTCGGCGTACGCGTGGGAGACCGGGGCGTTCGCCCCGAGGTCGTACAGCGTCGTGCGCGGGCCGACGATCTCGGGCGCCAGGCCGGGATGCGCCTCGAAGTGCTGCCAGATGCGGTAGCGCCAGGTGAAGTCGCCGGTGGCGCCGATGGTCATGGAATCGCCGACCGGGAGAAAACGCATGGCGTCATCATGGCCGATCCCGGCTCCGGCCTGCGACGTGACGATGGACACTGGGGCCATGCGCTCGTATCCGACCGGCCCGGCGGGCCGCGCCGCCGCCACCCTCGCCGCCGCTCTCTCCGTCGCCGTTTGGCTGTTCGCCGGGGCCGGTCCGGCCGTGGCCGACGACGGGCGGCCCGACCGTGACTTCACGATCGAGGACCCCCGCGTCACCGAGTCCAGCGGGCTCGCCGCCAGCCGCGCGCACCCCGGCGTCTACTGGACGCACAACGACAGCGACGACGGCCCCTACGTCTACGCCGTCGACTCCCGCACCGGGAAGACCCTCGCGACCATCACCCTGCGGGGCGTGGGGGAGCCGAGGGACGTCGAGGGCATCTCCATCGGGCCGGACGGCGACCTCTACGTCGGTGACATCGGGGACAACCTCGACGGCAGCTGGGACCACGTCTGGATCTACCGCTTCCCCGAGCCGAAGACCCTGCGCGACGCCACCGTCACGGCCGTCCAGTACGACGTGACGTACGCCGACGGGGCCCGCAACGCCGAGGCGCTGATGGTCCACCCGAAGACCGGCCGCGTCTACATCGCCTCCAAGAACGAGGACGGCGGCGGCCTCTACGAAGGCCCCGCGAAGCTGTCCGCCGGCTCCCCGAACGTGTTCCGGCGGGTCGGCGAGGTGCCGTGGGTCACGGACGGGGCCTTCTCGCCCGACGGGACCCGGCTGGTGCTGCGCTCGTACTTCAGCGCCCGCGAGTACGCCTTCGAGGACGGCCGCCTCGGTGAGGACCGATCGGTCGCCGCGCCGTTCCAGCGGCAGGCCGAGTCGGTGACGTACACGGCGGACGGCTCGGCCCTGATGTTCGGCTCGGAGGGGGCCCGCAGCGAGGTCGTCCGCGTGGAGGCGGAGGGCGGTTCGGGGAGCGGTTCGGGGTCCGGCTCCGGGTCCGGTTCCGGCGAAGGTTCCGGCGAAGGTTCCGGGGCCCCCTCGAAGGGCGGTGACCGGGGGAGCGCCGGCGAGGGCGGCAGTGGCAACGCGGCCCTCGGGGCGGCCGTCCTCGTCGGGGCCGCGGCCCTCTGGTGGGCGCTGAAGCGGCGGCGCGGGTAGCCGGACGGAGGGCGGGCGAATCGGCGCGTTCACGGTCGCGTTCCCGCTCGCTCGTGCTCAGGTGTCCTCGTCCGTCACCGGCCACACCACGTAGTGCAGGGTCCGGTCCCGCTTCAGCCGGTGCGCGAACGGGACGAGCACGCCCTGCACGACCGGGTACTTCCGCGACAGCATCCGCGCCGCGTGCGTGTTCTCCCCCGTGCCCGGCCGCAGCAGCCGCGCGTGCGCCCTGACCTGCGGCCCGGTGGGGCGGCCCCGGACCGTGCAGGGGGCGATCTCCACCTGCGGGTGGTTACGCATCCGCTCGACCTTCCAGGCGGAGGAGAACGTGCGGATGAACGCGTGATCGCCCTCGACGGCGATGTTGACCGGTGTGCCGACGGGGGTCCCGTCCTGGCGGTGGGTGCTCAGCAGAACGGCGTACTGCTTGACGAAAGGAGCGAGCTCCCGGCTGGCGTCCATACATCCATTGGGGCACGGGCCGGGGGCGCTGTCACTTCCGGGCTGCTGTCGGCTACGGGGCCTGCTCCGCGGTCCGGTCCGTCGTGCGCTCCGCCGTGCGTTCGGAGGTCCGGTCCGCCGTGCGCTCCGAGGTCCGCTCCGCGACCAGGGCCTCGAAGCCGGCGATCAGCCGTCGCAGCCCGAACTCGAAGTGGTCGAACTCGAAGCTGAAGGTGTCCTCCGACAGGCTCGCCATCATCGGGTACGCGCCGCTGAGCATGGCCCGCTCCAGATAGGGGCGCTGGTTGTCCCAGAACTCCTCGTCGCTCAGCCCCGTCTGCCGCAGGGCCTCCGCCGCGTCGGCCTGGGTGCGGGCGAGGCCCTCCACGAAGCTGTTGACCGTGATGATCACGCCGATCAGCTCGGCGTCGCGCAGTCCCATGGACCGCAGCGCGGTGAGGGAGAGCTCCAGGCCGCGCAGGGCGCTGGGGCCGAGCACGGTACGGGCCTGGTTGATCTTCAACAGCCAGGGGTGGCCGCGCAGGTTCTCCAGATAGGTACGGGCCATGGCGTCGACGGCCGCCCGCCAGTCGGCGGGGGGCGCGTCGACGGGATGCTCCGTGTCGGAAGGCAGGGGCTCGCCGAGCACCCGGTCGAGCATCAGGTCCAGCAGTTCGGCCTTGCCGGGGACGTACCGGTAGAGCGACATCGTGCCCGTGCCGAGCTCGGTGGAGAGCCGGCGCATGGAGACGGCGGTCAGCCCTTCCGCGTCCGCGACGGCAATGGCGGCGGTGACGATCCGGTCCAGCGAGAGACCCGGTTTGGGGCCGCGGCTGGGGCGGTCCCCGGTGCCCCACAGGAGTTCCAGGCTGCGTGCGATGTCGCCGCTCCCGGTGGCCGTGCCGTCCGTCGCCGCTGTCGATCCGTCTTTCGCCATGAGGTCAGCGTAGTGCCCCGGAACAGTTGTGGGTACACCGTACCCGAATATGGGTACGGTGTACCCAAAGTGCGGTACGGTGCACCTCGATCGGCTTCCGGCCGGTCCGAGGAACAGGGGGTTGCGCTATGTCCATGCCTAAAACAGGGGCGGGGTCCGCGTCCGGGTACGCGGTGCTCGCCGAAGATGTCGTGAAGCGGTACGGGGGGCGGGGGAAGGGCGGCACGGAGAAGCGGGCGCTCGACGGATTCGACCTCGCCGTCCGCCCCGGCACCGTCCACGGCCTGCTCGGCCCGAACGGGGCGGGCAAGACCACCGCCGTGCGGGTCCTCGCCACGCTCCTGCGGTACGACGGGGGCCGGGCGGAGGTCGCCGGGCTCGACGTGGCGCGCGAACCCCGCCGCGTACGCAGCCGGATCGGGCTCACCGGCCAGTACGCGGCCGTCGACGAAGGCCTCACCGGGCGGCAGAACCTGGAGATGTTCGGGCGGCTCTTCCACCTCGGCAACCGCCGGGCCCGGCACCGCGCCGCGGAACTGCTGGACCGGTTCGACCTGAACGAGGCCGCCGACAAGGGCGCCAAGGAGTACAGCGGCGGCATGCGGCGACGGCTCGACCTGGCCTCCTCGATGATTCTCCAGCCCGATGTGCTCTTCCTGGACGAGCCGACGACCGGGCTCGACCCGCGCGGCCGGGGCGAGGTCTGGGACGCGGTCCGGGCGCTGGTGGCCGGCGGTACGACGGTGCTGCTGACCACGCAGTACCTGGACGAGGCGGACAGACTCGCCTCGCACATCACCGTCATCGACCGGGGGCGGGCCATCGCCGACGACACCCCGGACGCGCTGAAGAACCGGGTCGGCGGCGACCGGATCGAGGTGGTGGCCGCCGACGCGGGGGACCTCGAAGCGGTGGCGAGAACCGTCGACCGGGTGGCCGGGGGCGGGCTCGTCGTCACCGATGCCACCGCCCGCCGGGTGCACGCCCAGGTCGCCGACCGGGTGTCCGCACTCACCGAGGTGGCCCGGGGCCTCCAGGACGACGGAATCGCGGTGGAGGACATCGGGCTGCGTCGGCCGAGCCTGGACGACGTGTTCCTGCGCCTGACGGGACACGGCACGGCCCCCGACGCCGGGAGCCGTGACGCCGGGAGTCATGACAGCGGGAGTCGTAACGCCGGGAACGGCGGCACCGAGAACCACGGCACCGGGAACCACAGCACCGAGAACCACGACTCCCCGGAGGTGGCGGCGGCATGACCACACTCGAAAGGAACCCGGCGGCGACGGGCCCGGTCCGTGACCACGGTCTCGTCTACTGGGCGGTCTCCGATTGCTGGAACATCACCCGCCGCACCCTCACCCAGTACCAGCGCTATCCCTCCGCCGTCGTCTGGCAGCTCGGCTTCCCGATCCTCTCCGTCCTGCTGTACGGATACGTCTTCGGCAGCGCGATGAAGGTGCCCGGGGGCGGGGACTACCGGGAGTTCCTGATGCCCGGCATGTTCGCCATGACCATGGCCATGGGCTTCATGAACACCGCCGTGGCCGTCGTCACCGACGTCGCCAAGGGGGTCGTCGACCGCTTCCGGTCCATGCCGATGGCTCCCTCCGCCTTCGCCTCCGGACGCGGGGTGGCCGACCTGGTGGTGGCCGCGGCCGAGCTGACCATCCTGGCCGTCACCGCGCTGCTGATGGGCTGGCGCGCGGGCGGCGGGGTGATGGCGGGCCTCGGGGCGTTCGGGCTGCTCCTGCTGCTGCGGTTCAGCCTGATCTGGGTGGGCGTCTGGCTCGGCATGCTGGTGCCCACCCCGGAGGCGGCGGGCGGACTGTACGCGGTGGCCTTCCCCATCACGATGATCTCCAGCACCTTCGTGGCCCCGTCCCTGATGCCGGGCTGGCTGGGCACGATCGCGGCCTGGAACCCGATCTCCTCGACGGCGACGGCCACCCGCGAGCTGTTCGGGAACCCCGTGGCGGGCGGCGGCACCTGGGTCGAGGAGCATGCCCTGCTGATGGCCGTGGTGTGGCCGCTCGCGATCACGCTGGTGTTCCTGCCGCTGGCGGTCCGCCGCTTCCAGCGCCTGAGCCGGTAAGGGCACTCGCGCACCGGCCGTGAGCCGCGGAAACCCGTGGCACGGGGGGGCGGGGGCGGCATAGGGTCGGACACCGTGCCGATGACGACTGCGCCCCTGCCCTTCACCACCGCCCGCCTCGACGTGCTCCCCCTCGATCCGGCGTACGCCGAGGAGATGGCGGCCGTCCTCGCGGACCCGGCGCTGTACGTGTTCACCGGCGGCGGTCCGCCGGACCCGGTCGCGCTGCGGTCCCGCTACGAGCGGCAGAGCGCCGGTTCGCCGGACCCCGGGGAGCTGTGGTGGAACTGGGTGCTCCGGATCCGCGAGGACGGGAGCCTCGCCGGATACGTCCAGGCGACGGTACGGGGACCCCGGGCGGAGATCGCCTGGGTGATCGGGACGCCGTGGCAGGGCCGGGGCTACGCGAGCGAGGCGGCGAAGGGCCTCGCGGCGCACCTGGTCGAGACTGCGGGCGTCCGGGAACTCGTCGCCCACATCCACCCCGACCACGCCGGGTCCGAGGCGGTCGCCGCGGCGGCGGGCCTCCGGCTGACGGGGGAGTGGGAGGACGGCGAACGGCGCTGGGCGGGCAACCCGCCCGTGCCGGGGGCCCTTTAGGGCCTGCTGGGCCGGCACACGGCTCATGCGAGTCCTACTGCCTACTGGCTTGAGGAAGCTTTCTGCTCAAGTAGCGCGATTTGCTACGGTCCCACCATGACGTCGTCGGTGCCTTCTGCGCGTGCTGTTGATCTTAGGGTCGAGCCGGTCGATGACGTGCTCGATCGCGTGGAACGGTCTCTGAAGGTCCGCGTTGACCGGGACACAGTCATCCGAAAACGGCGGTCTGTCGGGGGACTCACAGATCGGAACACGTGGGTGCGGGTGGAACGGCGGTCGTTTCAGCGAATCGCAGCCCAGGGCGGCAACGGGCCGGAGACAGCAGCCGTTCTACGCGGAGTGGCCATGCCCCGATGGCATACAGGGCTTACCTGGCGGGACGCACAGGAACCAGTCATGTGGAGGGCCGACGAGACGGAGTTCGTCGCTGGGACACCCGTCGGACAAGCGGCCTTGGTGATCGAGGCCCCTCCGCTGACGGACATGTGGTGGGCCGGGCTGAACACATCGCTGGACGCTCTTGCTGCACAGCTCACTCCACGCATCGCGACGCCGGACACCGAGTCGATCACGCAGAGCCTCGTGGACGCGACCATCCGGCAGGTCTTCCCTGAGATCGCCAACCTCGCCATTGATGAATGGGCCCCCGCACACGCTGACCTGACCTGGGCCAACGTCATGGGCCCCAAGTTCTGCATCATCGACTGGGAGGACTGGGGGACGGCACCGAGAGGACTGGACGCGGCGACCCTGTGGGCAAATGCGCTGGTGGTACCGGCGCTTGCGGATCGTGTGTGGAACGAGCGGCGGCCGGACCTGGAAAGCCGGTCCGGCCGACTGATGTCTCTGTTCGTCTGCGCGAAGATCGTCGGCCCGTACGCGCACGAATCCGACCCACGACTGCAGCCGGCGCGCAAGGAAGCCGTTCGGATCGTCGAGCAACTTCAGTCCTCCTGAGCGTCTCTCGCCAGGAGGCGGCGATACTCGGCGACAGCCGCGGAGTCCACTTCGTGAGCCAGAGACCCAACCAGCTCGCTCAGGTGATCTGCGCTATGGGAACTCACTGCCACCTTGGCTGCTCCGGGTAGGTGGAAGGCGACGCGGAAGGCCGCCTGAGCCTTGTTGGCCCGCTCTGGTGCGCGTAGGAACAGTCGCGGATCGAATCTCGCCCACACCGGGTCGGCTGTGCTGCCGGCGAACGGGCTCATGCCCCATACAGCTGAAGGGGCGAAACGCGAGGCGAACTTCTCGCCTGCTTGGAGGACTTCGGCACCGACCAGGAGACCCGCCCTGAGCATGAGGACATCGGGGCGGGGGAACTGCCGATGCTCCAGTTCGATCAGTGACCGTGGGTCCCATGACGAGATCCCCCAGGACCCGCAGAGTCCACGCGTGGTGGCGTCCACAAGGACGGAGCAGGCATTGCTCAGGAGGTTCGGTGCCGATCTCTCGGAGGCCTCGGCAAGGCTGTGTTCCGGGTTGTGGAGAAAGACCAGGTCCGGCTCCCTGCGCAGGTCGCGGACGGCGCCCTCCAAAGCGCCGCGCAGGCGATCGGGGTCGAGCGAGTGCACCGAAGTCCCGTCCGCGGAGAAGTAGCCGATCTTCGTGGATACCGAGAAGTTCGGCAGCAGGTCTCCGGCTACCTCGGCGAGGACCCTGTGCGACTGGAACCCGAGGTAGTTGGCGCTGGTGTCGATCGCGGTGATGCCGAGGTCTGCCGCCTTGGTCAGGAGAGAGCGTTCATGACGAGACCGGTGTAGCCCAAGGACAACTCGGGGGTGAGCGGTGCGCATATCTCCTCTTCCACCAGGATCGCTGCTACTTCTGCCGCTTCAGCACCCGTTTCAGATGCCGCCTGGTCCATGTGGACGGGCCTGCCACTTAGCAGGAGACGCAGCGACGGGAGCGCCTTGATGGTGAGAGTGAGCTTCTTTCCCGAGGTCAGGACATCGACTGTCTCTCCGTTCTCCTGGATTCGGGGCGGAAATTGGGTGGTGCACACCACGAAGTCCAGCGGGCCGAAGATCTCGAGAAACGGCACGTGCCGTGCGGGTGCCGTCTCCTGCTCGTACGCTGCCAAGAAGTCGCCGGGGGATCGCTCGCCCACGAGTCGGGCCGCAGAATCGGCGAGGGCACCGTGGCCGACCGTGCCGGAGCGGTCGAGGTCGTGCCGGAAGATCTCCTGCTCGCGAGACCAGTCGGCCAACCATGCGAGCCAGCTGGCTCCCGAGCGCTTAGTGACGCCGAACGTCACATGCAGGCTCCTACCCGAGCCACTGCCGGTGCGGGTGGCCTGGTGCCAGTGCCCACGCGGGATGTGCATGACGTCGCCAGCGCTCATCGTGCCGGACCAGACGATGTCCTTGCTCGGCGTGGTGTTGGGGTCCGCGTCCCGGTACATCGGGGCTGTACGCGAGGTACCACGCACCTCCCAGTTCTTCTCCCCGGCGAGCTGGACGATCAGGACATCATGGTCGTCCCAGTGCAGCGGGAATCCGGCGGCGTCGTTCGTCGTGAGGTACGCGTTCACCTGTACCCGCTCGTGTGACCACCACTGGAAGGCACGGCAAGCCACTTCCATCGTCGGGTCGAAGACGTTGGCCTGGTCCAGGATGAGCGTCGCGCCGTTCTGGAGGAGAGACCCCAGGCTGCGCATGTCGACCATGGAGATGCTCTGGCCCCGAGGGCTGACGCTGTCGGTGTAGTAGATGGCCGGGTGGACCTCCTCGCCCTGGCCCGGCACCTCACCCAGGACAACGATCCGGCTCCCGGGGAGGGACGCTGAGCCCGCCTGCTCTCCCCGTCCTTGTCGAGCCCGGCCGCATCCGGGCCGTGCAGCGGGCCCCCGGCCGGGCCGGAGCGGGAACGGTCACGCGGCGGCGAAGGTCAGGTAGGTACTGACCGTCAGCCCGGAGAAAGTGATGAGCTGGCGGGGTTTGAGGCAGGTGAAGGCCGCGTGCATGGCGATCCCGGCAGCGACGGCGTACGGCATCGTCTGCGGGATGAGGAGCGCGGGCGGCAGTGCGATCTCGGCTGCGATGGCGGTGGCCGCGACCGTACGCCAGAGGCGGACGTCCCGACGGGTGAGGTTGCCCATGTGCCGGCGGATCAGGCCGGGGACGGCGTACTGGAACCGGCGGTGGGGCAGCTGGTCACGGACCTGGGTGTAGGTGTGGATCCACTGGGCGAGGTAGAGCCCGCTGCGGAACTGGGGAGAGCGGAGTTTCTGCCAGGCGCTGTTCCAGTAGATGTCTGTGGTGATCAGCACGATCAGACACTGGGCCCAGGTGTTGGCCGTGCTCGGGTCGTGCTCGATGGTCAGACCGTGGCCGAGGTCCCCGGCGAGCAGAAGGCAGGTGCCGGTCAGCAGGGTGTAGCGCACCGCGTTGGGGCTTCTGAGGTAGAGCAGTTCCATGGCAGTCCCGGTCAGGACGATCAGCAGCGACAGGCGTGGTGCGAGCCCGACGGCCAGGGTGAGGGCGGCGATCGTGCGGATGGCCAGCGCGGGCCGGTACCCGGCGGCCAGGAGGCGGGCTCGGTGGGGGCCGAAGCGCTGTTCGGCGAGGTGGAGGCTGAGCGAGCCGGGCGCGAGGCGTTCCCATCCGCCCTGCCCGAAGGAAAGGACGAACCGGGCGGTGAGGACCGTGCCGAAGAGGATGCGGAACCACTGGATGCGGCCGGGGTCGGTCGGGTGCTGGAATCCGGAGGCGATGGCGTCAAAGAACCACACGGCTGTCCCGCACCTCCACCCGGTGCTCGCCGCGGCCGGTCAGGACGCGGCCGGTGCCGTCGATTCGTTCGTAGTGGCCGCCGCGGGTGAGGTGATCGAGGATCGCCTGGAGCTGGGGTGGTCCGAGGATGAAGGAACCGGGCGAGAGGTGGTCGTAGACGTTCACCGGTTCGGTGTGGCCGTCCTCGGTGGTGCCGGTGAGCGAGACGATCGTGAAGGTGGCCCGGCAGAACATCTTCCAGCGCAGCCAGCGGCCGGGCAGGGGGGTGAAGCCGGTGATCATCCAGGCCACGAGGGCGCAGGCGACGGCGATCTGGACAGCGGACAGCAGGGATGGGGGCATGACGGGGAACCTCCGTGTTGGGAGGGTGGAGGTGAAGGGCGGTGGGCCCCGCATCCGGGGCGCCCGCGAGGGTCAGCGCTCGGGCTTGGGGGGCCGCTGCATCAGCGCGGCAGCGGCCTGGTCGAGGGTGACCTTCTCGTGCAGCAGGGCGGAGATCACTTCAGTGATCGGCATCTCGACGCCGTGGGCTTGGGCCAGGGCGAGGATGGCCTCCGCGCTCTTGACGCCCTCGGTGGTCTGCCGGGTGGCGGCCGTCGTCTGTTCGACGCTCAGGCCCTGGCCGAGGTGGGTGCCGAAGGTCCTGTTCCGGGAGAGCGGGGAGGAGCACGTGGCCACCAGGTCACCCAGGCCGGCGAGCCCGGCAAGGGTAGCTGGGTGCGCGCCCATGGCTGTTGCGAGGCGGGTGGTCTCCGCGAGTCCCCGGGTGATGAGCATGGCCTGCGCGTTGTGGCCCATGCCCATACCGGAGGCGATGCCGACGGCGAGGGCGATGACGTTCTTCACCGCGCCGCCCAGCTCGCAGCCGGTCACGTCGGTGGACGTGTAGGGCCGGAAGTACGGGGTGTGGCAGGCGCGCTGGACGCGGTGGGCCGCGTCCTCGTCGGGGCAGGCGATGGTGGCGGCGGCGGGCTGGCCGTCCATGATTTCGCGGGCCAGGTTCGGGCCGGACAGTACGGCGACCCGGTAGGCGGGGATTCCGGTCACCTCGGTGATGACCTGGCTCGCCCGCAGGCCGGAGCCGATCTCGATGCCCTTCATCAGCGACACGATGACAGTGTCCGCACCGATGTGCGGGGCCCAGGCAGCGAGGCTCGCCCGCAGGGACTGTGCGGGGATGGACAGCACCAGGAAGTCCGCGCCTTCCAGGGCGGCGGCCGGGTCCGTGGTGGCCGTCAGGATGTGGGGCAGTTCGACGTCCGGGAAGTACCCAGGGTTGCGGTGGGTGGCGTTGATCGCGTCGGCGATCTCAGCGCGCCGGGCGTGCATGATCACGCTGGTACCGGCGTCCGCCATGATCTTGCCGACGGCGGTGCCCCAGGACCCGGCCGAGAACACTGCCGCACGGACGTGGTGCTGGTTCACTGCGGGGTCCTCTCGCCGGGCGCGGTCCTGTCGCCGGTCTGGAGGCCGGGCCGGACGATTCTATCGACCGCCCCCGCTGACGGCGGTGCGTCCGAGGCGGGGAGGCGCCGCAGCGTCAGTAGGACGGCCCGCCGGCCGCGCAGGGTGGGGAGTTTGTGCTGTGCTTCGCGGAGCATGTTCTCGGCCGGGGCCTCGCCCAGCTCACGGCGCAACTGATCGGCGTGCGCGATCCACAGCCGGTACAGCCGTTCCCACATCGCGGGTTCGCCGGGCCGCTCTTCCAGGTGCTCCTGCGTCAACCCGGCGGTGGCCACCTGCTGGTGCCACGCCGGGTCCGCACCGCGCCGCAGCGCGCGGGTCACGACAAGACGGCTGCCGGGGGCCAGGACGCGGCCGAGCTCGCGCAGCGCGTTCCCGCGGTCTGCGGCGCGTCCGAGGGCGTCCACGCACACGATGCCGTGGGCGCAGCCGTCCGGCAGGCCGGTGTTCTCCAGCTCGGCGACGCGGAAGACGGCACGGTCGGCGGCCGGGCCGAGGAAGTGGTCGCGGCGGGCGGTGGCCTGCGTGGTGGCGACGGGCGAGAGGTCGAAGGCGTCCAGGCGGACAGCGAGTGCGCGGGCCAGCCACAGGCCGATTCCGCCGGCGCCGCATGCGGCGTCGACGAGGAGCTGGCCGGGACGCATCCTCAGCCTGCCGGCCAGCAGCCCCAGTAAGGGCCAGTCGCAGGAGCTGGCGGCGGCGACCTCCACCGGGTAGTCCTCGCCCATCGCCTCGGCGTACAGGCGGGCGACCAGATCGGTGCGGGCGCGGGCGGAGTGGAAGGCGTCGTACTGGGCGGAGCGCTGTCCGTCCGCCGTCTCGCTCGGCGGCGCCGTGGTGGTGGGGTTCATCGGGGCATCGACCTCCTGATGCGTGAGCGGGTGCCGGGGCAGAGGACCTGCACGGCGTGGACGGGACAGCCCGGGACGGACAGGTCCAGGGCCGCCGGTTCGTGCCCGGTGACGCGCGTGACCTGCTGGGCCACCGCCGTCACCTGGTCGGCGAAGCCGCCGCGGGGCGGGGTGAAGCGGTCCGTCGCGGCCGTCCACGGCGCAAGCCTGGCGGTCTGAGCAGGGTGAAAGGGCGGGGTGTCGAAGCTGCCCGGGTCGCCGGGCAGGTCGTCCCGGGTCCCGGCGATGGCGGTCAGCCGGGACTGGGCGGCCTCGGTCACCGCCCGCGTCAGCGCGATCCCTGGGACGCTGTGGCAGCCGCCGCCGGCGAAGACGACCGGGTAGTCCTGCGACCACAGGTAGGCCACGCACACCGGCAGCCCGTACGGGCCGTCCACCATTGCGACCTCCAGCGCCATACCCGCCGCCGCCAGGCGGGCGATCACCTCCCCGCCGTGCGGGTCATCGACAGTCCGGGGGTCGATCAGCGTGCGAAGCCGCCCGCCCGCCTGCCCGTCCCGGTGCAATACATCGCGCTCCACCACCTCGAACAGGCCGTGCAGCAGGGCCTCATCCCGGCTGTTGCCACACGCCAGCCCGGTGCTCGTCGCGCGCAGTACGTCCGGGGTCCACTGCGGGCGCTGTCCGCGGCGGCGGACCAGGTCGACCGGCAGCAGCACCTTGGCCCCGCTCACCAGGCTGGTACCGGCCGCCCACTCCCACACCATCCGCGACACGGCGCGCTCCGGGTACGGGACGGCCATCGGCAGCGCGGCGACGGGGCAGCCGGGGGCAACCTCGGCGGCCGGGCCCACCGCGGCGACGGGCAGCGGCTGCTCGGCGTGCCACAGCTCGATCGCCTCCATGACTGCCGACAGCTTTGCCAACAGGGGTGTAGCACCCTTGCCCTGCGACGTCGACAAGGTCAGCGACGCGGGCCGGATCGCGGCGAAGACCGGAAGCCCGACGCAGTCCAGACCGGTCAGATCCGCGACCCGGGTGATCCCGAACTCCATCAGCCGTCCGGACAGTGCTTCCCATGTTTCCTGCGGCGTGCGGGCGCGCACCGTGCCTGGCAGCACCACCAGCTCCTCAACGCCCCCCACGGGCCGCCTCCGTCCTCTTCGTCTCTTCCACGAATCCGGGCACGAGCCGCTTGGCCGCCGAGGCGGCGCGCGCCCCGCTGGCCAGCCCCCGCGCGGATGCCTCCGCGTCGAACTCCTGCTCATGGCAACGCCACACCCTGAGCAGGAGCTCGCGGGTCACCTCCTCGCGGACCGCCGCCGCCGAGAATCCGGGCCGGCTGCGACGAGCCCGGGCGAAAGCATCGGAATACCGGGCGACCGCCTGCCGGTCCTGGGGACTCTCGCCGTCCAACAACAGCGCCACCGCCCGCTCGTCGCGCAGATCGATCGTGGGGTGGAACACGCGGTCTGCGGGCAGGTCCCCGCCGGTCACCTGTGCCAGCCGCTCGGCCAGCACCAGCCCCGGACCGCCGTCTGCGGGATGCCGGGAGAGGCGTTCGAGGTAGGCCGACCACCTCTCGTGGAACGCGGGGTCGAACACCTGCTGGTAGACAAGGCGGTCCTCGGTGGACAGTTCCAGGCCCTCCACACACGCGCTGGCGAAGGCGTTGGACCAGCGGCGGAAGTACGCCGTCTCCCATACCAGCGGCCCGACGACCGCCCGGTCCGTCACTGCCGCGCCGTCGAGCGCGGCAGTGACGGCGGCGAGCGCGTCGACGCGCTTGAGGTCACCGAAGTGCCGGTCCTGCTCACGCTGTTCGGCCAGCCACCCGACGAACCCGGCCTCGTACCGGCGGCGGCAGACGGCCCGCACCGCGGCCCACGTGCGATGCGGGTAGTAGACCGCGCGCAGCGCCTGAAGGAGCCCAGCGGCCCGCACACCGTCGAGGACCCCGGCCGACCGGGCGAGCCGAAGGACGTGCCGGAGATTGACCAGCGGCCAGGTCAGCGCGCCGAACTCCCCGTCCGGGGCCTGCCCGATCGCCACCTCGTCGTCGCCGTCGATCTCCCCCGAGGCGTACGCGGTGTAGACGCTGCCGACGCCGAGCATCCCGTACGGCGCCAGTTCGGCCGCCCGCAGCGCACCGATGCTCGCCGCCCCGATCACCCCAACACCCCGCCCCATGACGGCGAGGATCTCCTTGTGCCGCAGTGCCGGCGCCTGGTGGTACACCCCGTCGATGAGCACGACCGTGTCACCGACCCCCATCGAGGTATCGAACAGATCGCCGTGCCGGGCCGGCGGAAGCACCCGTACACCGGGCGCGGTGAGTACGGACTCGGACGCCGACAGCGTCGGCCCGACGAACACGTGAATCACAACGGCCTCCTCCACGGTGAAGCACGAAGGGCGCCCCTCCCCGCGCTCACGGGCACGCGAGACAGGAGGGGCACCCAGGTCAGGACGCGAACGAGAGAGGGGACTACTCCTCGTCCTCGACGTCGACGGCGACCACCACGGGGCCGGTGATCTCCTCGGTCCCTTCCACCGATGCCGAGGTGCTGGCGGCGGCGATTGCGGACTTGGACGGCTCCACGGGCTTCTCCTTCGTGCCGACTTTGCCGGTGCGGGCAGGCTGCCCCCACCGGTGGTTCCGCAGGCCCGGGGCTGCTCGCCCGGCGGGGCCCGCCTGCCCGCCCCTGGCCGGGGCGGGAAGTCTTCAGCCTCTGGTCAGGGTGCGGTTGTCGGCGGCGATCCACTCCTTGCCGCCGTCCTCGGGACGCAGGAAGACCGCGCAAGGGGTGACGCGCCGGGTGGCGGGGTCCTCCCACTCGCCGATGAACTGCACGAAGCCCCGACGGCCGTGCCCGCCCCCGTCGACGACCGCGGCGCCCTCACCCAGCCAGCCGGGCAGATCATGGTGAGGGGCGGGCCGGTGTGTAGTCATGGCGCAACCTCTCTCTTTCGGCTCCCGCAAGGGTGAACCGTGACGAGAGGGCCACGGAGGGGCATCTCGGGGGGCATCATGTGCCCATGCCGATCGGACAGTTGATCCGTGATCTGCGCACCCTCAAACAGTGGACCCAGACTCAGCTCGCCGAACAGCTCGCCCTTTCCGCAGGTGACCCCACCGGGGCACCGGGCCGGGACGGGGTCAAACGGTGGGAGACCGGCAAGGTTATCCCCGGCAAGCACTGGATCGGGCACCTGTCCCGCGTGCTGGGCGTCTCTCACCCTCAACTGGCCGCGGAGGCTACCCTCGACCGCGTGAACCGACGAGCCTTCCTGGGACTGTCCACCCTGGCGCTCTCGCACGGCCGGCTGGCCTCGGAGATGGCGGCCGGCATCGCCGGCCGCGACCCGGGCCCCCTGACGGGGGTCCAGACCACACACGGCGCGGACGTCGTCACCGCCTCACTGACGGACAAGACGGCCGTGGCGAACCTGCGCGGGTGGATGCTCGGCGGCGACGTTCCGATCCTGCGCGTCAACGCCGCCGGAATCCTCGCCAAGGTGCCCGGGCAGGGCTACGCCGATGCCGTCGCCCGCGTTCTGGCCCACGACGAAGAGGTCCGCCACCTCTACCTGACGGCCGTCACCTCCCGTGTCTGCGCCGTGGACTGGACGACCGCAGGCCGGATCGCCTCCGAGCCCGCCGCGTACGCGCACCGCGCGGACTTCCTCGCCACCCGCTTCGCGAAAGAGACCCTCAACCCACAGGACTCTGGCGCCCGCTGGTGCTCCTCGGTCATGCTGCGGGAGCTGAGCCCCATGATCGGACGGAGTCCCGCGTGATCGTCTTTGAAGTCCCCCAGGGTGAGCTCGTCAACGAGCTGAACCGCCAGGCCGCCGAGGCCGGTATCACCGACGCGGCGATCGTCTCCCTGATCGGGGCCGCCGACTCCTTCACCGTCTCCACCATGCCCGAGGGCGACGCGCTCAAGGACACCATCACCAAGTACGACCTGCCCGGCGAGATGACCGGCACCGGCGAGATCCGCAACGGGTTCGTCCACCTCCACGTAGTCATGGGTGTCGAAGGAGACCGCGCCATCGCCGGACACCTCCACGAAGCGCACATCGGCGCCCACTTCGCCCGCGTCTACGTCATCCCTACTGACTGACCGGCCCCACGTCGGGGTGTTCGCACACGTCGGCCCCGGTGCCGCCCTTCCCCCGTGGGGCCGCCAACCGGCTGGCCGACGAGCTTCTGGTGCAGGGGAGTCTTGATTGGCTGCGTACCGCCCTTGGCGAGGGCAGGAAGTAGCCCTCCCTCGAAGCTCGGGTCCTGACCTTCGGGCTTCGGGCTTCGGGACGGTCGGGTCACTCTTCCGGGGGTACGTGAGTGGGGCTCCGGCCCGAAGCTCGGGTGCCGGGACTCGGGCGTCGGGATACGGGACCCGGGGTTCGAGCGCCTTCTTTAACCGGTTGGTAGAAGAAGGGGGTTGGGGAAAACCTCCCCTACCTCCCTACTCCGTCACGGCCAGCAAGTATGACTAATCGTGACAGCTTGCGGCGCAGTGTCACGACTGCTTACGGTGCGAGAACCAAACGACCCCGACGCGGTGTTGGCACACCGGCCGGGGTCTCACCGCAAGATCGATCCCTTGGAAGGCGATCCCGTGGCTATCCAGCACCTTAGCTCTGCCCTGCGCGCCCCCGCGCTCTCCCCCGCGTACCCGATGGCGAAGTCCGGCTACGGCAAACGCTCCGCACCCGACCAACAGGCGCGTACGCGACACGACTTCGCGCGCCTGCCGACCCGCGAGCGGTACGTCGCCGGGTTCGTCGACCACCTCCCCGAGGGCGCGGCGATGAGCGTGAAGACCCTGGCCAAGCAACTCCCGCTCTACGGGCAGCAGGCCATCTCCACCGCCCTGACCGCCCTGTCCGTCGCCGGACACCTGCGGCGCGTACGGTGCCCCGTCGGCGAGGGCGAGACGACCCGCTGGGTCTTCCGCACCTTCTGGTCCCGCACCGCCCGCGACAACGAGTGGTGGAACACCTACCTCGCCACCGAGAAAGCCGCCCTGGCCACAGCCCCCGTACCGGAAGCCTCCACCCTTGGCACGGCACCGCCACCACCGTGGGCCCCGGCCGAGGAAACGTCGCCGCCACCCGCACCGGAGGGCCCCGGTCCGGAACCGGACCCCGAACCCACCTCCGTACCGCACCAGCGCACCCCGGCCCAGGCCCCCGACGCCGAGCCAGCGCCACCCGCCCCGGACGCCGTTCCCGCGAGGCCCCACTCCGCCGGAACCAGCCCCGCCTACCTCGCCCTGGCCCGCCTCGGCCGCGACGATCACCGCCTCACCCTCTCCGCCGACGACTGCGCCGCCCTGGAAGCGCAGGCAACGCAATGGCTCGACCGGGGCGTGAGCGTCGACTACCTGACCAGCGCCCTGACGGCGGGGCTCCCCGCCAAGGTCGACAGCCCCCTCGGCCTCGTCCGCCGCCGCCTGACCGACAAGATCCCGCCCCGGCTGACCACCGAGAACACTCAGCCCGCCGCCCCCGCCCCCACCCGCCGCATCCTCGTGGAATGCACCGACTGCGGCCGCCCCGGCCGGCCACAGGCCCTCCTTGACGGCCTCTGCCACCCCTGCCGCGAAGCCCACTCCGTGGACGGCGAGAACACGCCCACCCCAGCCGAGATCTCCGCCGTCAGGGCCCACATGGCCAACCTCCGCGAGCTGCTCAAACCCGTCTGACCTTGCCTCGACAGGCCGATGTGTACGGCGCGGCGCTGTCCGGAGCCGGTCAGTCGGGCTGCTTCTCCATGTGGGTGAGGACCCGGTTCGCGATGCGGGAGAGGGCGTCCAGCTCTTCCTGGGTGAGGGCGTCGATGAACAGCCTGCGGACATGCTCGACGTGCAGGGGGGCGGCGTCCTCGATCGCCTTCCGGCCGGCCGGGGTGGCGACGATGAACGCTCCGCGTCCGTCGTCGGGGCAGTCCTCCTTGGTCACCAGCCCGCGCTTCGCCATCCGCCCCACCTGATGGGACATGCGGCTCTTCTCCCACTCCACCAGTTTGGTCAGGTCCATGAAGCGCATCCGCCCGCCGGCCTCGGTGAGTTTGGCCAGCACGATGTAGTCGGCGGGGGACATACGGGAGTCGGTCTGTACTTGGCGTGAGAGCCGTCCGATGAGCTTCTCCTGCATACGGATGAAGCTGTCCCAGGCGGTCTGCTGCTCCGGGGTCAGCCAGCGTTGCGGTGCGTCCATGCGAGGAGCGTAGCGAGGCGGTCGGCGGCTGAGAGCCTGTCGGGTGGCCTGTTGATTACGCTGTGATGTAGTCCTCGACGGTGTTGGCTCGTGCGGTCTCGCGGTGGGACTCATGGCTCCACCGCGAGGACTGCCCGGCGAGCCGGACAAGCACCAAGCGGATCATTGCCACCTTGATCACGGCCTCGGAGGTCGCGGTCAGCCGTTCGTCGCCCCGAGGCCCATCGGCTCGCGCCGGTCGTACCGCACTGTACGGACCGGACGCGGCTTCTGCTTCGCCTCTGGCCGCCGTCGTTCTTGCGGGCCGCAGGTGAAACGACCTTGTCCAGGCTGCCGGCGCCGCGGGTGCGGGCGGCAGTCATGTCGTGGGTGGAGCCGGGAAGTGCGGGCGAGGCCCGCAGCGGGCGGCCGGACGGGTCGGCGGCCCCCGGCCGGCACCCCTCCGTCAGCCCGGCCGGGCTGTCCGAAAGATGATCTTGCCGGGTGATATCCGGAGCCTCATGCTTCCCTCACGCGCGAAGCCACCCAACACCACCGGACCCGCGCGCTCCCCCACACGAAGGAAGCACCCGTGACGATCGCACCTGCGCGCGAACCCCGCACCCGCGTCGCCGTCCACCGCCCCGCAGTCGTCCTCCCCGAGCACGTGGTGACCCAGGAAGAGATCATCAGCGCCCTCGGCGACCACTTCGCCCGAATACCCCACGCCGAGCGCGGACTCGACCTGATGCGCAGCACGACCGTACGGACCCGTAACCTGGTCACCACGCTCCCCGCCATGCTGGCGCCCCGCTCTTTCGGCCAGCGCAACGCCCACTACCTGGCGGAGGCCGTCCGGCTCGGCGCGGCGGCCGCGGAGCAGGCCCTCAAGTCCGCCGGTGTCGACGCCGCCGATGTCGACGCCTTCCTCTTCGTCTCCTGCACCGGCTACGCGCTGCCGGGCCCGGACGCCTACATCGCCCAGGAGATCGGCTGCCGGCCGACCGTACGGCGCACTCCGATCCAGCAACTGGGCTGTGCCGCCGGTGCCTCCGCGCTCGCGGAGGCATTCCACTTCCTCCAGGCGTACCCCGACGCGACGGTCCTCGCCGTCGCCGTGGAACTCAGCTCCCTCTCATTCCAGCCAGAGCGGCACTCGCTCAGCGATTTCATCTCCAACGGTGTCTTCGGCGACGGCGCGGCCGGCGCCGTACTGCGCCGCGCGGCCCCCGGTACCACGGGCTTCCGGATTCAGGCCGTACGGCAGCACCTGCTCCCCGCCTCCCAGTCGGTGATCGCGGGCAGCACCACCGAGCACGGCTTCCACTTCCGGACCGACCCCCGGGTGCGCTCCACGGTCCCCCGGGTGATACCCGAGATCACGGCCTTCCTCGCCGAACTCGACTGGAAACCCGCTGACCTTGGCTTCTGTGTCGCGCACACGGGCGGCCCGGTCATCATGGACGGCGTCGAGGAAGGGCTGGAACTGCGCCCCGGCACCCTGCGGCACAGCCGGGAAAGCATGGCGCGGACGGGGAACACCTCCAGCGTCTCCGTCTTCGACGTCCTGCGGCGGCACCACGACGAAGGCTCCCCGGAGCACGGGGCACCGGGCCTGATCCTCGCCTTCGGACCCGGCTTCACCACCGAGATCCTCGCGGGCACCTGGCACGACGGGGGCAACGGCCCGGGGCCGTCAGCGGCCCATGGTGTCCGTCCAGCTTGACCGATGAGATGTGGGAGATCATCCAGCCCCCTCTTCCCTCGCGTGACCTGCGGAAAGGCGGCGGGATGCGCAGGTACGGGGACCGGTTGGTGCTCGGCTCGGTGTTCTGCGTGCTGCGGTCGGGCTGCCAGTGGCGGATGCTTCCGCGCGATCTGATGCTCCGGGATGCGGCCCGCCGCTGGTTCCCGGCAGGCTCTCAGCCATCTCCTGGGCGTGGCCCCGATTCCCGCATCGGGCGACCGGTCTCCCGTACGCCTCGGCAAATCGGCTGCCATGGCAACTAGTTGACGTGTCAATCAATGCTGCCTAGTGTGGATGACACGTCAACTAAATGGCTGTGGCAGGCACACGTGAAGCTCCAGAAGGGGAATCCCATGAGCACCCAGAACAAGGCCGGACTCGACGCTCTGCTGACGCCGCAGGAGAGCGTCCTCGTGCTGATCGACCACCAGCCGTTCCAGTTCGCCAATCTGAACAGCCATGAGCCGACGATGATCGTCAACAACGTCGTCGGGCTCGCCAAGGCCGCCAAGGTCTACGGCGTGCCGACCATCCTGACGACCGTTCTGGAGGAGCGCGGCGGCCTGCTCATCCAGGGCATCCAGGACGTGTTCCCGGAGCAGAAGCCCATCGACCGGACCTTCATCAACACCTGGCAGGACGAGCGCGTCGTCGACGCCGTCAAGGCGACCGGGCGCAAGAAGCTGATCCTTGCCGGGCTCTGGACGGAGATCTGCCTGGCGATGCCGGCCATCCAGGCGGCGGGTGAGGGGTTCGAGGTCTACGCCGTCACCGACGCCTCGGGGGGCGTATCGGCCGAGGCCCACGACATGGCGGTGCGGCGCATGGTCCAGGCGGGCGTCGTGCCGATCACCTGGCTGGCCGTGATGGGCGAGTGGCAGCGCGACTGGGCCCGCGAGGAGACCATCCCGGGGGCCGCCGAGGTCCAGGCCCAGCACGGGGGTGCCACGGGTGTGGCCTTCGCCTGGGAGACGCAACTCCTCGCCGCCGGGCGCGCCGGAAGCGCCGGCTGACGCCGAAGCTGGTAGGACAACGACGCGCCACCCGGACCGGTCCGGCGCGCGGACGAACGGAGAGAAGAGGACCCATGGCAGTCGAAGTGAAGGACGTCCCCGAGGCCAAGCGGTACGAGGCCCGGGTCGACGGAGAGGCCGAGGTCGCGGGCTTCGCGGACTACCTCCGTACGGCGGAACTCATCGCGTTCCTCCACACCGAGGTCTCGCCCGCGTACGAGGGCAGGGGGGTCGGGTCGGCACTGGCCCGCACCTCCCTGGACGAGGCGCGCGCCGCCGGCCTCCGGGTACTGCCCACCTGCCCGTTCTACGCGGGATGGATCGCCCGGCACCCCGAATACCAGGACCTGCTGTACCAGTCCCGCAGCAAGGTCAGTGACTGAACGGCCGGGTACGGCCGCGAGAGAGGTCGGAAATGAGCAACCGAGCGGGGAAGAAGTCCTACGAGGGCCGGTCGATCACCGTGACCTTCGAGGCCGGTCTCTGCCGGCACTCCGCCGCATGCGTCGGAGGCCTGCCGGAGGTCTTCGACACCGGCAGGCGCCCGTGGATCGAGCCCGACGGCGCTGATGCCGAGCGCCTGGCGGAAGTGGTGCGGAGCTGTCCCTCGGGCGCGTTGCATTACGCGTTCGCGGACGGCGGGGAGATGCCTCGGCTGCCTCCCGGGTAGTGGACGGCGGAGGGCGGGGGAGAGGCGCCGGCCCTCTCCCCCGCCCTCCCGGGCGGGTGCCTAGGGTGTGGCCATGACCGCACCCGGCTTCTCGCCCGACTTCCTGCACACCACCCGGACCTCGTACGACACCATGGCCCCCACCTATGTCGAGTTCGCCCGGGGCGAGCTGGCGGCCAAGCCCCTGGAACGGGCGCTGTTGAGCACGTTCGCGGAACTCGCGGCGGCGAGCGGCGGCGGCCTCCCGGTGGCCGACGTCGGCTGCGGCACGGGCCGGGTGACCGCACATCTCCATGAACTGGGCCTGGGACTCGACGTGTTCGGGATCGACCTCGCCCCGGGGATGGTCGCCGTGGCGCGCGAGGAACACCCGGACCTGCGCTTCGAGGTGGAGTCCATGCTCGACCTCGGGCTGCCGGACGCCTCGCTGGGCGGGCTGCTCGCCTGGTACTCCACCATCCACGTCCCGGACGAGGAACTGCCGCGCGCCTTCGCGGAGTTCCGTCGCGTACTGGCCCCGGGGGCCCATGTACAGCTCGGCTTCCAGGTCGGGGACGAGGCGCTGCGGCTGACGGAGGCGTGGGGCCTGGAGATCTCGCTCGACTTCCACCGGCGGCAGCCGGAGCGGATCGCCGAGCTGCTGCGGGAGGCGGGACTGGAGGTCCGGTCCGTGGTGTGGCGGGAACGGGACACGGACGGGCCGTTCCCGGAGCGGGCGCCGCAGGGGTTCGTCCTGGCGCGGAGGCCGATTGTCAGTGGTGGCTGTGAGGATGGGGACACCGGCACGACGGGTTGACCGGCACAGCGGATTGAGGGGACCCCATGGGCGCCTGGGACATCGGCCACTTCGACAACGACACCGCGGCCGACTTCGGCGCACGGGTCGACGAAGCGGACACCGGGAAGAAGGCGGACGTGCTCCGGGCCGTCCTGACGGCGATAGCGGACACCGGGCCGGAGGACTATGCGGACTGCGGTGAGGAGGCGGTGGCCGCCGCCGCGCTGATCGCCGCGCAGTGCCCCGGGGGAGAGCCCGTCACCACCGCGTACGGCCCGAAGGAGCCCCTGCCGCCGCTCCCCGCCGATCTGTGCCCGCTGGCCGTCCGCGCCCTGGACCGCCTCACCGCCGAGAACGCGGAGCCGCTGGACCTGTGGGCGGACGCCGGCGAGGACCAGGCGTGGCTCGCGGGGATAGCCGCGCTGCGGGCGGTGCTGGCGGGGGCGTCGGGGGAGTAGGCCGCGTCCTCAGCTTTTCGAGCGGCCCGCGCGCACGATCTCGTCCACGTCCAGGGAGAGTTCGGCGCCGATGGAGACGGGGAGCGGGGCCTGCTGGCCGGGTGCGTAGACCTCGTGGCGGTCGTAGCCGCCGGGAAGCGGTTCGGTCAGGACGTGGACCCGGCCGTGCTTGCGGTCGACGATCACGTACACCGGGATCTTGGCCTGGGCGTAGGCGGTGACCTTGTTGCGGAGGTCGTTCTGGTAGTTCCCGGAGGTGACCTCCAGGACCAGGCGGAAGCAGGCGGGGTCGTAACTGTTGTTCTCGCGCGGGTGCTCGTCGAAGTCGGCGTCGACGATCGCCAGATCGGGGATCGCGAAGTCCTGTGGGCCGCCGGGGAGCCAGAGGCCGATGCCCTGGAGGACTTCGCTCTCGCCGTCGTCGAGACCTGCGGAGATGAAGGGGCGCATGAGCTTGGTGAGCGCGCGTGCGTGCGGGCCGTCCGGGGCTGGTGCCACGGTGATGACGCCTCCGATGATCTCGACGCGATGCCCCGGAAGCTGCTCGGCGAGACGGTTGGCCGTTTCCAACAGCGTTTCCGGCTCATCGTCACAGGGGTGCTCGACTGCTGCTGCAGACATTGCGGGCCTCCTGGAATGGGCTGGTGTCGAGAGCATCATCGTAGGACGGGACAGCCGAAGATCGCGCTTTTGGCATATGCCACCCGGTCGAGTGAAGCAGAAACGGCCCGGCACACCGCGTGGGTGCCGGGCCGTCTTCGTACAGCCGTGGAGCCGTGAGCCGGTAAGCGGTGAGCCGGTAGGAGCTACAGCTTCTCGATCACGTAGTCGACGCACGCCGTCAGTGCCTGGACGTCCGCCGGGTCGATCGCCGGGAACATCGCCACGCGCAGCTGGTTGCGGCCCAGCTTGCGGTACGGCTCGGTGTCCACGATGCCGTTGGCGCGCAGCACCTTGGCGACGGCCGCCGCGTCGACCTCGTCCGCGAAGTCGATCGTGCCGATGACCTGCGAGCGCTTCGCCGGGTCCGTGACGAACGGGGTGGCGTACTTGGACTCGTCGGCCCAGCCGTAGAGGTTCTGGGCGGACGCGGCCGTGCGGCCCGTCGTGAAGTCCAGGCCGCCCTGGGTGTTCATCCACTTCAGCTGCTCGTTCAGCAGGAAGAGGGTGGACAGCGCCGGGGTGTTGTACGTCTGGTTCTTGAGGGAGTTGTCGATCGCCGTGGGCAGCGAGAAGAACTCCGGGATGTGCCGGCCCGAGGCGTGGATCCGGGCGGCGCGCTCCAGGGCGGCCGGGGAGAACACGGCGATCCACAGGCCGCCGTCGGAGGCGAAGGACTTCTGCGGGGCGAAGTAGTAGACGTCGCTCTCGGTGATGTCGACGGGCAGGCCGCCCGCGCCGGAGGTGGCGTCCACCAGGACGAGGGCGCCCTCGTCGGCGCCCGCGACGCGCTTGACCGGGGCCGCGACACCGGTGGAGGTCTCGTTGTGGGTGAAGGCGTAGACGTCGACGCCCGCCTCGGCCTTCGGGTCCGGGTGGGTGCCCGGGTCGGAGGCGATGACGGTGGGGTCGGACAGCCAGGGCGCGAGCTTCGCGGCCTTGGCGAACTTGGACGAGAACTCGCCGAAGTTCAGGTGCTGGGACTTCGACTCGATCAGACCGTGCGTCGCGATGTCCCAGAAGGCGGTGGAGCCGCCGTTGCCGAGGATGACCTCGTAACCCTCGGGGAGGGAGAAGAGGCCGCGCACGCCGTCCCGTACCTCGCCGACCAGGTTCTTGACCGGGGCCTGGCGGTGGGACGTGCCGAGGAGGGAGGTGCCGGTGGCGGCCAGCGCGTCGAGCGCCTCTGTCCGCACCTTGGAAGGACCGGCGCCGAAGCGTCCGTCTGCGGGCTTGATGTCAGCGGGAATCTGGATGTCGGCCACGGGACGGAGCGTAGTCCCTCGGTGGCACGGCTCAGCAACCGTGTCCGTCCGATGAGACGCCCGCTCCGGCCCGTGAACCTCGGGGCGGAGCGGGGAGTTACGCGTCGTGGCCGAACGGGCAGCCCAGCTCCACCGGCAGTTCGTGCAGGTCGTTCTGGGTCACGATCGGCTTGTTGCGCAGCTCGGAGGCGGGAACCGCGAGCTCCAGTTCCGGGAACCGCTCGTACAGCGCCGGGAGCGCGATGCCCGCCTCCAGCCGGGACAGTGCCGCACCCGGGCAGACGTGCGGGCCGTGACCGAAGGCGATGTGGCGGTTCGGGGTGCGGGTGGCGTCGAACTCGCCTGCCGTCGGGCCGTGAGCCTCCTCGTCCCGGCCCAGCGCGCCGAACGAGACGATCAGGGCCTCGCCCTTGGGGAGGGTCCGGTCGCCGACCTCGATGTCCTCCGTAGCGAAGCGGATCAGGACGTGTGAGGTCGGGGTGTTCCAGCGCAGCGTCTCCTCGATCACGCCGTCCCACCCGATCTCCCCGTTCAGCACCTGCTTGCGCTGCTCGGGGTGGGTCGCCAGCGCCTCCACGACGTTGACGATCAGGCTGATCGTGGTCTCGTGCCCGGCGGCGATGATCAGCTGAAGCGTGTTGACGATCTCCTCGTCGGTGAGGTGGTCACCGTCCTCGGAGGCCGCGATCAGGGCGCTGGTCAGGTCGTCGCCCGGGTTCGCCCGCTTGGAGTCGACGATCTTCGTGAAGAGGGTCCCGAGGTCCGCCATCATCTGCGGGACCTCCTCCGGCGGCGTCTGCGTCGAGAAGAACTTCTCGAACAGCTCCTTCAGCCGGGGGTGGTCCGCCGCGTCCACGCCCATCAGCTCGCTGATCACGTTCATGGGCAGCGGGTAGGCGAACTCGGCCTTCAGATCCACCGGCTGTCCGGCCGGCAGGGCCGCCAGCTTCTCCAGGCTCGCGTTCGTCAGCGCCTCGATCCCGGCGCGCAGCCGCTCCACCCTCTTTACTGTGAGCGCCTGCGCCACCAGCGTACGGAGACGGCGGTGGTCCGCCCCGTCGACCGTCAGCATCGAGCGGCCCGGGTTGGCCAGCCCGATCAGCGGCCAGTCCATCGGTATCTCGCCGCGCTGCCAGGCGTTCCAGACGTTGATGTCCTTGACCACGCGGCTGTCGGTGAGCAGCGCGCGGGCCTCCGCGTGGCGGGTGACCGCGTAGACGTGCACCCCGCCGGGCAGCTCCACCTCGGCCAGCGGGCCGGCGGCCCGCAGCGCGGCGCCCTCGCCGTCGAGGTCTCTGACGAAGGGATCGAGAGCGATGCGGGTCATGCGGGGCCTCCGTGGCTTGTGGGTCTGCCGAGGGCGGGCGTGGGCGTGAAGAGCACCGGCAGGTCGGTGAGCCCGCGCAGCCACGGCGACGGGCGGCGGGTGAGCTGCTCGGCGGGGACGGCGAGGTCCACGTCCGGCAGCCGGTCGAGCAGCACCTCGATGCCGGTACGGGCGACGACCTCGGCGGTCTCCTGGGCCGGGAACGGGCAGCGGTGCTCGCCGTGGCCGAAGGAGAGGAAGGCGTTGTTGCCGCCGGTCAGCGTCGAACCGTCGGTCCGTACCTGCGGGTCGCCGTTGGCGGCGGCGAGGCCGAGGAGCAGCAGGTCGCCGGCGCGGATGTGACGGCCGCCGAGGTGGGTGTCGCGGGCGGCCCAGCGGCCGGCCACGTTCTGGGTGGGGGTGTCCTCCCAGAGGACCTCGTTCATCGCCTCGGCGACGCTGTGCCGGCCGCCGGAGAGCGAGGCGGCGAACCGGTCGTCGGTGAGCATCAGGCGCAGCGAGTTGCCCATCCAGTCGGCGGTCGGCTGGTGACCGGCCGCCATCATCACCATGAGGTCCTGGGCGACCTCCTCGTCGGTGAAGCCGCCGGGGTCCGCCAGCATCCGGGTGGCCACGTCGTCGGCGGGCTCGGCGTGCTTGTCGGCCAGCAGCTGGAACATCGACATGGCGAGGTGCTGCTGTCCGGCGAGCGCCCGTTCCCGACCGTCGATCATGTCGTTGATCGCGCCGACCAGGGGGTGGGCCTTCTCGTCGGAGAAGCCGTAGATCCTGGCCAGCACGAGGGCGGGCAGCAGCTTGATGTACTCCGCGATGATGTCGACGGAGCCCTTGGTGCAGAACCGGTCGATCAGCTCGTCGGCGAACTCCTCCGCGTACCGCTTCAGGGAGAACGGGTCGACGCCCTCCAGCGCGTTGCTGATCATCATGGCGCGGACGCTGTGGCGCTCGCCGACCGTGTAGAGGATCGAGGGCTGCCTGCGCCCGATCATCGGCAGCAGCGGCCAGTCGTCGGGGATGCGGTCCCACTGGTTCCACAGCTCGGAGTCCCGGCTGAAGAGGGCCGGGTCGCCGGTGACCTGGTGCAGTTCGCGGTAGCCGAGGACGAGCCAGGCGGGCACGTCGCCGTCCAGGACGACCGGGGCGATCGCCCCGTGGTCGCGGCGCATGTCCCGGTAGAGCTGGACGGGGTCGCTCTGGAAGCGGGGCCCGGACAGGGGGACGGACCCGTGGGTGACGGGGCAGCCGGAGACAGGGGTCACGGGGCGGGCTCCGGGGTCGGGCCGGCCGCCGCCAGGGCCGCCTCGGGGGCGCCGAGGCGGGCGGCGGAGAGCGTGGCGAGGTGTTCGACGAGCGTGATGAGCACGTACTTGCTGGACGAGCGGTCGCGGGCGTCGCACTCCACCAGCGGCACGTCCTCCGAGAGGTCCAGGGCCTCGCGGATCTGCTGCTCGCTGTGGAGCGGGCCGCCGAAGTCGTTGCACGCCACGATGAACGGCGTGCCGTGGTGCTCCAGGCGGTCGATGGCGTACCAGGAGTCGGCGAGCCGGCGGGTGTCGACGAGGACGACCGCGCCGAGCGTGCCGGAGAACAGCCGGTCCCACAGGAACCAGAAGCGCTCCTGTCCGGGCGCGCCGAAGAGGTACAGCACGGAGCGGGCGTCGAGGGTGATGCGGCCGAAGTCGAACGCCACGGTGGTGGACGACTTGGCCTGGATGCCGTCGAGGTGGTCGACGGCCTCGCCCGCGCGGGTCATGGTCTCCTCCGTGTTGAGCGGACGGATCTCGCTCACGGATCGGACCATGGTGGTCTTGCCGACCCCGAAGCCGCCGACGACAACGATCTTCAGTCCGTTGTCGGCCGTCGCGCTCAGGGCGGCGCGGTCAGAGGTTGCGGAGTCCAACGAGCACCTGTTCCAGGATGTCGGGGTCGGGGAGCCGGTCCGCGACACGGGCTGTACGGGGGTGGCGGGCGCTGATCCTGCCGGTGTCGAGCAGGTCGCACAGCATGATGCGGACGATGCTGACCGGCAGGTTCAGGGTCGCGGCTATCTCCACGACGGCGGTGGGGCCCTGGCACATCCGCAGGATCGCGACGTGCTCGGACTGCATCCCGGGGGCCGGATCGCACTCGGCGACGACGAGCGTCACCAGGTCGAACGCGGCGGAGTCGGAGCGGCTGCGGCCCCCGGTGAGGGTGTACAGCCGGTCCGGATCCTCGTCGCGGCCCGGTCGGGGGCGGGGTGCCGTCGTCATACGGCCGGGGTCTCGGAGGGTTCGCGCGGCGGCGCCACGAGGTGTTCGCCGAGCTGCTCGACGAGCTCGCTCATGTTGTGGCCGACGAGTCCCACGTCGGAGTCCTCGTCGGCGACGACAGCCAGGTGGGCCCCGGCTCCCGCCTCGACGATGAACAGCACGCCGCCGTAGAACTCGGCCATCGCGGACCGTACGCCGCCGGTGCCGTCGCCGAACTCGATGGACGCACCGTGCGACAGGCTCTGGATCCCGGCGGAGATCGCGGCCAGCTGGTCGGCCTGGTCGACGGAGAGTTCGGGGGTGCGGCACAGCTTGAGGCCGTCGCGGGACAGGACGAGGGCGTGGCGGGTACCGGGGGTGCGGTCGAGCAGCCCCTCCAGCAGCCAGTTGAGCTTCTCGTCGGTGGTCGCGGTCATCGGGTGTTGCCTTCCGGGTGCGTGGAGTTGGCCCGTACCGCCTTGCTGAAGGTGCTGAAGCGCGCGGCCTGGACCTTCGGGTCGGTGGTGCGGGCCCGGGGGTTGTCGGCTCCGCCGGGGGTGGCGTTGCCGGTACGGGACTCGGCGGCGGCCAGTGTGCGGCCGCGTCGGCGCTTGGGCAGGCCGCTCTCACCGAACGCGGGCACGGCGCCGGTGGTCTCCGACTCCGACTCCGCCGGGGGCGGGGGCGTGGAGGCGTCGTCCTCGGGAAGGGACCGGGCCGCGGGGGCGGCGGTGTCCGTTCCGGCGGCCGAGGCGTGCGAGGGCTCCGGCTCGGCGGGAGCGGTGCGGGTTGCCGGGGCGGCTGCCGGGGCTGCTGGGGCTGCCGGGGCCGGGGTGGCCGGGGCCGGGATCGTCGGCGTCGGCGCGGTCGAGCGGGAGATGAGGTCCTGGGGGAGCATCATCAGCGCGCCGGTGCCGCCCCGGGCGGACGGCCGGAAGGAGATGGTCAGGCCGTGCTTGCGGGCCAGCCGGCCGACGACGGCGAGACCGAGGCGGGTGCCGGAGAGGTTGGTGAGGTCCTGGTGGTCGGCGGAGACCGCCTTCTCGGCGCGGCGCAGCTGCACTTCGCTCATGACGAGCCCGCTGTCCTCGACGGTGATGACGATGCCCGACGGGACCTCCTCCACGTACACATGGACCTCGGCGGTGGGCGGCGAGAAGTTGGCAGCGTTGTCGAGGAGTTCCGCGAGGGCGTGCATGACGCCCTCGGCCGCGTGGCCGGCGATGGCGACGTCGCTGGTGGAGTGCAGGCGGACCCGCTGGTAGCTGCCGATCCGGCCCATCGCGCCGCGCAGGATCGACTCCATGACGATCGGCTTCGCCCAGCGCCGACCGGAGCGGGCCCCGGTCAGCACGGCTATGGAGTCGGCGAGGCGGCCCGCCTGGGCGGTGCGGTGGTCCAGGTGGAGCAGGTCCCCGAGTACGGACTCGTCGGCGTGCCGGTGCTCCATCTCGCGGAGGTCGGCCAGCATGCTGGTGGCCAGGGCCTGCATACGCCCCGCCGCGTTGGCGCAGGCGGCGACGGCCGCGGAACGCTCGGTCTCGGCGCGGGTGGCACGGGCGGTCAGCCGGTCGACGGAGACGGTCAGCCGGCCCTGCTCGGCGACGGCGGCCGTGGTGATCCGCTCGTTCTCGGCACGGGCGTCGGCGACGACCCGGGCGTTCTCGGCGGAGGCGGCGCCCTTGATCCGGGCGGTCTCCGCGGTGAAGCGCTGGGCCTCGACGGCGGAGGCGGAGACCAGGCGCGAGGTCTCGGCGGTGAACCGCTGGGCGTCGGCGGCCCGCAGGGCGCGTAGGGTCCGCGCGGTCCCCAGGGTGTGGACGGTGACGGCCACGCAGACGCTCAGCAGCACGGCGGCCGCGCCCGCGCCCCAGGCCAGCGGGGTCCGTACCGCGTCGGGGGCCGTGGCCACGCCCCACAGGGTCAGCGTGCCGGTTGCGGCTGCCGAGATCAGCAGGGCCAGTGCGGTGGGCCGGTGTGAGGGGCGCAATCGGAGTCCTCGGTGGCGGACGGTGCGGGACGGTATGAGGCGGTGCGGGGTGGTGCATGGCTGTACGGGATGGTGCGGGGTGGTGCATGGCTTTGCAGGGTGGTGCGAGGCGGTGCGGATGGTGTGAACCGGGTGAAAACGACTAGTCGAATTCAGGACAGTTCGGCACGGGTGTGGGCGATCATGCGCAACTGGAGCTGCTAATTCCTGCGCAAGTCTTGGTCACTATAGGAGACTTGACGGTCCGCTTGGGAAGATCTTGTGGGCTTTATTGCACTGCTTACGTGCTTTGATCCGCCCGTATCCCAAGAGTTCACCCGCCGCGGCGGCATGCTGAGACCATGGCCGAACAGCATCGACCGCATACCGACGCTTCCCCCACTCCCCCCACTTCCCCCGCTCCCCCCATTTCCCCGGCTTTCGTCACGGAGCTCCGCTCCGCCGTACGCGGTGCGAGCGACTTCGGGGCCGCGGCCCGGGCGCTGACGACGATGGACGCCTCCAACTACCGCCGGGTCCCGCTCGGCGTGCTCGCCCCGCGCGACGCCGACGACATCGCCGCCGCCCTGGCCGTCTGCCGGGAGCACCGGGTGCCGGTGGTGGCGCGCGGTGGTGGCACGTCCATCGCCGGACAGGCCACCGGCACCGGACTCGTCCTCGACCTGACCCGCCATCTGCGCACGATCCTCGACCTGGACCCCGCCGCCCGCACCGCGGTCGTCCAGCCCGGCGTGATCCTGGACGACCTGCGGGCCGCCGCCGCACCCCACGGCCTGACCTTCGGCCCCGACCCCTCCACCCACAGTCGCTGCACCCTCGGCGGGATGATCGGCAACAACTCCTGCGGCGCGCACTCGGTGGCCTGGGGCACGACGGCGGACAACGTGCACAAGCTGTCGGTGGTCCGCTACGGGGGCGAGGAACTGCACCTGGAACAGGGGAGCGGCGAGGGCCCCGAGGGCGTCGGCGCACTCGTCGCCGCCCACCTCGCCCTCCTGCGCACCGGCTACCCCGCACTCCCGCGCCGCATCTCCGGGTACGCCCTGGACGCCCTGCTCCCCGAACACCCCGGCGGCCCCGACCCGGTCCGGGCGTTCTGCGGCAGCGAGGGCACCCTCGGCGTCGTCACCGAGGCCACCGTGCGCCTGGTCGAGGCCCCGCGCGCCCGCGCCCTGGCCGTCCTCGGGTACGCCGACGAGTCCGATGCCGCGGACGCCGCCCCGGGCCTCCTCCCGTACCGCCCGCTCACCGTCGAGGGCATGGCCGCCGACCTCGTACGCAGGTCCGCCGGGCTGCCGCGCGGGGCCGCCTGGCTCTTCGTCGAGACCGGCGGCGACACTCCGGCCGAGGCGAAAGCGCACGCCGAACGCGTCCTGCGGGGTGCGGACGCGGTGGACGGGGCGGTCGTCACGGACCCGGCGGGGCAGCGGGCCCTGTGGCGGATCCGCGAGGACGCCGCCGGGACCGCGACCCGGATGCCCGACGGCAGTGAGGCCTGGCCCGGCTGGGAGGACTGCGCGGTGCCGCCCGCCCGGCTCGGCGCGTACCTCCGCGACTTCCGGGCCCTCCTCGCCGGACACGGCCTGCGCGGCACCCCGTACGGCCACTTCGGCGACGGCTGCGTCCACGTCCGCGTCGACTTCGACCTGATCAGCGCGGAGGGAGTGGCCCGCTTCCGCCGGTTCTCCGAGGAGACGGCCGCTCTCGTCGTCGCGCACGGCGGCTCCCTCAGCGGCGAGCACGGCGACGGCCAGGCGCGCGCGGAACTGCTGCCCCGGATGTACGGGGACGAACTCGTCGCCCTCTTCCACCGGTTCAAGGACCTGTGGGACCCGGACGGCGGCCTGAACCCCGGCGTTCTCGCCCGCCCCGCCCGCCTCGATGCGAACCTCCGCTTCGCCGTCCTCCCGAAACGCCCGGTGGACGTGGAGTTCGGCTACCCGCAGGACGGCGGGGACTTCGCGGGCGCGGTCCGCCGCTGCGTCGGCGTCGCCAAGTGCCGTACGACGGAGGCGAGCGGCCCAGGCGTCATGTGCCCGTCCTTCCGGGCGACCGGCGAGGAGGCCCACTCGACCCGGGGCCGGGCCCGGCTGCTGCACGAGATGCTCGCGGGCGAGGTCATCACGGACGGCTGGCGCAGCGAGGAGGTCCGGGACGCGCTCGACCTGTGCCTCTCCTGCAAGGGCTGTCGCAGCGACTGCCCGGTGGGCGTCGACATGGCCACGTACAAGGCGGAGTTCCTGCACCACCACTACCGGGGCCGCCTCCGCCCCGCCGCCCACTACGCGATGGGCCGCCTCCCGCGCTGGTTGCGGCTGGCCGCCCCCTTCGCCCGGCCGCTGAACGCGCTGGCCCGGCTGCGCCCCCTCGCCGCGCTCGCGAAACGGCTGGCCGGGATCGCGCCCGAGCGTACGATCCCGGTGCTCGCGCCGCAGACGTACAGCCGGTGGCTGCTCCGCCGCCAGGGGAAGGGGAGCCGGACCCTCGCGTCGGACCGGGTGGTGGCGCTCTGGGCGGACACCTTCACCGAGCACCTGTCGCCGCAGGCCGGGCGGGCGGCGGTCCGGGTCCTGGAGGAGGCGACGGACCGCACGGTGCTGCCGCTCCCGCGCGGGCTGTGCTGCGGCCTCACGTATGTGTCGACGGGCCAGCTCGACGCGGCGCGCCGCGTGATGCGCCGCACCCTGGACCGGCTCCGCCTCCTGCCGGGCCAGCCGCTCGTCGTCCTCGAACCGAGCTGTGCCGCGACGCTCCGCACCGACCTGCCCGAACTTCTCCCCGACGACCCGCGCGCCGCCGAACTGGCCTCATCCGTGCGGACGTTCGCCCAGTATCTACAGGAGTACGCCCCCGACTGGACCCCGCCCCGGCTGGACCGCCCGGTCGCCGGCCAGACGCACTGCCACCAGCACGCGGTCCTCGGTGACGCGGCGGAACGCGGGCTGCGCGAACGGATGGGTCTGACCGGCGAACTCAGCGGTGGCTGCTGCGGGCTCGCCGGGAACTTCGGCTTCGAGAAGGGCCACTGGGAGGTGTCCGTGGCCTGCGCGGAGGAGCGGCTGCTCCCCGCCGTACGGGATGCGGAGCCGGGGACGGAACTCCTCGCGGACGGCTTCTCCTGCCGTACGCAGCTCGACCAGCTGGCCGGGCGGCGGGCCCGGCATCTCGCGGAGGTCGTGGCGGAGGCCATCGAGGAGGCCGCCGCCACGGGGAACCCCTCGACGGCCGTGGAGAAGCGGCCGGGGGGCGAGGTGTAGGGCCCGGTCCGGGTTCGGCCCGCCCGCCGAGGACCGCCCCGCCCCGGCTCAGTGCGTGGCGCCCCGGGCGACGATCTCGCGGGCGAGCGCGGCCAGCTCCGGCAGGGCGGGGTGGCCGGGGGCGTCCCGGCGGGCGAGGAGGACCGGGACGCCCGGGGCGTCGTCGAGCGGGACGTAGGCGACTCCGGTGTGCGGGTACAGGGTCGCGGTCGAGGCGGTGGACACGCCGCTGCCGCGGCCGGCGGCGATGGCGGTGAGCCATTCGTCGGTGTTCCCGACGGTGACGGTGGCGGCGGGCCGGGCGTCCGGCGGCCACAGGCCGACGGTGGTGGTGCCGGAGACGGTGTTCAGGACGACGGGTCCTTCCGCGAGATCGGCGAGGGCGAGCGAGGCCCGTCCCGCGAGCGGCCCGTCCGCGGTCACCGCCGCCACCCGGACCTCGGTGAACAGCACCTCGGTGACGAGCCCCGGCGCGTCCACGGGGCCCCGCAGCAGCGCCGCGTCGACCTCGCCCCGGGTCAGGCCGGCGGTGCGGTCGTCGATCCGGAGCAGTTCCAGCGGGGTCCCCGGGTGGCGCGTCTGCCAGGCCCGCAGCAGCGGCGTGGTGTACGGCCCGAACGCGGACCAGGCGTGCCCGAGCCGCAGCGGCCAGGTGCGCAGCCGCCCGGGGGCGAGGGCCTCGTCGAAGGCGGCGACCGCGGCGGCGGCCTTGTCACGGAAGGCGACGCCGTCGGGTGTCAGGGCGAGGTGGTGGGTGGAACGGTCGACGAGCCGGACCCCCAGGTGCCGCTCCAGCGCCGCGAGGGTGCGGGACACGGCGGGCTGCGTGAGCCGGAGGCGGGCGGCGGCGCGCGTGATGTTCAACTCTTCGGCGACCGCGAGGAAGGCCCGCAGATGCCGGAGTTCCACGGGGCGGCCGGTGGAGGGCGCTTCGTTCATGCGTGTGGAGCATAACGGGAGCTCGATCGGTATTTCACGGAACGCGCGGGGGTCCCTACGGTGAAGGGGCGCCGCCGACGGGGCAGTGCGTCATGTCGTACCACCCGGTCCATTACAGTGCACTTACCTGTCTCGTCCCTGTTCCCTCGGAAGGTCCCCCGTGAACGACCAGCGCAGCGCCGCCGAACCGGCCGTCGCAGCCGTCGCCGTACCCGAAGCCGTGGCGGCACTCGAAGGCGCCGGGGCGGGTGCGGACGTCCGGGGGGACGTGGGCACGGCCATCCCCGCCGGGCGGACCGGGGTCGACCGCCGGGCGGCGCTGACGCCGATCGTGCTGGTGGTCGCCGGCGGCCTGTCCGTCCAGTTCGGCTCGGCCGTCGCGGCGCTCCTGATGCCGAAGGCGGGCGCACTGGGCGTCGTCACCCTGCGGCTGGCAGCCGCCGCGCTGATCCTGCTGGTGATCTGCCGCCCGAAGCTGCGCGGCCACTCGCGCGGCGACTGGGGCACGGTGCTCGCCTTCGGCGTCGCGATGGGCGGCATGAACACGCTCTTCTACCAGGCGCTGGACCGGATCCCGCTCGGCATCGCCGTCACCCTGGAGGTGCTCGGCCCGCTGGCCCTCTCGGTGTTCGCCTCCCGCCGCCTGATCAACCTCGTGTGGGCCGGCCTCGCCCTCGTCGGCGTCGTCCTGCTGGGTGGCGCCGGCTTCGACCGCCTCGACCCGGTCGGCGCGGCGTACGCCCTGGGGGCCGGGGCGATGTGGGCGGCGTACATCGTGTTCAGCGCCCGCACCGGCCGCCGCTTCCCGCAGGCGGACGGGCTGGCGCTGGCGATGGTGGTCGCCGCTGTCCTCTCACTGCCCCTGGGCATCATCGAGTCCGGCGCGAAACTCACGGTCCCGTCCACCGTGGCGCTCGGCGCGGCGGTGGCCCTCCTCAGCTCGGTCCTTCCGTACACCCTGGAGCTGATGGCGCTGCGCCGGCTGCCCGCGCCCACGTTCGCCGTGATGATGAGCCTGGAGCCGGCCATCGCCGCCGGCGCGGGCTTCCTGATCCTGGATCAGGCACTCTCCACCACGGACGCCCTCGCCATCGCCCTGGTCATCGGGGCCAGCGTCGGCGCGGTGCGCAGCCGGACGGGCCCGCGCCGCGAGGGGTGAGCCGCGGCGGGGTGAGCCGCGGCGGGGTGACGCGGCCGGACCGCCCGGCGTCTCCCGGCGTCTCCCGGCGTCTCCCGGTGGGGGTCGCGCGCCGGGCGGGCTCAGCGTGCGGGCCTCACCAACCGCACGGCCTGCCCAGCTCGGTGATGGAGTCGGCCAGCTCGGCCGGGCGCTCCGGCCACCCCGTCCGGTGCCAGTGCTCGATGCGCCAGGACAGCCGCCGGGGCCACACCGGGGTGGCGGGCAGGCGCTCCACCGGTATCCAGACCGGCGTGCCGCCGTAGTTGTCCAGCGTCTCCGGCGGCCCGATCTCACCCCTCGCGGAGACGGCGAAGTAGTGCTCGCGGCGTCCGCCCTTCCAGACCCGCGCCACCTCGGGCCCCACGGTCCCGGCCAGACCGGTCTCCTCGTCGAGCTCGCGCACGACGGCCGCCTCCGGGGTCTCGCCCGCCTCGGCCCCGCCGCCCGGGATCTCGTAGTACGGCGCGCCGTCCTCCTCGAAGCGGATCAGCAGCATGGCCCCGTCACGGATGACGATCGCCCCGGCCCGTACCCGCACCGGCGCCGCCGCCGCCGGATCCTCCAGACGCACCGGGCCGCGCGGGGGCGCGCCTTCCGCCCAGGCGCGCAGGACCCTCTCGGCCGTCCCGGCGGGCCGGATGCGCGCGTGCACCGCCTCCGCCAGGGACAGGGCGGCGCGCGGCGCACCGGGATCGCCCGAGTGTCCGTCGGGCAAGGCCGAGTGTCCGTCGGGGAAGACGTAGTACAGGCCCTCGGCGTCGTACCGGGGCTCCAGGACGAGCTTGTCGGCATCGAACCGGAGGGTCACCGTGCGAGGTTCGGCAGTCATCGACGGAGGCTAACAGCGCACCATGCCCGATGCCTGATGCCTGATGCCTGATGCCTGATGCCTGATGCCTGATGCCTGACGTTTGACGTTTGACGTTTGACGCCTGACGCCTGACGCCTGACGCCTGACGCCTGACGCCTGACGCCTGACGGGGAGGGGCGCCCTGCGGGCAGAAAATCATGCAAGCGTGCTTGCTTGTTTTCTGGCGCGCTGCCATGCTCCTGGGCACCACACCCGGTCCCGAGGGAGCGCCTGTGTCCGCTGTCGTAGCCGTGATCGAGGATCTGCGCGAAGAGAGCGACGAACTCGACGCCCTGGTAGGGGTGTTGGGCCCCGCGGACTGGCGCGGACCGACGCCCGCCGAGCGGTGGACCGTCGCCCACCAGATCGCCCACCTCGGCTGGACCGACGAGGTCGCACTGCTGGCGGCCACCGAGCCCGACCGGTTCGGGGACGAGGTGGCCAAGGCCATGGCCGCGCCCGGGACCTTCGTCGACGAGGCGGCCGACGCCCTGGTCGCCGCCCACGCCCCGGACGCCCTGCTCGCCCGGTGGCGGGAGGGGCGGCAGCGGCTCGGCGAGGTCCTGAGGGACGCCCCGGCCGGCACCCGCTTCCCCTGGTACGGGCCGCCGATGAGCGTCGCGTCCATGGCGTCCGCCCGGCTCATGGAGACCTGGGCGCACGGCCAGGACATCGCCGACGCCCTCGGGGTGACCCGGGCCCCCACGGCCCGGCTCCGGCATGTGGCGCGGATCGGTGTCCGGGCCCGGAACTACGCCTACGCGGTACGCGGGATCACCGCGCCCGAGGAGGAGTTCCGCGTCGAACTCCACACCCCGGAAGGGGAGATGATCGCGTACGGGCCGCAGGACGCCACCCAGCGGGTCAGCGGCCCGCTCCTCGACTTCTGCCTCCTGGTCACCCAGCGCGCCCACCGGTCCGACCTCGCGGTCACCGCCGAGGGGCGCGACGCCGGCCAGTGGCTCGGTATCGCCCAGGCCTTCGCCGGGCCTCCCGGCCCCGGCCGCCTGCCGCGCGCGGAGCGTGCCGGGCGGGACGGCCACCGGTGAACGCCGCCCCGGGCCGTGCGCCCCTCCGGATCGGCAACGCCTCCGGCTTCTACGGCGACCGCTTCGACGCCCTGCGCGAGATGCTCACCGGCGGCCCCCTCGACGTCCTCACCGGCGACTACCTGGCCGAGCTGACCATGCTCATCCTCGGCCGGAGCCGCCTCAAGGATCCGGACAAGGGCTACGCCACCACCTTCCTGCGCCAGCTGGAGGAAGGGCTCGGCCTCGCCCACGAACGCGGGGTGAAGATCGTCACCAACGCGGGCGGTCTCAACCCGGCCGGACTGGCCGACGCCGTAAGGCGGTTGGCAGAGAGGGTCGGCGTGCCCGTCGCCGTCGCGTACGTCGAGGGCGACAGCCTGCCCGTCCCGGACGGGTTCCTCACCGCCAACGCCTACCTCGGCGGCTCCGGGATCGCCGCCTGCCTGCGCGCCGGGGCCGATGTCGTCGTCACCGGCCGGGTCACCGACGCGGCTCTGGTCACCGGGCCCGCCGCCGCCCACTTCGGCTGGGGCCCGGAGGATCTGGACGCGCTCGCGGGGGCCGTCGTCGCCGGGCACGTCCTGGAGTGCGGTACGCAGGCGACCGGCGGGAACTACGCGTTCTTCGGCGAGCACGACGCCCGCCGCCTCCGCCGCCCCGGCTTCCCGCTCGCCGAGATCCACGCCGACGGCTCCTCGGTGATCACCAAGCACGACGGTACGGGCGGGGTCGTCGACGTCGGCACCGTCACCGCCCAACTCCTGTACGAGACCGGCGGAGCCCGGTACGCGGGCCCCGACGTCACCGCCCGCCTCGACACCGTGACCCTGACCCCGGACGGCCCGGACCGGGTCCGCGTCGACGGCGTACGCGGCGAGGCCCCGCCGCCCACCCTCAAGGCCGGGCTCACCCGGCTCGGCGGCTGGCGCAACGAGGTCGTCTTCGTCCTCACCGGCCTGGACATCGAGGCCAAGGCGGACCTCGTGAAGGACCAGTTCGCCGACGCTCTGGAACGGGGCGGCGCGCGCCCGCCCGCCGAGGTGCGCTGGGAGCTGGCCCGGACCGACCACACCGACGCCGACACCGAGGAGCGGGCCAGTGCCCTGCTCCGGCTCGTCGTCCGCGACCAGGACGCCGACGCGGTCGGCCGGGCCGTCTCCGGGGCGGCCGTGGAGCTGGCCCTCGGCAGCTACCCGGGCTTCCACGTCACCGCCCCGCCGGGAAAGGGCGCGCCCTACGGGGTGTTCGAGGCCAGGCCCGTACCGGCGGCGGACGTCGAGCACTCCGCCGTACTGCCGGACGGGACCCGCACCGTCATCGAACCGCCGTCGCACACACGGGCGTTGAGCGTGGTGGCTGACCCGCCGCTGCCCGCCCCGTACCCCCGCTCCCCCACCCGACGCGCCCCCCTAGGTCTGATCGCGGGCGCCCGCAGCGGCGACAAGGGCGGCGACGCCAACGTGGGCGTCTGGGTGCGTGATGACGACGCCTGGCGGTGGCTGGCTCAGGCGCTGACCGTGGAGCGGTTCAAGGAACTCCTGCCGGAGACAGCACCGTTGACCGTCGTCCGTCACATCCTGCCCAACCTGCGCGCCCTGAACTTCACCGTGCACGGCCTCCTGGGCGAGGGCGTCGCGGCCCGGGCCAGGTTCGACCCGCAGGCGAAGGCGCTGGGGGAGTGGCTGCGGTCCCGGTCACTGCCCGTCCCCGTTCCGCTGCTGGAAGGCGTCCCCCTCCCGGAGGTGACCGCATGACCGTCCTGCCCACCGGGCTCGACACCAACGGCCCCGAATACGCGGCGAACCGAGCCACCATGGTCGCCGGACTCGCCGAGCTGGAGACCGAGCACGCCAAGGCGCTGGCGGGCGGTGGCGAGAGGTACGTCGCCCGGCACCGGGGGCGCGGAAAGCTCACGGCCCGCGAGCGGATCGAGCTGCTCGTCGACCCCGACACCCCGTTCCTGGAGCTGTCCCCGTTGGCCGCCTGGGGCAGCGACTACGCGGTCGGCGCCTCGCTCGTCACCGGGATCGGGATGGTGGAGGGCGTCGAGTGCCTGATCACCGCCAACGACCCGACCGTGCGCGGCGGGGCGTCGAACCCGTGGACGCTGAAGAAGGCCCTGCGCGCCAACGAGATCGCCTTCGCCAACCGGCTGCCCTGCATCAGCCTGGTGGAGTCGGGCGGGGCCGATCTGCCGTCCCAGAAGGAGATCTTCATCCCGGGAGGGGCCCTCTTCCGGGACATCACCCGGCTGTCCGCCGCCGGAATCCCCACCGTCGCCGTAGTGTTCGGCAACTCCACCGCCGGAGGCGCGTACGTCCCCGGCATGTCCGACCACACGGTGATGATCAAGGAGCGGTCCAAGGTCTTCCTCGGCGGACCGCCCCTGGTGAAGATGGCGACCGGCGAGGAGAGCGACGACGAGTCCCTCGGCGGGGCCGAGATGCACGCCCGCACCTCCGGGCTCGCCGACCACTTCGCCCTCGACGAGCAGGACGCGGTCCGCCAGGCCCGGCGGATCGTCGCCCGCCTCAACTGGCGTAAGGCGCACGCGGATCCGGGTCCCGCGGAGCCGCCGAAGTACGACGAGGACGAGCTGCTCGGCATCGTGCCCGGCGATCTGAAGGTGCCCTTCGACCCGCGCGAGGTCATCGCCCGGCTGGTCGACGGCTCGGACTTCGACGCGTTCAAGCCGCTGTACGGGACGAGCCTGGTCACCGGCTGGGCGCGGCTGCACGGCTATCCGGTCGGGATCCTCGCCAACGCGCAAGGCGTGCTGTTCAGCGAGGAGTCCCAGAAGGCGGCCCAGTTCATCCAGTTGGCGAACCAGCGCGACATCCCGCTGGTCTTCCTCCACAACACCACCGGCTACATGGTCGGCAAGGAGTACGAGCAGGGCGGCATCATCAAGCACGGTGCGATGATGATCAACGCGGTCGCCAACTCGAAGGTCCCGCATCTGTCGGTCCTGATGGGAGCGTCCTACGGGGCCGGCCACTACGGCATGTGCGGTCGCGCCTACGATCCGCGTTTCCTCTTCGCCTGGCCCAGCAGCAAGTCCGCCGTCATGGGCCCCCAGCAGCTCGCCGGGGTCCTGTCCATCGTCGCCCGCGCCTCCGCCGCCGCCAAGGGGCAGCCGTACGACGACGAGGCCGACGCCGGGCTGCGGGCGATGGTGGAGCGGCAGATAGAGGCGGAGTCGCTCCCGATGTTCCTGTCCGGGCGGCTGTACGACGACGGGGTCATCGACCCGCGCGATACCCGGACCGTCCTCGGCATCTGCCTGTCCGCGATCCACACCGCACCGGTCGAGGGCGCCCGAGGCGGCTTCGGCGTCTTCCGCATGTGAGGGCCGGATGACCGCCACCACCTACGGGACCCGGACGACCGCCACCACCCACGGGACCCGGGCGACCGCCGCCCACGGGCCCGGATGACCACCACCTACGGGGCCCGGATGACCATCACCACGCTACTTGTCGCCAACCGGGGCGAGATCGCCTGCCGGATCTTCCGCACCTGCCGTGACCTGGGCATCACCACGGTCGCCGTGTACTCCGACGCGGACGCCGACGCCCTGCACGTACGGGAGGCCGACCTCGCCGTACGCCTGCCGGGCGCGGCCCCCGCCGACACCTATCTGCGCGGCGACCTCCTGGTGGCCGCCGCACAGGCCGCAGGGGCGGACGCCGTGCACCCCGGTTACGGCTTCCTCTCCGAGAACGCCGCCTTCGCCGCCGCCGTGCGGGAAGCGGGCCTGGTGTGGGTGGGCCCGCCGGTGAAGGCCATCGAGCTGATGGCGTCCAAGACCCGGGCCAAGGAGCTGATGGCCGGGGCCGGAGTGCCGCTGCTGGCCCCGGTGGACCCGGCGACGGCGGTCGAGGCCGACCTGCCGCTGTTGCTCAAGGCGGCCTCCGGCGGCGGCGGGCGCGGTATGCGGATCGTCCGCGAACTCGCAGCACTGCCAGACGAGTTGCTGGCAGCCTCCGCCGAGGCCGCGTCCGCCTTCGGCGACGGCGAGGTCTTCGCCGAGCCGTACGTGGAGCGCGGCCGGCACGTCGAGGTCCAGGTGATGGCGGACGGGCACGGCACCGTGTGGGCGCTCGGCACCCGGGACTGCTCGCTCCAGCGCCGCCACCAGAAGGTCATCGAGGAGGCTCCCGCCCCCGGCCTGGACGACGCCCTGCGCACCCGGTTGCGCGACGCGGCGACCGCCGCCGCGCGGGCGGTCGGCTACCGGGGAGCGGGGACCGTGGAGTTCCTGGTCTCCGCCGAGGGGCGGCCGTACTTCCTGGAGATGAACACCCGCCTCCAGGTCGAACACCCGGTGACGGAAGCCGTGTTCGGGCTCGACCTGGTCGCTCTGCAACTGCGCGTCGCGGAGGGCGAGCCACTGGACCCGGTGCTTCCGACGGCTTCGGGCCACGCGGTCGAGGCCCGGCTCTACGCCGAGGACCCCGCGCGTGACTGGCAGCCGCAGACCGGCGCGCTCCTCGCACTGGACGTGCCGGACGCGCCGGGCCTGCGCCTGGACACCGGATACACCGGCGGCGACACCATCGGCGTGCACTACGACCCGATGCTCGCCAAGGTGATCGCCCACGCCCCGACCCGCGCCGGAGCCGTCCGGCTGCTGGCCCGCGCGCTGGAGCGGGCCAGGATCCACGGCCCGGTCACCAACCGTGACCTGCTCGTCCGGTCATTGCGCCACCCGGACTTCGCGGCGGCACGCCTGGACACCGGGTTCTACGACCGCCACCTCGGTGCCCTGACCGCCCCGGCGGCCGGCCACGACCCCGCCCGGGCCGCCCTCGCCGGGGCCCTGGCGGCAGCCGTCCGCGCCACCACCTCCGGCGGCCCCGTCCCCACCCGATTCGGGGCCTGGCGCAACGTACCCTCGGGGCCGCAGCGGAGGTGCTACCGGAGCGAACCCGACGGGTCCGAGCACGAGGTCGCCCACCGCACTCCGCGCACCGGCACCCCGGAACCGCACGACGCCCCCGGTGTCCGGGTCCTCGCCGTCACCCCGGACCGGGTCACCCTCGAAGTGGACGGCCTGACACGGCACTTCACCGTCACTCCCACCGTCGACGGCGACCGAGACAGCGGCCGGGTGTACGTGGACACCGCCGACGCCTCGTACACCTTCACCGCCCTGCCCCGCTTCACCGACCCCGTCACCCACACCGAACCGGGCTCCCTGCTCGCCCCGATGCCCGGGACCGTCGTCCGCCTCGCGAAGGGCCTGGCCGCCGGAGTCCCCGTCGAGGCCGGGCAGCCGCTGATCTGGCTGGAGGCGATGAAGATGGAGCACCGCATCCTCGCCCCCGCCTCCGGCACCCTCACCGCCCTGCACGCCGCCCCCGGCCACCAGGTCGACGTCGGCGCGCTGCTCGCCGTGGTCCAGGAGGGCCCGGCCGCCATCCCCGTACCGGAGGAGACCGCATGAGCACCGCCCGCACCGCCACCGGCACCACCCTCGAAACCGAAGAGCACCGGGCCCTGCGCGCCGCCGTCGCCGCCCTCGGCGAGCGGTACGGGCGCGACTACATGACCACCCTCATCCGCGAGGGCGGCCACACCGACGAGCTGTGGGCGGAGGCCGCCAAGCTCGGCTACCTCGGCGTGAACCTCCCCGAGGAGTACGGCGGCGGAGGCGGCGGCATGGCCGAACTCTCCATCGTGCTGGAGGAGTTGGGTGCGGCCGGATCGCCCCTCCTGATGATGATCGTGTCGCCCGCGATCTGCGGCACGGTCATCGCCCGCTTCGGCACCGACGAACAGAAGCGGACATGGCTGCCGGGCCTCGCCGGCGGAAGCCTCACCATGGCCTTCGGTATCACCGAGCCCGACGCCGGATCCAACTCCCACCGCATCACCACCACCGCCCGCCGTGACGGCGCCGACTGGGTGCTGACCGGCCGCAAGGTCTTCGTGTCCGGCGCCGACATAGCCGACGCCACGCTGATCGTCGGCCGCACCGAGGACGCCCGCTCAGGGAAGCTGAAGCCCTGCCTGTTCATCGTCCCGCGCGAGGCCTCCGGCTTCGGGCGGAACCAGATCGACATGGAACTCCACGCCCCCGAGAAGCAGTTCGAGCTGGTCCTGGACGAGGTGCGGCTGCCGGCCGACGCCCTGGTCGGCGACGAGGACGCGGGCCTCCTCCAGCTCTTCGCGGGACTCAACCCCGAACGGATCATGACGGCCGCGTTCGGCATCGGCATGGGCCGTTTCGCGCTCGGCAAGGCCGTCGAGTACGCCCGTACCCGACAGGTCTGGAAGGCCCCGATCGGCTCCCACCAGGCCATCGCGCACCCCCTGGCCACCGCGCACATCGAGCTGGAGCTGTCCCGCCTGATGATGCAGAAGGCGGCCCGGCTGTACGACGACGGCGACGACGTCGGGGCGGGCGAGGCGGCGAACATGGCGAAGTACGCGGCGGGCGAGGCGTGCGTGAAGGCGGTCGACCAGGCCGTGCACACCCTCGGTGGCAACGGACTGACCCGCGAGTACGGCCTCGCGTCCCTGATCACCGCGTCCCGGGTGGCCCGGATCGCCCCGGTCAGCCGCGAGATGATCCTGAACTACGTCTCGCACCAGACGCTGGGCCTGCCGAAGTCGTACTAGACCCGTTCCGTTCCGGTCCAGACCCGTTCCGGACCCGTTCCGTTCCGTTCCAGACCCGGTCCGGACCCGGTCCGTGAGGAAGCGCGTCCGACCCCTCCCCGTTCCCCCATCTCCCCATCTCCCCATCCCTCCCCCACAGGGATGATTTCCGACCCTCCACACCCGCACGGTGTCCAGCACCGCCACCCGGGCGGCGCGGGACCCCGCGACGACAGGGGACCGCCATGGTGTTCCGCAGCGAGTACGCAGACGTACCGGCCCTCGACACGCCCATCCACGAAGCGGTCCTCGGCGAGGCCGCCGGGTTCGGTGACACCGTCGCCCTGATCGACGGGACGAACGGCGCCTCCCTCACCTACGCCCAGCTCGACGGCTTCCACCGGCGCATCGCCGCCGCGCTGGCCGAGGCCGGTCTCCGCAAGGGTGACGTCCTCGCTCTCCACAGCCCGAACACCATCGCCTACCCGGCGGTCTTCCACGGGGCCACCCGCGCCGGGGCCTCCGTCACCACGGTCCACCCGCTGGCCACGCCGGAGGAGTTCGCCAAGCAGCTCGCCGACAGCGGAGCGAAGTGGATCGTCACCGTCTCCCCGCTCCTCCACGCCGCCCGCCGGGCGGCCGAACTCGCCGGCGCCATAAGGGAGATATACGTCTGCGACCGGGCGGAGGGCCACACCTCCATCCTGGACATGCTGTCCTCCACCGCCCCCGAACCGGAGATCGCCATCGACCCCGGCGAGGACGTCGCGGCCCTCCCGTACAGCTCCGGCACGACGGGCACGCCCAAGGGCGTGATGCTGACACACCGCTCGATCGCGACCAACCTGGAGCAGCTGAGACCGTTCATCCCGATGAGCGAGGGTGACCGCATCCTGGCCGTCCTCCCCTTCTTCCACATCTACGGACTCACGGCGCTCATGAACGTCCCCCTGCGCTGCGGCTCGACGGTCGTCGTCCTGCCCCGCTTCGACCTCGCGCAGTTCCTGGAGGCCATCCAGACGCACCGCATCACCGGCCTGTACGTGGCACCGCCGATCGTGCTGGCCCTGGCGAAGCACCCGCTGGTGGGGGAGTACGACCTCTCCTCGCTCCAGTACATCGTCAGCGCCGCCGCCCCGCTCGACGCCGACCTGGCCGCCGCCTGCTCGGCCCGCCTCGGGGTGCCGCCGGTGCGGCAGGCGTACGGGATGACGGAGCTGTCGCCCGGTACGCACGTGGTGCCGCTCTCCGCCGAGCAGCCGCCGCCGGGCACGGTCGGCAAGCTGCTGCCGGGCACCGAGATGCGGATCGTGTCGCTGGAGGACCCGGCGCAGGACGTGGAGGAGGGGGCGGACGGCGAGATCCTCATCCGCGGCCCCCAGGTGATGAAGGGCTACCTGGGCCGCCCCGACGCCACCGCCGACATGATCGACGCGGACGGCTGGGTGCACACCGGCGACGTCGGGCGGGTGGACGCGGACGGCTGGCTGTTCGTCGTCGAGCGGGTCAAGGAGCTGATCAAGTACAAGGGCTACCAGGTGGCCCCCGCCGAGCTGGAGGCCCTGCTCCTGACCCACGAGCACCTCGCGGACGCGGCGGTGATCGGGGTGTACGACCCGGAGGGCAACGAGGTCCCGAAGGCGTTCCTGGTCCGGGGCCCGGCGGGCGCGGGGCTGACAGCGGACGAGGTCATGGCGTACGTCGCCGAGCGGGTGTCCCCGTACAAGAAGGTGCGGCAGGCCGAGTTCGTCGAGGCGGTGCCCCGGGCGGCGTCCGGCAAGATCCTCCGGCGCGAGCTGCGCGACCGGGAGAAGACGGAGAGGACCGAGGAGAAGTGACCCTGATCGGACGGACGGCGGACCGGGGAGTGGCGACGCTGACGCTGGACTCCCCGGCGAACCGCAACGCGCTCTCCGCGCCCCTGGTGGGCGAACTCCGCGCGGCACTGGCGGCGTGCGCGGCGGACGACACCGTACGGGCGGTGGTGCTCACCCACGCCGGCACGACGTTCTGCGCCGGGGCGGACCTGAAGGCGCCGCCGGACCCGGAGGCGTTCGTGGGCGTGATGCGGGAGATCGTGGCGCTGCCCAAACCGGTCGTGGCCCGGGTGGACGGCCACGTCCGGGCGGGCGGTCTGGGCCTGCTGGCGGCGTGCGACATCGCGGTGGCGGGTCCGGCGTCGACCTTCGCCCTCACGGAGTCCCGGCTGGGCCTGGCCCCGGCGGTCATCTCCCTCACCCTGCTCCCCCGCCTGGACCGCACGGCGGCGAACCGCTACTACCTCACCGGTGAGCCTTTCGACGCGGCGGAGGCGGCCAGGATCTCGCTGGTCACGGTGGCCGCCGAGGACGTCGACCAGGCACTCGTACCGATCCTGGACGGCCTGCGCCGGGCGTCACCGCAGGGCCTGGCCGCATCGAAGGAGCTGGTCACGGCTACGGTGCTGAGGAGCTTCGACCAGTACGCCGAAGACCTCGTCGCCCGATCCGCCGCGTTGTTCGCCTCCGACGAGGCGAGGGAGGGGATGACGGCCTTCCTCGAACGACGGGACCCGGCATGGGTGCGGTGACATCCTCTTCCCCTTCCAATTCCCCTTCCAAGGCCGCTCACGCGCCGAAGCAGGACCGCAGCCGGGCGACGCGGCAGCGCCTCCTGGAGGCGGCGGTGGCCTGCCTGGCCGAACACGGCTGGGCGGGCTCCACCGTCTCCGTCGTCGCCGAGCGCGCCGGCGTCTCGCGCGGCGCGGCCCAGCACCACTTCCCGACCCGCGAGGACCTGTTCACCGGGGCGGTGGAGTACGTCGCCGAGGAACGCTCGGCCGCCCTGCGCGCGCTCCCCGTCCAGGGCCGCGCCGAGGTGGTCGCGGCCCTGGTCGACCTCTACACCGGCCCCCTGTTCCGGGCCGCGCTCCAGCTCTGGGTCGCCGCCTCCAACGAGGCCCAGCTCCGTCCGCGCGTGACGGAACTGGAGGCGCGGGTGGGCCGGGAGACCCACCGGATCGCCGTCGAACTCCTGGGCGCGGACGAAACCCGCCCCGGAGCCCGCGAGACGGTCCAGGGCCTCCTGGACATGGCCCGCGGCCTCGGCCTCGCCAACCTCCTCACCGACGACGCCACCCGGCGGGCACGGGTGGTGGCGCAGTGGGCGGCACTGGTGGAGGAGGGGCTGGGGTGACGGCTGTCGCGGTCAGGGGCGGGCCGGATCGTGGACCCGGATTCATCCGGCCATGATCGCCGAGGCGGCCCCTCAGCCATCGGCGCGGGGACGGTAGGTGTTGATCAGGACGCCGGACGGTGTCGGCCGCGTGGCGGTGAGCGCCAGGCGCCGAGGGCTCTTGCCATCGGCGAAGAGCTGCTTTCCGCCGCCCAGGATGAGAGGGAAGACCAGCAGCCGGTACGCACCCTCGGTGTGATCAGGGCCACTGACGGCACCCGAGAGGGCCCGGCCGACGCCGGGCGGCGAAAGGGCTGGTGTGCGGGACCGACGGAACCGGGTAACGTCTTTGTCATTCCAGACGCCGATTTACGAGTGAGCGCGTGATGGGCCGCCGCTGACGTCCTGCGACGTCGCCGCCCGTCCCCCACCGATGAATCCGTAGATCACTTCACATCACCACCGGGAGAACCCGTGACCGTGAGCAAGAACATCAACAACCCCGTGGGCCAGGGCGGCGGCCAGCGCAAGAAGCTGTCCCGCGCCGAACGGCAGAACAACGGTCCGCACCGCAACCTCGACCGCCAGAGCGCAGCCGACCAGAAGGCGGAGCTGGTGCGCAAGATGCGGGAGAAGACCGGCGCGGCTGAGGGCACTGGCCCGACGGGCGACGACGCCGCGCAGAGCTGACGCACTGCCGCCACAGGGCGGCGCCGCACGGGGCATGGCCCCCCGTGTTCTGCGGCCACCGCGTGATCGTTCGTCTTTGCCGACCGACGATCAGCGGTGGCCGCGCTCGTATCCGCCCGCCCGTATCCGCCTGCCCATGTCTCGCGCCCATGCCCGCACCGGCTACCGATGTGGACGGGCTGCCGGGTCGCTACCGAGCGGAAATCAGCGCTCCCCGGACCGCCTCCGCCGGGGATGCGGGGCTGGCGGCTCTCCCGGGGGACACCGCTGCGGGGTGTCCGGTGGTGACCTCCGCGACCGACCGACGGGCGGCCGGAGATCAAGAGGCTCTGGACCGGCCCGGTGGTCGCCGGCGGGGACCGGCCCGGAGGTCCCGGCCGACCTGTCGTCGCGGACCACCTACGGGATCTTGAGGCCGTGAGCAGTCCATGGAAGGCTCGTGCCGCATGATCGATGAATTCGCGAAGGACAACCTGCACGGGAGACTGCGGCGGGACCGCGAGGCTCTGCTCTGGAAACTCGACGGCTTGTCCGAATACGACGCCCGCCGGCCTTTGACGGCGACCGGGACCAACCTCCTCGGCCTGGTCAAACACGTGGCCACCGTCGAGGCAAGGTACTTCGGCGAGGTCTTCGACCGCCCTTCCCCGGAACCGCTGCCCCGGTGGCAGGACCACTCCAACGGCAGCGATCTGTGGGCGACCGAGGACGAGACCCGAGATCAGATCGTCGGGTTCTACCGGCGCACGTGGGAGCACTCGGACGCGACGATCGACGAGCTTCCCCTCGACGCCCCCGGCCGCGTGCCGTGGTGGCCGGAGCCTCATCCCAACACGAACCTGTTCGCCGTCATGGTCCATGTCCTCGGCGAGTCCATCCGGCATGCCGGGCACGCCGATGTCCTGCGCGAGGGCCTCGACGGCCGGACCGGGGTGCGTGCCGAACACGAGATGCGGATCGACGAGGAAGCGCGTGCGGCCTACTGCGCGAAGATCGAGCAGGCCGCCAGAACGGCCGCACCGATCAAGACTCAAGGGTTGCCTGACGTGACGTGACGCTCGTGTGGTCTTGAAGCGCCGATCATGATCGTGTTCACCAGTTCTCAGGGGTCCTGAGCAGGTCGCGGAGCCCGGCGATGTACGCCCCGATGTCGCGGGCGTCGGCCGGAACGTCGGCGATGCCGACCGGGGACTCGGCCGACCCGGTGCGGTGGGCGGCGCGGCAGGGGCGGCAGAGCCCGTCGGGGAGGGCCTCGGGGCGTCCGGGGGCGCCGCAGTCGGTGCACTCCATCAGGACGCGGCGGGCGGGTGTGCCGGGCGAGGCCGGCTCGGCGGGCAGCCGTGGCGGGATCTTGTCGGCGAGGCGACGGCGGACGAAGCCGAGGGGGCTGTCGACCTTGGCGGGAAGCCCTGCGGTGAGGGCGGCGGTCAGATAGTCGGCGTCCACACCCCGGGCGAACCATTCCGCCGCCTGCGCCTCCAGTGCGGCGCAGTCGTCGGCGGACAGCCCCAGGCGTTGGTCCGTGCGGCCGAGTCGGGCCAGGGCGAGGTAGGCGGGGGAGCGGGGTGCGGCCGGACCCGGAGCGGGTGCCGTGTCCGGGGGGCCGATCGGGGCGCGCTGGTGCGGTACGGAGATGGGGGCCGAGGGCCTCGCAGGCTCTGCGGGCCACGGGGCGGCGGCCGTGCGAGATGGCTCCAGCGACTTTCGGGCGGCTTCTCCCCGGGGCTCCTCCGGCAGTGCGGGCGACGGCGGGTCGTCGGCCGGGACCCAGGGAGGCGGAGGGGCGGCGGTGGGGGTGGCCGTCATTCCCGGTACGGGGGCTGTGGCCAGGGCGGCTTTCTCGGTGGCGAGGTAGGTGTTCCACCACTCGTTGTCGCGGGCGGTGCGGGACCAGAAGGTGCGGAAGACCCAGCGGGTCGTCTCGCCCGCGCCGACGGGGCACCGTACGCGCCGCAGGTGCCCGGCGACGGACAGGGCCGTGAGGGCGGTGGAGATGGCCTGCTGCCCGTAGAGCGGGAGTTGCTTGGCCAGGGTCTTCACGCTCATCGCCGCGCCCTCGGGGAGGTGGTCGACGAACCCGGCGACGTACCGTTCGCGCGTCGGGAGAAGGGCGAAGTCATCCTGTGCGTGGGGAAGTTGGCCGGGTGCCGAAACTTTTCCGTAGCCGGGCTTGGCCATCGGATACGCGGGTGAGGATGCGGGGGCGTTCAGGGCGGAGCTAGGGTGCTGGATAGCCATGGGATCGGCTTTCTAGGTGATCGATCTTGTGGTGAGACCCCGGCCTGGTGATTGCTACACCGCGTCGGGGTCGTTTGGTTCTCGCACCGTAAGCAGTCGTGACGCTGTGCCGCAAGCTGTCACGATTAGTCATACTTGCTGGCCGTGGCGGGGTGGGGAGGTGGGGGAGGTTTTCCCAACCCCCCTTATCTACCTACCGGTTAGAGAAGGCGCTCGAACCTCGGGTCCCGCATCCCGAAGCACGTGACTCGGGCCCCGAGCTTCGGGCCGGGGCGTGACTTGAGTACGCCCGAACGAGTGAATGGGGTCTTCCGGGGCTCGGGGCTCGGGGCTCGGGTCTCAGGCCTCGGACCCCGAGCTTCGAGAGCGGGGTCACGGGCATGCGCTACTTCTTGCCCTCACCCATGGCCGGGAGGATGTCGCGATGCCTGACCGTCCCCCTAGGCTCGACGTGTGAAGACGTTCGTGTTCGACATAGGCGAGACACTCGTCCGCGACGACCGCTACTGGGGTTCCTGGGCCGATTGGCTCGGCATGCCCAGACACACCCTGTCAGCCCTTGTGGGCGCGGTGACCGCTCAGGGGCTCGACAACTCCGAAGCGCTGAGGCTGGTGAAGCCGGGCATCGACATTCCGGCCGAATACGCCGCCCGCGAGGCAGCCGGACGAGGTGAGCACCTCGATGAGTCCGATCTGTACGAAGACGTCCGCCCCGCGCTGGCGAAGCTCCGGAACCTCGGGATGCGCGTCGTCGTCGCAGGCAACCAGACCGTGCGCGCGGGTGAGTTGCTTCGGGCGCTCGATCTGCCCGCCGATCTCGTCGCCACCTCCGAGGAGTGGGGCTGCGCCAAACCTTCGACGGAGTTCTTCGCGCGGGTCCTCGACGCCTCCGGCGCTTCCGCGAGAGACACCGTGTACGTCGGCGATCACCCCGCGAACGACACGTTCCCTGCCGCCAGGGCCGGGCTCCGCACGGCACACATCCGCCGTGGTCCTTGGGGGCACCGATGGGGCGCTGACGATCAAGTATGCGCGACTGCCGACTGGGTGATCCAGTCGCTTACGGAACTCACCGCGATCGCCGAGAAGTAGAGGAACTCGGGTTCCGCAGCGTCATGGCACAAGTACGGTCAGTGTGTGTCTTCCGATAGTCCGCAAGAGATCGGCAGGCGGATCGCCGCCTGTCGCCGTGCACACCGGTACACCCAAACCGCACTCGCGGCGGCCTCCCACGTGTCCTACGCCATGGTTCGCGCCATCGAACGAGGTGCCCGCCGACCCAGCGACGAAGTCCTCGAAGCGATCGCGGGCGCCCTTGAGGTGGACGTCACGCGTCTGCGCACGGATTATGTCGGCGCGGAGCGGCGTGTCCACAAGGCCCTGCCCGCCCTGTCGGAGGCGATCGCTGGATACGACCTGGCTCTCGGCTCGCCGACGCGCAGACCGGAAGAGCTGGCCAATGAAATCACCACGGCGGTGGGCTGGCGTCTCGCCGCCCAGTACGGCCGGATCGCCACCGTCATTCCCGGTCTGCTGACCGATGCGATTCGGTACGTCCATACTGCCCCCGGTGCCGAACACCAGGATGCTGCGCGGATGCTGGCCTCTGCCGCTCGCACCGCCGATGCCGTCGCCTACAAACACGGGGCACACGACCTCTCCGCTCGCCTCATCGACCTGATGCGCTGGGCGGCCGACCGCGCTGCGGACCCCCTCGTCCAGGCGGGACCACGCAGCGATGGACGGCGCGGCGGCCGTGTCCTCGGGAACACCCCCGCACGCGCGGGGACCACGCTGCTGCTCATCGTCACGGCGGAGGCGGCACGGGAACACCCCCGCACGCGCGGGGACCACAGACCGCCGTCATGGCGACGGTCGGGAGCACGGGGAACACCCCCGCACGCGCGGGGACCACCCGTGAGGCTGTGCCTGGTGGGCAGCCGCGATCCGGTCGATCCGTGCGGCCAGGTCGAAGTCCGCTGCGGTCAGCCGGTGCCCGGCGTCGTGCGTCGTGATCGCGAACCGCACGTGGTCCCACCGCAGGTCGATGTCCGCGTGGTGGCCGATGAGCCGTTCGACATCCGCGACGTTCACGATCAGTGCGACGCCGCCGTGGTACCGGATCCCGAACGTTCGGGTGATCGTGTCCCCTTCGCGTGCCCAGCCCGGCAACTCGGCCAAGCGCGTCGTGATCTCCTCGTCCGGCAACGGATCCTTGCCCATCTTCAGCTCCCCTCGGTCACTGGTGCCAGGATCTCCGCAAGGTCCTGACCGACCGGTGCATCGTGCCACGGGCGCATCGCCCGTTCTAGCGTGGCAAGCTCCCGGCGCATGCGGGCGGAACGGGTCTCAATGGCGATCGTGGCCACGGTGCGGGCGATCTCCACCGCCTGGTCCGGCTCTCGTGCCGCTGCGGCGGCGGTTGCTTGCCGGGCCAGGTAAACCCCGCGGTCTCGGCGGGCCGTCTCCGGCACCCCAGCCAGTACTTGTGCCCAGATGGACCCTGCTTCGGCACCCAGGCCGAGCCGCCCGTAGCAGGTGGCTCGCTGCACCTCCATGTACCCGGGCGTCCGGCGGCACGCGTTTCCCCACGGCAAGTCGTCGTCGACACCCGGCAGAAGGCGGTCTGCGCGGTCCAGGAGCTGATCTACGAGACGGCGTTCGCCGGTAAGGCTGGCACCGTGGGCTTGTTGCTGCATCGCCATGACCCGCACTTTCGGCACGAGCCGGTCGGCGTCATCAAGGACGGCCTCGCACAACTCGACGACCGCGTGCCCGTCACCCAGATCTGTGCGCACCTGTGCCTGATTCACCAGTGAGTACCCGATCAGGTGCGGGTCACGGGACCTAACCGCGATCTCCTGCGTCACTCCTCGCCAGAACGCGGCTCCGCCCATGTCACCGGCATCCTGGTACAGCCAGCCGACGAGTGCCGCGTAGGCCGCGCCCGTACGTAGGAGACCACGCCGCGTCTCACCCTTCGCGGATCGCACCAGCTTGTCGATGAGTTGGTATTGCGCGGACACCGTGCCGATCAGGTCGTGGGGGCCCAGGAACATGTCGGCCCGGTAGTGCCCCTCCAACTGCTGCTGGAAGTAGTCGACCAGAGCAGGGTCGACGTGCTGCGGGGCCATTGGGCCCGTGACGAGCGCAGCCGCTGTGACGGAGGTGAAGGCTCGGCGGTTCACCTGCTCCTCCTCGTGGCGCTCGGGCCGGATCCAGCCCGGCGGAGTCGTGAAGCCCAGGTCCTCCGGCCACCGGCCGAGGGCGTCGTGGAGAATGATCGCGGTCTCTTCCACCGGCCAGCCGGGACGTTCACTTTCCCAGCGACGCCACGTCCGTGCGGACACGGTGAACTGGCGGTCGTCCAGCAACTGCTGCCCGTGCCTGGTGAGTGCCCCGGCAGCGGCCTCGATGGTCCGCCATCCACAGCGTAGGCGGGCGGCTCGTAGCGCGTCGTTGCGGCCCATGCGGTCAGTGTGAAGTGTCATCGTCCGTGCTCCTGGCCGTGGCCGCCGGATGGCCGCACGTGGCCACCGGACGACCTATCCCTTACTCGACGTACCCGCACATCATCAGGGTGTGACAACGGGCCATGAAGCGGAATGGCTGAGAGCCCGACGATCGGTCAGGGAGAAGGTCGTGCCGATGACGCTGAAGGTGTACGAGGTGAACCGCACGGGCACTGTCCGTGTCCTGCGGGAAGAGACCGAGGTGACTCCGTTCGAATGGCCGGAGATGTCGCACGACTTCCCTGCTTGCGAGTGCCCTACGTGCCCCGAGGGCACGTCGTGAAGACTGTCGCTCTGGGCGACCTCACGTACAAGACGTGGCTCGGGCACACCCAGCGCTGCGCCACCTGCCGCGCGGGAGTGTCCTGTCCGGTGGCTGTGCGTCTTGGCCGTGCTTGGCGGGAGGCTCGACGCGGGTGAGGTGTTACGCGCAGGACGACGCGCACGATTTTCTGATCGAGAACGAGGCGGGGGCCTACTGCCCGGAGCATGAGGTGACGCTGTTGTGGCGTGGTGATCCGATCACCGCCACGGATGTGCATCAGGGTGCGGTGGCTGACTTGGATGGGTTGTCGGCGGGGGTGGATGGTCCGTACGGCGTTGTCTGCCGGAGTGCGTTGGTGACGGATCTGGCGGGCGTGCACGTTCTGTGCCTGCGGCCGGATTGTGCCTGCCCGTGCCATGCGGCGGCCATCGCTCTCCGGGAAGCCGGATGAGCATCAGCCTCTCAGTAACAGATGTCCGTATGTGCGAGGCGTGTTGGCGTGCTCGGGTCACTGCCGTACGGCGTACCGAGGGTGGCCGGGATCTGCTGTGTCGGGCGTGTGCCGAGAGTGGTTGTCCGTGTCGGGTCGATCTTTTTCCGCCGTACGGGGTCTACCGGCTTCACGGCCCTGCCGGCCGATCGGCTTCACCGATCAGAGGAGATGAATGATGACCACTCACCCTGTACTGGCCGAGGCTGGGAAGCATGGCGGGCTGCCGTCGGACAAGCCGTGGGCGCCGCCGTCGGAGCCGAAGCCGTCTCCGGACGGCAGCTGCCCTCAGTGCTTCCCGCAGCCGTGAGCACGGCGCAGGAGGTGCCTACGTACCCGGCGCTGGTGCGGGGGCTGGCCGATCGTGGGCTGCTCACTGGCCGGTGGCGGCGGGTGTTCGAGGCGGTGCCGCGCAGCCGGTTTGTTCCGGCGGATGTGTGGCGGCAGTTGCCCGACCGGTGTGAGCCGGTCGTGGGACCGGATGCGTGGCTGGCTCTGGTGAACAGCGATGAGCCGGTTGTTACCCAGCTCGATGATGGAGTTGACGGCGGCCCGGGCATCGCTACTTCGTCGAACTCGATGCCTTCGATGGTCGCCCGGATGCTCATGCTCCTCGAAGTCGATGACGCACAGCGTGTGTTGGAGATCGGAACTGGTACCGGGTACGTTTCCGCGCTGCTCTGTGAACGGCTCGGCGACGATCTGGTCCACAGTGTGGAGGTGGACCCGGTCGTGGCCGCGCAGGCGGCCGACGCCCTGGCTCAGGCCGGCTACCGGCCGCACCTCCGCGTCGGGGACGGTGAGCAGCCCTGGCCCGGTCTGGGGCCCGTGGACCGGTTGATCGTGACGTGCGCGTTGCGGTATGTCCCGTACGCGTTGCTGCGGCAGGTCCGGCCCGGTGGGGTTGTCGTGGCTCCGCTCGCCCGGGAGTTCTGGTCGGGTGCGTTGGTCCAGCTCCGTGTTCAGGGCGACGGTACGGCGGTGGGGCCGTTCTGTGGCGGGGCTGCGTACATGCCGATGCGAGCCCTTCGTGTGCCTGATCTGCATGAGGTGCGGGGGAAGGGGCGGGCCCGTGCGGCGGGTCTGGATCCGGCCCGGCTTCTCGATCTCGGGTTCGCGCTGTTCGCGGGGGCGCGGCTGCCGGGTGTACGGCTCGTCCACCGGGATACCGCTGAGGGTGCCCGGGTGTGGGTGACGCGTGAGAACGGAAGCGCCGCGACGGCTGCCACGGGGGAGGAGGTGTGGCAGTACGGGCCGGGGTTCCTGTGGGAGGAGATCGAGCAGGTCTGGTGGGAGTACGAGTCGGTCGGGCGGCCAGACGCCGAGCAGTTCGGGCTGACCGTGACCGACCGGGGGCAGCAGGTATGGCTGCGGGACCCGGCCGAGGCCATCCGACCCAGCAGGGTGTAATGGGCGAGGCTGTCGCCGGGCACCGCTTTCTCCTGACGCGAGGCTGTCAGCAGGGCTGAAGTCCTCCGACGAGCCGATTGGTTGCCTCGGGCGCCGACTCCAGTCGGGGGTCGGCTTCGTATGCGTGAGGACCGGCGATCTTCGCACAGACGAACGGTGCCAGGCGGCCGGACGGGACTTCACCCTGAGGAAGGGGCTGATCAAGGGACCACCCCCGCACGCGCGGGGACCACAGCGTCCAGTCGGGCGTCGCGCCCCGCACGCGCGGGGACCACTTCACGTTGGCCATGGCCGACTGCATCAGGCAGGGAACACCCCCGCACGCGCGGGGACCACACCGTCCACGCCGCCAACCTCATGGTCGGCCGGGGAACACCCCCGCACGCGCGGGGACCACCGGATGGCGGCCAAGCACCGTACCGACATCACGGGACCACCCCCGCACGCGCGGGGACCACTGTTCACCGATCTTCGGGCGGATCTCCGTCGCGGGACCACCCCCGCACGCGGGGACCACGGGCCAGAGGATCCACTCGCGGGCGTCGGCGACGGGAACACCCCGCACGTGCGGGGACCACCGACTGGCCGCCCAGTATTACGGCGTAATAATCGGAACACCCCCGCACGCGCGGGGACCACTCGGCGTCCGCGAACGCGCGGCGCTCGTCCTCAGGAACACCCCCGCACGCGCGGGGACCACATCCGACCGTACGGTGATGGGCCCCGGCGACACGGAGACCGGGAACACCCCCGCACGCGCGGGGACCACGACTCCAGCGGGCAGACGTTCAGCTCCTACGAGGGACCACCCCCGCACGCGCGGGGACCACCGCCTACCAGTACAACGCGAGCGTGCCGCTGACGGGAACACCCCCGCACGCGCGGGGACCACGAGAAGCGGCCGGAGGGCATCAAGCCGGGTCCGGGAACACCCCCGCACGCGCGGGGACCACTCCCGCGCCGTGACGGTGTGGGCCCGGACGCGGGGAACACCCCCGCACGCGCGGGGACCACGTCCACTCTGCGCGGCATCCGATGAAGGTCGAGGGAACACCCCCGCACGCGCGGGGACCACGTCTTGGGGTTGTGGTGGCCGATGCGGGTGAGGGGAACACCCCCGCACGCGCGGGGACCACCATGCGACGCCATGGGCATGCCGTGGATCAAGGGGAACACCCCCGCACGCGCGGGGACCACGCGTGGTGGCGGCCCGGGCCAGGTTAGTCAGCGGGAACACCCCCGCACGCGCGGGGACCACCGGTTTCGGTCGCATTCCGGCGCCTTGCCGGGGGGAACACCCCCGCACGCGCGGGGACCACCCCCTTGACAACCTTGCATCACGTGATGCAAGGGGAACACCCCCGCACGCGCGGGGACCACGCGGTGATGGCACTTCGGGTGCCGTGCGCTGCGGGAACACCCCCGCACGCGCGGGGACCACACCCAGCAGCGCACCCTGGAGGCCGCCAAAGCGGGAACACCCCCGCACGCGCGGGGACCACAGTTCGTGACCTGCGGTTTTATGTGGCTGAGGGGCTGTTTTTACTTACTTCTTGAGAAGCGGACATTTCGCACCAAACATGTAAATGATCTTGCTTGAAGTCAGGTAATCAGAAGCGATTCTGCCCTCTGTCAGCCGTGAAGGTGGCTTCTTCAAAGGAAGGAGAGGGGGTCGGGGCATTACGGAGGCGGGTGGTTGTCGTGCCGGGCGCGTTGGCCCCGCTGGGTGTGCCCTGTGTCGGCGGGGGCGCGCTCCCGGCGCACCCCCTCCGAAGGGGTCGCGCGGCCCAGCGCTGTTCCTCCGCGTGCTGGTGATGCCGGTGGCCGCTAGCTCTCCACCAACGCGGCAACCAGGCGCGCCATGAGGGGCCGTGGGTCAGGTGCGCTCGGCAGGCTGGTCATCAGGAGGTGGTGGGCGGTGCCGACGATGGCGAGGGCGGCGGTGTCCGGTTCGGTCGTCTCCGCCACCCGGCCGTGCTTCTGCTCGTCCTTCAGGTAGCCGGTGATGGACTCCTGGATCGCGGCGAAACCGGGCGCGCCGCTTTCCAGGGCCGCACGGACCCGCTGTGAGGCCTCGGCGCGGGTCATGGCGAGGCCCGAGAGGGCGGGGCCGCCGGAGTCGAACAGGGCGCGGACGACGTCGTCGAGGTTTCCCGCCACCGTGCCCTGCCCGGTGAGGTCGGACAGCGCCCGCGCCTTCGTCGCCGCCCGTGCGAACCGGTCGAGGACCAGGTCCGCCACGAACTGGTCGAATCCCGCGAAGTGGGCGTGCAGCAGCCCCTTGGCGCAGTCGGCCTCGGTGGTGACCGACCGGCTGGTGAGCGCGCCGGGCCCATCCCTCTCCACGACGCGCTCGGCGGCCGCGAACAGCCGCTCGCGTACGTCGGGCGTCGCCACTCCGCGCGGTGACATGTGCCGATCTCCCGTTCTGCTCCCAAGGCTGTAACTCCTCGGATGATAGCGGGATTGCCAGTATGGGCAGATGCCCATACTGTTTGGGCAAGCGCCCATTCTCTGTCATCCACCACAGGAGGCACCCGTGCCGGACATCGTCAACACCGACCAGGAGAAGGCATGGAACGGTCCCGAAGGCGCCCACTGGGCCCGTACCCAGGACCGCTGGAACGCGGTGAACGAGGGCTTCAACGAGCCTCTGCTCGACGCGGCCGGAATCACGTCGGACCATCGGGTCCTCGACCTGGGCTGTGGCTCGGGGCAGACGACGAGGCTCGCCGCCCTCCGTGCGCCCGGCGGGCACGCGTTGGGGCTCGACCTCTCCGCTCCCATGCTGGCCGAGGCGCGGTCCCGCGCGGAGCGGGAGGGCATCGCCAACGTCTCCTTCACCCAGGGCGACGCGCAGGTGCACCCCTTGGAGGAGGGCGCGTTCGACGCGGCGATCAGCCGCTACGGGGTGATGTTCTTCGCCGACCCCGTAGCGGCCTTCGCCAACATCGGCCGGGCACTGCGGCCCGGCGGGCGCCTGGCCTTCGTCTGCCCGGCCGATGCCGGTCTCAACGGCTGGGTGACGGCCATCGAGTCGCTGCGTGACTTTTTGCCGGTCGGCGACTTCGGGAAGGCCGGGCAGCCCGGCATGTTCTCCCTGGCCGCTCCGGACCGCATCCACGACACCCTCGACGCGGCCGGGTTCACCGGCATCGCCATCGGCCAGGCACAAGCCCTCGGGGTGTGGGGAGCCGGAGTCGAGGACGCGACGGACTTCCTGCTGGGAACGGGCCCCGGCCGCTACCTTCTGGAGCAGGCCGACGCGCCTTCCCGGACGCTCGCCCGCCGCACCTTGACAGACCACCTGGGCGGCCATCTGGCGGCCGACGGCACGGTGCGGCTGCGCAGCACGTCGTGGCTGGTCACGGCGGAGCGCCCGGCCGGCGGGGAAGGCGGACCGGCGCCGGTCAGGGGCGGACCCGGCGTCGCGGCCTGACACGCGGTGGCGGCATGGCCCTGTCCTGTCCCGAAGAGTGGACAGGGCGAGACCAGTCCGCGGAGTGGGCAGGGCCATCACCAGTGGCGGGGGACGCCCCGCTCCACGCCCTCACTCCTGGCGCAGGCTCCTGATCAGCTCACGGGGCAGCCCATGGGTGTCGTGGAGGTAGTGGAAGTCCTCCTCGGTCAGCGGGCCTTGGAACCGGGGCTTGGAGAGCACTCCCCGGCCGCGCTCCACGAGCCGGCCGAACCGGCGCTCCTCCTCGATCAGGGTCCGCAGGACCTCATCCGGGCGCATGTCCTGCCGGAAGTGGTCCAAGGTGTGCCGGACCAGTTCTTCCGGGAGGTCTCCGACGCTGCGCGAGGGATCCTCGCGCCACAGCACGGTGAGTACCCGCCGTACCAGGCGGCGCAGCACGTAGCCCCGCCCGGTGTTGGCCGGGCGCACCCCGTCGCCGAGGACGACGACGGCCGAGCGCAGGTGGTCGCTGACCAGGCGCAGGGCGGGTTCGTCCAGGCGCCACAGGGGCGGCACGAGGCGGCGCCAGGGGGCGAGGACGTCACACTCGAAGATCGACGACCTGCCCTGGAGGAGGGCGGCCAGCCGCTCCAGGCCGAGGCCGGTGTCGACGTTCCGCTGGGGGAGGGGGACGAGGGTGCCGTCGCCGAGGCGGCGGTGGGTCATCGTGACGTGGTTCCACACCTCGACCCAGCGGTCGTCCTGGGTGGGCGTCGACCGCGGCGGGCCTTCGCCGCTCCACAGGAAGATCTCCGAGTCGGGGCCGCAGGGGCCGACGGAGTCGTTGGGCCACCAGTTGTCCTCCACGGTGAGTTCCACGGGGACGCCGAGGCCCTGCCACAGGTCGACGGAAGCGGTGTCCGGCCCTGTTCGGCCGTCACCGGCGAAGGCGGTGGCGTGCAGGAGGGCCGGATCGATGCCCAGGCCCTCGGTGAGCAGCCCGTACCCCCAGTCGAGGCTGAGCGGGCCTTCGTAGTCGCCCAGCGACCAGGTGCCGAGCATTTCGAACACCGTCAGGTGGGTGGCGTCCCCGACCTCGTCCAGGTCCGTGGTGCGCAGGCAGCGCTGTACGTTCACGAGTCGCCGGCCCAGCGGGTGGGGGCGGCCCTCCAGGTACGGAGTGAGCGGGTGCATGCCGGAGGTGGTGAAGAGTACGGGGTCGCCGTCGGGCGGCAGCAGGGTCGAGCCGGTGATGCGGCTGTGGCCGCGCTCTTCGTAGTACTCGACGAACGTGCTGATCAGCTGGTCGGTACGCATGGGGGTGGCTCCTTCGCGTTGCGGCGGGGGAGGCACCGGAGAACGGGACCGTTCGGTCACCCGGCCGGGGCCAGAGGCTCCACGGCACTGCCGACGGACCGTTTCCGGTCGCCGGGGGGAGAGAAGGTCAGGCGGCGGCAACCGGCGAGCTGGTCGCTCGCGCGGTCGCGGTGGTGCTGAGGCCGGTGACGTTCATGCTGGGGACCCTAGCGCGCCCCGGCCGCCGGGGCACGTGAATTCAACGGGGGCGGGGGAGGCCCCGCCAGGTGGGCGGGCGCGTGGCGGAGGACGCCGACGGCCTCAGGGCTTCCTCCCCTTCGCTGATCCCCGCTCCGACCCCTGGCGGGCCCTCAGATGGGCCCGTTCGCCCTGGTGGCCGAAGAGGACGAGGAGTTCCACGGTCCGTTCGTCGTCGGGGCCGAGCCAGTGCGGCACGTGGGTGTCGAACTCGGCCGCCTCGCCCGGCTTCAGGACCAGCGTCCGGTCGCCCAGGACCAGCCGGAGCCGCCCGGCCAGTACGTACAGCCACTCGAAGCCCTCGTGGGTCCGCAGGGTCGGTTCGGTGTCCGGTCCCGGCGGGATCAGGAGTTTGTGGGCCTGGACGCCGCCGGGGCGGCTGAGCGGCACATAGGTGAGGCCGTCGCGGGTCACCGGGCGGAGGTGGATGCGCGGGTCGCCCGTGCGGGGCGCGCCCACCAGTTCGTCCAGGGGTACCGCGTGGACCTCCGCCAGCGGCAGCAGCAACTCCAGCGTCGGCTTGCGCGCGCCGCCCTCCAGGCGGGACAGGGTGCTCTCGTTGATCCCGGTCCGCTCGGCCAGCTCGGCCAGCGTCATCCCGCGCCCGCGCCGCAGTTCCCGCAGACGGGGGCCCACCGCGGCCAGGACGCCGCCCCTCGTCGCCCTGGGTGTGTGCTCTGCCGCGCCTGCCCCGTCCGCCGTGTCCGTCATGTCGGCCAGCTTGCCGAAACGGCATGGCAGCTTGCAAGGGCGGCAGGCCGCGGCGCACCTTCCTCATCAGCGGGGCGCCCATCCGGGGCAGCCGCCGTGGACCTGGACATCGAAGGGAACAGCCATGAGCAGCGACACCACTGGTGCCACCGACTCCGCCGTCTTCTGGGAGAACCACTACGCGGGCGTCGACGCGCAGTGGGGCACCCGCCCCAACGCCGTCCTCGCCGAGGTCGTCACCGCCCTCGCCCCCGTGCCGGACGGCGGCGGACGGGCGTTGGACCTGGGCTGCGGACACGGCGGCGACGCGCTCTGGCTCGCCTCGCTCGGCTGGGACGTCACCGCCGTCGACGTCTCGGCGACCGCCTTGGGCCGGGTCGCCGCCGGGGCCGCCGCGGCCGGGCTGGCCGACCGCGTCCACCCGAGCAGGCACGACCTGGCCCGGACCTTCCCCGACGGGACCTTCGGCCTGGTGACCGCCGGCTATTTCCACACCCCTGTGGAGATCCCCCGCGAACAGGTGCTCCGGCGCGCCGCCGGAGCCGTCGCCCCCGGCGGCCTGCTCGTGCTGTTCGAGCACGCCTCGCTCGCCCCCTGGTCCTGGCGGGACGGCCACGAGGACGTACGCTTCCCCGCCCCCGACGACGTACTCGCGTCCCTGCGGCTCGGCGACGGATGGCGGACCGAGCTGTGCCACGCGCCCCGGCGGACCGCCACCGGCCCCGCCGGGGAGACCGCGACCGTGACCGACAACGTCATCGCCGTCCGCCGGGGCGACCGCGCCTGACACCCGGCGGCGGTGGAAGCTCCGTCCGTCTCAGCCCGCGACGATGTCGTCGTACCCGTCGATCTCGCGCGGGTCGCGTGTCCCCGGGCCGATGTACGTCGCCGACGGGCGCACCAGGCGGCCCGTGCGCTTCTGCTCCAGGATGTGCGCCGACCAGCCCGCCGTACGGGCACAGGTGAACATCGACGTGAACATGTGCGCCGGGACCTCCGCGAAGTCCAGCACGATCGCCGCCCAGAACTCCACGTTCGTCGCCAGGACGCGGTCCGGACGCCGCGCGTGCAGTTCCGCCAGCGCCGCCTTCTCCAGCGCCTCCGCCACCTCGAAGCGCGGGGCGGCCAGCTCGCGGGCCGTGCGGCGCAGGACGCGGGCGCGGGGGTCCTCGGCGCGGTAGACGCGGTGGCCGAAGCCCATCAGGCGTTCGCCCCGGTCCAGGGCCTGCTTCACGTACGCGCTCGCGTCGCCCGTACGCTCGATCTCCTCGATCATGCCGAGGACCCGGGACGGGGCGCCGCCGTGCAGCGGGCCCGACATCGCGCCCACCGCGCCGGACAGGGCGGCAGCGACGTCCGCGCCCGTCGAGGCGATGACCCGGGCGGTGAACGTCGAGGCGTTCATGCCGTGCTCGGCCGCCGACGTCCAGTACGCGTCGACCGCCTTCACATGCTTCGGGTCCGGCTCGCCGCGCCAGCGGATCATGAACCGCTCCACCACCGACCGCGCCTTGTCGATCTCGCTCTGCGGCACCATCGGCCGCCCCTGGCCGCGTGCCGACTGGGCGACGTAGGACAGCGCCATCACGGCCGCCCGCGCCAGGTCGTCGCGGGCGGTCGCCTCGTCGATGTCCAGCAGCGGTTTCAGGCCCCAGACGGGAGCCAGCATCGCCAGCGCCGACTGCACATCGACCCGGATGTCACCGGAGTGCACCGGGATCGGGAACGGCTCGGCGGGCGGCAGCCCGGGGTTGAACGCCCCGTCCACCAGCAGGCCCCACACGTTCTCGAACGAGACATGGCCGACGAGATCTTCGATGTCGACCCCTCGGTAACGGAGCGAACCGCCTTCCTTGTCCGGTTCGGCGATCTCCGTTTCGAATGCGACGACTCCCTCAAGACCGGGTACGAAGTCGGACATCAGGCGGCTCCCTCAGTTCGGCGGGCGGCGGGCGGCGGGCAAGGGGGCGGCGGCCGTGGCGTACGCGGAGCAGGTGTATCCAGGCCGCTGTCCGTGTACAGCTGTCTGTGTACAGCTGTCTGTGTACAAAGGCCGCTGCTGTGCGAAGGACTCCGAAGTACTGCGAAGAACGCAGGGGCCTGCCCAAGATATTGGCGGGTTCCCACGGAGCGGGGAAGCGTGACATCCGGCACAGGGCTCCATTTCGACGACGCGTGATTACGTGCCCTCCCAGCCGGGCACACTGGGTCGCTGCGGCAGGATGGGCCCGTGCCCACACCAGATCACTCCGCGCCCTGGCCAGATCACTCCGTGCCCACTCCGGATCATGTTGTGCCCGCACCGGATCACGTCGCCCATCAGGCTCCTTCCGCCGGGCCCGCTCCTTCCGCTCCTTCCGCCGGGCCCTCCCGTAAGCCCTCCCCCATCGATTCCACCACCGATCCGGCGGCGATGCGCGAGCAGTACCGCTCGGAGGACTTCACCGAGCACGACCTCAGCCCCGATCCGATGGACCAGTTCGCCCGCTGGTTCCGGCAGGTCGCCGCCGGCGGCGACCTGCACGAGCCCAACGCGATGATCGTCTCCACCGCCACCCCGGACGGCCGCCCGTCCTCGCGCACCGTGCTCCTCAAGCAGTACGACGACCGGGGCTTCGTCTTCTTCACGAACTACGACTCCCGCAAGGGCCGTGAGCTGGCCGCCAACCCGTATGTCTCGCTGCTGTTCCCCTGGCACCCGATGGCCCGCCAGGTCATCGTCACCGGCACCGCCGCGCGCACCTCCCGCGAGGAGACCGTGGGCTACTTCCGCACTCGTCCGCACGGCTCCCAGCTCGGCGCGTGGGCCAGCGCCCAGTCCACCGTCGTCGGCTCCCGCGAGGAGCTGATCCGGCGGTACGAGGAGCTGGCCGCCCGCTACCCCGAGGGCGAGAAGGTCCCGGCCCCGTCGCACTGGGGCGGCTTCCGGGTGGTGCCCGAGACGATCGAGTTCTGGCAGGGGCGCGAGAACCGGCTGCACGACCGGCTGCGGTACGTGAGGGAGGGCGGCGAGCCGGGCGCCGGAAAATGGCGGGTGGAGCGGCTCAGCCCGTGATCCGCACGCACGCCGTGAGTGGCGTGCGGTGCTGGGCCGGGAAACGCAGAAACCCGCAGGCTCTGGTTCCTCCGTGCACGGAGGAGCCGGCCGGACTTACCGGCGAGCCTGCGGGTCGGTGACTGCTGGGGATTGGCCGGCATCCGGCCATGCACTGCAAAAGAGTGCGACGGCGGGCGTCAGCCCGCAGTCACCTCACGAGTCCGAGAAGAAATCACTTCCGGAACACCTCCTTTCCTGTGTGCCCACAGACTAGGAGCGTCCCGGATCCCGGTTCAAGCTATTTATCCGATGATCTTCTCCGTGCCGAACTGGAAGCCGGTGGCCTCCCGTCCGTCCAGGTGGCCGGGCCCCGCGTACGCCGTCGTCTGCTCGCTCCCCTCGTCCTGATCGGCGGAGAACACCCCGGGGCCGAGGCGTCCGGAGGCACCCGGGACGACCCGAGGCACCCGGGACGACCCGAGGGAGGCATGCGAAGACGTGCGAAGGCGACGCTAGGACGGGAGAAATGATTTCGGTGAAGTCGATGTGTGCTGGGTCACGGTCGAGTTGAATGGTCTGACGTGCAGCAATACGCGCGGCGACGCGTGGGAAAACGGCCGACATGTTCTGCGGGGGGTGCGGAGTGGGTGCTTCCAGGAGCAGCGGGACCACCGACGAGCTCGGGCCGGACGAGGGCTCCGGCGGCGGGCCCCCGGGGTGCTCCGCGGACCCCGGACCACCGGTCGGCGAAGGCGGGATCCCAGGTGAGCCTCCCGGGTCCGAACTGCTGGCGGCGTTGCTCGACGGCATGGACGCCGCGCTCTGCGCGTTCGACGCGGCCGGCACGGTCACCCACTGGAACCGCGAGGCCGAACGTGTCCTCGGCTGGACGGCGCGCGAGGCCGTGGGACGTACCGGCTTCGCGGGCTGGGCGGTGCGCCGGGCCGACGCGGACGAGGTGCGGACACGGCTGATGTCGGCCATGGACGCGCCGGGGCGGCAGGTGCACGAGTTCGCGCTGCTGCGCAAGGACGGCGGCCGGGTGCTGGTGCGGACCCAGTCCGCCGGGGTGCGCGGCGCGGACGGGAAACCGGCCGGTGTCTACTGCGCGTTCAGCGAGGTACACGCCCAGATCGACCTGGAGCGGGCCATCGCGCTGAGCGAGGCGCTTCTGGAGGACGCGTCCTGGGGGGTGGTCCTCGTCGACGTCGACCTGCGCCCGACGGTCGCCAACCCCTACGCGGCCCGCGCGTTCGGCGGGGGCCGCACCGCCCTCCTCGGCCGTCCGCTCGGCGAACTGGTGGTCCAGGGCGTCGAGGAGCTGGAGGCGGCCCTGAGCCATGTGCTCGCCGAGGGCGCCCCGAGCGCCCCGGCCGAGCTGTGGGTGACCCTGCGGACGGCGGAGGGCGAACGCCGCCGGTGCTGGCGCAGCGGGTTCCTGCGGCTGGCCTCGCCGCTGACGGGGGAGCCGGTCCCGCTCGGGGTGGGGTGGCTGTTCCGGGACGTCACCGCCGACAGGCTCGCGGAGCAGGAGGCCGACCGGCTGCGGTTCCGGACGAGCCAGCTGCACCGGGCCGCCCGTACGGCCTCCGAGTGCGAGGACCCGATGGAGGCGGCAACCTCCCTGCTGGACTTCGCGCTCGCCGGGTTCGCCGACCACGTCCTGGTCGACCTGGTGGCGGGCGTCCTGGCGGAGAGTGGTCCCGTAGAGAACGGCCTGGTAGAGAGCGGCCCGGCAGAGAACGGTCCGGCGGAGAACGGTCCGGTCGCCGGCGGCTCTGCGGCGGGCGGCGAGCGCCTGGTGCGCACGGCCTCCACCCCCGCGGACGGGCCCGGTCCCTGCCTGCTCGTCGCGGGCGGTTCCCTCCCCGTCCGCTACGGCCCCGGGCACCCCGCCCTTCGGGCCGTCGAGCGCACCGGCTCGGTCCGTACGAGCGTGGGCGCCGGGGACCCCGAGGCGGCGGCCTGGGCGACGGAGCGCCGCTGGCCCCGGGACGCGGCCCACGCGCTGAGCACGGTGCTCCGGAGCCGGGGACGGACGCTGGGCGTGCTCACGTTCCTGCGCGCGGCGAACCGGGCAGCCTTCGAACGCCCGGACACGGCCTACGCGGAGACGGTGGCGGCCCGGGTGGCGGGGGCGGTCGACCTGGCGCAGGCGCTGCGGCGGCGCCCCTGAGGGGCCCCGCCCTCTCCGGGCCTCGGTGGCGCCCGTGCTGGGCGTCGACCGTCCGGCCCCGGCCCACGGACAGCCGGGTGGCTCCGGAACCACCCGGCCGTCGGGTGGCTCCGGAGCCCGTGACGCACTCTGGTTTCTTTCCCACGCAGGGGCAGGAGAACCTTTCGGCCGACGCATGGGGTCCTTCCCGCGTACCGGACCGCCCGGCGCTGCCACACCGGTGCGGAGGGTCCTCAGGGACAGTGCCTCCTGCCCGGAGGGGCAAGCGCCGGACGGTCCGGGCAGGAGACACGGCCATCACGCCGCGTGCAGCGCCAGGGTGGGGGAGAGCCGGGACGCCCGGACCGCCGGGTACAGGCCCGCCACCGTGCCGATGGCCAGCGTCGCGCCGAAGCCGCCGCCGACCGCCCACGGCGGAACCACCCAGGGCAGCCCGCCGGAGTAGGCGTACGCCCCGGTCGCCGCCGCGCCCAGTGCCACGCCCGCCAGGCCGCCCAGGCCCGACAGCATCAGCGACTCCGTGACGAACTGGATGCGGATCTGGCCCCGGGTCGCGCCCAGCGAACGGCGCAGGCCGATCTCGTACCGCCGCTCCAGGACCGAGATGATCATGGTGTTGGCGACTCCGACACCTCCGACGAGCAGCGCGATGCCGCCCAGTCCCAGCAGCAGGCTGCTGAACGCCCCCTCGGTCGCCGCCTTCGCGCGGAGCGCCGACGACGGGTCGGTGACCTTCACGTTCTGCGGGTTTCGCGGGTCGACCGTCGCCGCCATCACCTTGCGAACGTCCCGCACCGCCGCGTCCGTCGAGCGCTCGTACACCGACGTCGGGTGGCCGTCGAAGTCCAGCAGGCGCTTCGCGCCCTCCCAGCCGACCAGGGCGGAGCGCTCGATCTCCGGGGCCAGGGGGAGCGGCGCGAGGATGCCGACGACGGTGAAGTGCCGGTCGTCCATCCACACCTGCTGTCCCGGCCTGGTGATGCCGAGGCGTTCGGCGGAGACATGTCCGAGCACGACCGAGGGGTAGCGGCCGGTCGCCGCGTTGAGCCAACTGCCGCTGCTGACCTCGCCGCGCAGGACGCGGAGCAGGCCGTCCGTCGTCGCCCTGACCGCTATCCCGCCCGTATCGTCCTCGTCGATCTTCGCGTTGCGGCGTACGGTCGCCTCCAGGTCGGCCGTCGCGCCGACGTCCTGGACGCCCTTGATGCGGCCCACCATGCCGACCGACTCCTCGGGCAGCTTCACCTCCTCCCCGGCGAACATCGACTCGCCGGGGGAGGCGACGAGGAGGTTGGTGCCCAACTTGTCGAGTTCCCGCAGTAGTTGGGCCTGGCTGGAGGCGGAGATGCCGACCACCGAGATCATCGTGGCGATGCCGATGGCGATGCCCAGCGCGGAGAGCACCACCCGCATCGGCCGGCTGCGCAGTCCCGCCGAGCCCACGTGCACCACATCGCGGGGGCCCAGCCGGGCCGCCTTCAGCCCGCCCCGGCCGCCCTTGCCCCGGCTCACAGCCCGGCTCCCGTCGCGGCCGCTCCGGGCACGGAGGCGTCGTTGCGCACGTCCGCGACCACTCGGCCGTCCCGGATCCGCACCTCGCGCGGCAACTCCCGCGCGATCTCCGTGTCATGCGTGATGACCGCGATCGTGGCCCCCTCCCGGTTGAGGTCGCGCAGCAGCCGCATCACCGCTTCCCCGGACGCCGAGTCGAGCGCCCCGGTCGGTTCGTCGGCCAGCAGCAACGCGGGCTCGCCGACCACGGCCCGCGCGATGGCGACCCGCTGCTTCTGGCCGCCGGACAGCTGGTGCGGCCTGTGGTCGAGGCGGTCCGCGAGGCCGACCCGTTCCAGGGCCTCGGCCGCCCTGCGGCGGCGTACGGAGCGGGAGAGGCCGGAGTAGAGCAGGCCCTCCGCCACGTTGTCCCGGGCACTGACGCCCGGGACCAGGTGGAACGCCTGGAAGACGAAGCCCACGTGCTGGGCCCGCAGCGCGGAGAGGCGGCGGTCGGAGAGCGCCGCCACATCGTGGCCCGCGATGTGGACGGAGCCCGCGGTCGGACGGTCCAGGGTGCCGATGATGTGCAGCAGCGTGGACTTGCCGGAGCCGGAGGGGCCCACGATGCCGAGGAGTTCGCCCTCCTCGACGGTGAGGTCCACCCCGCACAGCGCGACGACCGGGCCCGGGTACTCCTTGGTGACGCCCGCGAGGGCCACGACCGTACGGGCGCCGGCCGCCGTGTGCGTACCCGTGCCCGAGCCCGAGCCCGTGTGCGTACCTGTGCCGGGGCCCGTGCCCGAATCGGCGTCTGCGTCTGCGTCGAGGTAGCGGCTCATATCTTCGGCACCCCGACCTTCGTGCCCTCGCGCAGACCGCCGCCGGACACCTCGACCCGGCCCTCGGCGAACATGCCCAGCTCGACGGCCGTCTCGCGGGTCGTGCCGCCCTCGACGACCTGGAGGCCGAAGCCGCCCCCGGGCAGGGCGAGGAGCGCGTTCACCGGGACCGTCAGGACGTCTCTGCGGGTCTCGCCCGTCAGGTTCACCGTGACCGGCGACTGGTCGAAGCCGTCCACCTCGTCCGGCTCGTCGAAGGAGACGATGAGGGTGACCTTGGGGCTGTTGTCCTGCGGGTCGTCGCCCGGCTTCGCGGTCCGGCCCACCGACGAGACCTTCCCGGACGCGGTCGTGCCGTCCGGCAGATCCACCGTGACCTTCGTTCCCGCCTTCGCCAACCGGCTCTCCGCCACGTCCAGCCGGAACGTCACGATGCGCTCGGAACCAGTCGTCTCGAGGACCGGGGCGCCGGGCTGGGCCTGCTCGCCCACGCCCGCCCCGACGCTCTTGATCCGGACCTTCCCCGGGGCGAACGTGACGTCCTGCGGCCCGACCTTCCCGGTCCGCTTCACGTCGTGGGACTTCTGCCAGCGCTTGACGGCCGCCGCCGTCAGCTCGGTGTACTCCTCGTCCGGGGTGAAGCCGGTGTAGCCCAACTCCACGAGATTGCGCTCCAACTGCTCCACGTCCCGTCCCTCGTCGCCCGGCTTCAGCGTCCGGTACATGGGCCCGGAGCCGTACATCAGGCGGACCGGCCGGCCGTCGACCTCGTACAGCCGCTCGTCGCGCTCCACGGTCGAGCCGGTGCGCGGCGTCCAGGTCACGGTGCCCGTCGTGCCCGCGTTGACCCTGCGCTCCTTGTCGTAGCCGAGCGTCCCGTCGGCCCGGGCGCTGTCGCGCAGGTCCCCGCGCTCGACCGGGGCGGTGGCCGGGGGCAGCCCGGTGTTCCTCGCCCCGCCGGTCTCCGCGCCGGACCCGAGCTGCGTGAGAGCGAGCGAGCCGGCCACCGCGGCGAGCACCGTCACCGCCACCGCCGCCGCCACGGCCCGTCCCCGCCTCATCGGCCGGCGCTTTCGCACGCCTTGTTGGCCTTCTCGAACTTCTTCATGTCCTTCGACTCCAGCGCGGGCATCGCCTCCATCCCCCCGCCGTCGAACTTCGGGTCGGGCATGTCGAAGCCGTTCTTGCGCATGCACCGGGCGAAGGCGACCATCTTGTCCTTCTCCGCCTGGGTCAGCTCCTTCGCTCCGCCGCCGACCGCCTTGTCCTCGCAGGCCTTGAACGCCTTCTCCATCTCCTTCTGGCTCTTGGACCCGCCGTCGATGGTGACGCCCATACCGCCCTGGCCCGGCTTCGGCTCGGGAATGTCCAGGCCCTGTTCACGCAGGCACGTGCGGTGCTCCAGGGCCTGGTCCTCCTTCGTCTTCCCGGAGCCGGAGCCGGAGCCGGAGCCGGAGCCGGAGCCGGAGGCGGATCCGGCGTCCTTCGTCCCGCCGCCGTCGCCCGAGCACGCGGTCGCCGTCAGGGCGAGGGCGGCGGCCATCGCGCAGGCCGCGGCGAGGGAGCGCCCTCGCGAACGCGTGGTGGTCCGGCGGCAGAGGGTGGGGGTCTGGTTCATGGGGGCTCCTCGTCGATGGCTGACAGGCCGGTACGAACGGCTTGAGCGTGCGCGAGGACGGGGTTTCGTTTCTCTCGGCCCGGATGCTTACACCGACGAAACAACGCCTTCGGGTACACAGGTGCCCATGCGCGTGCTGGTGGTGGAGGACGAGGAATTCCTGGCGGAGATGATCGCCGAGGGGCTGCGCCGTGACGCCGTCGCCGTGGACATCGCCCCCGACGGCCGGGCGGCGCTGGAGAAGCTGCGGTTCGGCGCGTACGACGTGATGATCCTCGACCGCGATCTGCCGGGGCTGCACGGCGACGAGGTGTGCCGCCGCGTCGTCGCCCGGCGCCTGCTGACCCGGATCCTGATGCTCACCGCCGCCGGGACGGTACGGGACCGGGTGGCCGGCCTCGGGCTCGGCGCCGACGACTACCTGACCAAGCCGTTCGCGTACGACGAACTCCTCGCCCGGGTCCTGGCGTTGGGCCGCCGCTCCCGCCCCGCCCTTCCGCCGGTCCTCGAACGGGCCGGACTGAGGCTGGACACCGCCCGCCGCCAGGTCTGCCGCGACGGGCGCTTCCTCTCCCTCTCCCGCAAGGAGTTCGCCGTGCTGGAGACCCTGCTGCGGGCCGAGGGCGCGGTCGTCAGCGGCGACGACCTGATCGAGGAGGTGTGGGAGGAGGACACCAGCTACCGCACCAACGCGGTCCGCGTCACCCTCTCCAAGCTGCGCGCCAAGCTCGGCGCGCCCCCGGTGATCGAGACGGTCCCCGGAGCCGGCTACCGCGTCGGGGACGGCCGCCCCGACGCGGGCGCCGCCGGGCCGGGGAGCCCCCGGTGAACAGTGAGCGCACCCGTCTCGCCGCGCTGTACGGCGGACTGCTGGTCATGGCCGGCGTCCTGCTCATGGCCATCGTCTACCTGCTGGTCAGCGAGGGTGTCTACGCCAGCATCGTCACCGCCGTGGCCCCGGCGGTCCCCGCCTCCCGGCTGGACGCCGCCTCCGCCCCCGCGCTGCCCGCCACGGACCTGGCGAGGACCATGGTGCTCGAACCCGGCCAGGTCGCCGTCGCGCAGAAGGTCGGCACCGTCGCCGGGGACGCGGCGCTCAGCCAGCTGCTGACCGTCTCCGGGGTCTCCCTCGCCGTCTACTCCGCGCTCTCCGTCGCCCTCGCCTGGTGGATGGCGGGCCGGGTGCTGCGGCCGGTCGGCGTCATCACCGCCCGCGCCCGCCGGCTGTCCGGCAGCAACCTGCACGAACGCCTCGCGCTGAAGGCCCCGCCCGGCGAGCTGAAGGAGCTGGCCGACACCTTCGACGGGATGCTCGACCGGATCCAGGAGCTGGTCGCCGCCCGGCAGCGGTTCGCCGCCAACGCCGCCCACGAGCTGCGCACCCCGCTCGCGGTGCAGCGGGCCGCCGCCGAGATCGGGCTCGCCGACGACCCGACGCCCGAGAAGGTGGCCTGGATCCGGGACAAGCTCATCGACACCGCCGCGAGCAGCGAGCGGCTCATCGAGGGGCTGCTGCTCCTCGCGGTCTCCGACGAGGGACCGCGGCGGCGGGAGCGGGTCGCCCTGGACGAGACCACCAGCGCGGTCGCCGGGTCGCTGGCGGCCGAGGCGGCGGAACGGTCCATCACGGTGGAGGTGACGGCCCGGCCGGTGACGGTCGAGGGCGACGCGGTCCTGCTGGACCACCTCGTGCACAACCTGGTCGCCAACGCGCTGCGCCACAACCACCCGGGCGGGACGGTACGGGTCCGGGTCGGGCCGGAGGGGCTGGAGGTCGTCAACACCGGGCCCGTGCTGGACCCGGCGACCGTGCCGCTGCTGTTCGAGCCGTTCCGCCGTGCCCGAGCCCGCCGCCACGCGCCCGGCGAGGGCGCGGGTCTCGGGCTCTCCATCGTGGCCTCGGTGGCACGGGCACACGGCGGGGAGGCCGGCGCGAGCGCCAACCCGGGCGGCGGACTGACCGTCCGGATCACCCTCCCGACCGGCCCGCTCCCGACGCGTCCGCCGGTCAGTGGCGGTAGAAGATCCGGTCCCGGTACTCCGTCATGACCCGGCCGTTCCACTCGTGGCCGCCGTCGACGTTGCCCGAGCGCAGCATCGGCGGCTCGACGCCCCGGGCCACCAGCCGCTCGACGGCGGCGGCCAGCATCGCCTGCATGATCGCGCTGGTCACCACGGTCGAGGCGGGGGCGAAGGGGGCGTCGACGCCGGGGGCCGTCAGCTCCGCGTCGCCGATCGCGATCTTGCTGTCCAGGACGATGTCGCAGTGGTCGCGCAGGAAGCCGCCCGAGGCGTGCCGGGAGCGGGTGCTCTCCGCGTACGCGACCGAGGTGAGGCCGATGACCTTCAGCCCGAGGGCGCGGGCGTTCTGTGCCATCTCGACCGGCAGGGCGTTGCGCCCGGACAGCGAGACGATCACCAGGAGGTCCCCGGCGGTGGCGGGGCTGGAGTCCAGGACGGCCGAGGCGAGCCCGTCCACCCGTTCCAGCGCCGAGCCGAGCGTGGCGGGCATGACGTCGACGCCGACCGTGCCGGGCACGGTGAGCAGGTTCATCAGCGCCAGACCTCCGGCGCGGTAGACGACGTCCTGGGCGGCCAGCGAGGAGTGGCCCGCGCCGAAGGCGAAGAGCCTGCCGCCGGACTCGACGGTGTCCGCGACGGCCGCGCCGGCGGCGGCGATGCTGTCCGCCTCCTCGTCCCGCACCCGCGTCAGCAGGCCGATCGCCGCATCGAAGAACTGACCGGCCAGCTTGCTGTCGCTCATCGGGAGAGCCCTTTCGGCGGGGAATGGGGCAGGGTGGGACGGGTGGTGCGGCGGGCGCCACGCGGTGTCGGGACGCCCGTGCCGCCGATCACGTTGCGGTCTGGACCAGTGGACTGTCAATAGCGCCTTGTGACCCCGGCCGCACGGACTTCCACCGGTCTTCCACCGGGGCGGCACGGTTGTCGGCGCTATGCGTCAGAATTGGTGCAGGGCCATCGCACGACGTTTTCTAGTCACAGCATCGAGGGGCACGTATGTCCGGACTGATCGACACCACGGAGATGTATCTCCGCACCATCCTCGAACTGGAAGAGGAAGGCGTGGTCCCCATGCGCGCCCGCATCGCCGAACGGCTGGACCAGAGCGGTCCGACCGTCAGCCAGACGGTGGCCCGCATGGAGCGCGACGGACTGGTCCAGGTCGCGGGGGACCGCCATCTGGAGCTGACCGAGGAGGGCCGCCGCCTCGCCACCCGCGTCATGCGCAAGCACCGGCTCGCCGAGTGTCTGCTCGTGGACGTCATCGGCCTGGAGTGGGAGCAGGTCCACGCCGAGGCCTGCCGCTGGGAGCACGTGATGAGCGAGGCGGTGGAGCGGCGGGTGCTGGAGCTGCTGCGTCACCCGACGGAGTCGCCGTACGGGAATCCCATCCCGGGCCTGGAGGAGCTGGGCGAGAAGGCCGAGGCCGACCCGTTCCTGGACGCCTCCATGGTGAGCCTGGCCGAGCTGGACCCGGGCGCCGAGGGCAAGACCGTGGTGGTGCGGCGGATCGGGGAGCCGATCCAGACCGACGCCCAGCTGATGTACACGCTGCGCAGGGCCGGGGTGCAGCCCGGGTCCGTCGTCAGCGTGACGGAGTCGCCCGGCGGGGTGCTGGTCGGCTCCAGCGGGGAGGCGGCCGAGCTGAATTCCGACGTCGCCTCGCATGTCTTCGTCGCCAAGCGCTGACACGGTTGCCGCCCGGTGCTGACGCGTTCGTCGCCCGGCATCGGGCCCGGTGGGCGGCCGTGCGTCGGCCGCGGCAACACAACCGTGATGTGCGCTTTCCGATTTCCGTCCGGAATGGCAGCGGCCGGACGCGTCACATGCCAGGCTGAGGCCAGGCAGAGGACCTGAGGGCGTCGGCCGGCTCCGGCCGGCACGGTCGGGGAGGGAGCAGGGAATGCGCCCGTCGTACCATCACGCGCACCGCACGGTGCCCGGCGCGCTTCTCCATGCGCCGATCCCGGCCGGTGCGGGGCGCATCGCGCCGTGGCCTGCCATCGTTGTCGAGAGCGTCGAGAGCGTCGAGAGCGTCGAGAGCGTCGAGAGCGTCGAGAGCGTCGAGGGCGGCCCCCGGACAGGGGGCGGCCCCGGCGTCCGAAGGCGCCGGGGCCGTTCCTCCCCTGTGCTGACCCGGAGCCCCGAGCTCCCAAGGTCAGTTCCCGCGGGCCCCTGTCCCCGAGCGGCCCGCCTCCCGCTGAAGATCTCCCCAGGCCGGTCGGCATCAATCCTTGACGGGTGTCACTCGAACGTGGGGTCTTCGGTGACGGAACCTCGTTTTCGAATAAGAGTTCGATAGCCTGGTGGGGTGCGACCACACGGTGATCGAGGACCAGAAGGGGGTGCCAGGACTATGGTGCGGCGCATCGATGTGACCGGAACCGACGGCGTACGCCTCGCGGCATGGGAGTTCGCCGATCCGCCCAAGGAGCGCGCGGAGGCGGACAACGCTCCCGGGGTCTTACTGCTGCACGGGCTGATGGGCCGGGCCTCGCACTGGGCCCCGACCGCCCGCTGGCTGGCCGAACGGCACCGCGCGGTCGGCCTCGACCAGCGGGGCCACGGCCGCAGCGACAAGCCCGCCGACGGCCCGTACAGCCGCGACGCCTACGTCTCCGACGCCGAGGCCGCGATCGAGCAGCTCGGACTCGGCTCCGTCATCGTCGTCGGCCACGCCATGGGAGCGCTCACAGGCTGGCAGCTCGCCGCCAAGCGCCCCGACCTCGTCCGCGCCCTCGTCGTCTGCGATATGCGGGCCTCCGCCCTCGGGGCGGCCTCCCAGCGCGAGTGGAGCGACTGGTTCGACTCCTGGCCGCTGCCTTTCGCCACCCTCGCCGACGTACGGAAGTGGTTCGGCGAGGACGACCCCTGGGTGGAGCGGCCGAATCCCGCGCGCGGCGAGTTCTACGCGGAGGTGATGGCCGAGCGGGAAGACGGCTGGCGCCCCGTCTTCTCCCGCCGCCAGATGCTCCGCACCCGCGCCACCTGGGTCTTCGACGCCCACTGGGAGGAGCTGGCCGCTGTCCAGTGCCCGGCGCTGGTGCTGCGCGGACTCGACGGGGAGCTGGGCCGCGCCGAGGCCCAGGAGATGGTCCGGGTCCTGCCCCGCGGCCAGTACGCGGAAGTGGCGGACGCGGGCCACCTCGTCCACTACGACCAGCCGGAGGGCTGGCGGGCCGCGGTGGAACCCTTCCTGGACCAGCTGAGGGCCGTCCCGTAGCGGTGACCGTGGCGGTGGCCAAGGCCGCAGGGCAGGGGAGTGGGGCTCAGCCCTTGCTGACCGCCGCCAGGATCTCCGGCAGCCGGTCCGCCGTGCGCCGCGCGGCGACCCGCAGCCCCGCCCACCCGACGAGCGCCCCGTACACGAGCCCGCCCGGCACCAGGAGCCACAGCACGTCGTGCCGGTCCGTGACGTGCATCCAGATGATCGGCACGATCACCGGCGCGGCCAGCAGCGCGGCGGCCAGCATGCCGCCGAGGATCGAGATCCAGGCCAGACCGCCCTGCCCCGGCACCACGTTCTTGAACGCGCCCTCCTGCGGAATCGAGTACGGGAACAGCGCCGAGGCCACCGCGCCCGTCGCCACCATCGAGCCCAGCAGCGCGAACGACAGGCCGAGCGCCCCCGGCAGCGACCGCCAGTCACCGATCACCGCCGCCGTCACCGCACAGACGAGCAGCGTGAACGGCAGGGTGAGCAGCAGCAGGACCAGCGCCCGCGCCCGCAGTTCGACGTACGCGTCCCGGGGCGAGGAGATCGACAGCGCCACCATCCAGAAGGCCGAGGTGTCCTGGCCGAACTGGTTGTACATCTGCATGCCGAGCATCCCGGCGGCGAAGCACGCGAAGTAGACCGAGCCGGTGCCCTGGACCGCGTTGAGCAGCGGCACCATCGCCCCGACCGCCAGCGCCGTCACCCAGGCCGCCTTGGTCTTCGGGTCCCGGGCCACGTACCGCAGGCCGCGCTGTATCACCGTCGCGGTGCGGCCCTCCGGCAGCAGCGCCGACAGACCGCCCCGGCCGGACTCCTTACGGGCCGGCTCCGCCGCCGCCAGGGTCGAACCGTCCGGCGAGGTCATCAGCCTCACCAGGCTCCGCTGCCACATCCACATCAGCGCCGCCAGGGCAGCCACCGTGATCAGGAGCTGGGCGACGGCGACCCCGTACGAACCGTCCGAGGCCGCGTCCACCGACGCCACGGCGGAGGCGCCGGGCAGCCAGCGCACCACGTCCGCCGCCGGGTCCAGCGTGGAGAGCCCGCCCGCCCGGCCGAGCCGCTGCGCGCCGAAGTTGACGAACTGGATGCCCACCGCGATCACCAGCCCGCTGAGCACCGCGAGGTCGCGTCCCCTGCGGGAGTTCAGCAGCCGGACGTTGGCCGTGGCCACCGCCCGGGACACGGCCACGCAGAGCAGCATCGTCAGCGGGACCGCGACCACCGCGAACACCACGCCCGCCGCCCCGTGCGCCAGCGCGAGGACCGAACCGACCACCAGGCACAGGGTGAACAGCGGGCCTATGCCGATCATCGAGGACACCAGCAGGGCCCGGACCAGCGGCTCGGGCCGCAGCGGCAGCATCACCAGCCGGGTCGGGTCGAGGGTGTCGTCACCGCTGGGGAAGAACAGCGGCAGCACCGCCCAGCCGAGCGCCACGACACCCGTGAGCAGCACCACGACGGTGACCGCGTGCTGCTCGCCGCGCAGCAGCACCAGGCCGAGCACCTGACCCGCGGCGAGCAGCAGGGTGAAGACCAGGGAGACGACGAACACCGCCCTGCGCCCGGAGGACTGCCGCAGCCCGTTGCGCAGGAGCGTCAGCTTGAGCCGGACGAAGATCGGGGTCAGTCCCGTCGTCGGCGCCGCCGGGGCGGCTGCGGTGACCGGGGCGTCCAGCACGCTCATCGGGAGCCGCCCAGCCAGTCGAGGGAGTCGCCGGCTTCCCGGCCGCCCGCGCCGACCAGTTCGAGGAAGGCGCTCTGTAGCGAGGGGGCGTCGCCGCGCACCTCGGCCAGGGTGCCCTGCGCCTTGATCCGGCCGGCCGCCATCACGGCGACCCAGTCGCACAGCGACTCGACCAGCTCCATCACATGGCTGGAGAAGACCACGGTCGCCCCGGACCGGGTGTAGCGCTCCAGCACACCCCGGATGGTCTGCGCCGAGACCGGGTCGACGCCCTCGAACGGTTCGTCGAGGAAGAGCACTTCGGGGTTGTGGAGCAGGGCCGCCGCGAGCCCGATCTTCTTCCGCATGCCGGTCGAGTAGTCCACGACCAGCTTGTGCTGCGAGCCGGCGAGATCCAGCACGTCCAGCAGCTGAGTGGCGCGCTTGTCCACCTCGCCCCCTGGCAGTCCGCGCAACCGCCCGTTGTAGGCGAGCAGTTCACGACCCGAGAGCCGCTCGAACAGCCGTAGCCCCTCCGGCAGCACCCCGATCCGGGACTTCACCTCGACCGGGTCCGTCCACACGTCGTGGCCCGCGACCTCGATCTTCCCCATGTCGGGCCTCAGCAGCCCGGTGACCATCGAGAGCGTGGTCGTCTTGCCCGCCCCGTTGGGCCCCACCAGGCCGATGAACTTCCCCGCGGGCAGCTCCAGATCGATCCCCGCGACGGCGACCTGATCCCCGAACCGCTTCCACAGCCCCTGTACGCGGACGGCGGACCGCGTCTCCCGCGCACCGCCCGCCGCGACTGTCTCCGCGACTGTCTCCGTGTCGGTCTCTGAGTCGGTCTCTGTATGTGGGTCTGCCCGGTCCGGCATGGCACAGCCTTTCGATATCCCCATAGATAGGGGCCACTCTACGAAAGGCCTGACCGGACCCCGGGAGACGCCGTCCGGGTCCCTGCGGAAGGTGCGTACGGGCGCCGCGGAACGCGGGTACGGGTACGGAACGCGGGTACGGGGCGCGCTACGGAACGCGCGTACGGGCGTCGGCCGCCTCCCGTGCGCAGGCGTACGCCAGCGGGCTGATCAGCTCGTCCACATCGGGCAGCCAGCGGTTGGCATGGGTGGGCTTCCGGGCCCACTGCACGGCCCCCCGGGCGCCGACCCGGGTGGGCGGGGCGGCGACATAGTGGCCCTCGCCGCGGCCGGTCAGGTCGATCGCCTCGGCGTCCCAGCCGAGCCCGCGCGCCAGCTCCGAGGTCTTGGCGGCGGCGCCCGGCAGCACGAAGAACAGCATCCGGCGGTCGGGCGTGCAGGTGACCGGGCCCAGCGTCAGGTCCATTCGCTCCATCCGGGCCACCGCCAGGAACCCCGCGGACTCCGGGACCTCCAGCGCGTCGAAGGACCGGCCGGTCGGCAGCAGGACCGAGGCGCGGGGCTGCCTGCTCCACATGCGCCGGGCGGCGGCCCCGCTGCCGGTCGCCTGGCCCGCCCAGTCGGGGCGGTCCGCGTGGGCCCCGGGCAGGGCGCAGCCGGCGTCGCCGCACGAACACCGCTCACCGCCGCCCACCGCCTCCAGCCAGGTGCCGGGGAACACGTCCCAATGGCGTTCTTCCGCATACCGGACCGCGGCGTCGAGCAGCTGCTCGCCCCGCTGCTGAGGTACCTGTGCGGCTTCCGTGACTCCGATGGGCTCTTCCACGCCCAGCACAACTCCGGTCATCACCTGGGGTTACGGCCTCCCCTGAACCGGTGCCCGGCGCATCGGCCCTGCACGCGGGGCGCATCGGTGCACGAGCGGGGGCGCGCGTGAGGCGTCGCACCGAAGGGCGGGTAACCACCTCCAGGACCGCCACCCAGGGCCGCTCCCGGACCGCCCCGACGGTGCAACGCGCCATGCCCGTACCGAATGCCGATGGAATATGCGCATTTCTTGAGTATGTGACGGGCAGTGATCCCTTCCACTGATCGCTGCACATAACCGATATTTCAGGGGGACATATGGCTGCAAGGCCTCTCGTAGCCCGCCAGCCCAACGAACGGCTCCAGACGCTCATCCAGGAAGCCGCCTGTTCCAACGCGGGCCTCGCGCGCCGCGTGAACATGGTCGGGGCCGAGCGGGGTCTCGATCTGCGGTACGACAAGACCTCCGTGGCCCGTTGGCTGCGTGGGCAGCAGCCCCGGGGCCGGGCCCCGGGGATCATCGCCGAGGCGCTGGGCCGCAAGCTCGGCCGTACGGTCACGATCGACGAGATCGGCATGGCCAACGGCAAGAACCTGGCCTCCGGCGTCGGCCTCCAGTACGCGCCGACCGTCGCCGGGGCCGTCGAGCAGGTCTGCGAGCTGTGGCGCAGCGACGTGGGCCGCCGCGATCTGCTCAGCGGGTCGGCGGTCGCCGCGTCCGCGCTGGTCGAGCCGAGCCGGGACTGGCTGATCTCGGGCCCGGACGCACAGGTCGAGCGGACGGCGGGGGCCCGGGTCGGGATGTCCGACGTCGGGGCGGTGCGGGCGATGACCGCCGCGCTGACCGACCTCGACCACCGCTTCGGCAGCGGCCATGTGCGGCCGGTGCTCGTGCACTACCTCAACAGCGTGGTCTCCGGGCTGCTTTCGGGGGCGTACCGCGAACAGGTGGGGCGGCAGCTGTTCGGCGCGGTGGCCCGGCTCGCCGAGCTCGGTGGCTACATGGCGGTCGACACCGGCCAGCCCGGCCTCGCCCAGCGCTACTACATCCAGGCGCTGCGGCTCGCACAGGCGGCGGGCGACCGGGCGTACGGCGGCTATGTGCTCGCCGCGTCGATGAGCCATCTCGCCGCCCAGCTCGGCAACCCCCGCGAGATCGCCCAACTGGCCCGTGCCGCGCAGGAAGGGGCCCGGGGGCAGGTGACCCCCCGCGCCCAGGCGATGTTCTACGCGGCGGAGGCCCGGGGGCACGCGCTGCTCGGGGACGCCAAGACCTGCCACGCGGTGGCGGAGCGGGCGGTCGCGGCGCTGGAGCAGGCCGGCCCGGACTCCGGCGACGACCCGGTCTGGATCGCGCACTTCGACGCGGGCTACCTCGCGGACGAACTGGCCCACTGCCACCGGGACCTGGGGCAGCCGGAGCAGGCGGCCCGGCGGGCGAAGGAGGCGCTGGCCGCGCTGCCGGAGACCCGGGCCCGGCGCCGGGGCATCGCACTGGTGCTGCTGGCCTCGGCCCAGGTGCAGCAGCGGGAGGTGGAGCGGGCGTGCCACACGGGGACCCGGGCGATGGAGCTGCTCTCGACGGTGCGCTCCAGCCGGGGCGCCGAATACCTCGACGATCTCCAGCAGCGGCTCACGCCCTACGGCCAGGAGCCCGCGGTGCGGGAGTTCGGCGAGCGGCTGGAGCTCCAGGCGGCCTGAGGACATGTGGTCACCGATGCGGTCCGGGCCGTGGGCGCGGCGGTCCGGCCGTTAACAGCGTCGCGGGGCGGTGGGATGTTACCGGCCCTGTGAAGGGGTCGTGAGGGGCACCACGCGCTTGGCGGAGGCGGGTGACCACCCGATAGCGTGAGCCGACGGTTCCGTAGGTTCACACGTAGGAGTCCTGGTGACGCAGAGCGGACAGGGCGGCGAGCACCAGCTCCCCGCCGCACGACCCGCGCACGAGGGTGTCGTGCTGCCTGCCGACGGCGGAGCCCCCTGGACCCCCGGGGCGCCCGAGGCCGGGCAGGGCGGGCAGCAGGGCGAACAGGCGGCGCCCGCGGGCGGTCAGCCGTGGGGCGGGCAGTGGGGGCCGCCGGGACCGCAACAGCAGCCGCAGGGGGGCTACGGCTACCCGCCGGCGCAGCCGCTGCCGCCCGCGCGGCAGTCGCCGGGCCCGGAGGCGTACCAGCAGCCCGGGGCGTATCAGCAGTCCGGCGCGTACCAGCAGCCTCAGCAGCCCGGCTCCTACCCGCCGCCGCAGCCGCCTCAGCCCCAACCGCAGTCTCTGCAACCCGGTGCGTATCAGCAGCAGTACCAACAGCAGCAGCCGCAACAGCAGCCTCAGCCGCCCCAGTCCCAGCCCCAGTCCCAGCCGTACGCACAGCCGCTGCCGCCGGAGGCAGGGCCGGGCGCTCAGGGCCCCGGGGGCGGTCAGGGGGCTTCGGGCGGTGACGCGGACGCCACGCAGTACATCGCGCCCGTCCCGGGAGGTCCCGGCCCCGTGGGGCCCGCGCAGGGCGGCGGGGACGCCGACGCGACCCAGTACATACCCCCGGTGCCCGGAGGGGCCCCGTACGGGATCAGGCCGGGCGCGCCGGGGGACCGGCAGCCGCCCGCGGAGTTCGACAACCTGTTCCGTTCCGAGCAACCGGCGGGCGCCACGCAGCAGATGCCGCAGTTCGACGCGGGGCAGCAGCCCCCGTCGGCGTACCAGCAGCAGCCCCCGTCCCCGTATCAGCAGCAGGGCTACCAGCCCCACCAGGCCCAGCAGCCCCAGGGGCAGCCCCAGGGTGGCCAGTTGCCGCCGCAGGCGCCCGGGGGCCACCAGTCCGCTCCCCAGGGCTTCCAGAGCCGCGCGGAGCAGGACGGGGCGGTCCCGCGGCAGGGCGGCGATGCCCCGCGCCGGAGGTCCGCGCATGTTCCGCTGATCGCCGCGGTCGTCGTGGGCTGCGCCGTCATCGGACTCGGCGCGGGCGCGCTGCTGAGCGGCGGCGACGATTCCGGTGAGGACGACAAGCAGCCGGTCGCCTCGCAGAGTTCACCGGTCACGGAGCCCACCGCCAAGGCGGCGGCCGACCCGGCGAAGCCGCAGGCCGAGGCGCTGGACAAGCTGCTGGCCGACAGCAACGACAGCCGGGCCGCGGTGATCGGCGCGGTCGAGAAGATCAAGTCCTGCAAGGACCTGGACCGGGCGAACACCGACCTCAAGGGCGCGGCCCAGCAGCGCCGCGACCTGGTGACCCGGCTCGAAGGACTGACCGTGGACAAGCTCCCGCGGAACGCGGAGCTGACCGCCTCGCTGAACCGGGCGTGGAAGGCCTCGGAGGCGGCCGACGAGCATTACGCGAACTGGGCGCGGCAGGCCAAGAAGAACAAGACCGTCTGCAAGGGCGGCCAGGCCCGGTCGACGAGCGAGACGGCCAAGGGCAACCAGCAGAGCGGGGTGGCCACCCAGGCCAAACGCGAGGCGTCCAAGCTCTGGAACACGATCGCGGAGAAGCACGGCCTCACCAAGCACGGATTCACCGAGCTCTGAGCCCCGGCCCGGTCTGGTCCGGCCCGGGCCGGAGGAGGGGAAGGGCCTTAGCTGCGCGGGGCATCCGTCAGGGTGTCCGAGACGTCCACGAAGCCCTTCTTCTGGGCGGTGAGCCGGCCCTCGCGGACCACGTGGAACGTCACCTTCGTGTTGACGATGCGCGGGTAGCTCAACGTGCCGACCAGGTCCTCGAAGCGCCAGCGGAGCGTCGGGGTCAGGCCGCCGGTGTCGACCTCGACGCCCCGGTTGAGGGCTGCCACGACCCGGCCCGATGTGACCTCCTCGTCGTCGATCGCCCGGACGACCGCCCGCAACGCCGTGTACGCGATCCACGTCGTCTGCACGGCCGTGTCGTCCGGGTCGACGCGGTTGTCCCCGAAGGCGTACTTCCCGATCACCTCGCGCATCTCCTTCCAGCGCGCGTTGCTCCCGTCCGGGTACCAGCCGGTGACATAGGCGCCCTCGAAGGGGCTGTTCGGGCCACCCGTGCGGTCGATGAGCGGCTGGCTGACGCTGCCCAGCACGGAGGAGATCCTGACCTGCTCGCCGTCCGGCTCCAGGCGGCGGAAGGAGTCGAAGAACGTCTCGGTGCGGGTGCCGAGCACCGCCGTCACACAGCCGCCGTCGGACCGCTCCAGCGCCTGCGCGGCCTGCTCGTCGTAGGACGTGGCGTCCAGCGGGGCCAGGATGTCGGTGGCGGCGGGCCGGCCGGCGGCCGTCAGCCCGTTGTTGAGGAGCGGCGGCATGCCGTCGCCGCCGATCGAGTCGGGCCGCACCAGCGAGACCCGATCGCAGCCGCGGCCCAACTGCTGTCCATGGCCGGCCAGCAGCGCCGGCTGGCCGCCGTTGACGGGGTACGAGAGATAGCTGCTGAACTCCTCGGTGGAGGCACCGTAGCCGCCGATGTACGGGACGCCGCCGGCCTCCAGCGCCGGCATGAAGCTCTGTCCGTGGCGGCTGTACGAGCCGACGACGGCCGCCACCTTCTTCTCGACGGCCTCCCGTGCGCACCTCTCGGCGCCGAGCGCGGTGTCGGACTCGTCGCAGACGACCACTCTCAGCTCGCGCCCGTCGATGCCGCCGGTGTCGTTGACCCAGCGGGCGTACGTCCGCGCCATCGCGGGCACCCCGGCCATCTTCACCGCGTTGATGTCCTCCGACCGGTCGGGCGCCCAGGTCATCACGGTGACGGGCTCCCCGGATCCCCCCGAGGCCCCGGGGAGCACACCGCAGCCGGACAGCAGCACCGCCCCCGCCGCCGCCGCGCTGATGACGCCCGGGAAGGGGCGGGGAAAGGTGGGGCGTCGCCGTCCGGTCATGGACCTGGACCCTTCCGGGCCCTGGGTAACGGCGCGGTGTGCTGTTCTCAACGCACGGTGACGTCCGGGTGAATTACGGGGGCCCGTGCGGGGGTGCGGTGAAGGAACGTACGATCGAGCACCGTGCAGCAAGGTTCGGAGAACTCTTCCCGTCGCGGCCGTCGCTCCTCCACCATGGGCGGCATGCCGCTCACTGACATGCCGTGGTGGCGCTGGCGCGCCAACGTGCGCTCGGCGCTGCACATGCTCTCCGACCCCGTCTTCCACCACGAGTGCTGGCTCACCGGCCGGGAAGGGTACGGGGACGTCACCGACGCCGTGTACCGCCTGGTCGAGGACACCTGGCTCGACAACTGGTCCGCCGAGAAGTACGTCGGCACCATATTCAGGGACTCGGCCGAGTCCGCCGCGGTGGACGCCGCCGCCCTGCGGGTGCTGCGGATCATGCACCAGGTCGGCGCGGACGCCCCCGTCTCCGCCTATCTGGAGCACCACGGCTGGCCCGAGGCCGTCCGGGCGGCCCGCGAGGCCCATGTGATGCTCGCCACCAACGACGCGGAGGATCCGGACATACCGCCGCGCTCGCTGGACGTCATCCGCATCATGACCAGAGCGGCCTGAGGCCGGGGCGGGTGTGGCACCCTACGGGGATGACCGCGCCGCAGCCCGCCCCCTCCGCCGCCTCGGACGCCGCCGCGACCGAGCAGTACGTCCTCACGCTCTCCTGCCCCGACAAACAGGGCATCGTGCACGCCGTGTCGAGCTATCTCTTCATGACCGGCTGCAACATCGAGGACAGTCAGCAGTTCGGGGACCACGACACGGGCCTGTTCTTCATGCGCGTCCACTTCTCGGCGGACGCCACCGTGACGGTGGACAAGCTGCGCGCCAGCTTCGCCGCGATCGGGGAGGCCTTCCGGATGGAGTGGCAGATCCACCGGTCCGCGGAGCGCATGCGGATCGTGCTGATGGTCAGCAGGTTCGGCCACTGCCTCAACGATCTGCTGTTCCGTTCCCGTACCGGAGCGCTGCCGGTCGAGATCGCGGCGGTCGTCTCCAACCACACGGACTTCGCCGAGCTGGTCGCCTCGTACGGCGTCCCCTTCCGGCACCTCCCGGTGACGAAGGACAACAAGGCGCAGGCCGAGGCGCGACTGCTGGAGCTGGTCCGCGAGGAGGACGTGGAGCTGGTCGTCCTGGCCCGCTACATGCAGGTCCTCTCGGATGACCTGTGCAAGCAGCTGAGCGGCCGGATCATCAACATCCACCACTCGTTCCTGCCGAGCTTCAAGGGCGCCAAGCCCTACCACCAGGCGCATGCGCGCGGGGTGAAACTGATCGGCGCGACCGCGCACTACGTCACCGCCGACCTGGACGAGGGCCCGATCATCGAGCAGGAGGTCGAGCGCGTCGGTCACGACGTGACGCCGGACCAACTGGTCGCCATCGGCCGGGACGTGGAGTGCCAGGCACTGGCGCGCGCGGTGAAGTGGCACGCGGAGCGGCGCATCCTGCTCAACGGCCGCCGTACGGTGATCTTCGCGTAGCGCCCGGCGCCTCTCGACAGGCTCTACAGCCGGCTGAGCGAGGCCGTCGCGAACAGCACGTCGCGGATGGCCTCGCGGTCGCCCTCCTGGCCCGCCGCCGCTTCCACCGGCGAGATGCGGCCCGCGACGAGCCGGCAGAACTCGACCCCGTCCAGGGCCACCTGCGCCACCGCGCGCTCGGGCGAGCCGAGGGCGGCCGACGAGTCCAACGCGATGTACCAGTCGCCCCCGCCGTGGCCCTCGATCTCCAGATGGACCGAGCGGCCCGGCGCACCGGCCGCGACGAGGTCCTTCGCGGGTCCGGCCAGTCCGGCGCGGCGGCGTCCCGCCACGGCGGCCGGCAGCATCCGGGCCGCCAGATCGATCATCCGGTGCAGATGGGCCGCCGACGGGGTCTGGTACGGGTAGTCGACGGCGTCGGCGATGTCCCCGCCGTGCACCCAGCACTCGAAGGCGCGGTCCAGAGCCGCGTCCTGGAGCGGCAGGGCGAAGGCCCCGTAGGAGACGGTGGCCTCGGCGAGGTTTTGCCCCGCGAAGGACGCCGTACGGATCAACTCGTGGCTCTGGGACCGCCAAGGCTCGTGGACGGCCCGGGTGGGCGGCCGGCGCGCAGCCGACCAGTACGTCTCGGTGCGCTCGGTGGGGTCCAGCGGTGTCTCGCCGCCGCCGAGCGGGTCGTCGAGGCCGAACGCGGCGGACAGCAGCCCGTCGACCGCCAGCAGGTGGCCGATCACGCCGGCGACCGTGGTCCTGCGGCTGACCTCGCGCTCCTCCTCGAACCACTGAAGGCGCACCGGCGCGTGCCACTCGGAGTCCCCGATGTCGCGGAGCAGCGCGTCGAGCCGGGCGGTCTCGGCGTCGTACGGGGCGGCCCACTCCGGCACCGGGATCCGGGCCGGGCGGCGGCCCAGGCAGCCGTCCATCACCCGGGACCGGAGCGTCGGGTCGAGGTCCAGGGAGCCGTCGGTGTGCAGCAGCCCCACCGCGTTCCGCAGCCGCAGCGCCTCGTCCGCACACGGGGCGCACCCGGTGAGGTGGTCCTCCACGGCGAAGGTCTCCTCGGCCGAACAGGCGGACAGTGCCCAGGCGCCGAGGAGGGCCTTGAGGACCCGGTGGGGTAGGTCCGGGGCGGAGGTCATGAGCGGCTCCGGGGCGGACTGTTCCGGGGCGGCCGTCGACTCGGACCCCTGCCCGGCCACAGACTCAGCCACAGACTCAGCCGCCGGCTCGGACAACTCCAGTACGGACAACTCCGGTACGGACAACTCCGGTACGGACTGCTCCGGTACGGACTCGTCGGGGGCGGCCGATCCGCGCGGCGGCCGGAGAGGCCGCGGCAGGGACTCCAGGTCGAGGTCGTCCGCCGCCCCGCGCGGTCCCGGTATCCGGCGGGCGCCGCGCACCTCCTCCTCGCCTCCCTCGCTCTCGCGTCCGTCGCCGCTCACCGGACCCGTCCGTAACCTGGTGGCGAGGCCCCTTCGAGCGGGCGGACGTTCGCCGTGGAGAGCAGTTGGAGCCCCAGCCGGAGCCGGCGGCGCGCCTCGTCCTCGGTGACCCCGAGGTCGGCGGCGGTCTGCCGGTAGTCCCGGCGGTGGATGTACGCCAGCTTCAGGGCCTGCCGCAGCGGCGCGGGCATCGAGGAGACGATGTAGTCGGCGCGGGCGGCGGCCGTGGCGCTGCGCACCCGCCGCTCCAGCTCCTCCGGGTCGGGCGCCGTGCCCTCCCCGTGCTCCGCCGCGTACGAGGAGGCCGCCGCGCGGCGCAGCCGCTGGACGGACCGGCGGTGCGTGAGGTGGGCCACCCAGGAGCGCATCGAGCCCTGCTTCGGGTCGTACGCCTCGGGGTTCTCCCAGGCCTGGGAGAAGACCTCGCGGGTCACCAGGTCGGCCGCGTCCTCGTCGTCGAGCATCCGGTGCGCCTGGCTGTGGACGAGGGCCGCGAACCGGTCGTAGAGCTCGCCGAGCGCCGCCGCCTCGCCGCGGGCCAGCCTCTGCTGCATCCTGCGGTCCCAGCGGGGTGCTGTCTCCTTCGCCATGAACCCCCCAGTCCCCGGCCCTGTCCACCCGGCTCCGTGATCCATCCTGTGCCCGTGAGGACCGAATGTAGTCCGCCGGACGGGCGGTGCACGCGCCTTTGCCGCAACTCTCTTCCCGCGGTGCGTGGCCGACAACGGTAGTCGATTTTCGGCCCGAATACCTTCCCGTCCGCTCTGAGCAGCGGAAACGGTCCGAAGTGCTCCTTTCCACCGGAAATCTCCTGTGCGTCGGTCGGCGCGTCGGTGTTTCATGGGGGTGCGGTTGGGCAGCCGCGAGGAGGAACGGAAACTCCCGGATTGCCGGGAGCCCCGGAACGAGAGGTCCAGTCGCGTGACGCTGAAGGTGGACGAGGCGGAGCAGGGCTCCTGGACCGTGCTGCGCATGAGCGGCGAACTCGATCTGGTGACCTCGCCCGTCGTGCGCCAGTCCGTCCACGAGGCGGTGGCGGAGGGGCAGCACGATGTGGTGCTCGATCTGTCCGAGGTGTTCTTCTGCGACTCCAGCGGCGTGGGTGTGCTGATCGCCTCGCGCCGGCTGATGAAGTCCTGCGGCGGCCGGCTGCGGCTGATTCTCCCGGCCCGGGGCGCGGAGGACGGCTCGCACGTCAACAAGGTGCTCGGGGCGCTCGGGGTGCGCCGGCTGTTCGACGTCTACCCCGACGCGCGGTCCGCCACCGACGAGGAGTGCAGGCCGCTGAGCGCCTGAAGCGGCTGCCTCCGATGCGAGGTTGTCACACAGGAGGCGCGGCTCGGTGACACGTGGGCGCTCCCGGCGTCGTACGCTCCCCGCATGGACAGCGCAGAGTACGAGCGAAAGATCGCGCACCGCTTCGCCGCCTTCGACCAGGACGGCAACGGCTATATCGATCGTGCCGATTTCAACGCCGCAGCGGCCCGTCTGCTCACCGAGTTCGGTACGACGGCCCGCTGCGACAAGGGCCAGGCGCTCTACACCGGTGCCGAGGCCTTCTGGCAGGGCATGGCGGGGATCGCCGATGTGGACGGGGACCAGCGGGTCACCCGTGAGGAGTTCGTGGGCGGGGCGGTGAAGCGGCTCCGGGACAATCCCGGGCGGTTCGCCGAGATCGCCCGGCCGTTCCTGCGGGCGGTCATCGCGGTCGCGGACAGCGGGAACGGTGGCAGGGCGGCGGTGGCGGACGTGGAGCGGGCGCTCCGGGTCCTCGGGGCCAGCGCCGAGATCGCGAGCGTCGCGGCCCAGAGCCTGGACGCGGACCGGGACGGGCGGGTGGCGGAGAGCGATGTGGTGGCGGCGTTGGCCGTGTACTTCACGGTGATCGAGCCGGACGCGTAGCAATCCCGGGTGTTACGGGGGCGGCGCGCCGTCCCCGTAACACCCGCCTCACCCGCCGAACCGCTCCCGCAGCTGGTACTTGAGCACCTTGCGCAGCGTCTCGTTGCGGGGCAGTTCGTCCAGTACCTCCAACCGCTCCGGCAGCTTGTGCGTGGACAGGCCCTCGGCGCGGAGGTGGTCGGTGAGCTGGGCCAGGGTCGGCGGGGCCGCCCCCGGCGGCTGTTCGATCACCGCGCAGACGCGTTCGCCGCGCTCCGGGTCGGGCAGTCCGATGACCGCGGCGTCGGCGACGGCGGGGTGCGTGTGGAGCAGGTCCTCGATCTCCTTGGCGGAGATGTTCTCGCCCTTGCGGATGATGATGTCCTTCAGCCGGCCGGTGAGCGTGAGGTGTCCGCTCTCCTGGAGCCGGCCGAGGTCCCCGGTGATCAGGAACCCCTCGGCGTCGAAGGCCGCGGCGGAGGCCCCGGCGTCCAGATATCCCCGGCAGACCGCCTCCCCGCGCAGCCGCACCTCGCCCTCGACGCCGTACGGGAGCGGCTCGCCCCGTTCGTCGGTGATCCGGATCTCCATCCCCCGCGGCGGCCGGCCCTCGGTCAGGGCCAGGTGGTCGGGGGTGTCGTCCGGGGCGCCCATGGTGATCATCGGGACCTCGGTCATGCCGTAGCCGTGGGTGAGCCGGACCCCCATCTCCCGGACCACCGCGTGATAGACCTCCGGCGGTTTCGGCGCGCCGCCGCCCGCGAGGAGGCGGAGGGACGGGATGAGGGGGCGGTCCGGGTCCTTGCGCTGCTCGGCCAGGAACATCGCGTAGAAGGCCGTCGACCCGCCCGCCACGGTCACTCCGTGCCGCCGGTACTCCGCCAGCGCGTCCGGCAGCGCGAACTGCTCGAACATCACCGCGGGGAACCCGTACAGCAGGAGCATCACCGTGTAGTCGGGCCCGGCGACATGGGCGTACGGGAACGCCATCGAGCCCACGTCGTCCGCCGAGAGCTTCAGGGCGTGGGCGAGGCAGGAGCCGCCCGCGATCAGGGAACGGTCGGTGTGCAGGACCCCCTTGGGGTCGGAGGTGGTGCCGGAGGTCCAGTAGATCCAGCGGACCTCCGTGCCGGACGACGGCCCCGGCGGGGGCGGCAGCACGGACGGGTCGCCGTCGGGGAGGGCGTCGTACGCCTCGAAGACCTGCGGCGGGTCGGTGAGTTCCCCGGCGATCCGCTCGGCCATCGCCGTGTGGTCGAACCCGCGCCACACGCCCGGCACGGCGAAGAACCTGGCCCCCGACTCGCGCAGCGCGAACCGTACCTCGCGGTCCCGGTAGAAGGGGATGACCGGGCTCTGCACGGCCCCGAGCCGGGTCAGGGCGAAGGAGAGCACGGCGCTCTCCAGCCGGGTCGGCAGTTGCCAGGCCACCACGCTGCCCGCCCGCACGCCCATCCCGTACAGCCCGGCGGCGACCCGTTCGGCGCGGTCCCGCAGCTCGCCGAAGGTCAGGCTCCGGTCCTCCTGGAGCAGGACCGGGTGGTGGGGGGTGAGGGCGGCGCGGCGTTCGATCAGCTCCCAGAAGGTGTGGGAGGCGCCCAGGGCGTGGGCGGATGCGGTCACGTCGTTCACGGCGGTCACAGCGGTCCCCTCCGAACTGACGGACAGTCAGGTGATGCGGAGAGCGTAGGGCTCCGCGCCTTGTCGGTCCAGGGGTGCGGGGCTAGCCTGAGTGCCGCACAAGAATCTGACGGGTCATCAGAAAACTGTCGGAGACCGCCCGCACCCGGGACCGTGCCGGGTGCCCCGGAGGGGAGACACCATGACGGAACTGCCTCGGATCGTCAGCGTCGACGACCATGTGATCGAGCCCGCGCACCTCTTCTCCACCTGGCTGCCCGCGAAGTACCGCGAGCGCGGGCCACAGCCGCTCACCGCCGGCATCGGGGAGCTGGCGTACACGGGCGGGAAGTACGTCATCACGATGGACCCGGACGGGCCGCCCACCGACTGGTGGATCTACGAGGACCTGAAGTTCCCGTACAAGCGGAACATCGCCGCCGTCGGCTTCGACCGCGACGACATGACCCTGGAGGGCATCACCCGCGCCGAGATGCGGCCCGGCTGCTGGGACCCGGCCGAACGCCTCAAGGACATGGACCTCAACCACGTCGAGGCCTCCCTCTGCTTCCCGACCTTCCCGCGCTTCTGCGGGCAGACCTTCGCCGAGGCGCACGACAAGGAGGTCGCCCTCGCCTGTGTGCGCGCCTACAACGACTGGATGGTCGAGGAGTGGTGCGGTGACAGCGGCGGCCGGCTGATCCCGCTCTGTGTCATCCCGCTCTGGGACATCGACCTCGCGGTCGCGGAGATCAGGCGGAACGCGGCGCGGGGCGTCCGCGCGGTCACCTTCTCCGAGATCCCCACCCACCTCGGGCTGCCGTCCATCCACACCGGCTACTGGGACCCGTTCTTCGCGGTCTGCCAGGAGACCGGCACGGTCGTCAACATGCACATCGGCTCCAGCTCCCAGATGCCCGCCGCGTCCCCGGACGCGCCGCCGGCCGTGCAGGCCTCGCTCTCCTTCAACAACGCGATGGCCTCGATGATGGACTTCCTCTTCAGCGGGGTGCTGGTGAGGTTCCCGAAGCTGAAACTGGCCTACAGCGAGGGCCAGATGGGGTGGATCCCGTACGCCCTGGAACGTGCCGACGACGTCTGGGAGGAGCACCGGGCCTGGGGCGGGGTGCGCGATCTGATCCCCGAGCCGCCGTCCATGTACTACTACCGACAGATGTTCTGCTGCTTCTTCCGCGACAAGCACGGCATCTCCGCCCTGGACGTCGTCGGACGCGACAACGCCACCTTCGAGACCGACTACCCGCATGTGGACTCGACCTTCCCGCACACCAAGGAGGTCGCCCTCGACCACGTCAAGGGACTGGACGAGGAGACCGTCTACAAACTGATGCGCGGAAACGCGATCCGGATGCTCGGCCTGGACCTGGACAAGTAGGCGGCCCGGACGTGGATCTCACCTACACGGACGCCGAGGAGGAGTTCCGGCGGCGGCTGCGGGAGTGGCTGGCCGGCGTGCTCCCCGGCCTGCCCCCGAAGCCCTCGCCCGACGACTGGCCCGCGCGCCGGGCGTACGACACCACCTGGCAGCGGATGCTGTACGACGCCGGGTACGCGGGCCTGCACTGGCCGAAGGACGCGGGCGGGCGGGGCGCGACCCCGACCCAGCACCTGATCTACCTGGAGGAGACGGAGAAGGCCGGCGCCCCCTACGTCGGGGCGAACTTCGTCGGACTGCTGCACGCCGGGCCGACCGTCGCCGCCGAGGGCACCGCCGAACAGCGGGCCCGCTGGCTGCCCCCGATGCTGCGCGGCGAGGAGGTCTGGTGCCAGGGGTTCAGCGAGCCGGACGCGGGCTCCGACCTGGCCGCCCTGCGCACCCGGGCCGTCCGCGACGGTGACGCCTACGTGGTCAGCGGAGCCAAGATCTGGACCTCGCACGCCGAGGTCGCCGACTGGTGCGAACTGCTGGTGCGTACCGACCCGGACGCGCCGAAACACCAGGGGATCAGCTGGCTCGCGATGCCGATGGACGCCCCCGGCGTCACGGTCCGGCCGCTGCGGACGCTCGCCGGGTCCACGGAGTTCGCCGAGATGTTCCTCGACGAGGTCCGGGTGCCGGTACGCAACCGGGTCGGGGCCGAGAACGACGGCTGGCGGGTCACCATGGTCACCCTCTCCTTCGAACGCGGTACGGCCTTCGTCGGCGAGGTCGTCGCCTGTCGTCGCACCCTGGACGCGCTCGCCGACGAGGCCCGGCGCAACGGGCGGTGGGACGACGCGGTGCTGCGCCGGCGGCTGGGACGGCTCAACGCCGAGTTCCTGGCCCTGTGGCGGCTCACCCAGTGGAACGTCGCCGAGTCGCAACGTACCGGCGGGGTCCCCGGCACCGGTGGGTCGGTCTTCAAGCTGCGCTACTCCGGCGCCCGCCAGGAGCTGTACGAGGCGGCGGCGGAAGTGCTGGGGGCCGACGCGTTCGACGCCGACCGGGAATGGGTCCTGGACCGGCTCTCGTCCCTCTCGTACACGATCGCCGCGGGCACCTCCCAGATCCAGCGGGACATCGTCGCCGAGCGCATCCTCGGCCTGCCGAAGGGGCGCTGAGGCCACCGTGGACTTCCAGCTCTCGGACGACCAGCGGGCCCTGCGGTCCGGTATGCGCGACCTGCTCGACGCGGTGTTCGACCGGGACCGGCTGCGGGCGGCGGTGGAGCGGGGCGGGACCCTGGACCGCCTCCTCTGGCGGGAGCTGGGCGCGGCCGGCTTCTTCGCGCTCCGGCTGCCGGAGGAGGCGGGCGGGGTGGGCCTCGGGCTGCCCGAGGCGGTGCTGCTCTTCGAGGAGGCGGGCCGGGCGCTGCTGCCGGGCCCCCTGGTCGCCACCCACCTCGCGGCGGGCCTGGTGCAGGGGGCCGCCGAGGGCGAGGCGGTGGTGACGGCCGTGGACGGGGAGCTGCCGGTGGCCCACCTGGCGGAGGCGGACGCGGTGCTGGTGGGCGCCGACGCCCTCGTCGGGGAGCCGCTGCGCGCCTTCGTCGCCGACGCCCGGCCCGTACGGTCGATGGACCCGCTCACACCGTTGCACCGGACGGCGGCGACGGGAGCGGTGGGTGCGTCGGCGGGGGCAGGGGCGGTGGGTGCGAGGGCGGTGGGTGCGCCGGCGGTTACGGAGCGCACTACGGCGCACGCGGAGCGGATCCGCTGCGAAGGGGCGCTGCTCATCGCCGCCGAGCAGCTCGGCAGCGCCGCCCGGACCACCGAGACGGCCGTTCAACACGCCGGGGAGCGCCAGCAGTTCGGATCGCCCATCGGGTCGTTCCAGGCGGTCAAACATCTCTGCGCCGACATGCTCGCCCGCACCGAACCGGCCCGCGCCGCCGTGTACGCGGCGGCCGTGACCGGCGACCCGGTGGAGATCGCGGCGGCCAAACTGCTCGCCGACGAGGCGGCCGTACGCAACGCGCGCGACTGCCTCCAGATCCACGGCGGGATGGGCTTCACCTGGGAGGCAGATGTTCACCTCCACCTGAAACGGGCCTGGCTCCGGTCCGCGGCCCGGCTCGGCGGCGCCGGGGCCCAGGAGCTCCTGGCCGCCGCTCTGGGCGCCGCGGGGCCGCGTCCCGGCAGTTCGGCGGGGCCCGCCGGAGTGGGCCGGGAAGCAGCGGGCGGAGGGTGACGCGGCGCAGCCGGACGATGCCGATACCGGCTTGTGTCCTCTGTGTGATTGGTCACCGGGCGGAGTCGGTGTCCGGCTCGGGTACGCTCCGTGGCATGCGAGTGGTTCTGGAACCGGGCGATCCGGGGGCGGCCTGTGCGGCGGCCCCGGTCCGGGGCGAGGGCTCTCGCCGGAGATGTGCCGGGCCTGCCCGAAGAGCGTTTCTCGCGGTCTCTGCGCGCTCCTGTTCGACTCCCCGCAGCGTGCGTCGCGCAGTATGCACCACGCCTACTCCTTCGCGCTGGAATATGCCCGAAGCGCTTGTTGCGGTGACTGTACGTCAACCATGCTTTCGCGTAAGGGAATCACGGTCCGTGACCCTGAGGAGGCGCGAGGCGATGTGTCCGCCGGTTCGGATGGTGTGAGCGGTGCAGGTGCTTCAGGTTCAGCTGGAGGTCGGTCCGGATCCCGCGGAGGTGGGGCGGGCCCGTAGGTGGGCGCGGTCGCGTCTGGTCGGTTCCGGGATAGGGGATGACGAGCCGCTCGCCGAGACGCTCATCCTGCTGATCTCGGAGCTGGTCACCAACGCCGTCGTCCACACGGGCTGCCCCGCTGTGCTGCGGATGCTCTTCGGCGGGGCCGGGGCGTCCGGCGCGGCCGGGACCGTCCGGGTCGAGGTCGCGGACGCCAGTGACCGCCCGCCGCTCCAGCGGCACGCGGAGGGCGACGACACGGGTGGCCGGGGCCTGGAGCTGGTGGACGGTCTCGCGGACCGCTGGGGCTGGCTGCCGGAGGGCGCCGGGAAGCAGATCTGGTGCGAGGTCGACCGGGGCGGCCCGGTGCGGCCGTCGGAGACGCCCTTGATCGTCGGCCAGGGCGGCGAGGTGCGCGAACCGCCTTCCTGCCTCTTCACCAACCTGGCCTGAGCCCGGCCTCTTCGCCTTTCCCGGCCCTTTCGCGGCCCTTTCCCGGGAACCGTTCACAGGATCGCCACCGGGGCCACCGGCGAGCCGGTGGCCCCGGCGAACGGCTCCGGCGACGCGGTGAGCAGGAAGGCATGCCGGCCCTCCTCCGCGCAGGCCTCGGACAGTGCCTCGAGGTTCCAGTTCTGGCCCTGCAGCATGCCCATCTCGACCAGGTGCAGCGCGTGCACCGGCATCCACAGGTCCTCGATCTCCGGCGGGAAGATCTCGAAGGTCAGGGTGTCGTTGGCGACCGCCGCGACATCCCGGGCGTGGAACCACTCGGGCGTGCGCACCGAAAGCCCGGGCGACGGATAGCCGTACGCCTGCCGGTCCCCGGCCAGCGCGAGGCGCACCTGCCCGGTCCGTACGAGCACGATGTCCCCGGCCCGTACGCGTACGCCCCCGAAGTCCTCCGCCGCGGCCAGGTCCTGGGGCGTCACGGCGTGATCGCCGGGCAGTCGGTCCACCCCCCGGGCGCGGGCCACGTCCAGCAGCACCCCGCGCGAGACGAGGTGCCGCACGGTGGCGATCGAGGAGAACCGGGCCCCGCCGTGGGCGGTGATCGTGTCCGCCGGGCGGCCGTTGTAGATCTTCCCGCTGTGCGAGACATGGGTGAGGGCGTCCCAGTGGGTCGAGGCCTGGAGCCCCATCGTGACGGCGTCGTCGCTGGTGGCGACCGTGCCGGGGCCGAAGATCTCCTGGTTGATCTGGACCATCGTGTGCAGCGGATTGATCCGGCCCGGGATGAGCCCGCTCTGTACCCCGTCCTGCTGGAGCGGCAGCGCGAGCGGTATCCGGCGGCCGGTGAGGACGGCTGCGACGGCTTCCCGCACGACGGCGCCGGTGATCAGGTTGAGCGTCCCGATCTCGTCGGCCCCGCCCCAGCGGCCCCAGTTGTTCACGCGCTTCGCGATCTCGTGGAACTCGGCCGGCAGGGACATGGGGACCTCCTGGGTCTTGTGCCGGAGCATCTGACTGCCCGTAAAATCTAACGGTCCGTCAGAAACCGCGGGAAGGGGCCGGGCATGGGGAACTTCTTGGCAGGCAGGGTGGTCGCCGTGACAGGGGCCGGCCGGGGCATCGGGAGGGCGGTCGCGCTCGCCGCGGCGGGGGAGGGGGCGCGGATCGTCGTCAACGACTACGGCGTCTCCGTCGAGGGCTCCGAACCGACCAGCGAGATCGCCCGGTCCGTCGTCAAGGAGATCGAGGCGGCGGGCGGCGAGGCGGTCGCGGTCGCCGACGACATCTCCACGATGGCGGGCGGGCAGCGGATCGTGGACACCGCGCTGGCGGAGTACGGCCGGCTCGACGGGGTGGTCTGCGTGGCCGGGATCCTCCGTGAGCGGATGCTGTTCAACATGTCCGAGGAGGAGTGGGACCCGGTCCTCGCCACCCACCTCAAGGGCACGTTCACGGTCTTCCGGGCCGCCTCGGCGGTGATGCGGAAGCAGGAGGGCGGGGGCACGCTGATCGGCTTCACCAGCGGTAACCACCAGGGCAGCGTCTCCCAGGCCAACTACAGCGCGGCGAAGGGCGGGATCATCTCGCTGGTGCGCAGCGCGGCGCTGGGCCTGCACAGGTACGGCGTCACGGCGAACGCGGTGGCGCCCGTCGCCCGGACCCGGATGTCGGCCGGGGTGCCGATGGAGCTGAAGGAGATCGGGGAGCCGGAGGACGTGGCGGCCCTGGTGGTCTACCTGCTCAGCGAGCGGGCGCGGGCGGAGCGGATCACCGGTCAGGTGTACACGATCGCGGGCCCGAAGATCGCGGTCTGGGCCCAGCCGAGGGAGCTGCGGGCGGCGTACGGGGAGGGGCCCTGGACCCCGGAACGGATCGCGGACTTCCTGCCCGGGACGGTGGGGGCGGACCCGATGCCGATGCTGGCGCGGCTGGAGGAGATGGCGGCGGCGGCGAGGTCGGGCGACCGGCCGAACGTATCCAGCCCCTCCCGCGATTGAGGAGCGGGGGAGGGGGCTGGGAGCAGGCCCCCGGGGCCGCCGCCCCGGACCCCGCTCCTCCATCGCCGGAGGGGCCTACTTCCTGGAGGCACATATGGACTTCCGTACCCGTGCACGCAGGTGGCTGGAGAGCCACCTCACCCCCGACCCCGACCCCCGCGCGTGGGAACGCGAACTGGGGAAGGCGGGGTGGATCGGGATCGGCTGGCCCGGCGAGGACGACGAGAGCTACGGCAACCGCCCCGCCACCCTCACCCAACAGGTCGTCTGGGCCGAGGAGTACGCCCGCTCCGGCGCCCCCGCCCGGATCGGCCACATCGGTGAGAACCTCCTCGCCCCGACCCTGATCACGTACGGCACCGAGGAGCAGAAGCAACGCCATCTGCCCCCCGTCGCCCGGGGCGAGACGCTGTGGTGCCAGGGGTACAGCGAACCGGGCGCGGGCTCCGACCTCGCCGGGGTGCGCACCGCCGCCGTGCCGGACGGGACCGGCGGGTACGCCGTGACCGGGCAGAAGATCTGGACCTCGCTCGCCCTGGACGCCGACTGGTGCTTCGTCCTCGCCCGCACCGACCCCGGATCCACCCGCCACCACGGGCTGTCGTTCCTGCTGGTGGAGATGGACCAGCCCGGCCGGATCGAGGTACGGCCGATCCGGCAGCTGACCGGGACCAGCGAGTTCAACGAGGTCTTCCTCGACGGGGCGCGGGCCGCCGAGGCCGTCGGGGGCGAGGGCAACGGCTGGCAGGTCGCCATGGGGCTCCTCGCCCTGGAGCGGGGGGTGTCCACCCTCGCCCAGCAGATCGGGTTCGCAAGGGAGTTGGACCGGGTCCTCGCCGCCGCCGTGGCGAGCGGGGCCGCCGAGGACCCGGTCATCAGGGCCCGGCTCGTCCGGCAGTGGGCGGAGCTGGACACCATGCGCCGACACGCCCTGCGCACCCTGGGTTCCACCGGCGACCCGGGCGCGCCCAGCGTGGCGAAGCTGCTGTGGGGCGGCTGGCACCAGCGGCTCGGGGAACTGGCCGTGCAGGTCGCGGGCGAGGCGGGGGCCGTCGGGCCCGAGCCCTGGTCGGAGCGGCGACCGTACGAACTCGACGACGCACAGCACCTGTTCCTCTTCAGCCGGGCCGACACCATCTACGGCGGCTCCGACGAGATCCAGCGGAACATCATCGCCGAGCGGGTGCTCGGCCTACCGAGGGAGCCGAGATGAGAGGCGTCGTCTTCGACGGCACAAGGACCGAGGTCGTGGACGACCTGGAGATACGGGACCCCGGCCCCGGGGAGGTGCTGGTGGCGGTCGCCGCCGCCGGACTCTGCCACAGCGATCTGTCGGTGATCGACGGCACGATCCCCTTCCCGGTCCCCGTCGTGCTCGGCCACGAGGGTGCGGGCGTCGTCGAGGCGGTCGGACCCGGCGTCGGCCACGTACGGCCCGGTGACCATGTCGCGCTCTCCACCCTCGCCAACTGCGGGGCCTGCGCCCAGTGCGACCGGGGGAGGCCGACCATGTGCCGCAAGGCCATCGGGCGGCCGGGGCGACCGTTCTCGCGGGGCGGGAAGCCGCTGTTCCAGTTCGCCTCCAACTCCGCTTTCGCGGAACGTACGGTGGTGCGGGCCGTCCAGGCGGTGAAGATCCCGGACGGCCTGCCCCTCACCTCGGCCGCCCTGATCGGCTGCGGGGTCCTGACCGGCGTCGGGGCCGTCCTCAACCGGGCGAAGGTCGACCGGGGCGACACCGTCGTGGTCATCGGCACCGGCGGCATCGGCCTCAACGTGCTCCAGGGGGCCCGGCTGGCCGGCGCGCTCACCGTCGTCGCCGTCGACAGCAACCCGGCGAAGGAGGCGGTGGCCCGGCAGTTCGGCGCCACGCACTTCCTGACGAGCGCGGAGGGCGTGCGCGACATCCTGCCCGACGGGGCCGACCACGCCTTCGAGTGCGTCGGCCGCACCGAGCTGATCCGCCAGGCGATCGACCTCCTCGACCGGCACGGGCAGGCCGTGCTGCTGGGCGTGCCGGCGGCGAGCGCCGAGGCGTCGTTCCTGGTCTCCTCGATGTACCTGGACAAGTCGATCCTCGGCTGCCGTTACGGCTCCTCGCGGCCGCAGCGCGACATCGCCCTGTACGCGGACCTCTACCGGGAGGGCCGGCTGCTGCTGGACGAACTGGTCACCGAGACGTACCCGGTGGAGGACTTCGCCAAGGCGGCCGACGACGCGCACCACGGGCGGGTGGCCCGGGGGGTCCTGGTCTTCTGATCCACCGGTTCAGCGTCCCCGGGCCCCGGCGGCGGTCTTCAGCACCCCCGGGCCTCGGCGGCGGTCTTCAGCTCGCCGAGCCACGCCTCGAGACCCTGCTTGAGGATTCCGGTCGCGTAGGGGACGTTCGCCTCGACCTGCTCCCCGGTGTGGGTCTCCTCGGTGCGGACGAGGACGCCGCCCGCGACCTGGGTGAAGGTCCAGACGTGTACGCCGTCGATGTGCAGGCCCTCGCCGGTCGCCGGGCCGGTCCAGCGGATGCAGGAGCCGCGCTTCGACTGCTCGACGGTGGAGGTGATGTCCAGGCTGGTGGCGGGCGTCGCCGGGTTCGGCGGGATCGGGGTCGTCCACCGGAACGCCGAACCCGGGCGGAAGGGCCCGTGGTCGAGGCGGTCGATGCTCGTGACGTGGGTCTGCCAGTCGGGCCAGCGCTCCACGTCGGTCTGGAGCTTCCAGACGGTGCTCAGCGGGGCGTCGATCACGGTCTCGGTCCGGGCGCGGACCTCGGCTCCGGAGTCGACGCCCTCGCCCCGGCAGGTGAGGGGCTTCGCGGGGCGCGGCGTCGCCCCGGCGGGCACGGCGGCGGCGCCGAGGACGCCGGCCACGATCAGCGGGACGGTGAACAGGGCGGCGACGGTACGGGCACGGGTCATGGCGGGACTCCCTGGAGCTAGAAGGTTCTGCGTTCGTTAGAAGTTGTAACGCATGATCGGGTGAGTGGTCAACCATCTTCGTGATACCTTCTAACGAAACTTTGAGCTGGTAGCTCCGACGTCGGGGCCGAGGTCGGAGCCGAGGTCGGGGAAGGTGGTGGCGGATATGGCGGAGACGGGCGCGAAAGCCGGTGCGAAGGCCGACGCGGCGACCCCGCGTGCGCGCTATCGCGCCCAGGTGCGCACGGAGATCAAGGACCACGCGTGGAAGCAGATCGCCGAGGCGGGCGCCTCCGCGCTCTCCCTCAACGCGATCGCCAAGCAGATGGGCGTGAGCGGGCCCGCGCTCTACCGTTACTTCGCCGGCCGTGACGAGCTGATCACCGAGCTGATCCGGGACGCGTACCGGAGCCTCGCCGACGCCGTCCACGCGGCGGCCGTCACCGGCGCCGGCCCGGCCGGACTCGCGCACGTCCTGCGGGACTGGGCCCTGGCCGACCCCCACCGGTACTTCCTCATCTACGGCACCCCCGTCCCCGGCTACCACGCGCCCGAGGAGATCACCGGCATCTCCTCGGAGATCATGGCCGATCTGCTGACCGCCTGTGCGGTCCTCGAACCGGACGCGCCCGCCACCGCGTTCGCCGCCCACCTGGCCGACCGCCGCGGCTGGGCCGGAGACCACCCGGCTCCGCCCGTCGCGCTCCACCGGGCCCTCACCCTCTGGACCCGGCTGCACGGGGTGCTGTCCCTGGAGCTGGCCGGTCACTTCTCCGGCATGGCCTTCGACCCCGCCCTGCTCTACGAGGCCGAAATCGAAGGCCTGCAGGCGTCCCGGCGCTGAGGCAGTAGGGGCACGAGGGGCGGGAGAGGCGCGAGAGGTGGTTGAGGTGCGAGGGCCTCAGGGCGCGGTGTCCGCCTAGGATCGGAACGTACGCCGGTAGGCCGTCGGCGGCACGCCCAGCGCCGCCTGGAGGCGCTGGCGCAGCGAGGTCGCCGTGCCGAAGCCCGCGTCCCGGGCCACCTGGTCGATGGGCAGGTCCGTCGACTCCAGCAGCTGCCGGGCCCGCTCCACCCGCTGCTGGGTGAGCCACTGGCCGGGGCTGATCCCGACCTCCTCGCGGAAGCGGCGCGTGAACGTCCGTACGCTCATCGCCTCCCGCTCCGCCATGTCCCGCAGCAGGATCGGCCGGTCGAGCCGGGTCAGCGCCCAGGTCCGGGCGCCGGTCGTGGTCGCGAACTGCGGCTCGAGGACGGGGCGGTGGATGTACTGGGCCTGTCCGCCGTCCCGGTGCGGGGGCACGACCGTGCGGCGGGCGATCTCGTTCGCGACGGCCGTCCCGTGGTCGCGCCGCACCAGGTGCAGGCAGAGGTCGATCCCGGCGGCGACCCCGGCGGAGGTGAGGACGTCGCCGTCGTCGGTGAACAGGACGTCCGGGTCGACGCGGACCTGCGGAAAGGTCCGCTGGAAGTGGTCGGCCGATGACCAGTGGGTGGTGGCGGGGCGGCCGTCGAGATACCCGGCCGCCGCCAGGACGTAACCGCCGGTGCAGATGGAGACCATCCGGGTGCCGGGCCGGACCAGGGCGAGCGCGGCGGCCAGCTCCTCGGTCAGCCGGCCCTCCTCGAAGACCGGGCCCAGCCCGTAGGAGGCGGGGACCACCACCGTGTCGGCGGTGGCGAGCGCCTCCGGACCGTGCTCCACGAGGATCGAGAAGTCCGCGTCGGTCCGGACCGGGCCCGGCGGGCGGACCGAGCAGGTCACCACGTCGTACAGTTTTCCGCCCCTGCCGCCCGTCTCCGCGCCGAGGGTGCGGCCGAAGATCCGCTGCGGGATGCCCAGTTCGAAGGGGAGCAGCCCGTCGAGGGCCAGAACGACGACGCGGTGCGGCACGGCGGTCTCCTCGAAGATCACAGGAAATTCCCGTAGTGGTATAGACCACGAGCTGGTACAGGTTAGCGACGTGATGGAGAAGCCGACAGGGCGCGCGCCCGTTCCCGACGCCGCGTGCGACACCCGAACAACCCCGAACCCGCTCCCGACGCTGCCCCCGCTCGATCCCGGTGGACCGGGCGGCCCCGCCGGAACGGGCCTGGGAGTCGGGTCCTCCTTCGGTTCCGCGCCCGGTCCCGCGGGGCTCTGGAACCGTAACTTCCGCTACTTCTTCGTGGCCCGCACGGTCGCGCTCTTCGGCGACGGCATGATCCCGGTGGCCCTGACCGCCGGGCTGCTGGGCGCGGGGCGGCCCGCCTCCTCGGTCGGCTTCGCGCTCGCCGCGTGGATGGGGCCGCTGGCGGTGTTCGTCCTGTTCGGCGGGGTGCTCGCCGACCGGTTCACGCCGCGCCGCATGATGATCATCGCCGACGCGCTGCGCCTGATCGGCGCCTCCGTGCTGGCCGTGACCTTCGCGACCGGCAACCCGCCCCTGTGGGCGGTCTACGTCCTCAGCTCGGTGGCCGGCGTCGGCGCGGCGCTCTTCCAGCCCGGGGTCGCCTCGACCGTGCCGCGTGTCTCCACCGACGTCCAGCGCGCCAACGCCGTCCTGCGGGTCGCCGAGGCCCTGATGACCATGGCCGGGCCCGCCTTCGCCGGGGTGCTCGTCGGCCTCGCCAGCGCCGGGGCCGTCTACGCGGCGAACGCGGCGACCTTCGCGGTCTCCGGCGCCTGCCTCTTCCTGATGCGGCTGGCCCCGGCCCCGCACGACGACGCGGTACGCGGCACGTTCGCCGCCGAACTGGTCGGTGGGTGGCGGGAGTTCCGGGCCCGTTCCTGGCTGTGGGGGGTGATCGCGGTCTGGACGGTGTACGGCTTCGCGGTCCTCGGCCCGATGCTCCCGCTGACCGCCGTCCTGGTCACCGAGGCGCACGGCTCGGGGGCATACGGGATGCTGATGGCGGTGAACGGGGCGGGCAGCGTCGTCGGCGGCCTCCTCGCTCTGCGGCTGCGCCCGTCGCACCCGCTGGCGGCCGGGGCGGTGGCGCTGCCGCTGGTGGCGGTGAGCCTGCTGGTGCTGGCGCTCGGGATGCCGGTACCGGTGCTGGCGGCTGGGCAGTTGCTGGCCGGCGGGTCGGCCGCGTTCTGGCTGGTGATGTGGTCCACGACGGTCCAGACACACGTCCCGCCGGAGGCCCTGAACAGGCTGCACGCCTACGATGTGGCGGGCTCGCTCCTGATGGTCGCGGCGGGCCGCGCCCTGGCGGGCCCGGTGGCCGAGGCGGTCGGGGCGCCGGAGCTGCTGGTGGCGGCGGCCGTGATCAACATGGGGGTGGTGGCGGTGCTGTTGGTGGCCCGGCCGATCCGGCGGCTCAAGCGGATCGGGCTCGTATGAGGCTCCGGGCCCGGCCCTCCGACCCCACCAGTGACCCCGCCGGCGACCCTGCGGTGCGCGCGCTTACGGTCCGTCCGTTTATGGTCCGTGCGGTCGCGGCGGGGGCGGCCGTCGTCACCGTCGCCGCGGGCCTCGCCGTGCGCGCCGGCGCGGACGGCGCCTTCGCCAAGTACGCGGGGAGCGCGCTCTACACGGTGCTGCTCTGCGCCCTCGTCGCCTTCTGCGCGCCCCGCGCGCGGCCGGCCGTGGTGGCCTCCACGGCGCTCGGCCTGAGCTGGGCGGTGGAGTTCGCGCAGCTCACCGGCGTACCGGCGGAGCTGTCGGCGCACAGCACGGTGGCCCGGCTGGTGCTCGGCTCGACCTTCAACGCACCGGACCTGCTCGGGTACGCGGTGGGCGCGGCCTGCGCGTGGGCCGTGCGCCGGGCGTCCGGACAGCGCCGCTGACCGCCCGGCGCACTCCCTGTCGTGGGCCCGCCCCGGCTCACTTCTTGGCGCGGGCCCGCTCCTCGCTCGCCTGCGCCTCCAGTACCTCGAAGACATGAGCGCTGATGCGCCGTCGGGAGGTGCCGCTGACGATGAGCGCCGCGCCCGCCGCGGTCGTGGGCACGGACAGGGCCAGGATGCCGACCAGGTCGGGCCACTCGCGCTGCCCGGCACAGACGGAACCGTTGCTGTGCGAACCGCCGCTCTCCAGGGGGGAACCGCATTCCACGTCGCGGATGTGGGACGGGACGGTGTACGGGACCAGCAACAGCCAGCCGAGCCGGAGCAGCAGCCCGGCCGCCACGACGGACAGCGCCACTCCCCAGGCCACGCGGGCGCCGGCTCGACGGTCGAATTCCTGACGGACGGCCCAGTGCATGACGCTCCTCGTGCTCGGTTCTCGCCGACGGGTTCTCGCCGACGGTTCTCGCGTTCGCGTACGGGCTGAGATCGTACGCAGCGCTCGGGCGGGGCCCCGGTCGGGGCGGTGAGCGGTCGAGGGGGGTCCGGATGGCGGGACAGGGCACAGGCGTGGCCCGATCCCTGCGAAACAGGTCTTCCGGGCCACTCGTCCGCACCCGTTCGGCCCCGGATGCTGGATGACAGCGCGATCGTCCTCGGCTGGGTGCCGGCCTCGCGCCAGGTGGGCGCGGCGGTGGTGGCGTTCCTCGGCGGGGTCGCGCGGGACGTGTTCGGCGGCTACTGCGTGGTCCGGTACGCGGCGGGGGCGCTGTGTGCGATGGGCGGCCCCGATGTCCTTGGTGATCCGCAGCGCCCGGACCGGCGGGCCCTAACGGTCGAGCCGGCCGAACCGGCCGAACGCCCCCCGGTGGAACAGCAGCGGTTCCCCCTCGTCCGCCGCCCCCAGCGCCTCCACCCGGCCGACCACGATGAGGTGGTCGCCGCCGGTGTGGACGGCGTGGACGCGGCAGTCGATCCAGGCGGGCACGGAGTCCAGCAGCGGAGACCCGGTCGCCGGGGCGTCCGAGTGGGCCACCCCCGCGAACTTGTCGGCGCCGCTCACCGCGAACCCCCGGCAGAGCGCGCCCTGTCCGGCCCCCAGGATGTTCACGCAGAACGCCCCGGCGCGGGCGATGCGCGGCCAGGTCGTCGACGTACGGGCGACCATGAAGGACACCAGCGGCGGGTCCAGCGAGAGCGACGCGAACGACTGGCAGGCGAAGCCCGCCGGCCCGTCCGCGTCGCGGGCGGTGACCACGGTCACGCCGCTGGCGAAGTGCCCCAGCACGCGCCGGAATTCGGCCGGAGCGATGAGCAGCCGCTCATCGTCCCGGACGGCCCTCAGATCAGGCCGGGGCAGCGCCTCGGGCGATGTCCCGGCGGCAGGCGCCCCGGGTGCGGCTGTCGTGGCGGCGCCGACGGACCTGAGGTACCGGACGGCGGTGGCGGCCATGCCTGCGTGTCCCATCACACCGTCCATTAGAGCTGACGGTGCGTCAGATGTGAACCCGTGCGGACGCTCGGGCCGGGCGGGGCCGGGTGGGGCCGGCTGTCAGGCTCCGGAGTGCCGGGCGTAATGGCGCTGCGCCTTCGCGCGGTTGCCGCAGCCCGCCATGGAGCACCAGCGGCGCGTGCCGTTCTTGGACACGTCGTGGAAGTACAGGACGCAGGCGTCGTTCGCGCAGGGGCGGATGCGGTCGGGCCGGTCCACCGTCAGCCGCAGCCAGTTCTCCGCCGCGTACCAGGCGGGAAGCCAGGACGGCTCGTCCACCTCCAGCGTGGACTCCGGCATTCCGTCGGGCCCCAGGGTGCGGCGGATCCGCCCGTGGGAGAGGACCTCGTTCAGCCGGGCGGCGTCCTCGGGGGTGACCGGATCGCGGCGGACGGCCGTGCCGGCCAGGGCGTCGAGCGCCGTACGGGCGACGAGCAGCCGGTCCAGCGTCGCGCGGTCGGCGGTGGCGCCGGGGCCGAGGTTCTCGCGTACCGGAGGGCTGTCGAGCCAGACGGCGAGGCCGGACACCGAGTCCAGCAGATCGTGCGGCCCGCCCCCGTCGATCCAGCGGGTGTTGAGCAGGTCGATGGAGAGCGGCTCGCCGGTCAGCGGTCGGGGGTCGGCCCCGGGGGGCTGTGTCACGGCTGGGCTCCTTCCGTGTGTGGCGAGGGTGTCCTGGCCCATCGATCGTAACCGGCCAAACGAAGATCACCGGTTGGCTCTCCACCCGCCGCTTCGACCCGCCGCTTCCACCCGCCGCTTCGACCCGCCGCTTCGACCCGCCGGTGGCCGGCGGATCCCCACGACCGGGCCCCCTCAGCGACCCCGGTACTCCGGCGACCGGCGCTCGACGAAGGACGCCACGCCCTCATGGGCGTCGCGCGTGGTCATGTTGATCTCCTGGGCGGCGGCCTCCGCCGCGAAGGCCGCCGCCCGGTCGCCGTCCAGCGAGGCGTTCACCAGCTGCTTGGTCAGGGCGAGGGCCCGGGTGGGGCCCACCGCCAGCCGGCCCGCCCACTCCTTGGCCAGGGCTTCCAACTCCCCGCCCGGTACGGTGCGGTTGACCAGGCCGATCCGCTCGGCGTCCGCCGCCGTCAGCGCGTCCCCGAAGAACATCAGCTCCTTGGCGCGCCGTGCGCCCACCAGCCGGGGCAGCAGATACGCGCCGCCGCCGTCCGGGACGAGCCCCCGGCGTACGAAGACCTCGATGAACGTCGCCGTGTCGGCCGCCAGGACCAGATCGCACGCGAACGCCAGATGCGCGCCGATCCCGGCCGCCGTCCCGTTGACGGCGGCTATCACCGGCTTCTCGCAGTCCAGCACGGCGGCGATCAGCCGCTGCGCACCGAGTCGGATCGTCCGGGCGACGTCCCCGGGGACCCGTTCGTGTGCCGGGGCCGGGGCGCCGCGCAGGTCGGCGCCCGCGCAGAAGCCGCGGCCGGTGGCGGTGAGCACGACGGCCCGTACGGCGGGGTCGGCGGAGGCCTCGGCCAGCAGGGCGATGATCCGCTCCCGCTGCTCCCAGGTGACGGCGTTCATGGCCCCGGGCCGGTTGAGGGTGATCCACGAGACGCCGCCGTCGAGGGCGTGCAGGACGGTCGCGTCCTGGGGGGCGGCCTCCGCCGCCTTGCCGCTCACCGGCACACCGCCAGTGCGTCCAGGGCCACCGCACCCTGCCCGCGGCCCAGCACCACCAGCGGGTTGACGTCCAGCTCGGTCAGGTCCTCGCCCAGCTCCAGGGCCATGCGCTGCACCCGCAGCACCACTTCGACGAGGGCGTCCACATCGACGGGGGGCCCGCCGCGCACCCCCTCCAACAGGGCCCGGCCGCGCAGTTCGCCGAGCATGTCCCGGGCGTCCCGCTCGCCGAACGGCGGCACCCGGACCGCCGTGTCGTGCAGCACCTCCACCAGGACCCCGCCGAGCCCCACCGTGACGGTCGGGCCGAAGACCGCGTCGTGGGTCACCCCGACCATCATCTCGACGCCCCGGTCGATCATCTGGCAGACCAGGATGCCGTCCAGGTCCACGGACTCGTACCGGGCGATGCCGGTCAGCTCACGGTAGGCGTCGCGGACCTGGCTGGCCGAGGTGAGGCCGACCTTCACCAGGCCCAGCTCCGTCTTGTGGGCGAGCCGGGGCCCGGAGGCCTTCATCACCACCGGATAGCCGACCGGACCCGCCGCCCGGACCGCCGCCGCCGCGCTGGTCACCAACTGCTCGCGCGGCACCCGGATCCCGTACGCGCGCAGCAGCTGCTTCGCCGCGTGCTCGCTGAGCTGCTGTCCCGGCCGCAGCAGGCCCCGCGCCTTGCGGAAGGAGGGTGACGGGGTGCGCGGGGCGTCCTCGAAGGGGGAGCGGTAGCGGTCGGTGAAGCGGTGGTGGTCCAGGTAGGCCTTCACGGCGGTGACGCAGTTACGGGACGTACGGAAGGTGGCGAGCCGGGAGGAGCCGAGCAGGGTGGTGCGGTAGGCGTCCTCGGTGCCGACGGGGGAGCCCCAGACCACGCAGACGAGCTTGTCGGTGGCCTCCGCCGCGTCCGCCAGATCCTGGGCCAGCCGGTCGCTCATCGGGGGGAAGGGGCCGGTGATCGGGCAGATCAGCACCCCGACCGACGGGTCCGCGAGGATCGCGTCGATGATCTTCCGGCCGCGCCGGTCGCCGACCGGGTGGCCGCCGTTGTCGATGGGGTTGGCGACGTTCAGGTAGTCGGGTATCCAGGTGTGCAGCTCATCCTGCTTGGCGGCGGAGAGGGCGGGCAGCGAGAGGCCCGCCGCCGTCGCCAGGTCCGCGAAGTGGGCGCCGGTGCCGCCGGAGATCGAGTACACCGCGACCCCCTCGGCCTTCGGTGGCCGGGCGCGGGCCAGCAGGGCGGCGGTGTCCTGGAGTTCGTCCAGGCCTTCCACCCGGATCACCCCGAACTGCCGCATCGCCGCGTCCACCACCTGGTCCGCCCCGGTCAGCTTTCCGGTGTGCGAGGCGGCGGTCCTGGCCCCGGCCTCCGTGCGGCCCACCTTCACGGCGACGACGGGGACCTTGGCGCGGGCGGCCCGGTCGGCGGCGAGCAGGAAGGAGCGGCCGTCCTTGAGCCCCTCGACGTAACAGGCGATGGCTCCGACCTCGGGGAGCTGGGCGAAGTACGCGAGGAAGTCGGCGGTCTCCAGATCGGCCTCGTTGCCCGTGGGGGCCCAGTGCGAGAGCCGGATGCCCAGTTCCTGGAGGGCGTGGAGCGGGCGGCCCTGGTGCCCGGACTGGGTGATCAGGGCGATGGCGGGGCCTTCCAGGTCCTCCCGGAACCTCTCGAAGGCGTTCAGGTTGGTGTTCGGCCCGAGCAGGCGCAGCCCGGAGCGCTCCACGGCCTTTGCCAGCCGTGCCTGTGCCTGTGCGCCCGCCTCCCCGGTCTCGGCGAACCCGGAGGCGAAGGCGACGGCGAAGGGCACCTTGGCCTCGCCCAGCTCCTCGATCACCGGGAGCGGGTCCGCGACCAGCAGGACCGCGAGGTCGACCGGTTCGGGCGCCTCGGCGACCGAGGGGAAGCAGTCCCGGCCGAACACGGTCCGCCGGGTCGGGTGCACCGGGTGCAGCCGGGCCCCGACCCGGTCGGCCCAGGCGATGAGCTGCCGGGTGATGCCGGTGTTGGGGCGGCCCTCGGCGTCCGAGGCGCCGACGACGGCCACGGACCGGGGCCGGAAGAAGCGGTCCAGGTCGGGCGCGGTCAGGTGCAGCGGTCGCCCGCTGACGTCGAGGCCGCCCCGGGCCGAGGCCGTCGGAAGGCTGACGACGGCGGCGTGCGGTTCCTCGCCGCAGGCCACCACCCGGGCACGGAAGTCGGTGGTGAGGGTGCCGTGAGTCGATCCAAGCATCGTTCCGCCCACTCCTGCTCGATGGCCCGCCGGTGGACCGGCGGGGCCGGCCGGTTAGTTGACACTCTGTCAGGTTACTTAACTGACGCTCCGTCAGGAATGGGCGTGCAGGCAAAGGCTCGTGCGATCCCCGGCCGGCCGTGCGGGCGGAGCCACCCGTGGTCACGGAGAGGCATTCCGTGGCGTAAGGTGGTGTTCACCGACGCGGGGTGGAGCAGCTCGGTAGCTCGCTGGGCTCATAACCCAGAGGTCGCAGGTTCAAATCCTGTCCCCGCTACTGAAGAACACGACCGAGGCCCGGATCCCCTGTGGATCCGGGCCTCGCTCGTGTTCCGCCGGCGGAACGTCGGCGTGCCGCCTCCGCCGGACGCTCGAACATTCCTTCCGGACGCTGAACCATGGGCGGGGGCCGCCCCGCCGGGCGAGGCTGGTGCCATGACTCAGACAGATACGACCTCCGCGCAGGAACCCGTACTCGTGATCGGCGGCACCGGCAAGACCGGCCGCCGGGTGGTGGCCCGGCTCCGTGAGCTGGGAGTGGAGACCCGGGCGGCCTCGCGGTCCGGCGACACCCCGTTCGACTGGACGGACCCCACCACCTGGGCGGCCGCCCTGGACGGGGCCGCCGCCGTCTACATCACCCCGCTCGACACCTCGCCCTCCCCGACGCCGGCCTTCGTCGAACAGGCCGTCGCGAGCGGGGTGCGGCGCCTCGTGCTGCTCTCGGCCCGGGGCGCGGACGAGCCCGGCTTCTTCGGCCCCGGTTACGAGGACGGCGGATCGCACGCCGACGGCGAGCGGGCGGTACGCGCCTCCGGGGTGACCTGGACGATCCTGCGGCCCGGCTGGTTCGCCCAGAACTTCAGCGAGGGCGTCTTCCTCGACGCCGTGAGCGCCGGCGAACTGGCGCTGCCCGTCGGGGACGGGAGGGCCGCCTTCGTCGACGCGGACGACATCGCGGCGGTGGCCGTCGCCGCGCTCACCGAGGACGGCCACGCCGGTGAGGCGTACGGACTCTCGGGCCCCCGCGCGCTCGGCATCGACGACGTCCTGGAAGAGATCGCGAAGGCGACCGGGAAGCGTGCCGCGTACGTCCCCGTCGACACGTCCACCTTCCGGGCCGGACTCGTCTCCCAGGGCCTCTCGGAGGGGGACGCCGGCCTCTGGACCGACGCGCTGTACCCGATCACCACGAGCGGGGAAGCGCCCGTCCTGGACGGGGTGCGCCGGGCGCTCGGCCGGGAGCCGCGCGACTTCGCCGACTTCGCCCGGGACGCGGCGGCCCGGGGCGTCTGGGGCTGAGGGACCGGTCGCGGGCGCGGCTCAGGGGAGGGCGCGGGTGCGGAGAAGGGCGCGGCTGCGGAGAAGGGCGCGCCGACGCGATCGGCGCGCCGTAGCCGGAGCGGCGGAACGTGACGACGGCCGCCCGCCACCTCACCCCGCCGGGGCGGCCGTCTCCACCGGGCCGTCGGTGGCCACCGCGCGCCGGAACGCGGTCGGGCTCTCGCCGCGCAGCCGCTTGAACGCCGCGCTGAAACCGAACGCGTCCGCGTAGCCGACCCGCCGGGCCACGGCCGCCACCGTCAGCTCCGGGCGGGTCAGCAGGTCGGCCGCGAGCGTCATCCGCCATTCGGTCAGATAGGCGACCGGGCCCTCCCCGACCAGCTCGGTGAACCGCTTCGCCAAGGTCGTCCGGGAGACCCCCGCCCGGACCGCCAGCTCCGCCGTCGTCCAGGGGTGCGCCGGGTCCCCGTGCATCGCCTGCAGGGCCGGGCCCGCCACCTGGTCGCCGAGCGCCCCGTACCACCCCGGCGGATCCGCCTCGGGCCGGTCGAACCAGTCGCGCAGCGTGCACACCAGCAACCAGTCCAGCAGCCGGTCGAGCACGATCTGTTCGCCCGGCCGCCCGCCGCTGATCTGCCCCTCCAGGTAGTCGCGTATCGGTGTGCAGTCCTGCTCGTCGGGGACCACGAGGGCGGGCGGAAGCGCCTGAAGGAGCCGTTGGGGCACCTGCGCCCGCACGTCGTAGGTGGCGGCCAACAGCACGGTGGGGAACCCGGATCCAGGTCCGGCGTCCGGCACGGGCACGGTGTCCTGGGCACCGCGCGCGCCGATCTCGCGCACGCCGCCGGCCCGGCCCGGCCCCGTGACATCGGCCGGGTCGTCGGTGAAGACGAACGGGGCCGGGCCACGGACGATCGCCGCCTCGCCGACCTTCACCCGCAGCGGCTCGCCGTCCTCCGGCACGATCCACCCGCCGCCCCGCATCGGCAGACACAGGGTCAGATACGCCCCGTCGGTGAACCGGACCGACCACGGCGCGCGCAGCACCGAACGGCCGAACACCGCGCCACTGCCCCGCACGCCCCGCAACAACTCGTCGAACACGTCCATGACGTAACTGTAGGCAGAGTCGCCCCCCACCCCGGACGCTCACCTATGCACGGCGGACGGACGCCCATGGGCCCGGCGGGGGCCGCCGCGATGGACTGGACCCATGACGACGAAGAGCACGCACCGCGTTCCGTCCGGGATCCTCGTCCTCGGGGCCACCGGCAAGACCGGCCGCCGGGTCGTGGCCCGGCTGCGCACGACCGGAACCACCACGGTCCGCCCCGCCTCCCGCTCCGGCGAGGTCCGGTTCGACTGGACCCTGCCCGACACCTGGGAGCCCGCACTCGCCGGGGCCGAGGCCCTCTACCTGATCGCCCCCGACGACCCGTCCCCTGTGAAGGAGTTCGTGACCCGCGCCGAGGCCTCCGGGGTCCGCCGCTTCGTGGTCCTGTCCGGCCACGGCATCGAGCACGCGGGAGAGGGCTTCGGCCGGGGCATGGCGGCGGCGGAGGACGCGGTCCGGGGGTCCGGGGCCGAGTGGACCCTCCTGCGCCCCAGCAACTTCTTCCAGAACTTCGACGAGGACCTGTGGCGGGCCCCGCTCCGCGAGGGGCGCATCGGCCTGCCGATCGGGGACGTCCCCGAACCCTTCGTCGACGCCGACGACGTGGCGGCGGTCGCGGTGGCCGTCCTCACCGAGGACGGCCACGCGGGCCGCACATACGAACTGACCGGCCCCCGCGCCCTCACCTTCGCCGGAGCCGCGGAGACCATCGCCCGCGCGACCGGCCGCCCCATCCGCTACGAGGAGCTGAGCCCTGGGGCGTACCGCGCCGAACTCCTCGCCCAGGGATGGCCGGAGGCCGCCGCCGACTCCCTGGGCGCGCTGTTCGCCCTGCACCGCGCGGGTCACACGGCCGGGGTGACCGACGGCGTCCGCCAGGTGCTGGGCCGGGAGGCGGCGGACCTGGAACCGTGGGCGCGGCGCATCGCGGCCACGGGGGTCTGGGCGTAGGGCCTCCCGTGGGGATCAGGCCGGGCCGGGCTTCTGGGAGAGTTGCCCCACCTGGTAGCCGCCGGCCGGCTGCTGGAGGATGACGTTCAGCCGGTTGAAGGTGTTGATCAGCGCGATCAGGGAGACCAGGGCGAGGAGCTGCTCCTCGTCGTAGTGCTCGGCGGCGTTCGCCCAGACGTCGTCCGGGACCCCGCCGGCCGCGTCCGCGATGCGGGTGCCCTGTTCGGTCAGCTCCAGCGCGGCGCGCTCGGCGTCGGTGAAGACGGTGGCCTCCCGCCAGGCGGCGATCAGGTGCAGACGCGGCGAGGTCTCCCCGGCCGCGGCGGCTTCCTTGGTGTGCATGTCCAGGCAGCCCCCGCAGCCGTTGATCTGGCTCGCGCGGATCTTCACCAGCTCCTGCGTCACCGCGGGCAGCGCCGTGTCCTCGACGACCCTGCCCGCCGCTACCAGGTGCTTCACGAGCTTGCCCGTGACCGGGCTGGCGAAGGCGTTGAGTCGGGCGTTCATGGTGTGCTCCCTCTGCTGTCGTCCGTGGTCGTGCACACCGGACGGAACAGGCTCCCGAGGATGTGACATCCAGGGGAGGGGAGTGACGGGCGTCACCCGAAGGGGCGGAGCGGGAGGCCGCTCACGGCCGGGGCACGAGGTCCAGCTCCGCCTGTGCGGCCTCGGCGTGGGCGGGGTGGCCCGACGCACGGCTCCTGGCCCGTGCCCGGTTCAGGTGGCGCCTGGCGGCGTCCCCGTCGCCGCGGAGCCGTGCCGCGTGTCCCAGGCCGATCTCGGCACGGATCTCGCCCGCGCTGTAGGCACGCTCGGCCGACACGGACAGCGCGCGCCCGTACAGTTCCGTCGCCCGCCCGGTGCTGCCGTCCGCCAGGGCGGTCCTGCCGAGCCAGGTCAGTGCCTCGACGACCTCGGTCCACAGACCGAGTTCCTCGGCCATCAGGAGGCCTTCCCGGTGCAGCCGTTCCGCCGTCACGCGGTCACCCTCGCGTTCCGCCGCGAGCGCCAGGGCCCGGGTGGCCCGCAGCAGGCCCCAGCGGTCGCCGGTCTCCAGGAACAGCGCGGCACCCAGTTCCGCGGACGCGGCCCGGTCCGGGGCGTCCGGGGCGTGGCTCGCGAGCTCGACCAGTGCCGCGGCCTCGCCCCAGTGGTCCCGGGCGGCACGTGCGCCGGCCAGACCCGCCTCCACCAGCCGCCGCCCCTCACGGTGGTGGCCGCCGCCGGTCAGCCCGGTGCCGACGAACCACTGCAACCGGGCCCTCAGCACCGGATCCCCGACACCGGCGGTGGGGTCCTCGCCCGCCGGGGCCGCTGCCGCACCGGCTCCCGGGGCGCGCAGCTCGATACCGGCCAGCCAGACCCGCGCCGCCGCGCGCGCGGCCGGGGCGGCCCCGCCCCCGGCGGCCAGCGCCGTCCGGAGCGACCTGCGGGCCTCGGTGAGCCGGCCGCGCAGGAACCAGTACCACGCCTGCGCGTTCACCAGCCGTAGCGCGTATCCGTCGGCGTCGTGGGCGACCGCGAGATCCAGGGCGCGGCGCAGGTTGACGGTCTCCGCGTCGAGGCGCTCCAGGCAGCCCCGCTGGTCCGGGCCGCGCAGCCGCTCGCTCTCCCGCTCGGCCAGCTCCGTGCAGTGGCGTACGAACCGGGTCTGTACGGCGGTCTCCTCGCCCGCCTCCACCAGTCGTCCGACGCAGTAGGCGGCCACGGATTCGAGCAGCCGGAACCGGTCTCCCGCACGGACCACCAGCGAGCGGTCCACCAGCCGGGACAACAGGTCGGGGACCTGCTCGGCGCCCAGGCCGGTGTCGGCGCAGACCGCCTGGGCGGACGCCATGACACAGCCGTCCGCGTGCACGACCAGGCGTCGCAGCACGGTGCGCTCGTCCTCGGTCAGCAGCTGCCAGCTCCAGTCGAGCATGCCCCGCAGCGTCCGCTGGCGATCCGGGAGTCCGCGTACCCGGACGTCGGGCCGGGCGAACCGGTCGTCCAGGCGGGCGGCCAGCTCGCGCGGGCTCAGCGTCCGCAGCCGGGACGCCACGAGTTCCAGGGCGAGCGGAATACCGTCGAGGCGACGGCAGATGGTGGCGACGGCCTCCGCGTTGTCCGCGTCGAGGACGAAGCCGGGTGCCGCCGCCGCGGCCCGTTCCACGAACAGTTCGACGGCGCCCGCCCGGGCGACCGCCTGCGGACCGGTGTCTTCCGGCAGCGTCAGCGGCGGTACCGGAAACACCACCTCGCCGGGGAGGTCGAGAGGTTCCTGGCTGGTGAGCAGGAGGTGCGCCGCGGGCACGGCCGACAGCACGGCGCCCGCGAGCACGGCGACCGGCTCGACGAGGTGCTCGCAGTTGTCCAGCAGGATCAGCAACCGCTTGTCCGCCACTGCCCGGCACAGCCAGCCCACCAGGTCGTCCAGGTCCGGTTCCGTCGCCGCCGTGTCGCACAACCCCAGCGTCGTGATGACCCGTTCGGCGATGTCGTCCGGGGCCGAGGTGGCGCCCAGGCCCGCCAGTTCGACCAGCCAGACCCCGTCGGCGAACCGCCCGGCCGCCTCACGCGCCGCGGCGACCGCCAGCCGTGTCTTGCCCACTCCGCCGAGTCCGGTGAGGGTGACGAGACGGGTGCTCCCGCCGGGGTCGAGCCGGGCCAGCAACCGCTCGGCCGCCTCGCGCCGGCCGATCAACGGAGTCAGCGGGGTGGGCAGGTTGGTACGCGACGACCGCGATCCGACCGCGGGGGTGGCCAGCCGCGTCTCCTGGCGCAGGATGGCCCCGTGCAGCGCGGCGGCCTCCGGACCGGGTGACGCCCCCAGCTCCTCTGCGAGGCGCCGCCGCAGGTCCTGGAAACTCCGCAGGGCGTCGCCCTGCCGCCCGGCCCGGTACAGGGCGCGCATATGGGTCATGCGCAGTCGCTCGCGCAGCGGATGGCGCCCCACCAGCGTCCCCAGCTCCGCCGCCAGCGCCCTGTGCTCACCCCGTGCCAGCCGCGCTTCCGCGTGGTCCTCGACGACGTTGAGGCGCAGCTCCTCCAGCCGGGCGGCCTCGCCGCGGGCGAACAGGGACTCGGCGACATCGGCGTAGGCCGGACCCCGCCACAACGCGAGCGCCTCGGCGAACAGGTCCGCCCGCACGGCCGGTTCCCGATGGGCGCGGGCACGCTCGGCCAGCTCCTGGAACTCGAGGGCGTCGACCATGCCGTCCGCGAGCAGCAGCCGGTAGCCGGCGGGCTCGCGGACCACCTGCTCCCGGCCCAGTACCCGGCGCAGCTGGGAGACCTTGGTCTGGAGCGTGTTGGCCGACCCGCCCGGCGGGCCACCCGGCCACAGGTCATCGATCAGGCGGTCCGCCGGCACCGGTCCGCCGCCGTGGACGAGCAGATCCGCCAGCAGGGCACGCACCTTCACCTCGGGGACCCCGACCGGCCGCTCATCGGCGTCCCAGACGGCCAGCGGGCCGAGCACCCCGTAACGCATGGCCGGAGTCTAGGGCCTGTCGTCACGCTCCCGCCCGCCGGGCGACCACGGGAACGTGACGACAGGCGCCGAGGGCTGTCCCGCCCCCGGCGCGTGACAACAGGCGCCGAGGGCTGTCCCGCCCTCGGCGCCGGACGACCCTCAGGAAACCGTGCGCGGGCATCGGCACGGTGGCGCGTGCACGTTGTCGAGACGCGAAACGCAAGGGGAGTGCCATGAGCACAACGACCGTACGCAGAGCGGGTGCCCGGGAGTGGGGAGGGCTGGCCGTCCTCTCGTTGCCCACCGTGCTGCTGGGCCTCGACGTCACCGTGCTGTACCTGGCCCTCCCCTCGCTGGCGGAGGATCTGCGCCCCTCCGGCGCCCAGGAGCTGTGGATCATGGACGCCTACGGGTTCCTGATCGCCGGTTTCCTGCTCACCATGGGCACCCTGGGCGACCGGATCGGCCGTCGCAGGCTGCTGATGACCGGGGCCGCGGCCTTCGGGATCGTCTCGGTGCTGGCGGCCTGGTCCACCAGCGCCGAGCTGCTCATCGCCGCGCGTGCGGCCCTGGGGATCGCCGGGGCCACACTGATGCCGTCCACCTTGGCCCTGATCAGCAACATGTTCGCCGATCAGCGCCAACGCTCCCTGGCCATCGGCGTCTGGGCGACGAGCTTCGCGCTCGGGATGGCGCTCGGGCCGGTGGTCGGCGGAGTGATGCTGAACCATTTCTGGTGGGGTTCGGTGTTCCTCCTCGCGGTCCCGGTCTCGCTCGTGCTGCTGGTGGCCGCCCCGGTCCTGATCCCCGAGTACCGGGCACCGCGGAGCGGCCCGTTCGACCTGCTCGGCGTCGCGCTGTCGCTGATCGCGATCCTGCCGGTGGTCTACGCGGTGAAGAGGTTCGCCAAGGACGGACCGGACGCGCCGACGATCGCCGCCGCGCTGATCGGCGTCGTCTTCGCGGTGCTGTTCGTCCGGCGCCAGGCCGGGCTGGCGAACCCGCTGCTGGACGTGCGGCTGTTCGCCGACCGGACGTTCAGCGCCGCGCTGAGCGTGCTGCTCCTCGGCCTCGTCGGCGTCGGCGGCTCGATGCTGCTGATCACCCAGCAGCTCCAGTTCGTCCAGGGGCTGCCCCCCGTCGAGGCGGGCCTGTGGATGGGGCCGCCGGCCCTGCTGATGTTCCTGGCGGCCATCGGGTCGCCCCTGCTCGCGCGCCGGGTGCCGCCGGGAACCGTGGTGGCGGCCACCCTGGCGCTGTCCACGGTCGGGTACGTGCTGCTCGCCCTGGTGGACGCCTCGGGAGGCATCGCCCTGATGGTGACCGGTTTCGGCCTCGTCTACCTCGGGCTCGGGGCGATCGCGGCCCTGGGCACGGACCTGGTGGTCGCAGCCGCGCCCGCGGAGAAGGCCGGCTCGGCCTCGGCGATGTCGGAGACCGTGCAGGAACTGGGCCTCGCCCTGGGCGTGGCGGTCCTGGGCAGCCTGGCCACCGCGGTCTACCGCGACCGGGTCGACGACGAGATGCCCGCCGGGATCCCGTCCGAGGTGGCCGACGTCGCGGGTGACAGCCTCGCCGGCGCGGTCTCCTCGGCACAGCGGATGCCCGCCGGCTGGCTCGACCACGCCGAGGAAGCGGCCACCTCAGGGATGAACAGCGCGATGACCGTCGCCGCGGTGTGCACCCTGCTGCTCTCGTTCCTGTCCGCCGTCGCGCTGCGGCGCGTCGGCGTCATCGGCGGCGACGCGCCGGGGACCGAAGACGAAGACGACACGCCGGGGACCGAAGGTGATGCTCCGGCGGAAACGGTCCGGTCGGAGCCCTGACCGGGGCCGGTCCCACCTTTCGCCCCACGCGCCCACGCCCCACGGCACGCGCCCCCACGCGGCACGTCCCACGCGCCTCACGTCCCACGGCACGCGGGGATTTCGGGGCTCAGCGCGACGCCCGGGCGATCCTCTTCGCGATCTTCTCGGCGTCCAGGGCCATCTCGCGGAGCATCCCGCTGATCGGGTTGGTGAAGCCGGTGAAGTAGAGCCCCGGGGCACCCTTCGGCGCCCGGCCTCCGTGGGCGACCGGGCGGCCCCGGCCGTCCAGGACGTCCAAGTGGCCGAGGAGCGGCTCCAGGGCGCGGTCGTAGCCGGTGGCGGCGATGACGGCGTCCGGGGTGAGACGGGTGCCGTCGGCCAGGACCACCGTGTCCTTGTCGAAGGAGACGACCGTCGCCACCGGGGTGACCGCGCCGGTCCGGACCGCGGCGATCAACCCCACGTCCTGGACCGGGATCGCGCCCTGGCGGACCCGGGAGTACAGGCCGGTGTCGGGGCGGGGGAGGCCCTGGGCGGCCAGGTCGGGAACGGCTATCCGGCACATCACGGCCCCCGCGCGGTCGACGAGCCGCACCGGGAGGCGGCGGACCAGGATGCCGGTGGCCTGGGCCGGCCAGCCCGCGGTGGAGCGGCGGACGATGTGCGGGACCGTCCGGACGGCGATGCGCACCCGGGACGCGCCGCCCTCCGCGAGGTCCGCGGCGATCTCCGCGCCCGTGTTGCCGATGCCGACGACCAGGACGTCCCGGCCCGCGTACGGGGCCGGGGCGCGGTACCACGCCGCGTGCAGCAGTTCGCCCGTGAACGTGTCGCGGCCCGGCCAGTCAGGGATGCGCGGGGTGTGGTTGAAGCCGGTGGCGACGACGACCGCGCGGCCCCGCAGGACCCGCCCGCCCGTCGCCGTGAGCTGCCAGTCGCCGGAGCCGTCGGAGGCCCGGTCGATCCTGGTCACCTCGACGCCGGTGACCACTTCCAGCCCGTGGTGCTCGGTGTACTTCTCCAGGTACCGCACCATGTCGTCCCGGCCCACCCAGCGCCCGAACCCGCGCGGCATCCTCAGCCCGGGCAGCGCCGACCAGCGGCGGGTCGTGTGCAGGCGCAGCCGGTCGTAGTGGCCGCGCCAGGAGGCGCCGACCCGGTCCGACTTCTCCAGGACCAGGGCCCGTACGCCCCGGGCGCGCAGCGCGGCGGCGACGGCGAGGCCTCCGGGGCCGCCGCCGATGACGTAGACGGGATGGTCGTCCGTACGGTCGGTGAGGGCGGCGCTGTCACTGCCTGTGGGGGACGGGCTGTTGGGCATGGTCCGGAGCGTAATCGTCCGTTCTGTTGATGGGTTTCGGTCAAGAGGGAAATCGATTGCGAATTGATCACGGGCGGGTGGGTGGGGGCGCTCGGAGCCGTTGAGCCAGTGCTCGGCCCGGGCGGAAGCACCCGGCCGGAAGCCGAACCTCGCCTCCGACCCCTTGCGCCGGGCCCCGATATCCGTTGAACTGACGTACCGTCAGAAACGGCTCTCCGGAGGCCTGATGCAGACGATCTGGCTCAGCGGCGCGGAATGGCTCGCCGTCCTGCGCATAGGCCTCGGCCTGTGGTGGCTGGAGAGCTGGCGGCACAAGGACAAGAAGGGCTGGTTCGAACGCGGTACGGGCATCGCCTGGGCGGCGGACGTCGCGGGCAAGCATCGCTGGGGCGTGGTGCGCACGGGCTTCCGAAGGGTCGTCCAACCGCGCCCGAAGGCGATGGCGTACATCGTCGTCCACGCCGAACTGGCCCTCGGTCTCGGCCTGGTGTCGGGATTCCTGACCCCGGTCGCTCTGGTCGCCGGGCTCGTCCTCAACCTGCTCTACCTGGTCCTGATGATCCACGACTGGGCCGAGCAGGGACAGAACGCGATGATGGCGCTGATCTCCCTGGTGGCCCTGTTCGCCATGGCCTGGCAGACCTGGTCCCTGGACTCCGCCCTCGGACTGTTCCCGTGACCCCGGAACGTCCGGCGGCCCCACGCTTCGACCTCCCCGAGCCGGACGCCTTCACCCGCCCCTACTGGGACGCGGCGGCGGAGGGGCACCTGCTCCTGCGCCGCTGCGGCGGATGCGGCCGGGCCCACCACTACCCGCGCGAGTTCTGCCCGTACTGCTGGAGCGAGGACGTCGGGTGGGAGCGCGCGAGCGGGCAGGCGACCCTCTACACCTGGTCCGTCGTCCACCGCAACGACCTGCCGCCGTTCGGCTCCCGCGTCCCGTACGTCGCGGCCGTCGTCGACCTCGCCGAGGGGCCCAGGATGATGACGGAGATCGTGGAGTGCGCGCATGCCGGCCTCCGCATGGGGATGGGGCTGACGGTCGTGTTCCGGGGCGGGGGAGGGGAAGAGGGGGACGGGGAAGCGGTGGCGGTCTTCCGGCCCACGGGCTGATCACAGCCCCGGCGCGCCCCACACCGGGAACCACCGGGACAGGTCCTTCTCCACCCGGAGGTCGTCGCCGAGGACGCCCCGCACCTGGAGCTCCAGCTCGTTGTCCCGCTTCTCGGCATCGCCGGGCAGCGGGGCGAACGGATAGAACGTGCCGCGCTTGTAGAGGTACACCAGGGCCAGCGCACGCCCCTCCGTGTCCCGGAAGCCGATCAGCGAGCACAGCAGATGGGGGCCGAAGCCGCCGTCCTGGAGCATCGTGTTGACCGCGTGCAGGTCGTTGACCAGGCCCGCCGTGTCGTCGGCCGGGTGGGAGGCCAGCAGCCATGTGTAGCCGTACGCGTCCCGGCTGAACTCCACCGGGATGCCGCCGCGCTCCGTGTCCGCGTCCAGCAGTTCGCGTACGTCCTCCTGGAGCCGGGCGAAACCGCCGCCCTCCACGCCCGCGAAGCAGACCGAGCCCAGGCCGGTCGGTGTGAAGCCGGCGGCGGCCTGGAGGGTGAGGGCGGCGGAGGGGACGGCGAAGAGCTGGTCGAGGTCGGGGCGGACCGGCTTGCTCCGGCCGAGGATCGCGTCGAGCAGGCCCACGGAAACACTCCTCAACTTCTCTCGACTTCTCAGCGGGACAGGTCGGCGGAGATACGGGACAGCTGGTCCAGGCGCTGCTCCAGCGTCGGGTGGGAGGAGAACAGCCGGCCCAGGCTCTCCTTCGAGGAGAACGCCGGCATGAAGTAGAACGCGTTGTACGGCTCCGCCTTCCGCAGGTCCTCGGTGGGGATGCGGGCCATCTGCCCGCTGACCTTCGTCAGGGCGGAGGCGAGCGCGGAGGGCCGGCCGGTGAGCAGCGCGGCGGCCCGGTCGGCGGACAGCTCGCGGTAGCGGGAGAGCAGCCGGGTCAGCAGGAAGCTGATCGCGTACACGACGGCGCTGATCAGCGGGATCAGCAGCAGGATGATGCCCGCCGGGTCGTTGCCGGGCCTGCTGCGGGCGAAGCCGCCCCACAGGGCGATACGGGTGATGATGCCCGCCAGCACCCCGAGGAACGAGGCGATCGTCATGACGGCCACGTCCCGGTGCGCGACGTGCGACATCTCGTGCGCGAGGACGCCCTCCAGCTCCTCCGGCTCCAGTCTGCGCAGCAGGCCCGTCGTCGCGCAGACCAGGGCCGTCTTCTCGCTCCGGCCGGTGGCGAACGCGTTCGGTACGTCGCTCTCGGCGATGGCCACCTTGGGCTTCGGCATGTCCGCCAGCGCACAGATCCGGTCGATGGTGCCGTGAAGTTCGGGGGCCTGCTCGGGGGTGACCTCGCGGGCCCCCATGCCGTATGCGGCGATGCGGTCGCTGAACCAGAACTGGGCGATGAACAGGCCGCCCGTGATGATCAGGATGATCGGCCAGGAGCCTCGCAGGACCGCGAGGAGCACGCCCACGAAGACGACGTAGAGCAGTCCGATCAGGAACATGGTGGTCACCATGCGACCGGTCAGGCCCCGGTCGGGGGCGTAGCGCGAACGGGCTCGTGGCATCGGTGCCTCCCAATGGCTCAGCTACGGTCTCCCACCGTCCATAGTGCCCCTTTCCGGTGTAAACCGGATAAAGATACGGCTGCGCCGGTCGGGGCGGAGCCGCTCACGAGCCGCCCGCTCCGGTCGGGGCGGAGTCGCTTATGGGCTGCCCGCTCCGGTCGGGGGTGGAACGGCTCACGGGCCGCCCGCACCGGTCACGGCCAGAGCAGCTCGCGCACCCAGCCGCCGTCCTCCTGGCGCCGGTAGCGCAGCCGGATGTGCCGGCGCCGGGCGTCGCCCTGGAAGAACTCGGCCACGGCCGGCTCGACCACGTACCGGGTCCAGGTCGGAGCCTGTGCGTCCGGTTCCGCCCAGGCCCGGTCCCAGGCGGCGTCCGCCGCCCGGTGCAGCTCCGCCACGGAGCCGACGACCTCGCTCTGCGCCCCGGTCAGCGCGGCGGCGAGCGCCCCCGTGGACCGCGCGTGCAGGTCGGCGCGGCTCTCGGCGGGCGTGCCGCGGACGACCGGGCCCCGGACCCGTACCTGCCGCCCCAGCGCGGGCCAGTAGAAGCCGAGCGCGGCGTACGGGCGGGCGGCGAGCTGGTGACCCTTGGCGCTGGTGGCGTGGGTGGCGAAGTGCCAGCCCCGCTCGTCCGCGTCGTGCAGCATCAGCGTCCGTACGTCGGGCAGACCCTCGGCGTCGGCGGTGGCGAGGCTCATCGTGTGCGGCTCGGCCTGCCCGGCGGCCACGGCATCGGCGAACCAGGTGTGGAAGAGGGGGACCGGGGTGGGCGGGGCCGACCCCGGATCGAAGGACGGCAGCTCCGTGTCCCAGACGCGCTGGGCGTGCAACAGATCGTGGAAGCCGGGGGAGGAGGGCGGGGTGGGTGCGTTCATGGGGGCTATTGGACCGTACGGACCCGCACCCGACTCCGTAGCAGCGAGACACATCGCGCTACGGTGGGTCATGAGGGCCATCACGCGGCGACGCGGACGCCGCCGCGCGCTACGGGACCCTCGTCGCTCTCGTTCTCGCCGCCCGCCGGGACCCTCGGCCGCGACGGCGCGGCCTGATGATCGCGTCCATCGCCTCGGTCCGGGATCTGCCGCTCTACACGCGGAACGCCGATGACCTCAAGGGGCTGGGGAGCGTGGTCACCGTCGTCGGGCTGTGAGGCGGCCGGGGCGGGCCGGCCGAGCCCGGGCGCCTCACCCCCGCCCCAGCACCACCGTCCCCGACGAGCAGAACCAGCCGCCCGTCCCGGAGGCCACCGCCAGCTCCGGGAGCCCGCCCCCCGGGCGGCGCACCTGGCGCTCGCCGGCCTCGCCGCGCAGCTGCCGTACCGCCTCCACCAGCAGGAACAGTCCTCGCATCCCGGGGTGGCAGGCGGACAGGCCGCCGCCGTCCGTGTTCACCGGGAGTTCGCCGCGCAGCCCGGTGCGGCCCTTCTCGACGAACGCGCCGCCCTCGCCCTTCGCGCAGAAGCCCAGGTCCTCCAGCGTCACCAGTGTCATGTAGGTGAACGCGTCGTAGAGCTGGGCCAGGTCGATGTCGGCGGGCCGTACCCCGGCCCGTTCGAAGGCCAGGCGGCCGGAGACGGCGGCGGGGGAGACCGTGAAGTCCTCCCACGCGGACATCGTGGAGTGCGAGACGTGCTCCCCGGTCCCCAGGATCCAGACGGGCGCCTTCGCCGTGTCGGGTACGTACTCCTCGGCGGCCAGCAGCACCGCGCAGCCCCCGTCGCTGCGGATGCAGCAGTGGAGCTTGGTGAACGGGTCCGCGATCATCGGGCCGGAGAGGACGTCGTCGACCGTGATCGGGTCCCGGAACATCGCCTCCGGGTTCGCCGCCGCGTTCGCCCGCGCCGTCACCGCCACCTCGGCGAGCTGCTCCAGGGTCGTGCCGTACTCGTGCATGTGGCGGCGGGCGGCCATCGCGTACTTGGCGATCAGCGAGTGCCCGTACGGCACTTCGAACTGCGACGGCCCCCGCGCCCCGAACGACAGGTTCGACGTGCGGCGGCCCGCCCTGATGTCGGCCCGGGCCGTCGATCCGTACACCAGGAGCACGGCACGGGCCCGGCCCGCGGCGATGGCGTCCGCCGCGTGCGCGGCCATCACCTCCCAGGTGGCGCCGCCCACCGTCGTGGAGTCGACCCAGGTGGGCCGCAGCCCCAGATACTCGGCGACCTCCACCGGGGCGAGGGTCCCGAGCCCGGCCGAGGCGAAGCCGTCGACGACCGAGCGGTCGAGGCCGGAGTCGGCGAGCGCGCGGCGGGCGGCCTGGGCGTGCAGGGCGTACGGAGTGGCGTCGTCGACACGGCCGCAGTCCGCGAGTGCTACGCCGACGACGGCGACCCTGCGCGGACGGCGGGAGGCAGCCGGGGCGGAGCTGCTCGGGGCGGCGGATGCCTGATGGGAGGAAGCCTGGTCGGGGAAAGCCTGGTCGGGGAGAGCCGGGACGAGGGCCATGAATCTGACGGTACATCAGATAGTGGTGGTCGCCGCAACCGTGCGCGCACGACGGCTTCCGCCACCCGCGTGCGTGCGGGACCCTGGGAATTCCCGTCCCCCACACCTAATATGACGGATCGTCAGATCCAGGGCAGTCTGCCCCTGGGCGGAAGGAGCCCGCAGATGGACGCCGCCTTCACCGCGGAACAGCACGAGATCCGCCGCACCCTGCGAGAACTGCTGGCCCGGAGCGCCGGCCCCGACGCGATCCCCGCCGCCGTGCGCACGGCCGAGGGCTACGACCCGGCCCTGTGGCGCAGGCTCGCCGGGGACCTCGGGCTGCCGGGCCTCGCGCTCGCGGAGGAGTACGGCGGGGCCGGGTGCACGGCGACCGAGCTGGCCCTCGCCTGCGAGGAGACCGGGCGCGCGCTGCTGCCCACGCCGCTGCTCGCCACCGCCGCCCTCGCCGCACCCCTGATCGCCGCCCTCGGCACCCCGGACCAGCGGGCCGCCCTGCTGCCCCGGATCGCCGGGGGGACCTTGACCGCCGCCCTCGCCGTCCCCGGCGGCTCGCTCGCCACCGCCCTCGGCCTCACCGGCGACAACGGCGACGGTGCCTGGGCGGGCGGCGGCCGGGCCGGCGGCATCCAGGCCCGCGGGTCCGGGGGCGGCGAGGGCGGCGGCCGGCGGCTCTACGGGGAGGCCGACCGGGTCCTGGACGGGCACAGCGCGGGGCTGCTCCTGGTCGCCGCCCACGCCGGGGGCTACCCGCGCAGCCGTACGCTCCTGTTCCTGGTGGACTCCGGAGCGGCGGGGCTGGCACGCACCCGGCTCACCGCGGTCGACGAGACCCGCCCGCTGGCCCGCGTCGAACTGCGCGACACCCCGGCCCGGCTCCTCGGCGCGGACGACACCGTCGACGCGGCCCACGCGCTCGCCGCCGCCGGACGCACGGCCGCCGCGATCCTCGCCGTCGAGGCGGTCGGGACGGCGGCGAGCGCCCTGGAGCGCACCGTGGAGTATGTGAAGGCGCGCGAACAGTTCGGGAGGGCCGTCGGTTCGTTCCAGGCCGTCAAGCACCGCCTGGCCGACCTCTACGTACGGGTCGAGGCGGCCCGCTCCGCCGCGTACCACGCGGCCCGGGAACCGGAGGCCGGGCCCCTCGCGCTCGCCCAGGCCCTGGAGGCGGCCCGGATCACCACCGGTGAGGCCGTCCAGCTGCACGGCGGTATCGGCTTCACCTGGGAGCACGACGCGCACCGGTATCTGAAGCGGGCGGCGGGCGACGAGCTGCTCTTCGGCCCGGTCCACCGGCTGCGCGACCACGCGGCACAGCGGGCCGGCCTCTTCGGGACCGCCGCGGCGCCCCGCCCCGGCGCCGCTGTGCCCCGCCCCGGCGCCGTCGCGTACGGGGCAGGCGTCTGATGGACCACTCCCACTCCCACCCCCGTTCCCCCGCCGCCGCCCGTGGTGCGCGCCTGGTCCAGAAGGTCTCCTCGACCCGCGCCTTCGGACGGATCGCCCCGCACGTCGTCCCCGCCCTGGACCGGGCCGTGCACCGGCTCACCCGGGGAAAGGTGCTGCTCAGCGCCCGGATGCTGCCGGGGCTCGTCCTCACGGTGCCGGGGGCGCGCACGGGGCGGCCGAGGACCACGCCGCTGGCCTGTATGCCGGAGGGCGAGGTGGAGGGCAGCTGGATCCTGGTCGGCAGCAACTTCGGCCGTACGGGGCACCCGGCCTGGACCGCGAATCTGCTGGCCCGCGGGGGCGAGGCCGTCGTCAACTGGCGAGGCCGGGACATCCCGGTGCGCGCGACCCTGCTGGAGGGCGAGGACCGGGAGCGGGTGTGGGAGGCCGCACTCGTGTTCTGGCCGCCGTACGCGGCGTACCAGCGGCGGCTGGAGCGGCAGATCCGGCTGTTCCGGCTGGAGAGGCGGTAGCGGGCGCCGAGAGGTGGGACGGGCGGAGAGAGGCGGGACGGGCGGCGAGAGCCCTCGATCCCGGCCCTCGATCCCGGGGCCCGGGTTCGGCGCCTCCTCCGGGAACGCCGACGGCGGATCACCCGCAGGGGTGCCTGGGTGGTCCGCCGTCGGTGAGACAGGACGTGGGGCGTCCGGGCGGGCAGCTGCCCGCCCGGTGGCATGGGGCGTCCGGAGCCGGTGAGCTCCTGCGCCCCGGCCTACTTCGTCGGCTTCTTGCCGGTGATGCCGAGATGCACCAACAGGGCGAGATTGGGACGCAGTTCCGCCTGCTTCACACCCCAGGTGGTGAAGCCCTTCTGATGCGAGGCGACCGCCGCCAGCATCGCCACCAGGGAGCCCGCCATCGCCGCCGGACTGACGTCCTTGTCGACTTTGCCCTTGCTCTGGAGCTCCTTCACGGAATCCGTGAGCGAGTTGGTGACCGAGTTCAGGATCTTCATGCGGATCTTGTAGAACCGCTTGTCCCCCTCGGCCGCGCCGAGGTCGATCACGCGGAGGATCGCGTCGTTGTGCCGCCAGAAGTCGAGGAACCCCTCGACGAGTTGTTCGGAGGTCGTCCAGCCGGCCTTGCCGACCCAGGAGCGTCCGGCGACCAGTTCGGTCAGTCCGGCGCCCTCCTTGGCGACTTCCTCGGCGATTTCGAGGACGGCGCCCTCCACATCGGGGAAGTACTGGTAGAAAGTCGCGGGTGAAGTCCCGGCCTTCCGGGCGACGTCGATGACTTTGACGTCCCGGTACGGCGAGGAGCTGAGCATCTCGCTGAGGCAGTCGAGCAGCTTCTGCCGCGTCGCCTGACCGCGTCGACCGGCCACGCGGCCATCGACGGTGCGTACTTGTCCTGTCATGCCGTCAGCTTACCGAGGGGTGATGGGAGCGCGATTCGGCCGACTGCAAATGGGGAACGCCGCAGGACCAGCGGGGTGCGCAGGGGTGGGGAGCGACGGTTTTCAGCCGCGGCGCGCGGGGTCCCGGAGCGCGGAGTGCGGCCCGGGGCATCGCCCGGAGTAAATGTTATCAACAGCCTGTGGACAACTTCGGTGGACAACTTTCGTCCACATGGTGAGCGCCCTCTTCATCAATCGGGCAAATGTTCCCTATGGGGGTGCCGCGGGGTGTGTTCGAGACGCAGGCGGGGCGATTTCGCTGGGCGCCCGGGGCGCGCGGGGCCGGGGGTGACGTTACGTTGACTGTGACGGGCGTCACTGCGTCACCGCAACGGAAGGACCCGGTCCCATGGCCGCATTCGCGCATTCCGCGCCGTGCTGGGCGGACGTGCAGCTCTCCGACCTGGAAGCGGGCAAGCGCTTCTACGGCGGGCTCTTCGGCTGGACCTTCCGGGCGGGCGACGGCATGCCCTTCGCGGACGCGCTCAGCGACGGCCGCCTGGTCGCCGCCCTCGCCGCCAAGAAGGACGGCCGGATGCCCACGGCCTGGGGCGTCTACTTCGCCACCGACGACATCCGGACCACCGTCGCCGCGATCCGCGAGCACGGCGGTCAGATCATCACCGACCCGGTACGGGCCGGGCGCGCCGGGATCGTGGCGCAGGCGGCCGATCCCGGAGGCGCCGTCTTCGGGCTCTGGCAGCCGGAGGAACGCGCGGGCTTCGAGAAACAGAACGATCCCGCCTCCTTCTGCTGGACCGAGGTCTACACCCGGCAGCCGGACCGGGTGGACCCCTTCTACGAGAAGGTCTTCGGCTTCCACGGCACCGACCTGAACGAGGCGGGCCACGACGTCTCCGGCGACTCCGAGGCGCTGGTCGACTTCCGGATGTGGTCCCCGAAGGGCGCCGAACCGGGACCGGACACCGCCGTCGGAGGGCGCAGCGTCATCACGGACGCGTTCCCGGCCGAGATGCCGAGCTACTTCCTTGTCTACTTCGCCGTCGCCGACTGCGACGCCGCCGCCGAACTCGCCGTACGACTCGGCGGCCGGGTGGCCCAGCCGCCCTTCGACATCCCCTCCGGGCGGATGGCCGTGCTGCACGACGACCAAGGGGCCGCCTTCGCTGTGCTCCAGCCCGCCGCACTGTTTCCGTGACCCGCCTTCCGTGCCCCCCCGTACCCCTTTCCGTACCCCGGTGTGAGGGGATACCGCCCGAAGTGGCATAAGACATCCCCATCCGCCCCCGGGTTCGCAACCGGGGCCCGCGCCAGGAAGAATCGGGGTGCGTACCGCCAGGTGATGCCCAGTGGTGAGACCCTGCACAGGGCTCGCCGCACAGGGCGGGACTCGACCGGGCGGCAATTCGCGGACTTCGTCGCCGAGGTCCGTTCAGGGGGAGGTGGCAGGCAAGTGGTGGAGCAGCTGACGCGGCACGACCCGAGACGGATCGGCCCGTTCGAGGTGCTGGGACGGCTCGGGGCCGGCGGCATGGGGCTGGTCTATCTCGCGCGGTCGGCGTCCGGCCGGCGGGTGGCGATCAAGACGGTGCGCACCGAGCTCGCCGAGGACCAGCTCTTCCGGGTCCGCTTCACGCGCGAGGTCGAGGCCGCCCGCGCGGTCAGCGGGTTCTACACCGCCGCCGTGGTCGACGCCGACCCGCGTGCCGCCGTGCCCTGGCTCGCCACCGCCTATGTGCCCGCACCCTCGCTCGAAGAGATAGTGAACGAGTGCGGCCCCATGCCGACCCAGGCGGTGCGCTGGCTGGCCGCCGGCATCGCCGAGGCCCTCCAGTCCATCCACGGCGCGGGTCTCGTCCACCGCGACATGAAGCCGTCCAACGTCCTCGTCGTCGAGGACGGCCCCCGGGTGATCGACTTCGGCATCGCGTCCGGCGTCTCCAACACCCGGCTGACCATGACGAACGTCGCCGTCGGCACGCCCGCGTACATGTCGCCCGAGCAGGCCCGGGACTCCCGCAGTGTCACCGGGGCCAGCGACATCTTCTCGTTGGGCTCCACGCTCGTCTTCGCCGCCACCGGGCACGCCCCCTTCCACGGGGCCAACCCGGTCGAGACGGTCTTCATGCTGCTGCGCGAGGGCCCCGACACCGAGGGGCTGCCCGACGACCTGCGGCCGCTGATCGAGTCCTGCATGCAGTTGGACGCCGGTCGGCGGCCGACCCCCGCCGACCTCCAGGCCCAGCTCGCCCCGCACCTCTTCGCCTCCGGCAGCGACGACAGCGGCACCGCCTCGGCCTGGCTGCCGTCCCCGGCCACCGCGATGATCGAGCGGCGCAGGGGTGGTGGGCGCACCGCGCCGCCCGCCCCGGCGGCGCCCCCGCCGCCGCTCCATCCCCCCAGGGCTCCGGAGCGGGACACCGCCTGGCGCAGCGGGGCGGACCTGCGCTCGCCCTCCCCGCTGTCCTCGCCCTCCCCGCTGTCCGGCGCGTCCGGCCCGGCCGCGGGCCCTTCGGCCGCTCCCGACGGCGGGTCCGTCCAGCTGCCCGGCGCCAAGGTGCCGATCGGCCCCGGTCCGCGTGCGGGGGAGGGGCGCGGGGCCGCCGCCGCGCACCCGGCCGCCGCGACCGGCTGGGTCCGCCCGCCCGCGGGAGTGAACGGTTCGGCGGCCACGGCCTCCACCGCACCCGTCCCGCCTCCGGGCCCCGCCCCGGACGGCGCGGCCCCCGCTCCCGACCGCTGGCGGCCCTGGCGCTTTCGCATGTCCAACGACGTGTGGGGCACTCCCGTGGTCTCCGGCGGCCTGCTGTACGTGACGTCCTTCGAGGTCCACGCGCTGGACGTGGGCAACGGGCGGCGCCAGTTCAAGACCCGGGACGTGGCCTGGGCGATGGCCGTCGAGGGCGGCAGGATCCACGCCTCGGACGGCCCCTCGCTGTACGCGCTGGACGCCACGACCGGCGCCGAGCAGTGGCGGCTGTCGACCGACGCCTGGGTGTACGCCCTCAAGGCCGACCAGGGCACGGTCCTGACCGCGACCCGGGGCGGCGGCGTCCAGGGCTGGGAGGCGTCCAACGGCGAGAAGCTGTGGGAAGTCACCGGTGCGCAGCGCGACTTCGAGACGGCGGAGGCCGGTCCGGTCATCCACGACGGCACGGTGTACGTGTGGCAGGACGCCCGGCTGCGCGCGCTGGACGCCCGTACGGGCATGGAGCGCTGGTCGTACCCGATCGGCGACGGGGCTTCCTGCGGCGGCGTCCCGGTCCGGGTCACCCCGGCCCCCGACGGCCACGTCTACATCGCGGCGGGCACCCGGGTGCTGGCGGTGGAGACCGGCTCCGGCCGGGTGCGCTGGCACTTCGAGGCGCCCGCGGTCTTCCTCTCCCCGCCCGCGTTCGCACCGGGCCCGGCGGTGACCGGCGGCGGGGTGTACCTCGCGGACTACCTCGGCACGGTGTACGCGCTGGACGCGACGACCGGCAAGGACCGCTGGCGGATCGCCACGGAGGCCCGCTCCTCCATCGAACCGGTGCTGGTCGCGGTGGGCCATGTGCATGTCGGCAGCGGCAGCGCGCTGTACACCCTGGACGCGGTCACCGGCACCCCGAAGTGGCGCTTCGCGGCGGGCGGCGACGTGGTGGGCTCCCCGGTGGTGGCGGACGGCCGGGTCCACTTCGGCTCGGCGGACCACGTCCTCTACACCCTGGACGCGGCGGGCGGCCAACTGCGCTGGAAGCTGGCGACGGGCGGCGAGATCACCGGTTCGCCCGTGGCCCGGGCGGGCGTGGTCTACGCCTGCAGCAAGGACCGCTGCGTATACGCGCTGGACGCGCTGAAGGGAACGGGCACGGGGAACAGGGCGAGGGCCTGAGCGCTCGGGGTCGTTCGTCCACTCCGCTGCGGGGGCCCGGTTTCTGCCGGTTCGTAGCGAGTTCGATGAACAGAGAATATCGAAGACGGTCGTTCCCGGCTCGGCCTCCCGCTCAAGGTAGGCGTCTGCCAAGTCCGCCAGGTGACCGTCGACTGGTTGTCCCGCGTCGCGGCACCACAGGGCAGTCAGGCATGCCGTGACAGTCTGCTCCCACGGCTCGCCGGGCACCGTACCGGCGAGGAGCGTCGCGGCGTGAGCCGTATCTCCGGCGGAGAGCGAGGCGAGTACCGCTACTTGGCGTCCATCGAGCTCGCCTGCACACGCCTCGATGAGTCTCCAGGTGCGCCAGGGCCTCGGACCGGCGTCCCTCGGCAGCAAGAGCGCGCGTCCTGTCGGCGAGCAGCCACCGCCCACTACGTGTGGGGTGTCAACTCCAGTCGACGACGATGCGGTTCAGCGGGGTGTCGAGCGAGAAGAGGCCGGCTCGCTGCTCGATCGCGGGGGCGTCGAGAGGCTGGATCTCGAACGTGGCTTCACGGCCCCGGTACTCCAGGTCCCACGCGCGGATGGCCGCAGCGACCCTTGCCGCCAGTTCATCGCTGCCGGGACCGTGGCCGATGACCCCGAACTCCCACAGCTTGTCGCCCTCGGGGGTCTTCTTCTCCGACAGACGCCGGGCGAGGTAGGTGACGGCGCCCTTGTCGACGGCTGCGGTCGAGGAGGGGTAGGGGTCCTCGGTGAGCAGAGTGCCCATGGCGGCTTGCGGGAACGGCATCCGGATCAGGCCGGAGGGAAGGGAGCAGGTGAGGAACAGTTCCATCCACTCCGGCGACTCCATGGCGCGGACCGTCATGCCCGTCCACTCCTCGGTGCGCGGCTCGTGCAGGACGCCGTCGAGGGCCGCGGCGTCGATTTTCTGCCCGGCGGGGGCCTGGAGCCGCACGGTTCCGTCCGTGCTGAGCGGGATGACCCGGCGGTCGTCGTCGGCGATGCCCCGCCTGAGCGGCATGAAGGTGTTCATCTCGCTGCCGAGGGACATCCACCGGCCATCGCGCTGCTCATAGGCGATGGACCGGGACACCGTGCCCTTGAGGCGCTGCGGAACGAGGAGCCGGCCCCCGGGAGCGAGCTGCTGCAACCAGGCATGTGGCACACCGTGCGCGCCAACGGTGGCGATGATGCGGTCGTACGGCGCACCTTCCGCGTAGCCGAGGGCCCCGTCTCGGGCCACCGCCTCGACATTGGTGGTTCCGGCGGCGGACAGATGCGCGCGGGCGCCCTCCACGAGGTCGTCGTCGACATCGAGGGTGGTGACGTGCCCGCTCTCGCCGACCAGATGGGCGAGCAGACCGGCGTTGTAACCGGTGCCTGCGCCCAGTTCGAGGATGCGCTCGCCCTCCCGGGCGTCGAGCTGGTCCAGCATGAGGGCGACCACGCCCGGCTGGGAGGCGCAGGAGATCGAGCTGCCGTCGGTGTCGTACTTGATGTGCACCGGCGCGTTGGCGTATGCGTCCTCGAGCGGCACATCGGGCACGAACACGTGACGGGGCACGGTCCGCAACGCGCTTTCCACGGCGGGAGTGCGGGCGCTTCCGTCAGCGCGGAGCTGGTCGACCAGGGCGTTGCGGAGGCGCTCGGCATCGGACGTCGGGGTGGTGATCGTGTCGGTGTTCACCCCTTTCACGCTATCGGCGTCGGTCGTCGAATCGGTCGGCGACGCGGTGTGGTCACTCGTTCCCATGACTGCCTCTCGTGCGATGTTGGACAGGGCGCTCCGGTCGTCCCTGAGGAGACCGGCGCGGTTGGCGTGGAAGACGATGTGGTGGGCGATGACGGCTCGCAGGCCGCGTGTGAGAGCGCCCCGTCTATCGAGGCCGGCGAGTGTGGCCCCCGCCCGCTCGAAAGCGGATACCCATGCGCCGTGCCCGTGGAGTGGGCCGTCCCGGAGGGACAGGCCGTGGGCATCAGCGCTCATGAGCTTCCGCACGAACGGGGTCAGTTCGGCGACTCGTGCATGTGACAGAGCGCCGGTGACCGGCTGGAGGTTAGCGACTTTCGCCCATACGTCGCCGCTGCTCGCAGAGCTCGAAGGCGATGACCCGCGACGACAGTTGGGTGGATCCCGGCTGAGGACGGAGCCATTATCCGAAGAGGCGTCCGCCCGGCGCCCACCCAGCCCGTCCGGCGTTTGAGGACGGAGCCCTCGACGGGGTGGCCGTCAACCCTGCGGAGGCGGCGGCGGAGGCGGCGGGTGCGGCGGGTGTACCGGGTCCCGGGGGTCGTCCTCCGGATGCGGGGCCTGGGGAGAGGGCCGTGTACGGGGGTCATGGGGGTCGGGCCCCGTGTACGGGTCCACCTCCGGCTCCGGCCACGGCGATGTCTGTACGGACATCCCCGGCTCCTGCGTCGGCGGCCAGGTGTCCACCTGATCCGCTCCCGGCGCGGCGTACGGCTCCACCGGCTTCCGCTCCCGTCGGCTCCGCCGGCCACGCCCGCTCATCAGCAGCGCCCCGATCAGCATCAGCAGACCGCCCGCCAACGCGTTCACCACGCCCACCTGGATCCCGGACCCGTCCCCGGCGACCACCAGCGAGCCCGCGGCCTGCCCCTGGCGGACCATCCACAGGATGGTGAAGCCCAGCACCACCAGACCCGCGAGGGCGACCACGAGCCGCGACCGGAGCACCACGCCCACGATCACCAGCAGCGCCGCGGCCAGGAACGGCAGCAGGATCGAGACCAGCACCCCCGACTCCGTGGCGGTGATTCCCTCGAAGAGGTCCCGCACCCGGTAGTCGTGCCCGACCCGCCCGGCGTACCAGTCGCGGAACGGGCTCAGCACGGCCGAAGCCGCCCCGGCCAGGGCGACGACGGAGCCGAGGACGTTGCGGATCATCGTCAGCCTCCAGGCGTCGTCCCGCGTGCGCGGGAATCCCCCGCACCCGACGCTACGCCGGGACGATCACCCCCGCCACGCGGACCATGACGGGGCCGTGACAGGGTCATGACTTGAACAGGGGTCGCGCACGGCATGCTGAGGGTGACGACGCACGCTATCGGCGCGACGTACCGGCAACGAAACTCAAGGGGGGCTGCATCCATGATGCGGCGACAGATGAAGCTCGCGGCGGTCCTGGTCGTGGTGGTGCTCGCGCTCACCGGGTTCTCCACGTCCTCCAGCGGCGGCAAGAGCGGGAGCGGTAAGAGCAGCAGCTCGGGCGGCGGCTCGGGCGGCGGCTGCTCCAGCTCGAAGAAGAGCAACAACGGCTACCGCGACACGGATTACAACGACGACTACGACGACTACGACGACTCCTCGTCCTCCGGCTCGTCCGGCTCCTACGGAACCCCGACGCCCACCGCGTCCGACGCCCCCGCCGTCCGGGTGATCCGCTGCGCCGTGCCGCGCAAGGGCAAGCGCAAGGCGGTCACCTCGTCGCTGGTGGAGCTGCGGGCGAAGGAGCCGGGCTCGCAGGAGTACGAGATCGACGTGCGGTTCGTCGACGGCCTGGGCAACACCGTGGACACCGCCGAGACCACGACGACCCTCGACGGCGGTGAGGCGCGCACCCTCACGGTGCGGATGGAGAGCCCCGGCAAGGTGTCCCGGGTGAAGCGCTGCGTCGTGACCGCCGAGGCGGTCTGACCAGGCCCCAGGCCGCAGGGGACGGACAAGGACAAGGGCAAGGGCAGGGGCAGGGGCAGGGGAACGGCCGGGGTGCTCACCGCACCCGGGGCTTCCCGCCCCCGCCCCGCCCCTCGAACAGCTCCGCCTGCCGCTCCGGCGGCAGATTGCCCAGGGCGATCAGCGCCGGGGCCTGGGACATCGCCTGGGTCCTGGCCGCCTCCTTCGCGGACCACACCGCCCGGACCGTGCCCTGCACCGCCTCCGTCGGGTAGCCGGCGATCACCGCCGCCGACCGCAGCGCCGCTGCCACCGCACAGCCCGGCTCCGTCACCTCGCTGACCAGCCCGACCGCGTACGCCCGCCCGGCGCTCACCCGTTCCGCCGTGCCCATCAGGGACATCCGGGCGACCTCCCCGAACGGCATCCGCTGGGCCATCGCGATGGCCTCGTACGCCGAGACCATCCCGTACGTCGTGTGCGGGTCGAAGAACGTCGCCTCCCGGGACGCGACCACGAACTCCGCCTCGCCCAGCAGATAGAACGCCCCGCCGCAGGCCATCCCCTCCACCGCCGCGACCACCGGCTTCCACAGGTCGTTCGCCTTGGGGCCGATCCTCAGGAGGGGATCGTCGACGGCGTACGGGGACGGGGGCTGCGGTACGGTGACGCCCCGGTCGATCCCCGTACAGAAGGCACGTGTCCCGGACCCGGTGAGGACGATCGCCCGCACCGACTCGTCGTAGCGCAACTCCTGCCACAGCGAGGCGAGTTCCCCGGCCGTGTCCAGGTCGATCGCGTTGAGTTTCGCCGGCCGGTCCAGGGTGACGAGCGCGACCCCGCTCTCCTCGTCCCGCTCGGCGCGCAGGGCCATCGCTCACCGCTCCAGGAGCCAGCGGACGACCGTCATGCCGCCGCCGGGCCCCGCCGGGCAGAACGCGGCCCGCACCGGGGCCCCGATCCGCAGCCGCGCCGGGTCCACCGAGTTCAGCGGAGCGTCCGGGGAGGCGACGACGTTCCCGGCCAGCCGGATGTGCGGGGCCTCGGCCAGTTCGACCAACACCGCGTTGTACGGGGCCTGTTCGGCGTAGGCGGGGAGCAGTGGTGGATGCGGGATCACATACGACCAGAGTCGGCCGCGCCCGCTCATCTCCCGCCAGTCGCTCTCGAACGACCCGCAGTGCGGGCAGCAGGGCCGGGGCGGGAAGCGCAGTTCGCCGCAGGCGGCGGAGGCGCAGGCCTGGACGCGCAGTTCGCCGCGCGCGGCGTACTCCCAGAAGGGCGCGCCGTCCTCGTCGGCGACGGGAAGCAGCAGGGATTCGTTCACGTCCATCTCCTCAGTTCCTCAGTTCCTCAGCAGTACGGCGGACGTCGGCACGCCCTCGCCGGCGGTGACCAGGCAGGTGGCGGCGTCGGGAACCTGGGCGGTGGAGGTGCCGCGCAGTTGTTTCACGCCCTCGGTGATGAGGTTGAAGCCGTGGACGTATGCCTCGCTGAGCCCGCCGCCCCCGGTGTTGACGGGAAGCCGCCCGCCGCTCTCCAGCGCCCCGCCCTCGGTGAACGCACCGCCCTCGCCGCGCCCGCAGAAGCCGTAGCCCTCCAGGGAGAGCGGGACGAGCGGGGTGAACGCGTCGTAGATCTGCGCCACGTCGACATCCTGCGGGCCGAAGTCGGCCTGTTTCCAGAGCTGTCGGGCGGCGGTCCAGGCCGGGCCGGTCAGTGGGTCGTCGTTCCAGTAGTTGACCATTCCGTGGTGCTGGGCGGGCAGTCCCTGGGCGACGGAGTGGAGGTAGACGGGTTTCTGCCGGCAGTCGCGGGCCCGCTCGGCGGAGACGATGACGCACGCGAGCGCCCCGTCGGTCTCCAGGCAGTTGTCGAAGAGGCAGAGGGGTTCGCTGATCCAGCGGGAGGTCATGTACATCTCGCGGGTCAGCGGGCGGTCGTACATGATCGCGGCCGGGTTCTGGTTGGCCCGGTTGCGGCAGGCGAGCGCCACGTTGAAGAGGTGGTCGCGGGTGGCCCCGTACTCGTGCATGTAGCGCCGGGCCAGCATGCCGATCTCGTCGGCGGGCCGCAGCAGCCCGTAGGGACGGGTCCACTGGGCGGGCGTGGGGAGCTGGACGGCGGTGTTCTTCCACGGCCGGGGCCCGGATCCGCGTTTGCGCGACCGCCAGGCCACGCCGACGCTCGCCTGCCCGGTGGCGACGGCTGCGGCGAGATGGGCGAGCGTGGCGCAGGAACCGCCGCCGCCGTAACCGACCTTGGAGAAGAAGGTGACGTCCCCGGCGCCGATCGCCTTGGCGACCTCCACCTCGTCGGTCTCCTCCATCGTGTACGAGGCGAAGCCGTCGACCTCGGCGGGGGCGATACCCGCGTCGTCGAGGGCCGCCAGGATCGCCCGGCAGGCCAGGGTCTTCTCCGACTCGGGGAGCCGTTTCGCGAACGCCGTCTGCCCGATCCCGGCTATCGCCGTCGCGTCCTTGAGCGTTGCCATCCGCTGACCTCCCGCACCGTCGTCCCTGCTGACAGCGGCAGAGGCTACCGCTAATCTGACGGATAGTCAGCTAGTGCGGCGGCAGGAGGGCGCGTGATGCGAGGCGACGAGGAATGGGGCAGCATCCCGGAGCTGGTGCGGGCGGCGGCGCGGCGGTACGGCTCCGCCGAGGCGGTGGCCGACGGCCGTACCCGGCTCTCGTACGCCGAGCTCGGCGAGCGGGTGGAGCGGGCCGCGGCCGGGTGCCTCGCCTCCGGTGTGGAGCCGGGGGACCGGGTCGCGATCTGGGCCCCGAACACCCTGGACTGGATCGTCTCCGCGCTCGGGGCGGTGACGGCCGGCGCGGTATTGGTCCCGCTGAACACCCGCTTCAAGGGCGCGGAGGCGGCGTACATCCTGCGGCGCAGCCGGGCCAGGCTGCTGTTCGTCACCGGCACGTTCCTGGGCACCTCGTACGTGGCGTCGCTGCGGCGGGCGGAGGTGATGCTGCCGGACCTGGAACGGGTGGTGGTGCTCGCGGACGTCGCTCCCGAGGACTACACGAGCTGGCCGGACTTCCTGGCGGCGGGGGAGGGGGTCCCGTCCTCGGCCGTACGGGAGCGGGCGGCGGCCATCGCCCCCTTCGACCCCTCCGACATCATCTACACCTCCGGCACCACGGGCCGCCCGAAGGGCGCGGTGATCACCCATGCGCAGACGCTCCGCGCGTACGCGATCTGGAGCGACCTGGCGGGCCTGCGCGAAGGTGACCGCTATCTCATCGTCAACCCCTTCTTCCACACCTTCGGCTACAAGGCGGGGATCATCGCCTGTCTGATGCGGGGGGCCACGATGGTGCCGCAGCCGGTGTTCAACGTGGACACGGTGCTGGCGAACATCGCGGCGGAGCGGATCTCGGTCCTGCCGGGGCCGCCCACCCTGCACCAGTCCCTCCTGGACCACCCGGCGCGCGACGCCCACGACCTCTCCGCGCTACGCCTGGTGGTCACGGGCGCCGCGGTGGTCCCGCTCCAGCTCGTGGAGCGCCTGCGCGAGGAGCTCCGCATCGCGACGGTTCTCACGGCGTACGGCCTCTCCGAGGCGAGCGGCATTGTCACCATGTGCCGTCGGGGCGACGCGCCGGAGGTCGTGGCCACCACGTCCGGCCGCGCGATCCCCGGCACCGAGGTCCGCGTCCTGGCGGAACCGGGCGTTCCGGGCGAGGTCCAGGTCCGCGGTTTCCATGTGATGGGCGGCTACTTCGAGGACCCGGACACGACGGCCGCCACGATGACCGAGGACGGCTGGCTCCGCACGGGCGACGTGGGCGTTCTGGACGCGGCGGGGAACCTGCGGATCACGGACCGGATCAAGGACATGTTCATCGTGGGCGGTTTCAACGCCTACCCGGCCGAGATAGAGCAGCTTCTCGGCCTCCACCCGGACGTGGCCGACGTCGCGGTCATCGGCGTCCCGGACCCGAGGCTCGGCGAGGTCGGCAAGGCCTACGCGGTCCGCCGCCGGGGCGCGACGCTCACCGCGGACGACCTGATCGCCTGGTCCCGCCGGGAGATGGCGAACTTCAAGGTGCCCAGGGCGGTGGAGTTCGTCCCGGAGCTGCCGCGCAACGCGAGCGGCAAGGTGGTGAAGGGGGAGCTGCGGGGGCAGGGGTAGCGAACGTGTGTTCGGCTTCGCTGAATGGAGTGAGCGCGGTTGGAGGCCGCCCGATTCCGGCAGTATGGTCGAGAGTATGGCAACCAAGAAGTACACGGTCACCCTGCCGGAGGAGCTGGCGGAGGAGATCCGCGGTGAGGTGGGCCCCGGAGCGTTCAGCGCGTACGTCACGCGGGCCATCGAGCGGCAGCGCGAACATGACCGGCTGGGGGAGCTGGTGTCCTGGATGCAGGAGAAGGACGGCCCGCTCAACGAGGAAGAGCAGGTCGCGGCCGCCGAGGAGCTGCGCGATATCGAGCGGTGGTTCGAGGAGCGCGAGGCCGACGGCCGTGGCGATCAGGCGGCTGCCGCCTGATGAAAGACATCTGCTTCGTCCTGGACAGTGAGGCGCTGTCCAGGATCGCGCTGCGGGATCGCGCTTTCACGGGCATCCTGACCAAAGCCCACCAGTCAGGTATCCAGGTGGTGACCAGTTCCATGACGCTCATCGAGGCGTACCACGGCAAGATCCGCATGCCCGCCTGGAACTGGGCGATGGCACGTGTGGTCGTCGAACCCGTCACCAAGGACGTCGCCGACGAGGCGATCCGTCTGCTGCGCGAGGCCGGGCTGCACGGCCACAAGTACGCCATCGACGCCGCGCTCGCCGCGATCGCGAACCGGCGGCCGGGCCGGACGGCGCTGTTCACGTCCGACGTGGACGACCTGGGAAAGCTGTGCCGTCCGAGGGTTCAGCTCCGGAGCCTGTAGGCACGGTCCCGGACCTGCGGGAGGGGCCCGAGCGCTTCCCCCGACTCGGGCCCCTCACCTTTCCCCCGTACCGCGACCGCGGCGGCTCCCCCTCGGCGTCGCCGCGGTCGCTTCCCCCTGAGGCCTCCGCTCAGCGCGGGTCCGGCCCCGTCATGTGGCTGTCAAAAGGCTTGATCGCCGGCTCGCCCGTCATATGGCTGTCCAAGGGCTTGACCATGGGCTCGCCCGTCATGTGGCTGTCCTCGGGCTTGATGTCGCCCGCGGCCCCCGGCTGGACCTGAGGTGGCTTGATCTTCTTCGCTTCGCTCATCGGTGAACTCCGTTACTCGGTGCAGTGACTGTTGGCGAAGCCCGTCCGGCTGCTCCCCCGTGGGCTGCCGGACGGGCTCTTCAGAGCCGTTCACCTTAGTGCTCGGTTCCACTGCCGAATCGTCTGCCCCCCGACGCGACGTTTCGACAGAGGCAAGACTGCACGGCGGAGATAAACGAACGATGAACGTGACTCAGCTCTCGCTGGGGGCGCCCGTCATGGAGAGCAGACGGGAGACGGCCTCGCTCTCGGGAGCCTTCAGCTGTTCGAAGACCGAGAGCGCCTCCCGCCAGCAGACCTGGGCCCGGTCGGCCTGCCCTATGCCGTGGAGCGCCCGGCCCAGCACCGTGAGCACGTTGGCGCGCCGCCACTCACCGCCTATGTGGAGCAACATGGCGAGCGCCTGCTCCGCCAGGGCGGCGGCCTGCGCCGGGCGCTCGGCGGTGAGTTGCACCTCGGCCAGGCGGAACAGCGTCATCCCCTCCCAGAGGCGCTGACGGCTCTCCCGGAACACGGCCAAGGCCTCGGTGAGCCGCACGTGCGCCTCTTCCGGCCGGTTCGCGCGTGCCAGCGCCAGCCCCAAGGCGTAGCGGCCGTTCGCCAGCCGCAGGGTCAGGCCCATCCGGTTGTAGAGGGCGACGCCCTCGCCCGCCAGCTTCACCGCGCTGGCGGTGCGGCCCATGGCGAGATGGACGCGGGAGAGATTGCACAGGGCGCTGGCCTCGCCGGCGTGGTTCCGATCCGCGCGAAACGCGGTGCACGCCTGCCTGAGCAGCGCCTCGGCCTCCTCCTGCTGGTTGCGGTAACCGGCGATGATGCCCAGCTCGTTCGGTGCGTTGCAGTGCGTCCACACGTCGTCCACCGAAGGGGCCAGCAGCATGGCCCTGCGTGCCTCGTCCTCCGCCTGATCGAAACGACCGGCCATGCTGTGCACCTGCGCGAGCGTCGTCCGCGCCCTGGCCTCGGCGTGGGGGTCGCCGGCCTCGACCGCGGCGTCCCTCACCACGGTGGCCGCAGACTCGAACTGACGCGCGTTCGCCCCTGACTCGGCCAGGTCCTTCGCGGCCAGCAGAAGATCCACCGCACGCCGTATCGAGACGGGCGCGCGATTCTGCTGGACACAGGCGAGCAGACAACTCGCCTCCGTATAAAGCCAGTCGAGGGCTCGGCGGTGATCGGTGAAGGAGAGCCCCTCGCGTTCCGTCCCTTCCAGATGGTCCACGGTCCGGTCGCCCGGCCGCTCCAGCGCGTACACCCCCGCGGCCGTCGCCAGATAGAAGTCCAGCAGCCGCGACAGCGCCAGCTCCCGTTCCACCGGCGACTGTTCGTCCCGCTCCGCGCACGCACGCGCGTAGAGCCGCACCAGGTCGTGGTACCGGTAGCGGCCCGGGGCGGCCGACTCCACCAGGCTCGTGTCGACCAGGGTCTCCAGGAGGCCCTCCGCCACGTGCGGGTCCAGGTCGAGCACGGCCGCCGCCGCTGCCAGGGAGATGTCCGGGCCGTCCGCGAGGCCCAGGAGGCGGAAGGCGCGGGCCTGGGCCGGTTCCAGCTGGCCGTAGCCGAGTTCGAACGTGGCCTTCACCGCGAGGTCGCCCGCCTGGAGCTCGTCCAGGCGGCGCCGCTCGTCCGCGAGCTTGGCGGCGAGGACCGAGACCGTCCAGGTGCGGCGCGCCGCCAGGCGCGAGGCGGCGATGCGGATGGCCAGAGGCAGGAAGCCGCACGCGGCCACCACGTCCAGCGCCGCCTCGCGCTCCGCGCCGACCCGCTCCGCGCCGACGATCCGGGTGAAGAGCTGGAGCGCCTCCTCGGGCGACATCACGTCCAGGTCCACCAGATGCGCCCCGGCCAGGTCCACCATCCGCACCCGGCTCGTCACCAGCGCCGCGCACCCCGGCGTACCGGGCAGCAGCGGGCGGATCTGGGCGGCGTCGTGGGCGTTGTCGAGGAGGATCAGGATGCGGCGGCCGTCCAGCGTCGAGCGGTACAGCGCGGCCCGCTCGTCCAGGGTGTCGGGGATCGCCGAGTCCGCGGTGCCGAGCGCCCGCAGGAACGAGCCGAGGACGGTCTCCGGCTCCGCCGCCCGTGCCCCAGCGCCCTGGAGGTCGACGTAGAGCTGTCCGTCCGGGAAGTGCCGGCGGGCCTGGTGGGCGACGTGCACCGCCAGCGTCGTCTTGCCGACGCCGCCGATCCCGGCGACCGCGGAGACGGCCATCACCGAACTCTCCGCGGTGGCCAGCCGGCTGCCCAGCTCGGTCACGAACGAGGACCGGCCGGTGAAGTCGGGCACCGTCGCCGGAAGCTGCGCGGGACGCAGCGGGGCGGGCGCGGGAGCGGGCTGGTCCGCCGGGTGGGCCAGTTCCTCGTCGGCGCGCAGGATCCGCTGCTGGAGCTGGGCCAGCTCGTGGCGCGGGTCGACGCCCAGCTCCTCCGCGAGGAGTCGGCGGGTGTCCGCGTACACCGCGAGGGCCTCGGCCTGCCGGCCGCTGCGGTACAGCGCCACCATCAGCAGCTCGCGCAGCCTCTCGCGCAGCGGGTGCCCGGCGGTGAGCGCGGTCAGCTCGGACACGGCCTCCGCGTGGCAGCCGACCTCCAGGTCCAGGTCGAGCCGGGCCTCGGTGAGCTGGAGCCGCCACTCCTCCAGCCGGGTCCGCTGGTTGTCCGCGTACGGTCCGGGGACGGAGGCCAGCGCCTCGCCGTCCCACAGGCCGAGCGCCTCGTTGATCAGGGTGCGCGCCTGGCAGCGGTCACCGGCCGCGCGGGCCTTCTCCGCCTCGGCCGCCAGGTCCTGCGCCAGCGTCAGGTCGAGCGCCGCCCGGTCGGTCCGGATCGCGTAGCCGCCGGACTCGCTCACCAGGGTGTCCTGGCCCAGGATCTTGCGCAGCCGCGAGGCGTACGTCCGGATCGTGGCCAGCGCCTGCGAGGGCGGGTCCTCGCCCCAGAACGCGTCGATCAGCTCGCCCGCGGTGGCCGTCCGGCCCTCGCGCAGCAGCAGCGCGGCCAGCAGGGCGCGCTGCTGGGGTGAGCCGGAGGAGAGCAGCTCCGAACCCCGCCAGGCCCGTACGGGGCCGAGCACGGTGAACCTGAGGGCGTCCGCCGTAACCGGTTTCTCCGGAGCTCGCTGCTCCGGTACGCGCACGCGTGGCCCGTTGTCACGGTCCATTGATGCCCCCTGTCCTGCTCGCCTGCCGGTCCCGCTCGTCTGCGGATCCCGCCGGTGGTGCCCGCGTCCGTATGTCCGCCCGTGCGTCGAAGTGCGGTAGGCATCCGGATGGCGCGGTACCGCTGGTATCACGCTCAACAGTCTGCCTTGTCCCGGGCGGACTCGTCAGCAGTGGGTGACGCTCTGCACAAGCCCTCGACAACGATTCGGGAACCGTGCCGCGTGCCCTGTCCCGTGCTGTGTCCCGTGCTGTGTCCCGTGCCGTGCCCCGCTCCAATGCGCGCACAGTAGCTGACGGTTCGTCAGATCGGCGCTACCGTGGAACGCATGGAGACCTTCCCGAAGATCATCTCGGTGGACGACCACACGGTGGAGCCCGCTCATGTCTGGCGGGACCGGCTCCCGTCCAGGTACGCGGACTCCGGGCCCCGCGTCGTCCGCGCACCGCTGAAGGAAATGACCTTCATGGGTGGCAAGTTCGCGCCCGTGATGGGAGCGAAGGGCGACGACGGGCCGGTCGGCGACTGGTGGGTGTACGAGGACCTGCACCGTCCGCTCACCCGCCTGGACACCGCCGTCGGCTACGACAGGGACGAGATCAAGCTGGAGATCATCACCTACGAGCAGATGCGGCCGGGCTCGTTCTCGGTCCCTGAGCGGCTCGCCGACATGGACGTCAACCACGTCCAGTCCGCGCTCTGCTTCCCGACCTTCCCGCGGTTCTGCGGGCAGACGTTCACCGAGGCCAAGGACCGTGAGCTGGGGCTCCTCGGGGTGCGGGCGTACAACGACTGGATGGTGGAGGAGTGGTGCGGCCCCGAGGCGCACGGCCGCCTCATACCGCTCACCCTCGTCCCGCTGTGGGACGCGGAGCTCGCCGCCGCCGAGGTCCGGCGCAACGCGGCGCGGGGCGTGCGCGCGGTCGCGTTCTCCGAGATACCTCCCCATCTCGGGCTTCCGTCCATACATACGGATGACTGGGATCCGTTCCTCGCCGCCTGCGACGAGACGGGGACCGTGATCGCCATGCACATCGGTTCCTCGTCGAGGATGCCGTCCACCTCCGCCGACGCCCCGCCCGCGGTCGGCTCCACCATCACCTTCGCCAACTGCTGCTTCTCGATGGTCGACTGGCTGATGAGCGGCAAGTTCGAGCGCTTCCCCAACCTGAGGATCATGTACGCGGAGGGCCAGATCGGCTGGATCCCGTACATCCTGGAGCGCGCCGACGTGGTCTGGGAGGAGAACCGGGCCTGGGGCGGAGTCGCCGAGAAGGTCCACCGGCCGCCGTCCGAGCTGTTCGCCGAGCACGTCTACGGCTGCTTCTTCGACGACGCCTTCGGGCTGAGGAACCTCGACGCGATCGGCGTCGGCAACGTGCTGTACGAGACGGACTACCCGCACTCCGACTCCACCTGGCCCCGCTCCCGCGAGGTCGGTGAGGAGCAGATGGGCCACCTGGCCCCGGACGTCGTCGACCGGATCGTCCGCGGCAACGCGATCGAGCTGCTGGGTCTCACGGAGGACGGGCTCTGGGCGGGCGCGTGAGACCTCCGTACGGACGTGCCCGTACGGAGGAGAAGGTTGACGCCTCTCCCCGTACGGGCGCCGGTTCACGCTTGCGCCACCGGCTCCTGGAACTCCGTCATCCACTGCTCACGGTCCGGCGGGCACTCTCCGGCGGGCACTCCAGGAGCGGGAGGAGCCGCTCGCCCAGCGGGCACACGGCAGATGGCCCGGCCGGCGGGAGACCTGGTCGTACACAGGCAGGAGCCCCGTTCCTCCGCCGAAGCGGGGGAGCGGGGCTCCTTGGGTACTGCTGTGTACGGCCGCGATCGACCGACCCGGGCAACTAGGCCGGGGTGACGTTCTCAGCCTGCGGACCCTTGGGTCCCTGAGTGACGTCGAAGTTCACGACCTGGTTCTCCTCGAGGGAGCGGAACCCGGACGCGTTGATCGCGGAGTAGTGAACGAAGACATCCGGGCCGCCGCCGTCCTGGGCGATGAAGCCGAAGCCCTTTTCAGCGTTGAACCACTTGACGGTTCCGGTAGCCATAAGCCCTCCTTGGGCCAAAGGGTTGCCCTGCTCCAGAACCTGCAAACAAGTCTGAAAACTACAAAAGCCTGCGGGTTACATGCTCCGCAGGCTCTGTACTGCAAGGGAAACCAAACTGCAACTTGCGGGCGAGCCTAGCACGCGGTCTCCGGAGAGCGATAGAGGCAAAGATCACTTCACCCGAAGGTTTGACGGCCCTCGTCAGGCTCCGGCGGGAGGCCCCCGGAAAGGGGGCGTGGACCGGGGTGCGGGCAGGGCGTGGGACGGGGCGCGCGGGCCCCCGGTGATGCTCGCGGGCGGATGCGGGTCTAGCCTCGCGATGTGGACAATTCAACCGTCTCCCCCCGTGAAGGCGACGCCGACCGTCGCAGTCGGCCCCGCGTCGGCCACATCCAGTTCCTGAACTGCCTCCCGCTGTACTGGGGCCTGGCGCGGACGGGAACCCTGCTCGACCTGGAGCTCTCCAAGGACACCCCGGAGCGGCTCAGCGAGCAGCTGATCAAGGGGGAGCTGGACATCGGCCCGGTCACCCTCGTGGAGTACCTGCGCAACGCCGACGACCTGGTGGCCTTCCCCGACATCGCGGTCGGCTGCGACGGGCCCGTCATGTCCTGCGTGATCGTCTCCCAGCTCCCGCTGGAGCAGCTCGACCGGGCCCGGGTGGCGCTCGGTTCGACCTCCCGCACCTCGGTGCGGCTGGCGCAGTTGCTGCTGGCCGAGCGGTACGGCGTCCGGCCCGACTACTACACCTGCCCGCCCGACCTGGGCCTGATGATGCAGGAGGCGGACGCCGCCGTGCTGATCGGCGACGCCGCGCTGCGCGCCAACCTGCACGACGCCCCCCGGCTCGGGCTCCAGGTCCACGACCTGGGCCAGATGTGGAAGGACTGGACGGGGCTGCCGTTCGTCTTCGCCGTCTGGGCGGCCCGCAAGGACTTCCTCGCCGCCCACCCCGAACAGGCGGCCCGGGTCCACGAGGCGTTCCTGGCCTCCCGGGACCTCTCCCTGGAGGAGGTCGCCAAGGTCGCGGAGCAGGCGGCCCGCTGGGAGGCCTTCGACGCGGAGGTGCTGGAGCGGTACTTCACGACGCTCGACTTCCGGTTCGGCCCGGACCAGCTGGCCGGCGTCCGCGAGTTCGCCCGCCGCACGGGCCGGGACACCGGTTACCCGGCCGACGTCCATGTGGAGCTGCTCGGAGGCTGAGTGCCTGAGTGCCTGAGTGCCTGAGTGCCTGAGTGGCTTGGCGCGGCTGAACCGGGAATGGAGGGAATTCCCTTTCCGCCCCCGCACGGGACTGCCGCACAGGACTGCCGGATAGGGCTGCCGCACAGGACTGCCGGATAGGGCTGCCCGATAGGGAATGAGAGAGGCGGCGGAACAACACATTCGCGCCTTTCCCCGGAGCGAAAAGATCCCCACCTGACCGGAGAAGGGGGAATGGTCCGGCCGTTTCCCGGTGATCGCGCCGTTGGCGCCCCCTAGGCTTCGGTCCGGGTCCGGACCGTCCACCGGATTACCGTCCACGGGTTCACCGTCCGCAGGGTTCACAGGGGGAGTCCATATGCAGCCGCTGGAAGCGGGCGAACCGCACACCATCGGTGCCTACCGGCTGCTCGGGAGGCTCGGCGCGGGCGGTATGGGCCGGGTCTATCTCGGCCGCAGCGCCGGCGGGCGTACCGTCGCGGTCAAGGTCGTCCACCCCCACTTCGCCCTCGACGAGCAGTTCCGCGCCAGGTTCCGGCGCGAGGTGGAGTCGGCCCGGCGCATCGGCGCCCAGTGGACCGCCCCGGTCCTGGACGCCGACCCGGACGCCCCGGTGCCGTGGGTGGCCACCGGGTATGTCGCCGGGCCGCCGCTCTCGCAGGCGATCACCGAGCACGGCCCGCTGCCCGAGCACGCGGTACGCACCCTGGGCGCGGGGCTCGCCGAGGCCCTCGCCGTCGTCCACGGACAGGGCATCGTCCACCGTGACGTGAAGCCGTCCAACGTGCTGCTCGCGCTCGACGGGCCCCGCCTCATCGACTTCGGCATCGCACGGGCCCTCGGCGCGACCGTCTCGCTCACCTCCACCGGGGTCTCCGTCGGCTCGCCCGGCTACATGGCACCCGAGCAGATCCGGGGCCGGGACGTCTCCGGCGCGGCCGACGTCTTCTCGCTGGGCGCGGTCCTCGCGTACGCGGCGACGGGCGCGGCCCCCTTCCCGGGCGACTCCTCCGCCGTACTCCTCTACAAGGTGGTCCACGAGGAACCCGAACTGGGCGACCTGGAGGGCGAACTGCGCGAAGTGGTCGCGGGCTGCCTCGCCAAGGACCCGGCGGCCCGGCCCGCCCCGGCCGATCTCGCCCGGGCGCTCGCTCCCGGCGGGGCGACGGCGATGGTGGCGGGCGGCTGGCTGCCGGACTGGCTGGTACGCGAGGTGAGCCGGTCCGCGGTGGCGCTGCTGGACCTGGAACCGCAGGACGCGCCGGTCCAGTCGGGACCGGTTCCGTTCAGCGGCGCGTCGCTGGGGGCGGGACCAGGAGCGGGTACGGCCGCACCGGGCCGGGGCGGGCAGTTCGGACCACCCGACCCGAGCCCGCAGGAAGCGCCGTACGGGACACCGCGTCCGCGGGAGGAGCCGTACGGGACACCGCGCCCGCAGCAGGAGCCGCGGGAAGCGCCGTACGGGACACCACGTGCGCAGGAGGTGCCTCAGGAGGTGCCTCAGGACGTGCCGTACAGGACGCCGCATCCGCAGGACGACGCCTACGGGACGCCGCATCCGCAGGACGACGGGTACGGGACGCCGGCTCCGCCCCCGCCCCCGATGTCTCCGCGCGCGAAGCCGGCCCCCACCGCACCCCCGCCCACCACGCACGCCGGGACCTACCGGCAGGGCGGCGACGGCGGGCACGGCGCGAGCGGGCTGCCGGGCCGGCGCGGCGGCGACCCCCGCCTCTCCTTGACCGTCAGCGCCGGGAACCGGCAGACCTCCGGGGAACTCCGGAGCCGCCGCGTCAGCTGCACGGTCGCCCTGGCCGTGGCGGGCGCGCTCGCGGTCCTCACCCTCGGCACGGGCCTGCTCGACGGATTCTTCCCGGGCGGCGCCGACCGGGACCGGGGCGGCGACGCCGCGGCGACCCCGCCGGCCTCCCCCTTCCCGCCCGAGGACCAGAGGCCGACGCCCGCCGGGTCCGCCGACGCGACCGGGGCCCCGGTCGGCGAGCTGCCGAAGGCGTACCTGGGCACCTGGAAGGGGCCGGTCACCGAGGAGACGACCGGTCAGCCGCACGGCACCCTCACTGCCGTCTTCACCGAGGGGAAGCGCGGCGAGCGGGTCGTCCGGATGAGCACGACGATCTCCCAGCTCGGCACCACCGTCACCTGCAACAGCGTCGGCACCCTCGCCGCCGGCACCGCGAAGGAGCTGAACATCCGCGAGCGCACCGACCCGGACCGCCCCAGCACGCCCGGCCTGTGCACCGGCACCGAGGCGGACGTGGTCTTCCGCCTCGTCGGCGACGGCACCCTGGACTACCGCTCGAAGGAGCGCGCCGCGGGTCTCCCGTACGGGAAGCTCACCAGGTCCGGCGGCTGACGGGGCCCAGGGCTGGCGTACGCTGGATCGGTCCGAGGATCGTTCGAAAAACCGCCGAAAGGTGACAGCCCGGTGACCGAGAAGGCCGACCTCCAGCCCGTCCTCGACCGAGCCGCCGAAGGCGGTCGGATCACCCCCGAGGAGGCGCTCGACCTCTACCGGTCCGCACCTCTGCACGCGCTGGGCGCCGCCGCCGACGCCGCCCGCCGCCGCCGCTACGCCGGTACGGAACACATCGCGACGTACATCGTCGAGCGGAACATCAACTACACCAACGTGTGCGTGACGGCCTGCAAGTTCTGCGCCTTCTACGCCCCGCCCAAGGACACTGCCAAGGGCTGGACCCGCGACCTCGACGACATACTGCGCCGCTGCGCGGAGACCGTGGAGCTGGGCGGCACCCAGATCATGTTCCAGGGCGGCCACCACCCGGACTTCGGCGTCGAGTACTACGAGGAGCACTTCTCCGCGATCAAGAAGGCGTTCCCGCAGCTGGTCATCCACTCGCTGGGCGCCTCCGAGATCGAGCACATGGCCCGGATCTCGAAGGTCTCCGCCGAGGAGGCCATCAGCCGGATCCACGCCGCCGGGCTCGACTCCTTCGCCGGCGCCGGCGCCGAACTTCTCCCCGCCCGGCCGCGCACCGCCATCGCCCCGCTCAAGGAGTCCGGCGAGCGGTGGCTGGAGATCATGGAGATCGCGCACGGCCTCGGCGTCGAGTCCACCTCCACCATGCTGATGGGTACCGGCGAGACCAACGCCGAGCGCATCGAGCACCTGAGGATGATCCGGGACGTCCAGGACCGTACGGGCGGCTTCCGCGCCTTCATCCCGTACACCTACCAGCCGGAGAACAACAAGCTGAAGGGCCAGACGCAGGCCACGCTCTTCGAGTACCTGCGGATGATCGCCATCGCCCGGCTCTTCCTCGACAACGTCGCCCACATCCAGGGTTCCTGGCTGACCACCGGCAAGGAAGTCGGCCAACTGTCGCTGCACTACGGCGCGGACGACCTCGGCTCGATCATGCTGGAGGAGAACGTCGTCTCCTCGGCCGGCGCCAGGCACCGGTCCAACCGGCTGGAGATCATCGACCTGATCCGCAAGGCGGACCGGGTCCCCGCCCAGCGCGCCACGACGTACGAGCACCTCGTCGTGCACGACGACCCGGCGATGGACCCGGTCGACGAGCGGGTGGCCTCGCACATCTCCTCCACCGCGATCGAGGGCGGCACGGCCCACCCGGAGCTGAAGCTCCTCAGCACCAACTGACGTCCCTGTGCTGACGATTCACGCCGCGCCCCTGGTCCTCCCGGTCGGCGCGGCGGCCGTCGCGGACGGCGCGGTCGCGGTGGACGGGGAGCGGATCGCGGCCCTCGGCCCCTACGAGGAGGTCGCCGCCGCCCACCCGGGCGCCCGGATCCGCCGCTGGCCCGGCCTCCTCACGCCCGGACTGCGCCAGGACCGGGCCCGGGAACTGCTCACCCGCTGCTATCACCCCGACCCTCGCGAGGCCGACGAGCTGGGTGAACTCCCTTTGTGGGGAGTGGACTTCGAGCGGATCGCGGCGACGATGGACCCGGCCCGGCGGGCCGGATCCATCCGGCGCGGGCTCCAGCGGATGCTGCGGCACGGCACGACGCACCTGGCGGGACCCCTCGGCGCGGAGGACCCCGCGCTGCGCGCCGCCGTCTCCCGGTCGGGGCTGGTCCCGCTCCCACCGTCGCCCACGCCCCCCGGACGGCCGGACCTGGACCCCTTCGCCGGGGGCGGCGACCTGGCCCGTACGGCGGGCGCCCCGCTGACCGTGGGCGGCCGGGCGGACCTCGCGGTCTTCGACGTACCCGACGAGGCGGCGCTCCGCGCGGGCGGGGCGCGTACCTGCGTGGCGACGGTCCTCGCGGGACGCCTCGTGCACCGCGCCCGCTGAGGCTGAGCCGGCGCCGGTACACCTCCGGAATGCGCGAAGGGGCCTTGCTCCGTTGAGCTCTTCGCCGATACCGGTCCGCGCGGCGGCAATACCGATACTCGGACGGGCGTGGACCCGCAGGCGTGGAACCGGCCGGGCCCCACTCTCTCTTCCCAGCTTGGGTGGTCGCCCAGCCGAGAAGCTCGGAGCGCGGGAAGGGCAACAGCTGAGGCTGACAGCCCAGTGACAGCTGAGCCTCCTCGGCCCGAAGCGAACTGTCCCCGCAGCGAGCCCTGTCTCGTAGGCTCGCGACCATGACCGCATGCGTACAGGTGTCGACCGCGACAGAGACCCGGGAGCAGGCGATTGCCCTGGCGGGCGGGGCTGTTCAGCAACGTCTGGCGGCGGGCGCCCAGATCGTGGGCCCTGTCGTCAGCGTCTTCTGGCACCTGGGCCAGTACGGGACCGGTGAGGAGTGGCAAGTCCTCCTCAAAACGACGACGGAGCGCTACGCCGAGCTGGAGGCGCATCTCCTGGAGCGGCATCCCTGGGACAACCCGGAGTTGTGCGCCGTCCCGATCGTCGAGGGTGCCGACCGTTGCCTCGAATGGATCCGGACTTCGGTTGCCCCCTCCTAGCTAGGCGGCGGTGCCTTCCAGGAGTTCACGGACTGCGGGAAGGCCGACGTGCGGGCGCAGGCGGTTGATCAGCGGGACGAGACGCTGCGCCGGGCGTTGAGATGAGCCCCCACGGGCAAGGGTGGCCGCACGGCCGACGTGCCGCGCGGCCACCTCGATCTCGTCGGCGGTGAGGTAGGCCTGCGCCAGCCAGGACAGGTAGAGGGACTTGTCGCGCGCGTGGTCGTCGCTGTACTGGCCGAGTGCGCGGGTGAGGGCAGGGACGGCGCGGAGCGGTCGTCGAAGCTCCGTCCAGCAGCGGCCGGTCATGATGTCCAGCTCGACGTGGTCGACCCAGGCCGCCCAGTCGGGCTGGGGCTCGTCCTTCTGCGTGCTGTCGAGAGCATCGCGGGCCGCCTCCAGCGCACGCTCCGTGCCCCCGATGCGGCCGTCGACAGCGCAGGCCCAGGCGTGGCGTTCGTGCAGCAGCGCGCGGACGGTGGACGGGGTCCGAGCCGTGATCGTGGCACAGGAAGCCTCTGCGACGGTTACGGCGGCCTGTCGGTCGTCGGGTCCGATCTTGTAGGCGAGGAACGCGAGTGCGTTGCCGTAAAGGTCCGCGTCCCGGGCCTCGCGCGCGAGGTCGCGGCTCTCCTCATACAGGTCCACCGCTTCCCGAGTACGACCGCCGTCGAATGCGGACCATCCCGCCTGCTGTGCCTGCTCGGCAAGGAGCGCCGTCGCTTTCTGGCGGGCGTCGTCGGTGAAAACGGCGGCGCGCAGAAGGGACTTGGTCCGCTGGACCTCCGCGAGGTACACCCGGTACGTGTCGCCACCGCCGAGGTATATGTCGAGGCGCCGGAGGCGGGCTGTCCGCGCGCGCAGCTCCTCAACGTAGACCGGGGTGATCCGGCTCGGTGGCTCCGGGTGGTGCAGGGCGGGAAGCGCTGCGGCGAGGCCGGTGACGGTGGCTGCCTGGAGGATGGTTCGACGTCGCACGTGTGGTCCGATCTCTTCACTGGAATGACCAGGAGAGTCCGCCTCCCAGTGGCGGGGAGCCAAGCCGAGCACGTGCCCCGGGACGCGCAATGCGTCGGCGATCTGGACGATCTTCTCGAAGGTCGTGATGCGCCCGCGGCCCTTGGCGAGTTCCCCCACGCGATTCGGCTTGATATCGCACTCCGTGGCAATCTTGGAGTACGAGATGCCCGCGTGCTCGCGCGCGAGACGGAACACCGCCCCGAAGTCATGGCTCACCAGCGCGCGGTGCATCTCTTCCTGGTCGAAGAGGTCGCGCGGTAGAGCTGTCGGCGGCTGGTAGGTCATGCGGCTCTCCTGCCTGCTCGTGCCACTGTGCACGGGGGACACCCACGGGGTGTACCCATCATGGGTACACCCGCCATGGGCAGGCGGGGCACTCGCAGGAAAAGGACTCTCGGACGTCAAGGCCCCGGGAGCGGTGACGCCCGCCTGCCCGGGGCGACGACCGACTAGGAGTCGCCATGCGTGAGAATGCTCATTTCCGTGTCGCGGAGTTGACGCGATGACTGATCTGACGGGCAAGGGCGTCTCGCTGGCGCGGGAGCGGACGCCCGTCGGCGGGCACCGGCTGCTGGGGGCGGCTCCGTCGCTCCGCGCCGCCCGGACCGACTGGGCCGAAGACGGCACCATGTTCCTGACGCCCGACGTACTGTTCGGCGCGATCCTCGTCCGGGCCGCCGTAATGCAGGCCGTGCCTCTCCTGGACGACCCGGTCAAGTTCGCTGCTCCGCTGCGGACGCGCCTGGGCGTCGGGCCGGTCTTCCACGCCGAGCGGAAGTTCGGCCGTGAAGCCGGCTACGTCGCCTTGATCCCGGCATCCGCGCCCGTGGTGTCGACACCCCCGGTGGTCCGCAGACGCTCGTCCAGAAGGATCGGAGCGCTCGCCATGATCGAGACAGGAGCGGGCCTGATGCCCGCGTACACCGAGACGCTGCCGAGGGACCCGGACTCCGTGCGCCGGGCGCGGGGCCTGGTGCGCCTGGCTCTGGACGTGTGGGGGCTGACCGATGTCCAGGACGACGCGGAGCTCGTCGTCAGCGAGCTGCTGACGAACGCCGTGCTCCACGCCCGCCGGGGGAAATCGGTCCGGGCGACCGTGACCCGGCTCGGTGAAGGACGGGTCCGGGTCGCCGTGGTCGACCTGTCGAAGGACCGACCGGCGCCACGTGATGCTGGAAGCGATCAGGAGTCCGGGCGGGGCCTGGCGATCGTGGAGGCGCTGAGCGGCGGCCAGTGGGGCGTCGACCCCCTGCCGTGGGGGAAGCGCGTGTGGGCCACGCTCGGCCCGGAGGCAGAGCCCGATGAGTTAGCGAACGGCGCAGGTCCTCTACTGGATGGCCCTGGCCTCGCTGCTCGCGGCGATCTGCCTCGGCGTCTCCCGGAACGACCCGGCCTGACCCGGCCGACACGTGAACGCAACCCGAGGAAGGAGTGGTTGATGACGCTGACCACGAGCGGGGACACAGTGGTGAACGCGGAGCAGCTGTATGAGGCGAGCCGGAGGGCGATCATGCTCACGGTCGATGACCTCTGGCCGGGCCGTGGTGCTGTCCTGGGGCCGCAGTGCCCGAGCGTCACTTCCTACGTCTGCCCGGTGGCGGTCGACGGCGAGGAGATGTATGCCAAATACAGCTGGTTGGGTTCGTCGCTGGTGTCGATCCTGCGCGGCGCGCGAGGGACGTGGGACGACGTCCTGGAGGCGCAGCATCCGTACACCAGGAGCGCCGACTCGGTGACGCGAAGGGAGTACCAGCACCTGGAGTTCCTGCGGAAGCTGGGCCGGCTCCGGGTGTGCGGGGCCGCCGAGTTCCGCGCAGGTGTCTTGTTCACCAAGGCGGTGCCGGGGACGACGGTTGCGGAGGAGCTTACCGTCCGCCCCTGGGACACGGCCGCCTTGCTGGACTCGGTCCTGCTGTCGCTGAAGGAGCTGCACGGCGACCTGGGGGCGCGATATCTGCGGGGGGCGTGGCCGATAGACGAGCGCAACATCGTGGACGTGTTCTTCCGGAAGTTCAAGGGTCCGGCCGTAGCCGGATACGTCGCCGACCTTGGCCGGGACAGCGGGCTACCGGAGGATGAGCGCCAGGTGGTCGTGGGCTTGGTCGAGAACGCGGTACGCCGACTGCTGCGGCTCACGGCCGCGCTCTCCGCCCGGCACCGGACCGCCGTGTTCGGGGACCTCAAGCCCGAGCACGTCTTTCTCGGCGGCCACCGGTTGACGTTCATCGACCCGGCGCTCCAGTGGGCGGCCGGACCGCAGCCCGACGTGGCGAAGCTCTGCGGCCGAACGCTGATGCTGGCCCTGTGTCACCACGAGCTGCGCGCCGAACAGCAGATCACGCAGGGGGTGTTGGACACCTTGAGCCGACATTTCGCAGGCATGACCAAGACGGATCGGGTCGATCGGCTGCGTGAGGTCATGGTCCTGTGGCTGATGGACACCACGAACTACCTGACGTCGTGCCTGAGTGCGCCGCCCGGGTTCCCCCTGTCGGCCCATCAGCGGAAGCTGATGTCGCAGGGGCGGCGGATCGCGACGGTCGTGGACCGGGTCAGCGGCCTCCTCATCGGGTCGATGACGGGGCTCGGCCTGATCGACGCCATCTTCAACGAGGTCGAGCACACCACGCTGGACCTGCGGTGACCGGGCCGGTGGTGGGAGTCGTCGGCGCGGGCGCGGTCGGTCAGGCCCTGGCAACCAGCCTGGTTTCGGTGGCGCTTGCCGAGCGGCTCGTCGTCGTGTCCAGGCGGGAGGAGCAGACGCGCGGGCTGGTCGCCGATCTCCAGGACTCGGCCGTGTCCGCCCGGTCGCGCACTCAGGTCGAGACCGGCGACACAGCGGAACTCCACGGGTGCGACGCCGTCGTGGTCACCCTGCGCACCGACTTCACGAACACCAACGCCCAGGACTTACGTCGCGGCGGTGCCACGGCGAACGCCCCTGCGGTCGCCACCCTGGCCAGGGAGCTGCACGGATATCAGGGCGTCGTCCTCGTTGTCACCAACCCGGTGGACCTGATGGCCCGCCGCTTCGCCCAGGTGTCCGGGTGCGCCCGGGTCTACGGGATCGGATCGAACCTCGACTCGGCCCGATACCGGTTGCTCCTGGCCCAGTACGCCCAGGTCTCCCCGGACCGGGTCGAGGGCCACGTGATCGGGGAGCACGGCGACCGTGCGGTGCCGTGCCTGTCCACCACGACCTTGGACGGCCGCCCGGTGACGGCCCCTGCCCGCGCGATCGTGGAAGACCTCCAGCAGCGTCCGGCGTTGATCCGGGCCGGGGTCGGCCGTACGCGCTGCGGCCCCGCCGGTGCCGTGCTGTCGACGCTCCGCAAGGCCCTCGGCCTGGTCGACGGCATCGAGGAGCTGTCCGTCCCGTACGGGGACGTGTGGCTCGGCATCCCGATGCGTTTCACCGGGGGTGTGGCCGCCCCGTGCCTGCCCTCGCTCACTCGTCACGAGCTTCTGTGCCTGGACTCCGCGGCCAGCAGTCTCCGCGACGCCTACACCCATCTGCCTGCCCCGACCGAGAGGATCCCCGCATGATCACCGCTACCCGGCTGGAGGCCGCTGCTGCGGCTGTCACCGTCATGAGCAACCGGGCGGAGGTTACGGACTGGGCGGCCCGTTACTTCGGCCAGTGGTGGAACGCCTCCTCCGTCGAGGCCGCCACGGTGTGTGCGGGGGCTGTCCTCGTAGCGGACGTCGACCCGGAGGCGTACGGGGCGCTGACCCTCCTGGTCCACGACGGGCGGCACACGGAAGAGGTCGAGTACGCGCGGCACCGGATGCTCGTGGCCCGGGACGGCGACGACATCATCGCGACGTCGCCGGACGAAGCGATCGCGTACCGCAGCAGCCCCGCCTCCGGCCGGCTCGCGCTCACCGGCATCGGCGCGGGGGAACTCTCCCTCGCCGCCGCGCGCCTGGCCCGCGAGGTGATCCGGGGTCAGCTCCTGCGGGACGGGTGGGCGGTGCTGCACTCCTCGGCGGTCGTACGCCCGCAGGACGGGGCGACGCTCCTCGCGTTCGGCGGGAAGGGCGCGGGGAAGACCACGACAGCCCTGCTACTCGCCTCGTCCGGCTGGCAGCTCCTGGCCAACGACCGGGTGCTGGTCCGGCCGACCGGCACACGGGGCGTGGAAGTGGTGCCGTGGCCGTCTGCCGCCGCTGTCGGCCTCGGCCTGCTGGACTCGTTGGGGTGGGGTGCCGCCGCGCGCGGCCACGTCAAGGAGGGCGGGGCCTTCCACCCGACGCAGCACGAAGCGGTGACGACGGCCCTCCTCGCCGGTGACTTCACGCCGCTGTGGGAGGACGGGAAGCGGCGGGAGAAGAAGGTCCAGGTGTTCCCGGACCAGTTCACCAGCCTGTTCGGAGTCGAGCTGGCCACGGGCGGGCGCGCTGCTGCGCTCCTCTTCCCCCGGGTCGACGCCGAGTCGTCGCCCGATGCGGTCGGCGGTGCGGTGCGGGCCTTGGGGGACGACGACTTCATGAGCGGCGCCACGGAGGACCGCTACCCCGACATCTTCGAGCTGGCCGGAGGTGTGGACGGCGGTGGGCGGCGGAGCGCCCGGGATGAGGTGTCGGCCCGGCTCGCCGTGCTGCCCCACCGGACGGTCCGGCTGAGCCACGACGTTCCGGCGAGCGTCGCCGCGCTCCGGAAGATCGCGGAGGCGATCTGACGCCAGGCGCCAGGCCCAACAGATCCCCGCACCCCGGTCGGCCGGGGTGCGGGCTCCTCGCACCACCGATGACGCCCGCGTCCTTGACGCCCCGCAGGCCGGGCACATCGGGACGCTCCTGGTGACCGCCCGCCGCTGACCGACGCCCGGCCGCGGCTGGAGGCCCGGCAGGAATCTGCCGAGCCCATCGCCGTCTTCGGTGCCCCGAGGCACAGAATCGGGGAGATCTGGGGCGATGCAGGGAGATCTGGGGAGATGCGGCAGCTGCGGGAGCGTTCTCGCAGGTCAAAGGATCATCGGAGGCCAGAAGAGGGGACGGTCCCCCTGCCGGCTCCGACTTCGTACGCTCCCTACGGGAAGGTCACGGCACCTTCGGGCCGCCCAGATAGCGTCCCTTCGTGTCGTACGGCCAGGCGTTGGCGACGCAGCCCTTCAACCCGTTGATCTGCTGCATCATCGCGGGAGCGGGGCGCCCCTTGCCCGGGCAGGTCTCGTGGCCGCGCCCCAGCCAGTGGCCGACCTCGTGGTTGACGATCAGCGCCCGGTACTCCGAGACCGGCCCGTCGAACTGCGGCGAACCGAGCTGCCAGCGCTTCAGGTTGACCATCACCTTCTCGCCGCCCCGGCAGTTGACCTCGCCGCGCGTCTTCAGGCCGTACTCGCCGCAGATCCGGTCCGTGGTCGCCGGGGTGGCTATCTTGATCACCAGCCCGGCCGGTCCGTCGGCGACCTGGCGGAACGAGTGCTCGCCTCCGTGGCTCCAGCCGCGCGGATCGGCGAGGACGGCGGCGATCTCCTCGGCGGCCCGGTCGGGGTCGACGCCGCTGCCTTCCTCCACCTCGACCCGGTAGGCGCTGCCCCTGCCCTTCGTGTCGACCCCCGCACGGGCCACGGTGAACGCGCCGGGACCCGAGGCGGGGATGTCCTCGGCCCGGACACCGCCCTTCTCGTCCTTCTCGTCCGAGGCCGTCGGGGACGGCGGGGGAGTGGACGCAGGGGGGTCCTCCAGCGGCTCCCCCGCGTTGTCCGGTCCGCCCTCGGGGGCCGTACGGGACGGGCCCGGCGCCGCGTCCGCCGGGCCGCCCCCGTTCTGCCAGGGGCGGCCGACCAGCAGGGCCGCGCCCGCCACGACCACGAGGGCCAGCACGGTGAGCGAGGCCGCCCGGCGCCGGTTGCGGCGTCTGCGCCGTACCCGGGAGCGGGCCGTCGACCGCGCGCGGCCCGGGGCCCGGGGCGGCGGCACGCGCAGCCGGAACGTGTCCTCGTCGCGGTCCGGTTCCCCGTACGCGGGCGGCAGCGTGCCCGTGGGCCGGCGGCGCGTCACGAGGCGGCCCCGCTCGGCGGTACCGGGTACTCGTCGGCGTAGGCGACCAGCTCCCGGAACCGCGGGCTCTGGGCGACCCGGACCAGGTCCCCGGCGGTGACGGGAGCACCGCCCGCCCCGGACGGCGAGGGCGAGACGGACAGGGCGACCGTGCTGCGGCCGGACCGGTACTGGAGGGAGACCTCCGTGCCCGTCCGGCCCTCGGCGGGCTGCCGGTACACCCGGGCGGGCGTGCCGTCGTCCAGGGTGAGGTCCTCGCAGGTCAGTCCCTTCCGCGGGATGTCGCGGCAGGCGGGCGCGGCGCTGTCCGGCGCCGCGCCCCCGTGCGCCGGGCGCACCGACAGGCGGACGGCGTGCACGATGCCGCCCCGCCGCCCCTGGTAGCTCTCCGGGTCGTCGCCGACCGGCAGGACCGTCCCGATCGACGCGGACAGCAGGGCGTCCAGTGCCCCGGCCGCCTGCTGCCGGAAGTCCTCCAACCGCTGGGCCTCCTCGGGGCCGAGGCCGGGCGGGAGCGACGAGGAGGGCGTCGAGGGGGGTGGTGCCGTGGGCGTGGCCGCGGACTCCGTCGGCACGGGGGTGGGCGTGGGGCTCGGCATGTCGGGGCGTGGCTCCGTACGTTGGGGGGACGGGGTGGGCGCGGGCAGGGAGCGGGACGGGCCGGCGGGTGCGGTGGGCCCGGCGTCCGGTCCCGCCAGCAGCCAGGGGCCGAGCACGGCGAGGCCCAGGGTCACGGCGGTGACCGCGACGAAGGTGCCCGCGACCGCGAACGCCCGGGTCCTGGCCCGCCGCCGCTGGCCCTCCCGCACGGCGTCGGGGACCAGATCGGGCTGGGGGGACAGTCGGCCGACGGTCCGGTGCAGGGCGTCCCGGAACAGCTCTTCGTCGTGCGTGCGGGGCGGCAGGTGCTCGTGCGGTTCGGGGATCATGACCGGCCCTCAGCTTCCGGTGGAGTAGAGCTGGACATCGCCCATCCGGGCGCGCAGTCGGACGAGTGAACGCGAGCACTGGCTCTTCACCGTGGACTCGCTGCACCGCAGCAGCGAGGCCACGGTCTCCACGCTCAGGTCGTCCCAGTAGCGCAGGACGACCATCGCCCGCGCACGGGGCGGGAGTTCGGCGAGCAGGGCGAGCAGCGTGACCCGGAGGTCGGCGCCCGGCGCGGGATTGGGGTGCGTGCGGGGCGCGTTGCGGTGGTGGGCGAGCAGATCGGCGACGGTGCGGCGGCGTTCGGCCACGAAGGTGCGGACGAGCACGGTCTTGGCATAGGCGTCGAGGTTGTCCGCCCGGCTCGCCCTGCGCCAGTGCTGGAACAGCTTGGCGAGCGTCGTCTGCGTCAGGTCCCGCGCGCCCTCGACGTCTCCGCACAGCAGGTAGGCCGTCCGGTACAGCCGGCGCTGCCCGGTCCGGGCGTACGCCTCGAACGCGGCGCCCTCGCCGTCGTCCATGGCGGGCTCAGCCGCTGCCGGCATCCGCCCTCCCCTCTCTCCTCGCGCTTGTGTGCTCCCCCGGACTCCGCCCCCGGGAGGGCTCCCACCCCTTACAGAGCACCCGTGTGCCGAAAAGGTTGAAGAGAAGTGAAGATCAGTTCGAGGCAGGCGCGGGCGCCGGGAGACCGCCCCCACCGATCCGTGACGCCGGGCTGCTTGAATGGAAGGGTGACCCGAGCCTCCCTGGAAAAGCAGCCGCACGAAGTCGCCTCGATGTTCGACGGTGTGGCGGCCAACTACGACCTGACCAACGACGTGATCTCGCTCGGCCAGGCCCGGCTGTGGCGCAAGGCGGTCGCCCGGGCGGTCGACGCCCGCCCCGCGCAGAAGATCCTGGACCTGGCGGCCGGTACGGCGACCTCCTCGCAGCCCTTCGTGAAGGCGGGCGCCTATGTCGTGCCGTGCGACTTCTCGCTCGGCATGCTCAAGGTCGGCAAGGGGCGCCACCCCTGGATGCCGTTCACCGCGGGCGACGGCATGAGGCTGCCGTTCAAGGACGAGACGTTCGACACCGTCACGATCTCCTTCGGGCTGCGCAACATCCAGGACACCGAGGTCGCGCTGCGCGAGCTGTACCGGGTGACGAAGCCCGGCGGACGCGTCGTGATCTGCGAGTTCTCCCAGCCGACCTGGACCCCGTTCCGCACGGTCTACACGGAGTACCTGATGCGGGCGATCCCGCCGGCCGCCCGCGCGGTGTCCTCCAACCCGGACGCGTACGTCTATCTCGCCGAGTCGATCCGGGACTGGCCCGACCAGCCCGCCCTCGCCGCACTGCTCCAGAAGGCGGGCTGGTCGAAGGTCGCCTGGCGCAACCTGACCGGCGGCGTGGTGGCCCTGCACCGGGCCACTCGCGCCTGACACTCCCGTAACGGTCCGGGATCGTCACGGCCCCGGGCTACGGCCCCGGGGCACGGCCCCGGTCACGGCCCCGGGCTCACAGCTCCAGGCGGAAGCAGACGGCCTCCTGGCCGCGTGGGGTGTCGTACGACTCGGCCCGTCGCATCCCGAGCCGTTCCGCGACCGCCGTCGACCGGGCGTTGCGCGAGTGGACCATCGCGACGACCTCACCCACCCCCGCCGCCCGCAGCCGCTCCAGCGTGGTGCGGGCCGCGGCGGTGGCGTACCCCCGCCCCCACGCCGCACGCCCCAGCCGCCAGCCGATCTCGGTCGCGCCGACCGGCCCGTAGTGCGTGTGCGGCCACGGCTGCGCCCCGGTGAAGCCGAGGACGGCGTCCTCCCCGTCCGTGACGGTCCACAGGCAGTAGCCCAGCTCCGCGTCGTGCCGCCGCTGGCGCGCGGTGAGCTCCTCGTACGCGGACAACTCCGCGCTCCGCCCGCCGAAGAACTCCATCACCCGCGGATCGTCGAAGACCCGGTGCCAGGTCAGGGCGTCCTCGTCCGTCGGAACACGGAGGCGTACGGCGGGGGCCGAAGCAGGGGGTGTGACAGGCGCTATCGACATGAGGGAGCCCTTCGGAGGGTTGGTTCGCAGGCCCCCATAGACTGCACGGGACATGTGCCGCGCGGCACGCGAATTCGAGTCTTCGGGAGATCCGACCGTGACCGAGCCCCTCTCCGAGCACAGCGCGGACGTGATCGTCGTCGGAGCGGGCCCAGCCGGCTCCACGACCGCCTACTACCTCGCCAAGGCCGGACTCGACGTCCTGCTTTTGGAGAAGACCGCCTTCCCCCGGGAGAAGGTCTGCGGCGACGGCCTCACACCCCGCGCCACGAAACAGCTCGTCTCCATGGGGATCGACATCTCCGAGGAGGCGGGCTGGCTGCGCAACAAGGGCCTGCGCATCATCGGCGGCGGCGTACGGCTCCAGCTGGACTGGCCGGATCTCGCCTCCTACCCGGACTACGGACTGGTCCGCAAGCGCGACGATTTCGACGAGCAGCTGGCCCGCCAGGCGCAGAAGGCCGGCGCCCGGCTGTACGAGCGCTGCAACGTGGGCGCGCCCATCAGGGACGAGCGCACCGGCCGCATCACCGGCGTCGAGGCGAGGATCGGCGAGGAGAAGACCCCGATCACCTTCCACGCCCCGCTCGTCGTCGCCGCCGACGGCAACTCCACCCGGCTCTCCCTGGCGATGGGCCTGCACCGCCGCGAGGACCGGCCCATGGGCGTCGCCGTGCGGACCTACTTCACCTCGCCCCGCCACGACGACGACTACCTGGAGTCCTGGCTGGAGCTGTGGGACAAGCGCGGGGCCGAGGACCGTCTGCTGCCCGGCTACGGCTGGATCTTCGGCATGGGCGACGGCACCTCCAACGTGGGCCTCGGCATCCTCAACTCCTCCTCCGCCTTCAAGGAGCTGGACTGGCGCGAGGTCCTCAAGGCCTGGTGCGCCTCGATGCCGGAGGACTGGGGCTACACCCCGGACAACATGACGATGCCGATCCGGGGCGCGGCCCTCCCCATGGCATTCAACCGCCAGCCGCACTACACCAAGGGCCTGCTCCTCGTCGGCGACGCGGGCGGCATGGTCAACCCGTTCAACGGCGAAGGCATCGCGTACGCGATGGAGTCGGGCCAGATCGCGGCCGACGTCATCGTCCAGGCCCACGCCCGCGCCACCCCCGCCCAGCGCGAACTGGCCCTGAACAACTACCCGAAGGTGCTCAAGGAGACCTACGGCGGCTATTACACGATGGGCCGCGCCTTCGTGAAGCTGATCGGCAACCCGAAGATCATGAAGATCGCCACCCAGCGCGGCCTGACCCACCCGCTGCTGATGAAGTTCACCCTGAAGATGCTGGCCAACCTGACCGACCCGCAGGGCGGCGACGCGATGGACCGCATCATCAACGGCCTGTCGAAGGTGGCCCCGAAGGCCTGAGGCCGACCGGGACGGGCCCGGTGCGGTCGAGCGGCTCCGCTCCGCCCACCGCACCGCCGGGCCCATGCCCGGGCCCCGCGAGGAACAGCGCCCCGAGCCCGAGCTCCGTCGTCAAGAGGCCCGGCCGTCTGCGAGACATACGGTGCGGAAACAGACGTAGTGGGCCCGTCGCCGGGTGAGGACCAGCGGCTGACCACGCACTTTCGCGTCATCCTGTGACGTCCCCGGATCCCGGGGTCGTGCCCTGACGATCCGGGGGTCGTGCTCTGACGATCCCGGGGCGTCCCCTGACACTCCCGGATCCCGGCGCTCCGCCTCACGCCGGGAGTTAATCCTCAACTCACCGGGTGATCGTGTGCGATGATTTGCGCACCCCTCGGTCGTCGGCAGTCCGGACCGGCCGGTGCCCGCCCCGCCCGTAGCGGCGGCACGCGCTGCGCACCACTCTTCTTGACGCACGCTCACACCGAACGCAGGCCAGCGGGGTACGGAACAAGCCGATACAGCGCTGCTCGACCCCAAGGACAGACAGCCATGACCACCACCTCCCTGCCCCAGCACCAGGACCTCTTCCTGGAGCCCCGCTTCGCCGTGGACCCGACCGCGACGGACGACGACGAGGACTTCGACGCCCCGTACGACGCGCCGCCCGCGCCCACCACCTCGGCCAGGGAGCCGGAGCGGACCAACCGCCGCCCCCGCCGCCGCTGATCCGGACGGCGGCCTCCGGCCCGGAAAACCGCTGGAGGTCCCGCCGCCCGGCCGGTAACCTCTTCTCCATGGCCAGCCCCGAGTCCGACAGACTCCGGCCACCGGTGCGCCGGTGGCCGTGTTCGTGCTGAGCGTCGCCGGCTGACCCACGGGTCACCGGCCCCCTTCATCACGGTTCCACGCCCCTGGCTCACCGCGGGTACGGGCCGTTCCCCCTCGCGTACGCGCTGAAGCACCGCCGTACGCGGGGTTCGTGCCACCGGCGATCATCGCCCCGGGCACTTCTCCGCGCCGCTCCGCCGGACCACCGGCGGACGTCCGCGCGGCCCGTATCCCCGCACTCCGGTCTGTCTGTCCACCCGACGGTTCCGTCCAAGGGGCTACTCACCCATGCCATTCGCCGTCTACGTCCTCGGGCTCGCGGTCTTCGCCCAGGGCACCTCCGAGTTCATGCTGTCCGGGCTCGTCTCCGGCATCGCCGCCGACCTCGACGTCTCCCTCTCCGCCGCCGGCCTCCTCACCTCCGCCTTCGCCATCGGGATGGTCGTCGGCGCTCCCCTGATGGCGCTCTCCAGCCGCACCTGGCCGCGCCGCCGCGCCCTGCTCCTCTTCCTCGCGGTGTTCATCGCCGTCCATGTCGTCGGCGCTCTCACCCCGAGTTACGAGGTACTCCTCGCGACCCGCTTCGTCGGGGCCCTCGCCAACGCGGGCTTCTGGGCGGTCGCGCTGACCACGGCCATCGCGATGGTCCCGGACCGGTTGAAGGGCCGGGCCACCGCCGTGGTGGTCGGCGGGGTGACGGTCGCCTGCGTGGTGGGCGTACCGGCCGGTGCGGTGCTGGGGGACCGGTGGGGGTGGCGGTCGGCCTTCTGGGCGGTCGCGGTCGTCTCGCTGCCCGCCGTCCTCGCGGTCCTGCGCTCCATCCCGGGCGGCCGGGGTACGGACACGGACGCCGCTCCCGTACCCGTACCCGTACGGGACGAACTGCGTGCGCTGACCGGCCCCCGGCTGCGGCCGGTCCTGCTCACGATGGCCCTGGTGCAGGGGGCGACCTTCTGCGCGTTCTCCTACCTGGAGCCTCTCCTCACCCGGGAGACGGGCCTCGGCGCGGGGTGGGTGCCGGTGACCCTGGCACTGTTCGGGGCGGGCGCGTTCGCCGGGGTCACGGTGGCGGGCCGTCTCGCCGACGCCCGCCCGGTCGCCGTCGTCGCCACGGGCATGGCCGCTCTCACCCTCGGGTGGGCGGCACTCGCCCTGACAGCGGGCCGCCCGGTGCTCACCCTGGTGCTGATCCCGCTCCTCGGCATGCTCGCCTTCGGTACGGGCACCGCTCTGATCACCCGGGTCCTCGGCCTCGCCTCCGGGGCCCCGACACTGGCCGGCGCCTTCTCGACGACCGCGTTCAACCTGGGGGCGGCAGTGGGCCCGTGGGCGGGCGGCCTGGCCCTGGACGCCGGGTTCGGCTACCGGGCTCCGGTCTGGGTGAGCGCCCTGCTGATGGTCCTGGCCCTGCTCGTCGCCGCGACAACGGCGAAGAGCCGCCGCCCCCGAGCGGGGGAGCGGCGGCCCTCAGCCGTGCACCGGAGCGCCGAAGGGCGCTTGTGAATCAGAGAACGCGGACCGCGCCGGTCGGCCGGTCGTAGTCCATGGAGCGCTGCACCGTGCCGGTCTTGGAGTTCTGCGCACCGACGAACTCGCCGCCGCCGATGTAGATCGCGACGTGGTAAGCGCTGCCCGCGTTGCCCCAGTAGAGGATGTCGCCGGCCTGGAGGTTGTTCAGGGAGACCTGGGTGCCGAAGGTCGACTGGGACTGCGAGACGCGCGGCAGGTCGATGCCCGCCGTGCGGTACGCGGCCTGAACCAGGCTGGAGCAGTCCCAGGAGTTGGGGCCGGTGCTGCCGAGCGAGTACGCGTCGCCGACCTGGGACTTGGCGAACGCCACGATGGAGGCGGCGGAACCGCTCACGTTCGAGGAGGAGGGGGCGGAGGCGGAGCTGCCCGAGGAGTTCGAGGAGCCCGACGCGCCGGAGGAGGCGCTGAGCGTCGTGCGCTCGGAGGTCCGGGAGGCGCGCTCGGCGCGCTCCTCGGCCTCCGCCTCGGCCTTGGCCTTCGCGGCGGCTTCGGCCTTCTTCTTGGCCTCGGCCTTGCGGACGGCCTCGGCGTGGGCCTTCTTGGCCGTCTTCGCGGCCTGCTCGGCCGCGGCGTCCTCGTCGGCCTGCGTCTCCAGGTCGAGGGCGACCTGCTGGGTGGCCTGAGCGGAGGCGGCCACAGCGGTGGAGAAGCCGGACGTGATCGTGGGCATCTCGATCGTCTGGGTCACCGGCTCGGCCTGGGCCGGGCCGGCGGCACCCGCGACCGCGATGGTGCTGAGGACGCCACCGGCAACTCCGGCTCGCAGTGCCGACTTCGAGGCGCGCTGACGGGGCTTCCGGTGGCTGGGTATGTGAGCGGTGTGGGACATAGGTACTAGCGCTATCAGGGCTGTAGGGGTCCCATCAAGAAACGTGTGTTGCGACACAGTTACGTTCGGAATCTGTGAATCCGCTTTCCGGGCGCCTTTATTGACGCCGTAACGGGCAAATCGGGCGGACCTTATCGGGCCTGTGATCACTGTCTTTCGGCAATACGCCCGAATTGCCCGTCGCTTACCATCCGTTTACACCGATGGCCAAGCCCGGCAGTCCGGGGTCCGGGGTCGAGTGGCGCAGGTCACAGTGTGGGTCTGTCGGGACGGGTAACCCTCGCGGCCGTGATCCGCGTGGGCGCCCGCGGCGGTCCATGATCGCCCGCGATCGCCCGCGCGGGGCGGAAGCGACGGCTCCGCTCGCTTGCCGGGCCGGCGTGGGGGTGGCCTCCGGATGCTCGATCCGGAAGTTCGTGAATGCGTGCACATGTCCGCATCGGCCCCCGCGGCCCCCCTGTGCGGGGTGGCGGCCGATCCCGGTCGGCGCCCCTGTGTGGGTGACCGACGATCCCGGTCGGCGCCCTTATCACCCCGAGGCGCCCCCTTGCCAATTTGCTTGTAAGGGCCGTCGATTGATAGCGCGGCGCGCCTTTGACCAGCGGTGACACCTTGAAATGTCACGTCTCGTGATCACTCGGCCGCTTCGCGTACGAAGATCACCGCTCATACGACTTCATGATCCTTCGTCAGGTGGTGGAGATCACAAAGCTGTTGTCGTACCCCGTGTCACAGATCACAGGGGGTCGGGCATAGGATGCGGGGCAGTCGGGCTTGTGAACTGCCTCACATGTACACGATCTTGGTGAGGCGGGGAGCCGGTCGCCCGATGCGGTCCACAGGTCAAGGACGACTGGAAGGAGCGAGGAGCGTGAATGCCTACGCGCCCATCCTCGTGCTCGGCGCCCTCGGGGCAGGGTTTGCGATCTTCTCCGTGGTCATGGCCACGCTTATCGGCCCCAAGCGGTACAACCGGGCAAAGCTCGAAGCGTACGAGTGCGGTATCGAACCCACCCCGACTCCCGCCGGAGGCGGCCGCTTCCCGATCAAGTACTACCTGACGGCGATGCTTTTCATCGTCTTCGACATCGAGATCGTCTTCCTCTATCCCTGGGCGGTCTCCTTCGACGCCCTGGGGATCTTCGGGCTCGTGGAGATGCTGCTCTTCGTGCTCACCGTCTTCGTCGCCTATGCGTATGTATGGCGTCGCGGCGGCCTGGAATGGGACTGAGGGGCTGAGGGGCACACCATGGGACTCGAAGAGAAACTGCCGAGCGGCTTCGTTCTGACCACGGTCGAGCAGGCCGCGGGCTGGGTGCGGAAGTCATCCGTCTTCCCGGCCACGTTCGGACTGGCCTGCTGCGCCATCGAGATGATGACGACCGGCGCCGGCCGCTACGACCTGGCCCGGTTCGGGATGGAGGTCTTCCGCGGATCGCCGCGGCAGGCGGACCTGATGATCGTCGCGGGGCGGGTGAGCCAGAAGATGGCGCCCGTCCTGCGGCAGGTCTACGACCAGATGCCGAATCCCAAGTGGGTCATTTCCATGGGGGTTTGCGCTTCATCGGGTGGAATGTTCAACAATTACGCCATTGTGCAGGGTGTTGATCACATTGTCCCGGTCGATATCTATCTGCCGGGTTGTCCGCCTCGCCCCGAGATGCTGCTGGACGCCATCCTCAAGCTCCACCAGAAGATCCAGACCTCCAAGCTCGGGGTCAACGCGGAGGAGGCCGCCCGCGAGGCGGAGGAAGCGGCCCTCAAGGCACTGCCCCTGATCGAGATGAAGGGGCTGCTGCGGTGACCGGGAACTCCGACGCGAACGGCGGGCAGAACGGCGACGCCGTACCCGCCCCGCGCGACACCGGCGGCGAGGTCATCCGCGTCCGCAAGGGCATGTTCGGCGCGAACAACGGCGGCGACACCTCCGGCTACGGGGGCCTCGTCCGCACCGTCACCCTGCCGGGAGCCGCCTCCCGGCCGTACGGCGGCTGGTTCGACGAGGTGGCCGACGAGCTCGAAGGGGCCCTGGAGGAACAGGACCTGCTCCCCTCCAACGCCATCGAGAAGACGGTCGTCGACCGCGACGAGCTGACCTTCCACCTCGCCCGCGAGCACCTGGTCCAGGTCGCCCGCACCCTGCGTGACGACCCCGCCCTGCGCTTCGAACTCTGTACGGGCGTGAGCGGCGTCCACTTGCCGGGCGACAAGGGCCGCGAACTGCACGCCGTCTACCACCTGCGCTCCCTCACCCACGGCCGGCTGATCCGGCTGGAGGTGTCCGCCCCGGACAGCGACCCGCACATCCCGTCGCTCGTCGAGATCTACCCGACCAACGACTGGCACGAGCGCGAGGCGTACGACTTCTTCGGGCTCGTCTTCGACGGCCACCCGGCCCTGACCCGGATCATGATGCCGGACGACTGGCAGGGCTTCCCACAGCGCAAGGACTACCCGCTCGGCGGCATCGCCGTCGAGTACAAGGGCGCCCAGATCCCGGCTCCGGACCAGCGGAGGTCGTACTCCTGATGACCACTCCCCACGCAACGCCCCGTGCCACGACCGAGGGGACTGTGTACACAGTCACCGGCGGCGACTGGGACGAGGTCGTCGAATCCGCGGTGAAGTCCGACGACGAGCGCATCATCGTCAACATGGGCCCCCAGCACCCTTCCACGCACGGGGTGCTGCGCCTCATCCTGGAGATCGACGGCGAGACCGTCACCGAGGCCCGCTGCGGCATCGGCTACCTCCACACCGGCATCGAGAAGAACCTCGAATTCCGCAACTGGACACAGGGCACCACCTTCGTCACGCGGATGGACTACCTGACGCCGTTCTTCAACGAGACGGCCTACTGCCTGGGCGTCGAGAAGCTCCTCGGCATCGAGGACCAGATCCCCGACCGGGCCACCGTCCTGCGCGTGCTGCTGATGGAGCTCAACCGGCTCTCCTCGCACCTGGTGTGCATCGCCACCGGAGGCATGGAGCTCGGCGCGACCACGATCATGATCTACGGCTTCCGCGATCGTGAACTGGTTCTCGACCTCTTCGAGCTCTTCACCGGCCTGCGGATGAACCACGCGTTCGTCCGCCCCGGCGGCCTCGCCCAGGATCTGCCCCCCGGCGCGGTCGACCGGCTGCGCGAGTTCATCAAGACCATGAAGAAGAACCTGCCGGAGTACGACAAGCTCGCCACCGGCAACCCGATCTTCAAGGCCCGTATGCAGGACGTCGGCTACCTCGACCTCACCGGCTGCATGGCGCTCGGCGCCACCGGCCCGGTGCTGCGCTCCGCCGGACTCCCGCACGACCTGCGCAAGAGCGACCCGTACTGCGGCTACGAGACCTACGACTTCGAGGTCCCGACCGTCGACACCTGCGACTCCTACGGACGCTTCCTCATCCGCCTGGAGGAGATGCGCCAGTCGCTGCGCATCATCGAGCAGTGCATCGACCGCCTGGAGCCGGGGCCGGTCATGGTCGCCGACAAGAAGATCGCCTGGCCCGCCCAGCTCGCCCTCGGCCCGGACGGACTCGGCAACTCGCTCGACCACATCCGGAACATCATGGGCACCTCCATGGAAGCCCTGATCCACCACTTCAAGCTGGTGACCGAGGGCTTCAGGGTCCCGGCCGGTCAGGTGTACACCGCCGTCGAGTCCCCCAAGGGCGAACTCGGCGTGCACGTCGTCTCCGACGGCGGCACCCGCCCCTACCGGGTCCACTTCCGTGACCCGTCCTTCACCAACCTGCAGGCCATGGCGGCGATGTGCGAAGGCGGCCAGGTCGCCGACGTCATCGTCGCCGTCGCGTCCATCGACCCCGTGATGGGAGGCGTCGACCGGTGACCACATCACGCCAAGACGTCAGTCTGGGGATGCCGCAGCTCCCCGCCACCCCCTACCCGGCCGAGGTGCGCGCCCGGCTCGACGCGGACGCGAAGGAGGTGCTCGCCCGCTACCCCGGCAGCCGCTCCGCCCTGCTGCCGCTGCTGCACCTCGTGCAGTCCGAGGAGGGATACGTCTCCCGTACGGGGATGGCCTTCTGCGCCGAGACGCTCGACCTCACCACCGCCGAGGTCACCGCCGTCGCCACCTTCTACTCCATGTACCGACGCAGGCCGGGCGGCGACTACCAGGTCGGCGTCTGCACCAACACCCTGTGCGCGGTCATGGGCGGCGACGCCATCTTCGACACGCTCAAGGAGCACCTCGGCGTCGGCAACAACGAGACCACCGAGGACGGCAAGGTCACCCTCGAACACATCGAGTGCAACGCCGCCTGCGACTTCGCGCCCGTCGTGATGGTCAACTGGGAGTTCTTCGACAACCAGACGCCCCGGAGCGCCACCCAGCTCGTCGACGACCTGATCGCCGGCCGGACCGTCGAGCCCACCCGAGGCGCTCCGATCTGCTCGTACAAGGAGACGGCCCGCATCCTGGCCGGCTTCCCCGACGAGCGCCCCGGCGCCGTCGAGGCGACCGGCGGCGCGGGCCCCGCCTCGCTCGTCGGGCTGAAGCTCGCCAAGGGCGAGGCGCTCCCGCAGGCGCGCGTGGTCTCCCCGCGCGCCGGACAGCCCCAGGACGCGGGGCCGCACGACGCACAGAGTCCCTCCGGGACACCGACTATCTCGCCGCAGACCTCGGCCTCCGACCCGGAGCACCCGGCCGGGCCGAAAGCCGAGGAGGGGGAGTGATGACCTTGGCCGCCGAGATCGACCACAACGGGACGAGCCCCGAGAAGCTGCTCGCACCTGTCCTCTCCGCCTTCTGGGACCAGCCCGACTCCTGGACCCTGGACACCTACCACCGCCACGAGGGCTACGAAGGGCTGCGCAAGGCACTCGCCATGGCGCCCGACGACCTCATCGCGTACGTCAAGGACTCCGGTCTGCGCGGACGCGGCGGCGCGGGCTTCCCCACCGGGATGAAGTGGCAGTTCATCCCGCAGGGGGACGGCAAACCGCACTATCTGGTGGTCAACGCCGACGAGTCGGAGCCGGGGACCTGCAAGGACATCCCGCTCCTCTTCGCGAACCCGCACAGCCTCATCGAGGGCATTGTGATCGCCTGTTACGCGATCCGTTCGTCGCACGCGTTCATCTACCTGCGCGGTGAGGTCGTCCCCGTGCTGCGACGACTGCACGAGGCCGTACGAGAGGCGTACGAGGCGGGTTATCTGGGGACGAACATCCTGGGTTCAGGACTCGATCTGGAACTCACGGTGCACGCGGGTGCCGGCGCGTACATCTGTGGTGAGGAAACCGCGCTGCTCGACTCTCTCGAAGGACGGCGTGGCCAGCCCCGGCTGCGTCCCCCCTTCCCCGCGGTCGCCGGTCTGTACGCCTGCCCCACTGTGGTGAACAACGTCGAGTCCATCGCCTCGGTTCCCGCGATCCTGAACAAGGGCAAGGACTGGTTCAAGTCGATGGGCAGCGAGAAGTCCCCGGGCTTCACCCTGTACTCGCTCAGCGGCCATGTCACCAGCCCCGGTCAGTACGAGGCCCCGCTCGGCATCACGCTGCGCCAGCTCCTCGACATGAGCGGCGGCATCCGGGCCGGTCACCGCCTCAAGTTCTGGACCCCGGGCGGCTCCTCCACCCCGATGTTCACCGAGGAGCACCTGGACGTCCCCCTCGACTACGAGGGCGTCGGCGCCGCCGGGTCCATGCTCGGCACCAAGGCGCTCCAATGCTTCGACGAGACGACCTGCGTCGTGCGGGCCGTCACCCGCTGGACCGAGTTCTACGCCCACGAGTCCTGCGGCAAGTGCACACCCTGCCGCGAAGGCACCTACTGGCTGGTCCAGTTGCTCCGCGACATCGAGGCCGGCAAGGGCGAGATGGCCGACCTCGACAAGCTCAACGACATCGCCGACAACATCAACGGCAAGTCGTTCTGCGCGCTCGGCGACGGCGCCGCCTCGCCGATCTTCTCCTCGCTCGCGTACTTCCGCGAGGAGTACGAGCAGCACATCACGGGCAAGGGCTGCCCCTTCGATCCCGCCCGGTCCACGGTCTGGGCCGACGACAACACCGACGGCAAGAACGCTCACCGGGGGGTGAACGCATGACAGTCACCACGAGTGCGCCCTCCGGGGGCGGCGAGGCGGCCATCCCGCCCGAGGACCTGGTCACGCTGACCATCGACGGCATCGAGATCAGCGTCCCCAAGGGGACCCTGGTCATCCGCGCCGCCGAGCTCCTCGGCATCGAGATCCCACGCTTCTGCGACCACCCGCTCCTCGACCCCGTCGGCGCCTGCCGTCAGTGCATCGTCGAGGTCGAGGGCCAGCGCAAGCCGATGGCCTCCTGCACCATCACCTGCACCGACGGCATGGTCGTCAAGTCGCAGATCACCTCTCCTGCCGCCGAGAAGGCGCAGAAGGGCGTGATGGAGCTGCTGCTGATCAACCACCCGCTGGACTGCCCCGTCTGCGACAAGGGCGGCGAGTGCCCGCTCCAGAACCAGGCGATGTCGCACGGCGGCGCGGACTCCCGCTTCGACGGCAAGAAGCGGACCTTCGAGAAGCCCGTCCCGATCTCCACCCAGGTGCTGCTGGACCGCGAGCGATGCGTGCTCTGCGCGCGCTGCACCCGGTTCTCCAACCAGGTGGCGGGCGACCCGATGATCGAGCTGCTCGAGCGCGGCGCCCTCCAGCAGGTCGGCACCGGTGAGGGCGACCCCTTCGCGTCGTACTTCTCCGGCAACACCATCCAGATCTGCCCGGTCGGCGCGCTGACCTCGGCGGCGTACCGATTCCGCTCCCGCCCCTTCGACCTGGTCTCCACGCCCTCGGTGTGCGAGCAGTGCTCGGGCGGCTGCTCGACCCGGACCGACCACCGGCGCGGCAAGGTCATGCGCCGCCTCGCGGCCAACGAGCCCGAGGTCAACGAGGAGTGGATCTGCGACAAGGGGCGGTTCGGCTTCCGCTACGCCCAGCAGCGCGACCGGCTCACCACCCCGCTGGTCCGCAACGCCGAAGGCGTCCTGGAGCCGGCGAGCTGGCCCGAGGCGCTGGAAGCCGCGGCGGCCGGTCTCCTCGCCGCCCGCGGCCGTACCGGCGTCCTGACCGGCGGCCGGCTGACCGTCGAGGACGCCTACGCCTACAGCAAGTTCGCCCGGGTCGCCCTCGGCACCAACGACGTCGACTTCCGCTCCCGGGTCCACAGCGCCGAGGAGGCCGACTTCCTGGCCGCCCGGGTCGCCGGACGCGGCCGGGACCTGGACGGCGAGGGGGTCACGTACACCTCGCTGGAGAAGGCCCCAACGGTCCTGCTCGTCGGGTTCGAGTCAGAGGAGGAGGCGCCCGGCGTCTTTCTGCGGCTGCGCAAGGCCCACCGCAGGAGCGGCCAGAAGACCTTCGCGCTCGCCTCGCACGCCACCCGGGGCCTGCTGAAGGCGGGCGGCACCCTGCTGCCCGCCGCTCCCGGCACCGAGACCGAGTGGCTGGACGCGATCGCGGGCGGCGTCGGCCTGGAGACGGAAGGGGCCGCCGCCGCCGAGGCGCTCCGCGCGGAGCACTCCCTGATCATCGTCGGTGAGCGGCTCGCCGGCGTGCCCGGCGCACTGTCCGCCGCCGTCCGCACCGCCACCGCCACCGGCGCACGCCTGGTGTGGATCCCGCGCAGGGCCGGCGACCGGGGCGCGGTGGAAGCGGGCGCGCTCCCCACCCTGCTGCCCGGCGGCCGCCCGGCCACCGACCCGCGGGCCCGCGAGGAGGTCGCGGAGCTGTGGCGGGTGGCCGAACTGCCCACCCGACACGGCCGCGACACCGGCCAGATCGTCGAGGCCGCGGCCACCGGCGAGCTGGGCGCGCTGCTCGTCGCCGGGGTCGGCGTCGAGGACCTGCCCGACCCGAACCGCGCCATCCAGGCGCTGAACGAGGTCGGCTTCCTGGTCTCGCTGGAACTGCGGCCGAGCGCGGTCTCCGCCCGGGCGGACGTGGTCTTCCCGGTCGCCGCCGTCGCGGAGAAGTCCGGCACCTTCCTCAACTGGGAGGGCCGGGTCCGGATGTTCCAGGCGGCGCTGAAGCCGGAACAGATGCCCCGGACACTGGCGCCGACGGACTCCCGGGTGCTGCACATGCTGGCCGACGCCATGGACGTGCACTTCGCCCTGCCGGACCTGACCGCCGCCCGCCGCGAGCTGGACCGGCTCGGCGGCTGGGAGGGTTCCCACGCGCAGGACCCGCGCGAGAGCGCGCAGCCGCTGCCCCGCCCCGGCGACGGCGAGGCGGTCCTCGCGGGCCACCGGATGCTGCTCGACCTCGGCCGGCTCCAGGACGGCGACACCGCGCTCGCCGGGACCCGGCACGCGGCCGTCGCCCGGCTCTCGGCCGTCACCGCCGCCGAGTCCGGCGTCAAGGACGGCGACCTGCTCGCCGTCTCCGGCCCCGCGGGCACCGTCGAACTGCCCCTCGCGGTCACCGACATGCCGGACCGGGTGGTCTGGGTGCCGCTGAACTCGGTGGGGCGCGGCATCCCCGCCGACACCGGAGCGAACCCCGGCGGTCTGGTGCGGATCGGCCCCGCCGCCGCACCGGGTGCTCCCGTCGAACCATCGGAGGTACGAGCGTGACTGGCCTCGCCGCACTCACGACGGCGCCCGAGGGCGTCGTCCTCGCAGCCGAGGATCTCTCGATGTTCGGCTCCGACCCCTGGTGGCTCGTCGTCATCAAGGCGGTCTTCTGCTTCGCGTTCCTCATGGTGACCGTGCTGTTCTCCATCGTGTGGGAACGCAAGGTCGTCGCCTGGATGCAGCTGCGTATCGGCCCCAACCGCCACGGCCCCTGGGGCATGCTCCAGTCGCTCGCCGACGGCATGAAGCTCATGCTGAAGGAAGACGTCGTCGTCAAGCGGGCCGACAAGGTCGTCTACATCCTGGCGCCGATCATCGCGGCGATCCCGGCGTTCATGGCGATCGCGGTCATCCCGTTCGGCCCCGCCGACAACCAGGTGTCGATCTTCGGGCACCGCACGGCGATGCAGCTGACCGACCTCCCGATCGCGATGCTCTACATCCTCGCGGTCGCCTCGGTCGGCATCTACGGCCTCGTGCTGGCGGGCTGGTCCTCCGGATCGACGTACCCGCTGCTCGGCGGTCTGCGCTCCGCCGCCCAGATGATCAGCTATGAGATCGCGATGGGCGCCGCGTTCGCCTCGGTGTTCCTCTACTCCGGGTCGATGTCGACGTCGGCGATCGTGGAGGCGCAGGCGGACCGGTGGTTCGTCATCCTGCTGCCGGTCTCCTTCATCATCTACATCATCACGATGGTCGGTGAGACCAACCGGGCGCCGTTCGACATGCCGGAGTCCGAGGGCGATCTCGTCGGCGGGTTCAACACCGAGTACTCCTCGATCAAGTTCGCGATGTTCATGCTCGCCGAGTACGTCAACATGGTCACCGTCTCCGCGGTCTCCGTGACCCTCTTCCTGGGCGGCTGGCGGGCTCCGTACCCGATCAGCACCTTCTGGGAGGGCGCGAACCAGGGCTGGTGGCCGATGCTCTGGTTCGTCCTCAAGGTCCAGCTGCTGCTGTTCTTCTTCATCTGGCTGCGCGGCACCCTGCCCCGGGTCCGCTACGACCAGCTGATGAAGCTCGGCTGGAAGGTCCTCATCCCGGTCTCGGTGGTCTGGCTGATGCTCGTCGCCACCGTCCGTGCCCTGCGCAACGAGGGCTACGACTTCTCCCGGATCGTGCTGTACGTCGGGGCGGCCGTGATCGCGATCCTGTTGATCTCGTTCGTCGTCGACATGTTCCGCGACCGCAGGAACCGGGCCGAGGAGGAAGCGGCCGGACCGGAGCCCGCCTTCGACCCGATGGCGGGCGGGTTCCCGGTGCCTCCGCTGCCCGGACAGACCCTGCCGCCGGTGCCCAGGCGCACACCACGACGGGAGCGGGAGCTCGTTGTCAGTGGTGGACCGGATACTCAGAGTGACGGAAACGCGAGTGACGGAAAGGAGGCCGGCGGTGTCTGAGAAACCAGAACTCCCGGGCTCATCGGGATCCGCCGGGTCCTCGGGCCGGGCGGGGGAGTCGGGGGACAAGTTCCAGAACCCCGTGGCCGGCTTCGGCGTGACCTTCAAGGCCATGTTCAAGAAGCGGCTCACCGAGCAGTATCCGGAGACGCCGAAGGTGACGGCGCCCCGCTTCCACGGCCGCCACCAGCTCAACCGTCACCCGGACGGCCTGGAGAAGTGCGTCGGCTGCGAGCTGTGCGCCTGGGCCTGTCCGGCGGACGCGATCTACGTGGAGGGCGCGGACAACACCGAGGAGGAGCGCTACTCCCCGGGAGAGCGCTACGGCCGCGTCTACCAGATCAACTACGCGCGCTGCATCCTGTGCGGACTGTGCATCGAGGCCTGCCCCACCCGGGCGCTGACGATGACGAACGAGTTCGAGCTCGCCAACACCACCCGCGAGAGCCTCATCTACACCAAGGAAGAGCTGCTCGCGGGCCTGGAGGAAGGCATGGTCGACAGCCCGCACGCGATCTTCCCCGGCATGGACGAGCAGGACTACTACCGGGGAGTGGTCACCGAGGCGGCGTCCGGCACGGTCCGTCAGACGGCCGTGTCCAAGGGCGAGGGCGACAAGCCCGACGAGCCCAACGAGCCCGACGAGGACCCCATCGAGTCCACGCGGGCCGCCGACGCCCGGCAGGACAAGGGGGTGGGGGCGTGAACGCGCTGGCCGCAGCCACCACCACCTCGACCGGTGAGGCCGTCCAGTTCTGGATCCTGGGCACCGTCGCCGTGATCGGCGCGCTCTCCACGGTCCTGCTGAAGAGGGCCGTGCACAGCGCGCTCTCGCTGGCCGGCACCATGATCGTCCTGGCGGTGTTCTACCTCGCCAACGGGGCGTACTTCCTCGGCATCGTCCAGATCGTCGTCTACACCGGCGCGATCATGATGCTGTTCCTCTTCGTCGTCATGCTCGTCGGTGTCACCGCCGCCGACTCCCTCAAGGAGACCATCAAGGGGCAGCGCTGGCTGGCCCTCGGCTGCTCCCTCGGATTCGGCGTCCTGCTGATCGCCGGCATCGGCAACGCCTCCCTCAGCACCTTCGAGGGGCTCGGCGCCGCCAACGCGAAGCACGGCGGCAATATCGAGGGAATCGCCAACCTCATCTTCACCAAGTACGTCTTCGCCTTCGAGATCACCGGCGCCCTGCTGATCACCGCGACCGTGGGCGCGATGGTGCTCACGCACCGCGAGCGCACCGAACGGGCCAAGACCCAGCGGGAGATGTCCGAGGACCGCGTGCGTGGCAAGCACCTCCCACCGCTCCCCGCACCCGGCGTCTACGCCCGGCACAACGCGGTGGACATCCCCGGTCTGCTCCCCGACGGCACGCCGTCCGAGCTCACCGTCATGCAGACGCTGCGCCGGCGCGGCCAGATCCGTGACGTCTCGCAGCAGTCCCTCGCCGACCTCAAGGCCCTGGAGCAGCGCTCCGGGGAGCGGCTCGGACGTGAGGACGCGGACACCGTGGCACGCGGAGCCCGTCCCACGTCCGCGGCGGAGAATTCGGAGGCCGCCAAGTGAACCCGGTCAACTACCTCTACCTCGCGGCCCTGCTGTTCGCGATCGGCGCCTCCGGGGTGCTGGTCCGGCGGAACGCGATCGTGGTGTTCATGTGCGTCGAGCTGATGCTCAACGCCTGCAATCTGGCGCTCGTCACGTTCTCCCGGATGCACGGCAACCTCGACGGGCAGATCGTCGCGTTCTTCACGATGGTCGTCGCCGCCGCGGAAGTCGTCGTCGGACTCGCGATCATCGTGTCGCTGTTCCGCTCCCGCCACTCGGCCTCGGTCGACGACGCCAGCCTGATGAAGCTGTAAGGGGTCGGAAACGTGGAGAACCTGATTGCGCTGCTCGTCGCGGCGCCCCTGCTCGGAGCGGCGGTCCTGCTCTGCGGCGGACGCCGGCTGGACAAGACCGGCCACTGGCTCGGCACAGCCCTCGCCGGAGCCTCGTTCGTCGTCGGACTGATCCTGTTCACCGACATGCTGGGGAAGGACGCCGAGAACCGGGCCCTGCACCAGCATCTGTTCAGCTGGATTCCGGTGGAGGGCTTCCAGGCCGACATCGCCTTCCAGCTCGACCAGTTGTCGATGACGTTCGTCCTGCTCATCACCGGTGTGGGCACGCTGATCCACATCTACTCCATCGGCTACATGGAGCACGACGAGCGCAGGCGCCGCTTCTTCGGCTATCTCAACCTGTTCCTCGCGGCGATGCTCATCCTGGTCATCGCCGACAACTACCTGCTGCTGTACGTCGGGTGGGAGGGCGTCGGTCTGGCGTCGTTCCTGCTCATCGGCTTCTGGCAGCACAAGCCCACCGCGGCCACCGCCGCGAAGAAGGCCTTCCTGGTCAACCGGGTCGGCGACATGGGCCTGTCGATCGCCATCATGCTGATGTTCACCACCTTCGGCACCTTCGCCTTCGGGCCGGTGCTGGCGTCGGCGGACGAGACGAGCCAGGGCAAGCTGACCGCCATCGGGCTGATGCTGCTGCTGGCCGCCTGCGGCAAGTCGGCCCAGGTGCCGCTGCAGTCCTGGCTCGGCGACGCGATGGAGGGCCCGACCCCGGTCTCCGCCCTCATCCACGCCGCGACCATGGTCACCGCCGGTGTCTATCTGATCGTCCGCTCCGGCGCGATCTTCAACGCCGCCCCGGACGCCCAGTTGGTCGTCGTCATCGTCGGCGCGGTCACGCTGATCTTCGGCGCGATCGTCGGTTGCGCGAAGGACGACATCAAGAAGGCCCTGGCAGGCTCCACGATGTCGCAGATCGGCTACATGATCCTGGCCGCGGGCCTCGGCCCCATCGGCTACATCTTCGCGATCATGCACCTGGTGACGCACGGCTTCTTCAAGGCCGGGCTGTTCCTCGGCGCGGGCTCCGTCATGCACGGCATGAACGACGAGGTCGACATGCGCAAGTACGGCGGCCTGCGGAAGTACATGCCGGTCACCTTCGTCACCTTCGGCCTCGGCTATCTGGCCATCATCGGCTTCCCCGGCCTGTCCGGCTTCTTCTCCAAGGACAAGATCATCGAGGCGGCCTTCGCCAAGGGAGGCACCGAGGGCTGGATCCTCGGCTCCGTCGCCCTGCTGGGCGCCGCGATCACCGCGTTCTACATGACGCGCGTGATGCTGATGACGTTCTTCGGCGAGAAGCGCTGGCAGCCGGACGCGGAGGGCCACGAGCCGCACCCGCACGAGTCCCCGAAGTCGATGACGATCCCGATGATCGTGCTGGCCTTCGGCTCGGTGTTCGCCGGCGGGTTCTTCGCGATCGGCGACCGGTTCATCAACTGGCTGGAGCCCGTGACCGGTTACGACCACGGGCACGCCCCGCTGAGCGCGGCCACGATCACCGGAGCCACCGTGGTGGCCTTGGTCGTCGGCGTCGGGATCGCCTGGGCGATGTACGGGCGCAAGCCCGTGCCCGTCGTCGCCCCGCGCGGCTCGGTCCTCACCCGGGCCGCCCGCCGCGATCTCCTCCAGGACGACTTCAACCACGTGGTCCTGGTCCGCGGCGGCGAGCACCTCACCCGCTCACTGGTCTACGTGGACCACTCCCTGGTCGACGGCGTCGTCAACGGCACGGCCGCCTCGGTCGGCGGGCTCTCCGGCCGACTGCGCAAACTGCAGAACGGCTACGCCCGCACCTACGCGGTCTCGATGTTCGGCGGTACGGCGGTCGTCATCGCCGCGACCCTGCTGATGAGGGCGGTCTGATCACATGTCCTTTCCCCTCCTGACCGCGACGGCGGCGCTCCCGGCGATCGGCGCCATCGCCACCGCCGCCGTGCCCGCCGCGCGGCGCACCGCGGCCAAATGGCTCGCGCTGCTCTTCTCGCTCGGCACGCTCGTCCTGGCGGCCGTCGTCTTCCTCCGCTTCGAACCGGGCGGCGACCGCTACCAGCTCACCGAGTCCCGGTCCTGGATCGCCGACTTCGGCGTCCGCTACGAACTGGGCGTGGACGGCATCGGAGTGGCGCTCCTCGGCCTCACCGCGCTGCTGATCCCCTTCGTCATCGTGGCCGGCTGGCACGACGCCGATCCGTCCCCAAGCTCTCAACCCCGTTCGAGCAGGGGAGACGCCAACGAGACGAAGCCGTATCGCTGGCGTCCCACACAGGGCTTCTTCGCCCTGATCCTCATGGTCGAGGCCATGGTGATCCTGTCGTTCGTCGCCACGGACGTCTTCCTCTTCTACATCCTGTTCGAAGCCATGCTCATCCCGATGTACTTCCTCATCGGCGGCTTCGGCGACCGGGCCCACGCGGGCAGCGACGAGAACGCCGCGACCCAGCGGTCGTACGCGGCGGTCAAGTTCCTCCTCTACAACCTGGCCGGCGGTCTGATCATGCTGGCCGCGGTCATCGGCCTCTACGTGGTCGCGGGCAGCTTCTCGCTCTCCGAGATCACCGAGGCCCGCGCCAACGGCACCCTGGAGATGGCGACCAGCACCGAGCGGTGGCTGTTCCTCGGGTTCTTCCTCGCCTTCGCGGTGAAGGCCCCACTGTGGCCGCTGCACACCTGGCTGCCCAACGCGATGGGCGAGGCCACCGCACCGGTCGCCGTGCTGATCACCGCGATCGTCGACAAGGTCGGCACCTTCGCGATGCTCCGCTTCTGCCTCGGACTCTTCCCGGAGGCCAGCAAGTGGGCGACGCCGGTGGTCATCACCCTGGCGCTGATCTCCATCGTGTACGGGGCGCTGCTCGCGGTCGGCCAGCGCGACATCAAGAGGCTCATCGCCTACGCCTCGATCTCGCACTTCGGCTTCATCATCCTGGGCATCTTCGCGATGACCAGCCAGGGCCAGTCGGGCGCCACGCTCTACATGGTCAACCACGGGATCTCGACGGCCGCGCTGCTGCTGGTCGCCGGATTCCTCATCACCCGGCGCGGATCGCGGCTCATCGCGGACTACGGCGGGGTGCAGAAGGTCGCCCCCGTGCTGGCCGGGACGTTCCTCATCGGCGGGCTCGCCACCCTGTCGCTGCCCGGACTCGCCCCGTTCGTCAGTGAGTTCCTGGTCCTCGTCGGCACGTTCAGCGCGTATCCGGTGGCCGGCATCATCGCCACCTCCGGCATCGTGCTCGCCGCGCTCTACGTCCTGGTCCTCTACCAGCGCACGATGACCGGCCCGGTGCGGGAATCGGTCCGGTCCATGCCGGACCTCAGGGCCCGGGAGCTGGCGGTCGCGCTTCCGCTGATCGCCGTGCTGATCTTCCTGGGCGTCTTCCCGAAGCCGCTCACCGAGGTCGTCAACCCGGCGGTGGAGCACACCATGTCCGACGTACAGAAGAAGGACCCCCAGCCCGAGGTGGAGGCCGCCAAGTGAGCGCAACAGCTGTCCACAGTCTGTGGACGACGGCGAGCGGGGTGACATCGGCGGCACCGGGCGACTCGTTCACCATGCCGAAGATCGAGTACACCCAGCTGATGCCGGTCCTGATCATCGTGGTCGCCGCCGTCCTGGGCATCCTGGTGGAGGCCTTCGTGCCGCGCCGGGCCCGCTACCACACCCAGCTCGTCCTGACCGTGGTGGCGGTCGCCGCCTCGTTCGCCGCGATCGTCGTCCTCGCCGCCGGGGGACACGGCACCACGAAGGCCCAGATCGCGGCCATGGGCGCCATCGCGATCGACGGCCCCACCCTGTTCCTCCAAGGCACCATTCTCCTGGTCGCCATGGTGGCGGTGTTCACCTTCGCCGAGCGCCGGCTCGACCCCAGCAGCAACGGCAACCGCGTCGACTCCTTCGCCGCGCAGGCCGGGTCCGTACCGGGCGGCGAGGGCGAGAAGGCCGCGGTGCGGGCCGGGTTCACCACCACCGAGGTCTTCCCGCTCCTGCTCTTCTCGGTGGCGGGGCTGCTGGTCTTCCCGGCCGCCAACGACCTGCTGACCCTCTTCATCGCGCTGGAAGTCTTCTCGCTCCCGCTCTACCTCCTGTGCGCCCTCGCCCGGCGCAAGCGGCTGATGTCGCAGGAGGCGGCCGTGAAGTACTTCCTGCTCGGCGCGTTCTCCTCGGCGTTCCTGCTCTTCGGGATCGCCCTCCTCTACGGCTACTCGGGCTCCCTCGGGTACGCGGACATCGCCAACGTCGTCGACGGCTCGGTCCTGGAGATCGACCCGGCCCTCGCCGACACCATGGGCAACGACGCACTGCTGCTCATCGGCGGCGCGATGATCCTGACCGGTCTGCTCTTCAAGGTCGGCGCGGTCCCGTTCCACATGTGGACCCCGGACGTCTACCAGGGCGCCCCGACCCCGGTGACCGGCTTCATGGCCGCCGCCACGAAGGTCGCCGCGTTCGGCGCGCTGCTGCGCCTGCTGTACGTGGCGCTGCCGGGGCTCACCTGGGACCTGCGGCCGGTCATGTGGGCCGTGGCCATCATCACGATGCTGGGCGGCGCGATCGTCGCGATCACCCAGACCGACATCAAGCGGCTGCTGGCCTACTCCTCGATCGCGCACGCGGGCTTCATCCTCGCGGGCGTCATCGCGGCCAGCCCGGAGGGCATCTCCTCGGTCCTCTTCTATCTGCTGGCCTACTCCTTCGTGACGGTCGGCGCGTTCGCCGTCGTCACGCTGGTGCGGGACGCGGGCGGCGAGGCCACCCACCTGTCGAAGTGGGCCGGGCTCGGCCGCCGCTCGCCGCTGGTCGCCGCGGTCTTCGCGTTGTTCCTGCTGGCCTTCGCGGGCATCCCGCTGACCTCCGGGTTCTCCGGCAAGTTCGCGGTGTTCAAGGCGGCGGCCGAGGGCGGGGCCGGCGCGCTGGTCGTCGTCGGTGTGCTCTCCTCGGCCGTCGCGGCGTTCTTCTACATCCGGGTGATCGTCCTGATGTTCTTCAGCGAGCCGAAGGCGGACGGCCCCACGGTCGCCGTCCCGTCCCCGCTGACCATGACGACGATCGCGGTCGGCGTCGCCGTCACCCTGGTGCTGGGCCTGGCCCCGCAGTACTTCCTGGACCTGGCGAGCCAGGCGGGAGTGTTCGTGCGGTAGCCCGTGCGGCGGGGAACGACAGCAGCGCCGGACGGCCGGTTATCCACAGACCGTCCGGCGTTGTCGTTGGCTCCGCCTATCGTGGACGGGGACGAGAGCAGGACGGACAGGGCCGGGCGTGCGGACCCTCGGGGGACAGAGCATTGGGCGTGACCATGGATGAGACCACCGGGACGGTGACCGACACCGGCACCGACACGGGCGGCGAGAGCGAGGCGCGGCGGACGCTGCACCGCGTCTTCGGGTACGAGTCGTTCCGCGGCGAGCAGGGCGCGGTCATCGAGCATGTGGTGGCGGGCGGCGACGCGGTCGTGCTCATGCCCACCGGCGCCGGAAAGTCCCTCTGCTACCAGATCCCGTCCCTGGTCAGGCGGGGCACCGGCATCGTCGTCTCCCCGCTGATCGCCCTCATGCAGGACCAGGTCGACGCCCTGCGGGCGCTCGGCGTCCGGGCCGGCTTCATGAACTCCACGCAGGACTTCGACGAGCGCCGCTCGATGGAGGCGCAGTTCCTCGCGGGCGAGCTGGACGTGCTCTACCTGGCCCCCGAGCGCCTCCGCCTGGACTCCACCCTCTCCCTGCTGGCCCGGGGCGAGATCTCCGTCTTCGCGATCGACGAGGCGCACTGCGTCGCCCAGTGGGGCCACGACTTCCGCCCCGACTATCTGGCCCTGTCCGTCCTCGGCGAGCGCTGGCCGGACGTGCCGCGCATCGCCCTCACGGCGACCGCGACCCATGCCACACACGAGGAGATCACCCGCCGCCTCGGTATGCCGGACGCGAAGCACTTCGTCGCGAGCTTCGACCGGCCGAACATCCAGTACCGGATCGTGCCGAAGTCCGAGCCCAAGAAACAGCTCCTCACCTTCCTCAAGGAGGAGCACGCCGGGGACGCGGGCATCGTCTACTGCCTCTCGCGCAACTCCACCGAGAAGATCGCGGAGTACCTCTGCCGCAACGGCGTCGAGGCCGTTCCGTACCACGCGGGCCTGGACGCCTCCACGCGCGCCACCCACCAGGCGCGCTTCCTCCGCGAGGAGGGGCTCGTCGTCGTCGCGACGATCGCCTTCGGCATGGGCATCGACAAGCCGGACGTCCGCTTCGTCGCCCACGTCGACCTTCCCAAGTCCGTCGAGGGGTATTACCAGGAGACCGGCCGCGCGGGCCGTGACGGGGAGCCGTCGACGGCCTGGATGGCGTACGGGCTCCAGGACGTCGTCCAGCAGCGCAAGCTCATCCAGGGCGGCGAGGGCGACGAGGCGTTCCGCCGCCGGGCCGCCTCCCACCTGGACTCGATGCTGGCCCTGTGCGAGACGGTCCGGTGCCGCCGGGCCCAGCTGCTGACCTACTTCGGCCAGGAGCCCACGGCCCCCGCCTGCGGCAACTGCGACACCTGTCTGACCGCGCCGGAGACCTGGGACGGCACGGTCGTCTCACAGAAGCTGCTCTCCACGGTGGTGCGGCTGAAGCGCGAACGGAACCAGAAGTTCGGCGCGGGCCAGATCATCGACATCCTGCTGGGCCGCAAGACCGCCAAGATCATCCAGTTCGACCACGACCAGCTCTCCGTCTTCGGTATCGGCGAGGAGCTGGCGGAGGCGGAGTGGCGCGGTGTGGTCCGCCAACTGCTGGCCCAGGGGCTGCTCGCGGTCGAGGGGGAGTACGGCACGCTGGTCCTGACCGACGAGAGCGCGACGGTCCTGGGGCGGGAGCGGGACGTGCTGCTCCGCAAGGAACCCAAGAAGCCCACGACCCGCTCGTCGTCGCCCTCGGGCAAGGGCGCCAAGGGCAAGGCGGTCGCCGCCGATCTCCCCGAGGCCGCCGTCCCGGTCTTCGAGGCGCTGCGCGCCTGGCGCGGGGCGACGGCGAAGGAGCAGGGCGTCCCGGCGTACGTCATCTTCCATGACGCGACCCTCCGCGAGATCGCGACGCTGCACCCGGCCTCGCTCGCGGAGCTGGGCGGCGTCAGCGGCCTGGGCGAGAAGAAGCTCGCGACATACGGGGAAGGCGTGCTGGAGGTCCTGGCGGAGACGTCCCCGGGGCCGGCGGCGGAAGCTCCCGCCCCGGCGGCCCCGGCGCCCGCACCACGTACGGCGGCCCCCGCCGTGCCGGCTGCCCCCGCATCCCCGTCGCGCCCGGCCCCGGCTCGCACACAAGCCCCGGCCGCCCCGGCTCGTGCGGCCGCCCCGGCCCCGCAGCACAGCGACCCCGAGTTCGGCTGGGACGAGGAACCGCCCGAGTACGAGTGAGGTGTACCGGGCGGTGGGGCGGAGGAGCGGCGGATCTACCCGAGATCCGCCGCCCGGCGACGGGGCGTGATCGCCGTCAGGTCCAGATCCACGGCGAAGGGCACCGACACCTTCATCCGGTCGTGGAAGATCCCCGTCGAGGTGTAGGCGCCGGTGGCCGGCTCCCGCTCGAAGACGTAGGCCACGGCGCGCCCGTCGTGGTTCTCCACCCGCCAGTAGTGCGGGATGGCGGCGCGGGCGTACTTCACGGGCTTGGTCTCCCGGTCGCGGGACCGCGATTCGGGGGACACGACCTCGATGGCGAGGCGCACCGACTCGGCGGGAAACCGGGTCTGGTTCGGGTCCTGGATGATGTCACCGTCGATGACGATCACATCGGGCTCGGGCCGGTTGTAGCGGTCGATGTCGATGGTGAACTCGCGCACGACCTCCAGCTCGGGCGGGGCCAGGGACTGAAGCTGCCACTCGAAGAAGTCGACCGCCCGTGAAGGGAACAGGGTCTGTGGCCTCACGAAGACGAGGCTCCCGTCGATCAGCTCCGTGTGCGGAGGCAGATTCGGGAGTGTGTCCAGGTCATCGGCGGTCCAGCCGCCCTCGGGCGGGACCGCCCACCGCGGCTCGGAGGCCTCGGGTTCGATGCTCATCATTGCTCCCATGGGGAGGAGTCTCGCGGGCCCGACCAGCGTATCCGCCGGGAACCGGATCCGGATGACCCGAACGTGTGAACGCCTCTCGCGCCGCTGACCTGTACGCTTTCACCTGCTCCGGATGCGCCGGGCCTCGGCCACAAGCAGCCGGGGCAGCTTCGGTCCCGCGCACGCGTGGTCGATCAGCAGATTCCGGTAGGTGGTGCTCGTGAGCTCCGGAGCCAGGGCGATCAGGGTCTTCAGGTCTTCGGACGAGCCGGACAGTCGGGTGCGGTAGGCGGCGCGGGCGGCGCGCAGGGAGACCTCGGCGGGTTCGTGTTCCAGGCCCTGTTCGACAAGGCTCGCGGCTGCGGTGAAGTCCCCCTGCTCGGCGCGGATGTCCGCCAGATCCAGGCAGAGGGACCAGTTGGCGGGGTCCAGGGCCACGGCGCTCGTGAAGGCCGCCGCCGCTTGGTCCAGGTCGCCCATCACGCGCCAGGTGGCTCCCCGGGCGACCGCGGTCCACATGACCGGCTCGACGGCGTCGGCGCGGTCGCACAGGGCGAAGGACAGTTCGTAGCGACCGCAGGCCCGGGGCAGGCGGGCCATGGAGGCCAGCGACTCCGGAACGGGGGACCGTTCGGAGACCACCTCGATCGCATGGAACCAGGGCGCGAACCGCTCACGGGTCCCGTCGGTGTCCAGGTCATGGCCGAAGTCCAGCGTCCGCAGACACGCCTCGGCCAGCGCCTCGGCGCTCACCGTGCCGAGGAACCGCTCGTCGCCGAACCAGGGCGCCGCGCCCCATGCCACATCGGGCCGCGCGCCCACCACCGAACCCAGGGACATGGCCGCGTCGTCCATGGCCCCTTCGAGGAACTGGAAGTAGGCCTGAGCCAGGACGGAACCGAGGGAACCGTCCCCTCGGAGGCCCTTCTCCAGCTCCGGGCGTCGGTGTCGCCACAGCTCGGCGAGGGCCGCGTAGGGCTCCGGGGCCCCCGGAGAGGCGGAGACCGCATCCACCAGCAACTCCACCGCGCCGAGCGGGTTTCCGCCGCAGTGCGCCATCACACCGGCGAGACCGACTCCGGCCGCCACAGACTGATTCGACATACACCGGAGAATATCCATGGCCAAAGCTTCCGGGAGCACTTCTCCGTGGAGGGGCGCTCCCGGCACCGCACCCTCTAGTCCCCGCCGCCCCCTCCGCAGCCGCCTCCGCCCCCGGTGTCGCCGTCGCTCCAGCTTCCGCCGTCCCCGCCCCCGCTGCCCCCGGACTCGTGCCGCTTCACGTTCCAGTGGACGGCCACGGCGGCCCACTGTGAGCGGCGCAGCACCCTCATCGCGGTCCGGCCCGAGCGGCCGTCGCCGCTGAGGGCGCGGGCGAGGCCGATCGCCGAGACCAGAGCGGCGAGCGTCTTGTCCCGGGGGGCCGGGTAGCCCGCTGCCTCGGCCGCCTCGAACCGTTTGCGGAGACCCGGTATGAGTCCCGGGTCTCCCGGGAAGTGGCGGTGGCTCGGGAACAGGCCGAGGAAACGACGGGTCCGCCGGCGCAGGACGGAGCGCTCGACCAGGGAGTCCAGGTACTGCTCCCGCACCTGCCGGTCGAAGTCGCCCACCCATCGCCGGGCACGGACCCCGGGGCGGCGGCCCTTGGCCGGCGGGACCAGGGTCCGGAGCAGGGCGGCGAGGATCGGATCGGCCGGGTCCAGCGGGTTCACCACCTGGACCCGGCCGCGCTCCTCCCGTATCCGGCCCTGGATCTCCAGCTCCGCGAGGACGGCCCCGGCGGCCCCGTACGCCAGAACGCGGGCCTCGCAGGCCGGCTTGCCCCGTTCCGGGTCCAGGGCGAGCAGGATCAGTTCCTCCGGCAGCGTCAGCGCGGGGGTGTCGGGCGTCATGGCGCGGTGACGATCCTTCCGGTCACGTCGCCGAGGCCCACGCGGGTGCCGTGCGGGCCGGGGGCCCAGGCGGTCAGCGTGACCGTGTCGCCGTCCTCCAGGAACGTCCGCTTGCCCTCGGGGAGTTCGAGCGCGTCGCGGCCGTTCCAGGTCAGCTCCAGGAGCGAGCCGCGCTGGGCGGGCTCGGGGCCGCTGACGGTGCCGGAGCCGTACAGGTCGCCGGTGCGCAGCGACGCGCCGTTCACCGTCATATGGGCGAGCTGCTGGGCGGCCGTCCAGTACATCGAGGCGAATGGCGGCTCGGCGACGACCCGGCCGTTGATCTCCACGGTGATCCGGATGTCGAAGGCTCCCGGCTCCTCCTCCGCCGCGTCGTCGAGGTAGGGGAGCAGGGGGACGTCGCGGGCCGGGGGCGCGGTGCGGGCGGCGTCCAGGGCCTCCAGCGGGGTGACCCAGGCGGAGACGGAGGTGGCGAAGGACTTGCCGAGGAACGGGCCGAGCGGCACGTACTCCCAGGCCTGGAGGTCGCGGGCGGACCAGTCGTTGAGGAGCGAGAGGCCGAAGACGTGCTCGCGGAAGTCGGCCAGCGGCACCGGAGTGCCGTGCGCGGAGGGGACGCCGACGACGAAGCCGACCTCGGCCTCGATGTCGAGCTTCACCGAAGGCCCGAATACGGGGGCCGGGTCGGCGGGGGCCTTGCGCTGGCCGCTGGGGCGCACCACGTCGGTGCCGGAGACCACGACGGTGCCGGATCGGCCGTGGTAACCGATCGGGAGATGCTTCCAGTTGGGGGTGAGCGCGTCGCCGTCCGGCCGGAAGATCTGCCCGACGTTGGTGGCGTGGTGCTCGCTGGCGTAGAAGTCGACGTAGTCCGCGACCTCGTACGGCAGGTGCAGGGTCACCGCGTCCACCGGGTGCAGCAGTGGCTCGATGTCCGCGCGGTGGGCGGGGACGGTCAGCCAGGCGGTGAGCGCGCGGCGCACGTCCCGCCAGGCGGTGCGGCCCGCCGCGAGCAGCGGCGTCAGGCTCGGCTGCGCGAGCAGCCCCGCGTAGGGGGAGCCCAGCGCGTGGGCGGCGGCCCCGGCGTCCAGGACGTGGTCGCCGATGCGGACGCCGACCCGGTGGTCGTCGGGGTGGTCGGGGGTGGAGAACACACCGTACGGAAGGTTGTGCGGGCCGAAGGGGTCGCCCTCGGCCAGATCGAGCGGGCTGCTCTGCTCGGGCATGTGGTGCTGCCTCGCTTTCCAGGTCGCGTGGAGGACACGTTACGTCGGTGCTCCTACCCAGCGGCAGTGCCCTGACTATCCCCAACTGTGCGCATTGCCCGGAAAGTTCGTCGGGTCCCCCGGAAATCCGGGGGACCCGACGGTGAGACAGGGAGGCCGCTCAGCCGGCCGTGCGCGGGATGCGCTTCTCCCAGGTGCGGTGGAAGACGACCTCCTCGCCGTCCTTGCAGATCACCTCGTTGGAGGTGATGAAGTCGTGTTCGTCGGCGGCGATCTCGGAGCGGGTCTCGATCTCTGCGTCCCAGGCGGCCTCCGGGCGGTGCAGCCGGATCCGCCAGTCGGAGCGGGTCCGCGCGGAGAGCGGGTCGTCCTGCTGGATGGTGTACGTCTCCAGGGCGTCCTCGGTGAATTCGAGGCCGTCGGGGTAGACCCGCGTACCGCCGTAGCGGGGGTCGACCTCCATACGCCACTCGCCCTTGGCGACGTCCCGGACGACGAGGCGTTCGGGGCGCGGCTCCTCCAGGGTGACCGGGTGGACCACACCGAGCGGTTCGGACTGCTCGGGCTCCCCGAAGGTGATCGCCGGGTCCTCGGTGTGGCGGCGCACCGGGAGTTCGACGAAGCTGCCCTCCGCCTCCAGGGTGAAGCCCGCCGAGCCGGCCTGCGGCCAGATCCAGGGCCAGTACGAGGAGGAGACGGCGATCCGGATGCGGTGGCCGGGCGGGAAGGTGTGCCCGATGCCGTTGAGGTCGAAGACGACGTCCTCCCTCTCGCCGGGGGGCCAGTCGTCGGTGCGGTCGCGGCCGTGCCGGGCCGCGAGGTTGAGGACGCCCCGGGTGACCAGGGTGGAGGAGCCGTCGGGCGCGATGTCGCTGAGCCGGGCGATGGCCTGGCCACGCGGGACGTCCATCCGGATGCGGAGCTTCACCCGGGGGCGGCCGAGGATCTCGATCGGCGTGTCCGCGACGGGGAATTCGAAGGACACCGACTTCGCGTCCTCGTCGCGCTGGTCCGGCGGCAGGTCCGCGTCGTTGCCGAACGGGAAGAAGCGGCCCGCGTCCATACCGGTCTGCTGCGGCGAGGCGACGATCCGTTCGCCGCCCTGGAGGGCGTACGCCACCGGGGAGACGTTCTCCGAGGGCCAGCTCGCGTCCCCGACCCAGCGGCCGGGCAGCGTCTCGTACACCGTGGCGGGCGGGTGCGAGCCGCTGATCCAGGACCGCAGCAGCGGCTCCCGCATCACGCCCGTCTCCTGGCCCTTGAGGTGCTGGTCCCACCAGCGCAGCGTCTCCTGGAGGAAGCCGATCCCGGGCCCCGGCGGCAGCCCCCGGTCGGGGTACTGGTGCGACCAGGGGCCGATCAGCCCGCGCACCTGGTCCGGGTCCAGGTGCTCCACCAGCCGCAGGACGGTGTCGCGGTACGGGTCGTGCCAGCCGCCGACGGCGAGGACCTTCGCCCTGATCGCGCCGTAGTCCTCGCAGACGCTGCCGTGCTTCCAGTAGTCGTCGCGGCTCTGGTGGGCCAGCCAGGTGTGGATGAAGGGGTCGACGGCCTCCAGCCGCTTCAGCCACATCTCCCGCCAGTCGTCGCCGACCTGCGCGGGGTCCGGCGGCCGGCAGACGAAGGCGAGCATGGTGGCGGCCCAGGCGTGCATGTCCACGGCGAGGACGGAGCCGCCCATGTAGTGGACGTCGTTGTCGTAGCGGTCGTCGGTCGAGCAGACCGTGACGATCGCCTTCAGCGGCTCGGGGGCGAGCGCGGCGATCTGGAGCGAGTTGAAGCCGCCCCAGGAGATGCCGAACATCCCGACCCGGCCGGAGCACCACTCCTGCTGGGCCAGCCAGTGGATGACGGCGACCCCGTCCTGGAGTTCCTGGGCGTCGTACTCGTCGCCGGGCAGCCCCCCGCTGTTGCCGTGGCCGCGGACGTCGACCCGTACGGAGGCGTAGCCGTGGCCCGCGTACCAGGGGTGGCGCTGCCAGTCGCGGGGCGCGGTCCAGTCGCTGAGCCGGTAGGGCAGGTACTCCAGCAGCGCGGGGACCGGTTCGTCGGTCAGCGGCCGCCAGATCCGGGCGTAGAGCCGGGTGCCGTCGGACAGCGGGATGAAGACGTCCTCGCGGGTGGTCTCGTACGGGAACTCGGTCGTGATGTTCATGGGTCACCTCGATGTACGACGACGGGTGCGATGCGAAGGGGCGCGGTGTACGACGGCGGGTGCGAAGGGGCGCTCGGTGGACGGGGCGCGGTGTACGACGACGGGTGCGAAGGGGCGCGCTCAGTGGACGGCGCTCAGTGGACGGGGTGCATCGTGCGTTTCAGCCAGGGGGCGGCGATGATCATCGCGATGCCGGTCGCCACCGCGATCGCTCCGTTGACGCCGAAGTACGCCGGGTTGGAGACCTCGCCGTAGAGCTTCACGATCTGGGCCTGGATGCCGTTGGCGACGGCCAGCGACAGGAACCACAGGGCCATCGTCTGGCTGGCGAAGGCCTTCGGGGCGAGCTTGCTGCTGGCGGAGAGGCCGGAGGTCTCCAGCAGGACGTCGCCGAGTCCGAGCAGCAGGTAGGAGCCGACGATCCACCAGGCGGCCATCTTGTAGGTGTCGTCCGCGTGTCCGGACGTCGGCAGGACCATCAGCAGGAAGGAGAGCCCGCCGAGGATCACGCCGAAGGCGATCTTGTTGGAGGCGTGCGGCTGGCGCTTGCCCATCCTGACCCAGGTGGCGGCCACCGCCGGGGCGAGCGCGACCTCGAAGGCGCCGAGCGCGGAGGCGTACCAACTGGCCGGGAAGGTGAAGCCGAGGATCTCGGTGCGGGCGTTGGTCGAGGCGAGCAGGATCATCGTCGAGTACGCCTGGAACAGGATGAAGTTGAAGACGACCGAGCCCAGGAAGAGCACGACGTACGGGCGGAGCCTGCCGCGTTCCTCGGCGGTGACCCGGGGGCTCCGGAACATCACCACGAAGTAGGTGACCGGGGCGATGATCGAGATCACCGTGAGCACGTCCACGAACCGGTCGATGGTCAGCCAGCCCACCAGCGCCAGGACGGTCGCGACGACGGCGACCAGGACCGCCCCGCCGATGATCAGCCGCACCGCTCGGCGCATCGCGTCGGGGGCCAGCGCGAACTCGGCGGCGTGCTTACGCCCGGCCAGGTGACGGCGGCCCGCCACGTACTGGATCAGGCCGAAGGTCATGCCGACCGCGGCGGCCGAGAAACCCCAGTGCCAGCTGACGTGGTCGCCGAGCCAGCCGGTGACCAGCGGTCCGGCGAAGGCGCCGATGTTGATGCCCATGTAGTAGAGGGCGAAGCCGGCGTCGCGCCGCTCGTCGTCGGTGCGGTAGAGCTTGCCGACCATGGAGGCGACGTTGGGCTTGAGCAGGCCCGTTCCGGCGCTGATCAGACCGAGGCCCACCCAGGTCATCGTGTCGGTGGGAACGGCCATGCAGTAGTGGCCGCACGCGATGAGGATGCCGCCGTACAGTACGGCCCGGTACGAGCCGAGGATCCGGTCGGCCAGCCAGCCGCCCGCCACGGACACCAGATAGACCAGCGTCCCGTAGGCGGCGGAGACGGAGGCCGCGGTGCCGGGGTCCATGTCCATGCCGCCGTTGGCCACCGTGTCGGCGAAGAACAGCACCAGGATGGCCTGCATGCCCAGGAACGAGAACCGCTCCCAGACCTCCAGGCCGGACAGGGTCATCAGGCCCCGCGGCTGCCCGAAGAAGGCGTGGTCGTCCTCGGGCGGGGGCTTGGCCGGCTCGGTGCCGGCGGTGCTGTGGGACAAAACGGGGACTCCTGATCGTATGAGCTGATCCCGAACATACCGGCGGTCATGGGAAGCCGCCCACGGTGATCCATAGCGGACCGGATACGCTGAAGTCGCTAGGAGAGACAGCGACACATCGACATTGCGTGTGATCGTCAGCAGACAGGAGATGCCCTCGTGACCGTCGTCGGGCCGTTCGGACTGCACGTGCGGGACCAGGCTCTTGAGGCCGATGTCCAGTCGGGCCTGGCCGCTGTCGAGGCGGGACTGCTCGAAGCCACCAAGAGCGATGTCCCGTTCATCACGGAGGCCGCCCAGCACCTGGTGCGGGCCGGGGGCAAGAGGTTCCGCCCCTTGCTGGTCATGCTCGCGTCACAGTTCGGTGATCCCGACGCGCCGGGAGTCGTCCCCTCCGCCGTCGTCGTCGAGCTGACCCACCTGGCCACGCTGTACCACGACGACGTGATGGACGAGGCCGACGTACGGCGCGGGGTGCCCAGCGCCAACACCCGCTGGGGTAACTCCGTCGCCGTCCTCACCGGCGACTTCCTCTTCGCCCGCGCCTCCCACATCCTGGCCGACATCGGCCCCGAGGCCGTCCGTATCCAGGCGGAGGCCTTCGAACGGCTCGTCACCGGCCAGATCCTGGAGACCGCGGGCCCGGGCGACGGCCGCGACCCGGTCGACCACTACCTGGACGTCCTCAGCGGCAAGACCGGCTCGCTGGTCGCCGTGTCCGGCCGCTTCGGCGCGATGATGTCCGGCGCCGACGAACGCACCGTGGACGTCCTCACCCAGTACGGGGAGCGGCTCGGCATCGCCTTCCAGCTCGCCGACGACGTCCTCGACATCGCCTCCGACTCCCACGAGTCCGGCAAGACCCCCGGCACCGACCTGCGCGAGGGCATCGCGACACTCCCCGTCCTGCGGCTGCGCGCCCAGGCGGCGGCCGACGGCAAGCCCGACGACCTGGAGCTCGTCGAGCTGCTCGACGGCGACCTGAGCGGTGACGCCGCCCTGGACGAGGTGCTGCGCCGGCTGCGCGTCCACCCGGCGCTGGAGCAGGCCCGCCAGGACACCGTGCACTACGCCCAGGCGGCGCGCGCCACGCTCGCGCCACTGCCCGAGGGGTACGCGAAGTCCGCGCTGGAGGAGCTGTGCGACGCCGTGGTGCACCGCGCGGGCTGAGAGCCTGTTGCGGTGACCCGCCCCGAGGCCCCGCCGTGGCGCCTGAGGCCCCGTCGTGGTGCCCTGGTGTCCTGGTGCCCTTGCCCTGGCGCGCGGGACACTGACGGCGCGTCATCCGGTGGGGCCTACCCCTACTGGATGACGTACACGCCCCTTCCGGTTGTCATACCGGAGCAGTACGTGGAGTTGATTCCTCGGGCTGACGCTTTGACCCGTCTGATTTGGTCAGATGGTTGACAACGGAAGCCGCCGACCACGGAGGTAGGGCACACCATGGCACCGAACGACAGCGCAGAGACCACCGGCGAGGCCACGAGCACTGTCGTGGGCCGCCGCAAGGCGGCGCGCTACATCGTCCCCGTCGCGGTCGCGGGGGTGGCGGCCGCGACCATCGGGCTCGTCCCGGCGCTCGCCAGCACCGGCGACCCGGACCTGCCGAAGATCAGCGCACAGCGGCTCATCGAGAAGATCGCCGCCTCCGACGAGGAGCAGCTCTCCGGCACGTTCAAGATCAGCACCGACCTGGGCCTGCCCCTCGACGGCCTCGCGGGTTCGCTCGTGCCGGGCGGCGGGGGCACGGGCGGGGACAAGGACGGCGGCGCGGCGGCCCCGCAGGACAAGCTCATGGAGCTGACGTCCGGCACGCACACGCTGCGAGTGGCCGCCGACGGCCCGGAGCGGCAGAAGCTCTCCATCCTCGGGGACGCCTCCGAGTACAGCGTCATCCACAACCAGGGCGAGGTCTGGGCGTACGACAGCCGGTCCGACGAGGTGTACCACGCCGAGGCTCCCGGGGGCCGGGACGGCGGTGGGCACGCGGAGAAGGCCCCGAAGGCTCCCCAGGGCGCCCCGGCCACCCCGAAGGACTTCGCCGAGCAGGCGCTCGCGGCGGCCGGGGACACCACCTCGGTCACCGTGGACGGCACCGCGCAGGTCGCCGGGCGGGACGCGTACCAGCTGCTGATCAAGCCGAAGCAGTCCGGTTCGACGATCGGCTCGGTCCGCATCGCCGTGGACGCCGAGAACGGCGTACCGCTGAAGTTCACCCTGTCGGCGGCGAGCGGCGGCAAGGCCGTGGTCGACGCCGGGTTCACCAAGGTCGACTTCTCCAGGCCCGCCGCGTCCACGTTCGACTTCACCCCGCCCAAGGGCGCCGAGGTGACCGAGGCCGACGAGCTGGAGACCGGCAAGGACGAGCACGGCGCGGCGCAGAAGGCGCTCCCCGGGCAGCTGGCCGAGCTGGACGGCTTCGAGGGCCTCAACGTCATCGGGAAGGGCTGGACCTCGATCGCCGAGATCAGGATCCCCGGCGGCACCGGCCTTCCCACGGCCGGCTCGGGCGACGTCCCGGCCGAGGCGCAGGGCTTCCTCGACGCGCTCGGCGACAAGGTCACCGGGAAGTTCGGTTCGGGCACGGTCTTCAAGACGCGCCTGGTCAACGCCCTGCTGACGGACGACGGCAGGGTCTACGTCGGAGCGGTGACGAAGGACGCGCTGGTCCGCGCCGCCGACGCCGCCAAGTAGGACACCCCGGCGCCCGCCGTGCCGGACGACCGGCGCCGGACATCCGCCCCGTCGCACACCGTGCGGCGGGGCGGCAGTGCCGCAGGGGCGCTGCCAGCCGTGCGGACGGGAGAGGTACGACCGGGATGACGACGGGGACGGCAGGGTCGGCGGAGCCGGCCGGGGCGACTGGACCGGCAGGAGCGCGCACGGCGGGCGTGGCGGGCGTGAAAGCCGCGGCGGGTTCCGCGGGTACGTCGGGTGCGGCGGGCGTGAAGGCCGCGTCGGGCAGTGCGGGTTCGTCGGGCGTGAAAGCCGCGTCGGGTGCTGTGCGCGCTGCGGGCGCCGCAGGCGCGGAGGATACCGGCCCGGTCATTCGCACCCGTGGTCTGACCAAGCGCTACCGGGGCGGGCAGCTCGCCGTGGACGGCCTCGACCTGACGGTGCCCGGCGGCAGCGTCTTCGGCTTCCTCGGCCCCAACGGCTCCGGGAAGACCACCACGATCCGGATGCTGATGGGCCTCGTCGACCCGACGTCCGGCACCGCCGAGGTGCTCGGCCGCCCGATGCCGGGTGCCGCCCGTACGGTGCTGCCGGAGGTCGGCGCGCTGATCGAGGGGCCCGCGCTGTACGGCTTCCTCAACGGCCGGGAAAACCTCCTGTGCTACGACCGGGCCGACCCCACCGCCGACCCGCGCACCCGCCCGGCCCGCGTCGACGAGGCCCTGGCGCGGGTCGGGCTCGCCGCCGCCTCCGGGAAGAAGGCCAAGGCGTACTCCCTCGGCATGAAGCAGCGCCTCGGGCTCGCCGCCGCCCTGCTCCGGCCGCGTCGGCTGCTGGTCCTGGACGAGCCGACCAACGGCCTCGATCCGCAGGGTATGCGCGAGATCCGTTCCCTGGTCCGGGAGCTGGCCGCCGAGGGCACCACGGTGTTCCTCTCCTCCCATCTGCTGGACGAGATCGAGCAGATCTGCACGCACGCGGCGGTGATGGCCCGCGGCCGGCTGATCGTCCAGGGCCCGGTCGCCGACCTCGCCGCGGGAGCCCGGGGCCGGCTCGCTGTCACCACCCCCGACCCCGTGGACGCCGCCCGCATCCTCCGCGAGCACGGGCTCACCGGCCTGAGCGTCGACGGCGACCGGCTGACCGCCGACGCCCCGCCCGCCGCCGTGGACCTCGCCGACCTCAACGCGGCGCTGGTGTCCGGCGGGGTGCGGGTGCGGTTCTTCGGCATCGAGCGGGGCTCGTTGGAAGACGCCTTCGTCGCACTCACGGGAGAGGGATTCGATGTCGCAGGCTGAGACGGCGCCGGAGGCTGGGACGGCGGGGCCCCACGATCCGGCGGGTCCGCACGATCCGGCGGGTCCGCAGGATCCGATGCGTCCCCGCAATCCGATGTGGACGCTGGGCTTCCTCCGGTCCGAGATCACCACGCTGTTCCGCCGCCACCGGACCTACGCCCTGCTCGGCGTGCTCGCCGCCGTACCCGTACTCATCGGGATCGCGGTCCGGATCGAGACGGCCGGCGGCGGTGGCGGGTCGGGCGGCCCGGACGGCGGGGCGGGCCCGGCGTTCCTCGCCCAGGTCACCAACAACGGCCTGTTCCTCGTCTTCGCCGCCCTCGCCGCGACCCTGCCGGTCTTCCTGCCGATGGCCGTCGGCGTCGTCGCGGGCGACTCGATCGCGGGCGAGGCGAGCAGCGGAACCCTGCGCTATCTGCTGGTCGCCCCGGCGGGCCGGACCCGGCTGCTGCTGGTGAAGTACGCCTCCGTCCTCGCCTTCTGCCTGGTCGCGACCCTGGTCGTGGCGGCGTCCGCACTGGCGGCGGGTGCGCTGCTGTTCCCGGTGGGCGAGGTCACCACGATCTCCGGGACCCGGATCAGCTTCGTCGAGGGGCTGGTGCGGGCGGCACTGACGGCGCTGGTCGTCGCGGTCTCCCTGACCGGGTTCGCCGCGCTCGGCCTGTTCGTCTCGACGCTGACCGGCAGCGGGATCGGGGCGATGGCGGCCACGGTCGGGCTGCTGATCACGGTGCAGATCCTGGACAGCATTCCGCAGCTGAGCGGCGTGCACCCGTACCTGTTCGCGCACTACTGGATGTCCTTCGCGGACGTCCTGCGCGAACCCGTCCACTGGGATGACCTGATCAAGAACATCCAACTACAGGGGCTGTACGTCGCGGTGTTCGGCTCGGCGGCCTGGGCGCGCTTCACGGCCAAGGACATCACGGCCTGAGAGACGATCCGGGAGAGGCCGTACGGTCACGCCTCCCGGGCGGCGTGACCCCGCGAGAGCGTGTCTCCTGGCTGGATCTGATCGCGGGAGGCCGTCCGCACCGTCGGCCGGGCGAGCCGTCCCCCGATCGGCTCGTCGCGGCACCAACGGCACGAACGGTGCGGACAACGGGAACGACACGACACGGCACGTTCCGTTTCCGCCTGGGTATTGTTCGGTCTTTGGCGACGAGATGTCAACAAGAGATTGGCTGGAACCGTCCTATGCTCACCGAATGATCACATCGCCGAGCAGCGTGCGCCGTAGCGAACGATCACGCCGCGCGATCCTGCGGTCCGCTCTCGATCTCTGTACGGAGCGGGGGTATGGGCACGTCACCATCGAGGCCATCGCGGCCGGTGCCGGGGTCAGCAAGAAGACGATCTACCGCTGGTGGCCGTCGAAGGGCGCGGTGCTGCTGGAGGCGTTCACCGACGCCCTGATCGACGCCACCCCGTTCGTGGACACCGGCGACATCGGCGCCGACCTGCGCGCCCATGTCGCCGGCGCGGTGAAACTGCTCTCGGCCCCGCCGTTCGGCCCCGCCTACGCGGGCATCCTCTCCGAGCTGCACCACGACGACCTGCTGGCCCAGCGGCTGAGGGAGGAACTGGTCGACCCGCGTGTCGAGGAAGCGATCGGCCGGCTGCGCAGCGCCCAGGAACAGGGACAGATCCCGCCCGGCGCGGACCTCCCGCTGGCCGTGGAGATGCTGTACGGACCGGTCTACTACCGCCATGTGCTGCGCAAGCCCGTCCAGAACGAGAAGACGATCGCCACCCTGGTGGACCACGTCCTGCGCTCGCTGCGCGCGCCGGGGTACTAGCAGCCAGGGCAGCCGAGGCGGAGCAGCCGCGCAGGAGCAGCTGCGGCAGATCTCCGTGTCCGCGTCGTCCTCTTCCTCCTCTTCGTCGTCCTCCCTTCACGCCTGCGCCCTTCACGCTCCCGCCCTTCACGCTCCCGCCCTTCACGCTCCCGCCCTTCACGCTCCCGCCCTTCACGCTCCCGCCCTTCACGCTCCCGCTGTTCACGCCTGCGCCGTCCACCGGTGGCCGGGCCCGGTGCGGCGGGTGATGCTGGTCCGGCGCGTGCCGGCTCCGGTGCTCCGGTGCGCCGGAGCCGGAGGGTGGGTGGAGCCGTGGCGGACGCCGAGACGCCGGCCGGGCCCGGAACGCCCCGGGGCGTGCCGGACCACCTGGACGAGGCCCTGTTGGCGGCCCTGTTCCACCAGTCCGCCTTCGGCCTGATCGTGCTCGACCCGCAGCTGCGGCTGGTACGGGCCAACTCGCTCGTCGAGGGCGTGGAGATCGAGGATCGCGTCGGCCACCGGTTCACCGAGGCCTTCCGGATCGACGACCCGGAAGGCCTCGAGCAACTCCTGAAGCGGGTGCTCGCCGGCGAGGGCCCGGCGCGCGACCGCCTCGTGCGCGGACGGCTGCGCCGGATCCCCGGCGACCGGGAGTTCCTGGTCTCCTCCTACCGCCTCGACGGCCCCGGCGGTCCCGATGCCCCCGCCCTGGGCCTGCTGACCGCGATCGTCGACGTCACCGAGCGGGAACGGGCCCGCGCCCGGGACGCCACGCTCACCGCCGTGCGGGACGCGGTCGGCGGCTCCCTCGACGTCGCCGCCATCTGCCGCGCCTTCGCGGACGCCCTGGTGCCCGGGTTCGCCGACCTCGCCGTCGTCGAGGTGGTGGACGACGTCCTGCGCGGCGCCGACCCGCCGGTGGGCCCGCTGCCGCCCGGCACCCCGCTGCGCCGCGCCGCCAGCGGCCGGTGCGACGCCGTCCGGGACACGGCGGAGGGTGCGGGGGAGGACGGCGCCCGGGCGGGCTCGGCGGGGGTGACCCGCCGCCTCCCCGCCCGTACCCCGTACGCGCTGGCCACCACCGACCTGCGGGCCCGGCTCGTTCCGCTCGGGCCCGACACCCCGTGGCAGGCCACCGACTCCGACGGGGCGCGCGCCGTCGCCGAGACCGGCGCTCACACCTTGATCGTCGTGCCCCTCACCCTGCGGGGCGCGGTTCTCGGGCTGGTCAGCCTCTACCGCCGCGGAGCGGCCGAGCCCTTCGACGAGGACGATGTCTCCCTCGCCGTCGCGGCGGCCACCCGGGCGGCCCTCGGCATCGACAACGCCCGCCGCTACGAGCGCGAACACGTCATCGCCTCGACGGTCCAGCGGCGGCTGCTCCCGCAGGGCGAACGGCACCAGGCGGCCGTCGACACAGCGCATGTCCTGCTGCCCGGCCGGGACAGCGGCTGCTGGTTCGACACCATCGCCCTGTCCGGCGCCCGCACCGCGCTCGTCGTGGGCGGCGTCGCGGGCGAGGGACTCCAGTCGGCCATCGCCATGGGCCAGTTGCGTACGGTCATCCAGGCGCTGGCGGGCCTCGACCTGGATCCGGAGGAGCTCCTCGCCCGGCTCAAGGACACCGCGGACCGCCTCGCCCACGAACGCGCCGCGCTGCCTCCGGCCGACGCCCTCCAGGGCGAACTCCTGAGCGCGGGCTGCGTGTACGGGGTCTACGACCCGTTCACCCGCACCTGCACCATCGCGCGCGCCGGTCACCCCGCGCCGCTGATCGTCGGCCCCGACGGACGGGCGGTCGTCCTCGACGTGCCGGAAGGGCCCGGACTGTTCTCCACCGACAGCGCTCTCTTCGCCCCCGCCACCGTCACCCTGGAGGTGGGCAGCCTCCTCGCGTTCTGCACCACCGATCTGCTCTCCGGCGACGGCGCCGCCGAACGTGTCACCGAGGCCCTCGCCCGGCCGGGCCGAAGCCTCCAGCAACTGGGCGACGACATCGTGTACACGCTGCCGGACGGCGCCCGCGCCGCCGGTGCGGCCCTGCTCCTGGCCCGTACGGGTACGGTCTCCGACCATCTGGTCGCCACCTGGGACCTGGCCCAGGACCCCACGACGCCCGCCACTGCCCGGGTGCTCGTACGCGACCGGCTCCAGGGCTGGGGTCTGGACGAGGACATCGTCGAGGCGACGGAGCTGATCGTCAGCGAGCTGGTCACCAACGCCGTCCTCTACGGGACTCCGCCGCTGCGGCTGCGCCTCCTGCTGGACTCCACGCTGACCTGCGAGGTCCACGACGGCTCCCCGGCCGCCCCGAGCCTGCGGCACGCCCGGACCGTCGACGAGGGCGGCCGGGGGCTGTTCATCGTCTCCCGGCTCGCCTCCCACTGGGGAGCCCGCCACGGGCCGGACGGCAAGGTGCTGTGGACCGAGCAGGACATCACGGGCCACCTTCCGGAAGCGCCGGGCTGATTCCCGCCGGTACCGGCACGCCGACCGCGCCGGTCGCGCAGAGTGGTCCGTATGACGACACCCGCCGAACTGCTACGTTCCTTCGCCCGCACCCGCGCCTCCCTCGACGGCGAGGAGGTCACGTACTGGTGGTCCGGAGACGTGTACTCCTGGGCCCCCGATGAGCCCTACCGGCGGATCTTCGGTTTCGAGGGACTCAATGTCTCCCGTCTGGTCCAGGACGTGGAGGCCGGGCCGGACGCTTACCAACTGCTCACCCGTGAGGCCGCGTTCTACCTCGACCCCGTCAGCCGCGAGATCCTGGAGACCTGGCAGGACCTGCCGGTGGTGCACGTCTGGAACGACCCGGCGAACCAGAAGTGGCGTCCCTTCCCGATCCCGGCGACCGACCTCGGGGATCAGGTCTGCTTCAGCCTGGAGATCCCGCTCGCCTACCCGTCCCCGCTGCCGGTGGCCCAGTACCCGGTGCACTCGGCGGGGGACACGTACAAGGCCCTGGAGCTCTTCCAGTTCTTCGCCGACCGCGCCGACCTGGCGGGCCCGTCGCCCAGTGTCCCGGCCACCATGTCGTGGAGCCGGATGTCGCCGTGGCTCCCGTGGATGGCCCGGGGGCAGCGGCCCGGCGGTCTCACCTTCCACTGCCGGGGCCGCAAGCTCGGCGCGTACACCGAGGTCCCCGAGCGCACCCGCGCCCACATCGCCGCCCACCACCCGGAGTTCGCCCACGCCCCGGAGGAGTGGAGCGAGCCGAACGAGACCAGCTGGACCTACTTCCGCATGCTCAACCCGCCCCAGGGCTGAGCCACGGGTCCCGGACCGGGACCCGGGACCCGGTCCGGTGCCGGCACCGGGTCCCTGAGGCTCTCGGCCCTGGGGACCGGCTCCGGCTACCGGAGAACGATGTCGCGGCCCGGGCCGCCTTCGACCATGTCCTTCCCCGGTCCGCCGCTGATCAGGTCGTCGCCGCCCTCGCCGTGCAGCATGTCGTCGCCCGAGCCGCCGAGCAGGATGTCGTCGCCGTCCCCGCCCATGACGTGGTCGTCGCCGGGGCCCGCGTACACGAGGTCGTTACCGTCGTACGCCTCGATCATGTCGTCGCCCTTGCCGCCCCGGAGCAGCTGGTCGCCGTCGACGGGCATCAGGTGGTCCATGCCGTCGCCGCCGTCCAGGACCACGCGCCCCATGACCATGTCGTTCCCGGCGTCTCCCCGCACGGTGTGCGCGGTGTGCGCGTGCAGCATGTCGTCACCGGGGCCGCCGCTGACGGTGGCGACCCCGGGGTCACTGGTGGCGATCTCGTCGTCACCGTCGCCGAGGAAGACGTCGATCCGGTCCGGCCGGGAGCTGTCGGTGGGCAGCTCGCAGACGACGTACGTCTCGTCCCCGGGGGTGAGGTAGGTGCAGTGGTCGCCGGGCTGGAGGGGGACGGAGTCCCGGAAGCCGATCCGCCGGACCCCGTCGCCCCGGTCCATGGGGACCACGTGGAGGTCGTTGGCCTGACCCGCCGCAGCGGTGAAGGTGATCGACTGCTTCGCCCAGTCGGCGCCGACGCGGGCCTTCGCCGTGGTGGGGGCGGCGGGGGCCGCGAGGGCCGGGGAGGTGGCGAGGCCGGTGGCGAGCAGGGCCACGACGGCCGCGCGGGCGGTGAGGCGGTGTCGGTTCATGGGATCTCATCTCGATGGGGTGGCCGGTGGGGCCGGCCTGCCTACGGAGGCCCTGCCCGGGGTACCGGCGACCGCGGTCGCGAGGGCGGCTTCCTCGCGACCGCGGCCGGCGCGCTCCGGGACCCCGGACAGGTCCGGTTCGTCCCGGCGGGGCCGGGTGGTGCGGTACCGCGTCAGCTCACGTTCACGTCCACGCAGGCGTAGAAGGCGTTGGCCGTGTCGGCGATGTTCCACACGGCCAGCACCTTCTGCTTGCCGGACAGGCCGCCGAAGTTCACCTGGTGCGTGACGGTGGCGCCCGGCTGGGCACCGCCGTCGTTGAACTCCGCGATCTTCTGGCCACCGGCGTAGTACTGCCAGGTGCTGGTGGCGTGCCGGGCCGTCAGCCGCCAGTTGAAGCTGGTCGAGCGGCCGACCGGGGTGACCTTCCAGCCCTTGCTGTCATTGTTGAGCTCGGCGAAGCCGGCGTTCCCTCCGCTGCAACTCGTCAGTCCCTTGGGGCCCTCGACGCTCTGCGGCTCGTACTTGATGGCACCACAGGAGACCGTGCCGGCGGCGCACTGGGCCTGTCGGCTGGGGGGCGATGAGATGTAGCCGTGTGCGCTCGCGCTGCCGGCCGGCAGGCTGACGGCCAGGAGCGGGGCGATTCCCGCGCCGATGGCGACGGCTAAGAGCCTCTTGCTTTTCATGACAACTCCTCTGTGGGGGTCCGTGCCTGCCCGCGCGGCAACGGGGCAGACATGCGCATGTCAAGCTGCCGTGCCGTGACGGTGGGGCTGTCACGGCTGGCGACGGAAGCGTACCGCGCTTGGTCTAGACCAAGCTAGTGCCCGGGCGCGACTCCGTGCCCGACTCCGTGCCCGACTGCCCGGCGGATATGCCGAACAGGCGCTCCAGGACCACCGCGACCCCGTCCTCCGCGTTCGACAGGGTCACCTCGTCGGCCGCCGCGCGCAGCTCCGGATGCGCGTTGCCCATGGCCACCCGGTGGCCCGAACCGGCGAACATCGGCAGGTCGTTGGGCATGTCCCCGAACGCGACGATCCGCTCCGCCCCGACCCCCAGCAGCTCGGCGGCCACCGCCAGCCCCGCCCCCTTGTCCACCCCGCGCGGAGCCAGCTCCACCGTGCCCGGCCCCGCCACGGTCACCGTCGCCAGATCGCCCACGGCCCCGCGTGCGGCGGCGGCCAGCTCGTCGTCGCCCAGATCCGGATGGCGCACCAGCACCTTGATCACGGGTCGCTCCCACAACGCGGCCCGGGAGCCGACGGGTTGGGCGGGAAGCGCCGGGTTCGGCATCCGGTACCCGGCCTCGATCAGGGTCACCCCGTCCACGCCGTCCTGGTCCACGGCGGCGAACACCGCCCCGACCTCCGCCTCAATCTTCCCGAGCGCGGTGTCGGCGGCCTCGCGGTCCAGGGCGGCGGACCGCAGCAGCCGCCCGCCGCTCGCCCCGGCCTCGTACAGCTGGGTGCCCTGCCCGCAGACGACGAGCCCGGTGTACGCCAGGTCCGCGAGCAACGCCCGTATCCCGGGCACCGGCCGCCCGGTGACGATCAGATGCCGGGCTCCCGCGGCGGCGGCGAGGGCGAGCGCGGCGCGGGACCGGGCGCTCACGGTGTCGTCCGGGCGCAGCAGGGTGCCGTCCAGGTCTGTGGCGACGAGGGAGTATGCGCAGGCGTGCGCGAGGGCATATGGGGGTGGCGTGGGCATGGGGCCCAGCCTAGGAGGGTCGGGACGGCCGCTCGCGCGCCAGGGGCGAATCGGGCAGGTGCCCCTGGCCGGGGGCCGGCCGCCCCCGGTCCGGGGCCCGGCTGCCCCGGACCGGCGGGGAGCCGCGGGGCGTCAGCGGAAGATGCCGCTGTAGGCGTTGAGTGCGGGCTGGCCGCCGAGGTGCGCGTACAGGACGTTGGACCCCTTGGAGATCTCGCCGCCGCGCACCAGATCGATGAGCCCGGCCATGGACTTCCCCTCGTAGACCGGGTCGATGATCATACCTTCGAGCCGGCCGGTGAGTTTGATGGCGTCCACCGTGGACGCCACGGGTACGCCGTAGAGGTCTCCGGCCCAGCCTTCCAGGACGGTGATCTCGTCGTCCTTCAACTCTCGCCCCAGGCCGATGAGTTCGGCGGTGCCACGGGCGATCCTCGCCACCTGGTCGCGGGTCTCGGTGAGCTTCGCCGACGCGTCGATGCCCAGAACCCGCCGGGGCCGGTCCTGGCCCGCGAACCCGGCGATCATGCCGGCCTGGGTACTGCCGGTGACGCTGCACACCACGACGGTGTCGAAGAAGACGCCCAACTCCTGTTCCTGTCGCCGCACTTCGCGCGCCCAGTCCGCGAATCCGAGGCCGCCGAGCGGATGGTCCGAACCGCCGGCCGGAATGGCGTACGGTGTGCCGCCCGCAGCCCGTACGTCGTCCAGCGCCTGGCGCCAGCTGTCCTTCACGCCGATGCCGAAGCCCGCCTGGACCAGCCGCACGTCGGCGCCCATGATGCGGGACAGCAGGATGTTGCCGACCTTGTCGTTGACCGCGTCGGGCCAGTCCACCCAGCTCTCCTGGATCAGGACCGCCTTCAGGCCGGCTCGGGCGGCCACGGCCGCCACCTGCCGCGTGTGGTTGGACTGCACGCCGCCGATGCTGACGAGCGTGTCCGCGCCCTGCCGGAGGGCGTCGGGAAGCAGGTACTCCAGCTTGCGGGTCTTGTTGCCGCCGTAGGCGAGACCGGCGTTGCAGTCCTCCCGCTTGGCCCAGACGCGCGCACCGCCGAGGTGGTCGCTGAGCCGGTCCAACGGGTGCACCGGGCTGGGGCCGAACAGCAGGGGATAACGCTCGAAGTCGTCAAGGGACATCGCGGGCTCCTCGTGGGTGGGTCCGGCACGGCCCTGCGGCGGGCCGCGTGGTGAAGGGCGTTCAGGGGGTGGCGTCGAGCAGCGGCAGCAGCGTCTGCCAGTTCGCCCGGGTGGCGGCCACCGCTCCCTCGACGTCCCCGGCCGCGCACAGCGCGATGATCCGGTCGTGCTGGGCGACCGACCCGCGCCCGCTCAGCGAGGAGAAGCGCAGCCGCTCCAGGCGTCGCAGCACGGGCGTGAACTGATCGAGGACGGTGGCGACGGCCTCGTTGGCGCAGGCGGTCACGGTGACCCGGTGGAAGGCGTCGTCGGCCTCCAGCGCCGCCTCGGCGTCGTTGCGCCGCAGGGCGTCGGCGAAACGGGTGTTGGCCTCGCGCATGGCGTCGAGCTCGACCGCGTCCAGCTGCGGAACCGCCTCCCGTACGGCCAGTTCGTGCATGGCGGAGGTGACCGACTGCGCGGCCCGCACGGCGCGGACGTCGAGCGGGCTCACGATGGTGTAGCGGCCGGGCTTCGTCTGCACCAGCCCCGCCTGCTCCAGCCGCGCCAGCGCCTCGCGCACCGGCGTACGGCTGACCCCGAGCCAGCCGACCAGGTCGCCGTCGTTGAGACGTTCACCGGGCGCGAGAGTGCCGTCGACGATGGCGTCACGGATGGCCCGGTAGGCGCTCTCCCGGAGGAGCGACCGGGAGACGAGACCTCGGTTCTGCGGAACTGGCATGCAATATATTGCATGCTGCGAGGGGTGAAGCTGTCAAGGGCGATGCGGGCGGCGGCGGTTGGCCGGACCGTTCGCTCAGCCCGGGAGGCCGAGGTCCCAGGCGAACCGGTAGCGCTGGCAGTCCGTGAGTGGCTGCCGGACGGCCCGTCCCCGTCCGGTGCCGCGTCCGGCCGCTTCGTACCCCCGGATCCGCTCGTGCCGGCGCGTGTTGTGGCCGGGCGGCTTGCCCTCGCCCCTCAGGAACCGGGCCGCGTTCGCCCGTTCCCCCATGCGCGGTCGTCCCGGGAGTCCTCATCGGCACCGCATCGGGCCTGCCCGGCGGGGCAGGGCAGATCGGGGGCGGCGCGGTTCGGTGAGCAGGTCACCACGGCGACGGAATGGAAGACCGTGCCCTTCAGATAGTGACCGAGGGAGACATCGCCGCCTTCCGCCAGCCGTTCGACCGCGCCCCTGACGAGCAGCGCCAGCCGGTCGGCCTCTCGGTCCTGGTGAGAACCGAACCGTGCGGCGAACGCGTCGAGTTGCTGTTCCAGCCAGGCGCCGGCCTCCTGGGAATCCACCCAGGTTCCACGGATCATCGACGCCGGTTTCCTGAGCCAGTGAGCCGTCTGGATCGGTGGCACGTCCGAGGCGGGGAAAGCGGCCACGGCTTCCCGGTGCCGGTCGTGCACGTCCTTCTCGCTGCTTGCCGTCGGAGCCCGGCCCGGCGGTCGTCGCAGGCTCTCCTTGTCGAACGTCGCCTTCTCTCCGACCCAGGCGAAGCCGTGGTGGTGCACGCGGTCCCTCGTTCCCTGGGCGCAGAACCGTACGGCCCCGCCCATGGGTCTGGAGGGCGGGGCCGCCGGTTCGGGTGGTGCCTGGAGTCAGGCGGAGAGGTCGAAGCGGCCGGGGTCGATGCCCGCCGCGGCCGGCTCCGCCGTGCTGAAGCGCAGCGGTTCGGCGTCAGGGCGCTTGCTGTCGCCGACGGCCCAGGCGTCCGGCCCGATCCGGGCGAGGGTCACGCATGACTCGCCGTCGGGGTGCGTATTGCCGCCGCAGGCCTTGGAGAACTCGGCCCCGTCGATAGGGAGCCTGTACAGGTCGGTCATTGCTTGTGCCTTTCCCGGTCCATGGCGGCCCTGGGAGAGCCGTCGACTGGTTGTACGGCAGCAATGGTGCCCGAATGAGATCTCGGGTCCTAGCCGGTTTCCTGCTCGCGCAAAAACTCGTCCCGGATATCTGCGAGCAGACCCCTCATGTCGTCGCCAGCAATTGCAGTACTGCTGAATCCTTCAAATTTCTCTACGTACTGTGCGACATCCTGAGGATCAGTGACAACGATCTCCGCGTGGACGGTCTCGACGGTCACAATGCGGTCATCCCGAATGACGAAAGCATGGTTCGCGATGTCGTACTTCCGCCCGCGGAGCGGCACGATGCGCATATCTACGTTCGGCAGTCGGGAGACCGAAGCCAGCCGGTCGAGCTGGCCGACCATGAGTGCAGGAGGGACGATCAACCAGCGAAGTACCGGCTCGGTGACAGTGAACTGGAGCGTCTTGGTCTCGTCGTACAGAACCTCTTGCCGATCGATGCGAGCACTGGCCGTGCGGCGTACTGTCTCCTCGGTCAGATCCTTGTAGCGAGTCAGGACGGCCTTGATGTATTCCGGCGTCTGAAGCAACCCAGGCACCAGGGCGGGCTGGAACAGGCGCAGCTGACTCATCCCGGCCTCCACGTCCCGGAGATGCTGCTGGGCCTTGTGGAGACCTGCCCGCTGGATCAGTCGCCAGGCCGTGGCTTCTGTCGCGGCGGCACGGGCGGCATCCATGTATTCAGTCTTGACGTCGTCCGAGACGCCGATCGCTGTCATGATGCGGTCGACGTCTTCCGCGCTCGGGGAGATCTTTCCCGTTTCGATCCTGCTGAGCTTGCTCGGCGACATGACAGCGCTGCGGGCAACTGCTTTGGCCTCCATGCCGGAGGCGTTCCGCAGCAGCCGCAGCGCGACGCCCAACTCGGACCGATTCACTGACCGTGTTCTGCCCACCAGTCGGAGAAGGGCACGGCGTGAGCGAGTGCGGTGTCCCTGATCGCGACGTACTTGTCGGCTTGGTCGGCGGGAAGCACATCAGCTCCGGTGAAAGCGCCGTCTTCGGTGTAGCTCATGGGTGCTGCGGTGACGGAGTCGAACAGCCAGAAATCGCCCACGTCACCCAGAGGGCTGGGCCGCTCGGTCACGTCCAGGATGAAGAACTCCTCGCCGGCGGCTCTGTTTGTGGTGTAGCCCCAACCCAGTTCGTACCGCAGATAGGGCGTGAGCGGGCGCGATACCACGTGCACGCGGTACATCCTCTGCCCGGCGTCGACATGCTTGCGTACCTCGTCGAGCCAGTCGGAATTATAGCCTTTCGGCTTTGGTTGCCCATCGAGGAACAGCTGGTAAGCGTCCACGTTGCCTGACCGGCCGTAATCGTCGAGCGTTTCCAGTCGGAACGCTTCGTGCGTGAAGTCGTCGAACATGTCTCCCAGAGTCTTAGGCACTGAGCTGGTCTCCGAACGCTTTGCGGATCAGTTCCATAGGGATCTCGACGAGGGTTTCGTGGGCCGGAATCATGAGCCCATGACCTGTCGGAGTCTCGCCCTGAACGAGGATGGTGCCCCGATCCGTCGTGTAGATAGTCGGGCAGTTCTTCTTTTCGCATGTTGTCGCCAGCACGTTCACCTTCACGGGCGTTCCCCTCTGCCGGTGGTGATGTTCCTCCTGATGATTCCGGTCTGCGGGACTCTGAGCAAGACCCTCTGGTTTCCGGAACGGGAAACCAGGGCGCTGCTCTCTTCTCGGCCAACGGAAAGCCCCACCGTGCCCGCACGGTGGGGCTGTTGGCCTGCCCGGCCCGGGTGGCTCAGACGGTGCCGAAGCCCCCGGCCCGGACGCCCGCCACGAAGGCGCTGAACGCGGCGGCGGGGACGGTGAGGGCCGGGCCGCTCACGTGCTTGGAGTCGCGGACGGGGACGATGCCGTGCGGGGTGGCGAGGTTGGTGGCGACCTCGACGCACGCGCCGCCGTTGTCGCTGTAGGAGGACGTGAACCAACGGGGGGTCTCGGTTGTCACTGGATGCCCTTTCGCAACTGCCTGAACATGTCTACGGACGCGGCCTGGGAGGGTGCAACCGCCTGCATCTGATGGTAGGCCGTCAAATGCGGTACCACCGAGGCACTTTCACGCTCCAGATAGCCCTGTTGTGCGGACTCGGCGTACGACATGAGCGAGCGGTCGGGCATGGTCAGGACATAGATCGGCAGATTGAACGGGCGGAGCTCGCCCATGGCGAACGGCGCGACCTGGAGCACGGTGTTGGGCTGCTCGGCGAACTCGATGAGGCGGTCCATCTGCGCCCTCATGACCTCCGGTCCGCCGACCGGCCTGCGGATGCAGCTCTCGTCCAGCGTCGCGAAGATCAGGGGCGGCTTCTCCCGGACCAGGGCCGCCTGACGCTCCGCGACCAGCGCGACCCGCTCCTGCGCCTGGTCGGCGGTGATCGCCTGTCGCCTGACGGCACTGTCCGCCAGAACCCTGGCGTACTCCGGGGTCTGGAGCAGCCCCGGGATGACGCCGACCTCGTACAGCCGGATCTCCGCCGCCCGGCGCTCGTAACCGAGGAACTCCGGAAAGCCCTCCAGCAGGCTGCCGTGCTTGATCTGGCCCAACTCGCGCTCGAACGACGCCTCGGTCCCGCTGAGCCCCAGCGCCCGGTCCGTACTGCGCGAAAAGCGCAAGGTAGCGAGTTTGCGACCGGTTTCCACCGACGAGATATGCGTACTGGAGTAGCCGTTGTGGTCCCCCAGGACCTCCTGCGTCCAGCCCCGCTTCTCCCGTAACTCGCGCAGACGTGCTCCGTAGGCCGCCTGAGCCGAGCTTTCCGGGTTCAACTCCTTGACGTTCACGAACCTCGCCCCCGATCTTCCGTGCCGAATAGGCAGGTTGAATGACACTTCACGGTAGGTCACGCTGAATCGCCCCGGTAGTCAAATGACTACAGAGAGGAGCGATCGGTGTACGGCGAGAACGTCTGTCCGAATGCGCAAGAACCCCCCGGCCTCCCGGCCCTTGGCACGCTCATGGTGGACACCGCTCGTGGTGACCGTGTGGGGGAGTTCCGTGGGGTCGCGGGCCCCTACTGGTCGCTGCGGCCCGTGGGTGGCGGGGCCGAGTGGGAGGCCGAGCCGTGCCGGGTCCGGCCCGCGCTCCTCATGGAGCAGCTCCGGGCCAGGACCGCGCGGCTCAACGCCCGCAGCCGGGGTGAGGTCCTGTGAACGCCGCGCTTCGGCAGTGCACTTGGTACGTCGCGGAGAGCCACGGTGGCGACGCGGCGCGGTCCGTCCGGCTCGGCGGGATCCTCGCCCCGACGCGGCGGCTGGCCCTGTGCTGGCTGCGGAGGCAGGCCCGGCGCCTCGCGGACGCGCTCGACCCGGACTCGTACGCCCCCTGGGCTCCGGCCCGTGCGCTGTACCCGGTCGGCGCGGTGGGCCCGCGCGACGCACCGGCCGAACTCCGTTCCTGGGCGGACAGTTTCCGTGAGCACGACTACGCGCTGGGGCGGCTCGCGGGCGGGCTGCCGTACGAGTTCGTCGCCCGGGACGCCGCGTCCTGGTACGGGCTCGTCATGCGCCCGCTCTCCCCTTCCCCCGCTTCCCTCACCCCTCACTGGCAAGGATGAGCGCCATGTTGCAGTGCACCGCCTTCACCGAACTTCCCGAGATGGGCGCGCGCGTTGCGCTGATGGGCCTGCCGGGCGGGCCGGGCGCGGCGTCGGAAGCGCCCGACCTGGACGAGTTCCTGCTCTGTGAACTCGGCGAGCACGGCGGGGCGACCGAGCACGCGGCCCAGCTCTGGTCGGCTTCGGCCCGGGCCGGGCGGGATCTGTGGATGTTCTGGACCGAGGCCGATGAGTGCCGGAAGTTCCGGTTCACGGAACTGCTGCCGTGCCCGGCCGTCATCCACCGGCTGTCCGTGAAGGAGGGCGATGCCTGCGTGTTGTACGACCGGCACCCGGCGGCGCACTCCTGGGACGTGACGGACCCGCTCGCCGATCTGATGGCGGAGCGGATCCGGGAAGAGGTGCGGCGGGACCGCGACGGGGGCGCCGGGGCAGCGCCCTGAGGCCGCGCCCCGCCCGGCTTGGGCCCGGCTCGGCCAGGTTGTCCGGAGGCGGGGCCTTCGCACGACGAGCCGAGCACGGGAGCCGGACCAACTACGGGGGCCCCTGGGTCAGCTCAGGCAGAACTCGTTGTCCTCAGGGTCCGCCATGATGATCCAGCTCCCGCCCTGCTCGTCGACCGTGCGCACCGCCCGCGCGCCCAGCCCCAGCAGCCGCTCCGCCTCCGCGTCGCGCCGCCCCGGCGCGGAGTGGACGTCGATGTGGAGGCGGTTCTTCACCGTCTTCGGCTCCGGTACCCGCTGGAACAGCAGCCGCCGCCCCTGCCCCGTACCGCTGACCTCGTCGTACGGGTCGTCCGGATGCCGGGCCGCCGCGAGGTCGAGCCAGGCGCGGCGCCCGTGGGCGTGGGTCGTGACGGCCTCCGGTACGGCTCCGGCCGCGAGCAGTTGCTCGACCAGCGGGCTGTTGTCCTCGACGAGATAGCCCAGGGTCGCCGCCCAGAACCCGGCCTGGGCGTGCGGGTCGGCGCTGTCGATCACGAGCTTCCAGGACAGTGTCTGTGTCATGGGAGCCGTTTATACCGGGCGCGGTCTCCGGAAGGTACGGCTCCGCCCGCGCGCCGCCGGAGCCGCAGCTTCGCGTGCCGCCCGGAGCCGTATCGCCTACGCCTCGCGCGGGTGGGGGAGGCCGCCGCAGGCGTGGCAGGTGTGCCGGTCGATCGCGGCCAGCAGGCGCGTGGCCGCCGCGCGTAGGGTCCGCGCCGGGGGAGGGCCCCCGCCCCCGGGCGTGGCGGGTGCGGCGGACAGCCGGGCGGCGGTGGCGCGGCCCGCCGCCACCGCCTCGTGCGCGGCGCGGGTCCACGCCGGGTGCTCGGCGTTCCCGGCGGCCAGGATCGTGGCGAGCAGGTCCAGGACGCCCGCCCGGTCCCTGACCGTGTCCGTCGTCGCCAGCTCCCAGAGGAACGGCACCGTCGCCGCCGTCGAATCGAAGACGGGCGGGGTGCCGATCCAGCGCTCCAGATCGCTCAGGGCCTCGTCCGAGGTCGGCGCGTCACCCCAGGCGATCCGTGACAGCACACCGGGAACCTGGGACGCGGAGCCGTACGCGTGCTGCAACTCGTGCCACCGCACGTTCCTCATGGCCCCCAGGACAGTCCCCATCCGGGCACTCAATCAGCCTTTACCGCACGGCGTCCACCATGCCGGGGGACCGTTCCCCGGGCCGGCCCGTTCCGTGGAGCCGGCGCAGATACTCCCGTACGGAGCGGGCGTCGTCCGCCGGGGCGGACACACCCACGTGGTGATCGGGGCGGACGACCACGACGGTGCCCGTGCCCGTACCGCCGGAGGGTCCCGTTCCGTACGCGTCGGCCGCGTGGCCCGCGTCGTCGACCACCGCTCCCGGCTCCGCTCCGGCCCGGTCCTCGTGCGCCGCGTACACCCGGCAGACCCGCACCCCGGCGTCGCCGTACGCGTCCGCCGCCTCGCGCAGGACCGCCGCGCTCGCGGGGCCGAAGCCGAGGACGGTGGTGCGGGGGCCCGCGAAGACGCGGTGCAGCCGGGTCCGCTCCCCGGTCGCGGCGTCGGCGCAGGGGGCGTCGGGGGCGCGGTCCCCGGCGTACGGGCCGCGCTTCCCGGCCGCCGGCGCCCGGCCACCGGAGGCGAGGGAGCTCCAGCGGTAGCCGACGCCCAGGCCGGTGGTGTCGGAAGTGATCGCCGCGTCCAGGCCGCCGCCGGGGCTGCGGATCGCCTCCAGGGTGGCCCGCAGCCGCTCCGAGGTGAGGTCCAGGGTCCGGGCGGCCACCGGAAGCCGCTCCTCCTCATAGGTGTCCAGCAGCTCCGCGTCCGCGTGACCGGCGAGCACCAGACCCAGTTTCCAGCCCAGGTTGAACGCGTCCTGGATGCCGGTGTTCATCCCGAGGCCTCCCGCGATGGCGTGCACGTGCGCCGCGTCGCCCGCGAGGAAGACCCGCCCGGCGCGGAACCGGTCCGCCATCCGCACGTTGACCCGGTACGTCGACAGCAGCTCGGCCCGCGTCAGGTCCCGGCCGGGCAGAGCGGTGTGGTGGGCGAGCAGCCGCCGGAACCCGTCGGCGGTCGGCGCGAGAGGCCGCCCCCGCCCGTCCCGCTCCGGCCCGGCCTGGAACCACCAGCCCGTCCGCGTACCGGGGATCGGGCAGAGCATCACCGCCCCGTCCTCGTCGAACCACTGGTGCCAGCGGGTACGGTCCAGGGCGCCCTCGGCCAGGTCGACATCGCCGCAGACCATCACCTGGTCCTCGTCGGTGGTCCCCTCGAACCCGATGCCGAGCAGCTTCCGTACGGAGCTGTGGGCGCCGTCGCAGCCGACGGCGTACCGCGCCCGCCCGGCCGACCCGTCGGCGTACGTGATGTCGACATGGCCCCCGTCGCCCCCGTTCTCGGCCCGGCCCCGCGTCAGCCCCACGACCTCGCGGCCCGTCTCGACGCGGACGCCGTACCCGGCCAGTCGGTCGCGGAGGATCCCCTCCAGCCGCCACTGGGCGATCAGCCACCCCCGGTCGTAGGGGGCGTCCGGGGACGGTGCGGAGTCCGCCCAGGGATCGGCCTCCGCGACCGGGAGACGGTCGCGGTACTTGAGCATCGGCAGCGGGGCCGAACCGGCGGCGAGCACCTCCTCCGCCACCCCGAGATCGTCCAGGATCTCCAGCGACCGGGGGTTGGGGCCCTTGGCGCGCGAGGTGCGCGGCGGGGCGGGGGACCGGTCCACGATCCGTACGGCCGCGTCGCGCCGGGCCAGCTCGCAGGCGAGCACCAGCCCGGTGGGTCCCGCTCCCACGATGAGTACGTCGGTCATGCCCATGCTTCTCCCTCGGTCACGCTTCCCGTCCATCCAGGACCAGAGAAACGTAACCGAGTAAGAAAAGCAACTAGGTAATCTTTTGTGTGGAGTCCGAGGCCGTGACGGTCGGGGGGCCCGGGGTGGTGAGGTCCGGGGTGGTGGGCGCCGGAGCCGGGGCCGCAGCCTCGGGTGCGGCGGCGGCCGTCGCCAGCAGCTTCAGCGCCAGGACCCGGTTGCGCCGGGCGTTCCGCAGCGCGTCCCAGGTCAGCAGCGACAGCGCCAGCCAGACCAGGGCGAACCCGGCCCACCGCTCGGGCGGCATCGACTCGTTGAAGTACAGGACGCCCAGCCCGAACTGGAAGACCGGGGCCAGATACTGGAGCAGCCCCAGCGTGGACAGCGGCACCCGGACGGCCGCCGCGCCGAAGCAGATCAGGGGCACGGCGGTGACGATGCCCGTCGCGGCGAGCAGGAATCCGTGCCCCGCACCCCCGGACGTGAACGTCGATCCGCCGGTGGCGGCGAGCCAGAGCAGGAAGCCGAGCGCGGGTACGAAGAGCACGGCGGTCTCGGCGGCCAGGGACTCCAGGCCGCCCATGTTCACCTTCTTCTTCGCCAGACCGTAGGTGGCGAAGGAGAACGCCAGCACCAGCGAGACCCAGGGCGGCTTGCCGTACCCGATCGCCAGCACGAGGACGGCTACCAGGCCCGTGGCGACCGCCGTCCACTGGACCGGCCGCAGCCGTTCGCCCAGCAGCAGGACGCCCATGGCGATGGTGACCAGCGGATTGATGAAGTAGCCGAGCGAGGCCTCGACGACCTGGCCGTTGTTCACGGCCCAGATGTAGAGGCCCCAGTTGACCGTGATGGTCGCCGCCGCGACCGATATCAGGCCCAGCTTGCGCCGGTCGCGGACCAGTTCGCCGATCCAGGCCCAGCGGCGTACGACCAGCAGGGCGACGGCGACGACGCCGAGCGACCAGACCATCCGGTGCGCGAGGATCTCGATCGCCCCGGACGGCTTGAGCAGCGGCCAGAACAGCGGGACCAGGCCCCACATCCCGTACGCGCCGATGCCGTACAGCAGACCTGTCCGCTGTTCGTTCTTCCCCTCCACGTGCCCTCCCGGCCCGCCCGCGTCGGCGGATCCGCCGACGGCACGACGGTAGCGCCGGAAGGGCTTCGTGTCATAGCCGTCTCACGGAAACACTCATGACACGACTGCGCTGGCTGGGGCGGGACAGGCGCGGGACAGGTGAGACCGGCGGGACGGGCAGGACAGGCGCGGGCGAGGGCCGGGGCCGGATCGGCGGTGCGGTTCGGTGCGGGCGGCGCGCGAGGCATACGACGGGGCCCGGGCCCGACCCCCGTGAGGGATCGGGCCCGGGCCCCGGGCGGCGTGCGTACGGTCCTGGTCCGGCCTCAGCCGACGACGGTCCAGGTGTCGTTGCCGGCGAGGAGCGAGCCGAGGTCGCCCTTGCCGTTCTGCTCGACGGCGGCGTCGAGCTGGTCGGACATCAGCGTGTCGTAGACGGGCCTCTCGACGCTGCGCAGCACCCCGATGGGGGTGTGGTGCAGGGTGTCGGTGTCGGCGATCCGGGACAGTGCGAACGCCGTCGTGGGCGATTCCGCGTGGGCGTCGTGGACGAGGACCTGTGAGCGGTTCTCTTCGGTGACGGCCACGACGGTGAGGTCACCGGTGGCCGGATCGCGCACGACGCCCTTGGGCTCCTGGGAGCCGAAGAGGATCGGCCTGCCGTGTTCGAGGCGGATGACGGCCTCGGCGGCCTGTTCCTTGTCCTTCAGGGCCTCGAAAGCGCCGTCGTTGAAGATGTTGCAGTTCTGGTAGATCTCCACCAGTGCCGTGCCCGAGTGCTCGGCGGCCGCGCGCAGCACGCTGGTGAGGTGCTTACGGTCGGAGTCGACCGTGCGCGCCACGAACGTCGCTTCCGCGCCGATGGCGAGGGACACCGGATTGAACGGCGCGTCGAGCGACCCCATCGGCGTCGACTTGGTGATCTTGCCCAGCTCGGAGGTGGGGCTGTACTGGCCCTTCGTCAGCCCGTAGATCCGGTTGTTGAAGAGCAGGATCTTGAGGTTGACGTTGCGGCGCAGGGCGTGGATGAGGTGGTTGCCGCCGATGGAGAGGGCGTCGCCGTCACCGGTCACGACCCAGACCGACAGGTCGCGGCGCGAGGTGGCGAGTCCCGTCGCGATCGAGGGGGCGCGGCCGTGGATGGAGTGCATCCCGTAGGTGTTCATGTAGTACGGGAAGCGGGAGGAGCAGCCGATGCCGGAGACGAAGGTGATGTTCTCCTTCGCGAGGCCCAGCTCCGGCATGAACCCCTGGACGGCGGCCAGGACGGCGTAGTCGCCGCAGCCGGGGCACCAGCGCACTTCCTGGTCGGACTTGAAGTCCTTCATGGACTGCTTGGCCTCGGCCTTGGGCACCAGTTGCAGCAGGTCGTTGTGGAGCAGTTCGTCGGAGTCAGGCATCGATGGCCTCCTTGAGGGCCGTGGCGAGCTGCTCGGCCTTGAACGGCATTCCGTTGACCTGGTTGTAGCTGTGGGCGTCCACCAGATACTTCGCCCTGAGCAGCATGGCGAGCTGGCCGAGGTTCATCTCGGGGACGACGACCTTGTCGTAGCGCTTCAGCACCTCGCCGAGGTTCTTCGGGAAGGGGTTGAGATGGCGCAGGTGGGCCTGGGCGATGGGCGCCCCCTCGGCCCGCAGCCGGCGAACCGCCGCGGTGATCGGCCCGTACGTCGATCCCCAGCCGAGCACCAGGGTGCGGGCCCCGGCGGGGTCGTCGACCTGGAGGTCGGGGACCTCGATGCCGTCGATCTTGGCCTGGCGGGTGCGGACCATGAGGTCGTGGTTGGCCGGGTCGTAGGAGATGTTGCCCGTGCCGTCCTGCTTCTCGATACCGCCGATACGGTGCTCCAGGCCGGCCGTACCGGGGACCGCCCACGGGCGGGCCAGGGTCCCTGGGTCGCGTTTGTAGGGCCAGAACACCTCCGTGCCGTCCGCGAGCGTGTGGTTCGGGCCCGTGGCGAAGGGGGTCTTCAGGTCGGGCAGGGTCGACGTCTCCGGGATCCGCCACGGCTCGGAGCCGTTGGCGAGATAGCCGTCGGAGAGCAGGAAGACCGGGGTGCGGTAGGTCAGGGCGATCCGGGCCGCGTCGATCGCGGCGTCGAAGCAGTCCGCCGGCGTCTGCGGAGCCACGATCGGGACCGGGGCCTCACCGTTCCTGCCGAACATCGCCTGCAGCAGATCGGCCTGCTCGGTCTTGGTCGGCAGCCCGGTCGACGGCCCGCCCCGCTGGATGTCGATGATCAGCAGCGGCAGCTCCAGGGAGACCGCCAGCCCGATCGTCTCCGACTTCAGAGCCACCCCCGGGCCGGACGTCGTCGTGACGCCCAGTGCCCCGCCGAACGCCGCACCCAGCGCCGCACCGATCCCGGCGATCTCGTCCTCCGCCTGGAACGTCCGCACACCGAAGTTCTTGTGCCGCGACAGCTCATGCAGGATGTCCGACGCCGGAGTGATCGGATACGACCCCAGATACAACGGCAGTTCCGCCAGCTGCCCGGCCGCGATCAGCCCGTAGGACAGAGCGAGGTTCCCCGAAATGTTGCGGTAGGTGCCGGCGGGGAAGGCCTGCGAGGCCGGGGCGACCTCGTAGGAGACCGCGAAGTCCTCGGTCGTCTCACCGAAATTCCACCCCGCGCGGAAGGCTGCGACGTTCGCCTCGGCGATCTGCGGCTTCTTCGCGAACTTCTGCCGCAGGAACGTCTCCGTGCCCTCGGTCGGCCGGTGGTACATCCACGACAGCAGACCCAGCGCGAACATGTTCTTGGACCGCTCGGCCTCCTTGCGGGAGAGCCCGAACTCCTTCAACGCCTCCAGCGTCAGCGTTGTCAACGGCACCGGGTGGACGTTGTAGGCCTCCAGCGAACCGTCCTCCAGCGGACTGGTCGCGTACCCCACCTTCGCCATCGGCCGCTTGGTGAACTCATCGGTGTTCACGATGATCTCCGCGCCGCGCGGAACATCGTCGATGTTCGCCTTCAACGCTGCCGGGTTCATCGCGACCAGCACGTTGGGGGCGTCGCCCGGGGTCAGAATGTCATGATCGGCAAAGTGCAACTGGAAGGAAGAGACCCCCGGCAGGGTGCCTGCGGGGGCGCGGATCTCGGCCGGGAAGTTCGGCAGCGTGGAGAGATCGTTGCCGAAGGAAGCGGTCTCCGCGGTGAACCGGTCGCCCGTGAGCTGCATACCGTCACCCGAATCGCCCGCGAAACGGATGATCACCCGGTCCAGGCGACGGATCTCCTTCCCGTCGCCGTCCGTGGTTCCCGTCGTACCTGACAGGGGGGCTCGCTGGCCCCCGAGGACGGCGTCGTTGGCCTCATCGGCCTTCTCTGCCGCGCTACTGACCTGGCTCGTCACTGAACTGGACCTCCCTTGGGGCGGCGGTTCGGAACCGTCCGGCCAGCCGGCGATCCCAGAGGCCACCCTACGTCCGCGTAGGTGGCCCTCCAGGGATCGATCATATGGTGGACGCTGTTTTGAGACACCCTTTGAGTAAGGTTTGTCGCTTTTTGTGGGCCCCTTGAGGGCGAGATGGAGGCGGCCGCTCCCTAAGCCTTTTGTCCTGGGCCTCCCTCGGTCGCCCGGGCCTCCGTCGGTCCTTTCTTGATCAGAGGTGCCCGTCCGGCGCCCGCCGGACACCCCTCTGGGCCTGTGTGATGCCCGCAGTGCCCCCGGAGCGCTCCCGGAGTGCTCCGGGGGCGCTTCCGGTGTGCGGCCGTCGGCGGCCCGCGCTCCGTCTCTGCGTGTATCTGCCCCCTCGCAGACATCTGACAGGGTGTCAGATGTCTAGGAATTCAGGTAGGTCAGCACGGCGAGGACGCGCCGGTGGTCCCCGTCGCTGGGCGAGAGCCCCAGCTTCTGGAAGATGTTGCTGACGTGCTTCTCGACCGCCCCGTCGCTCACCACGAGCTGCCGGGCGACGGCGGAATTCGTCCGGCCCTCGGCCATCAGGCCCAGGACCTCCCGCTCGCGCGGCGTCAGCCCGGCCAGCACGTCCTGCTTTCGGCTGCGGCCCAGCAACTGCGCCACCACTTCCGGGTCCAGCGCCGTCCCGCCCTGCGCCACCCGGACGACGGCGTCCACGAACTCGCGGACCTCGGCCACCCGGTCCTTCAGCAGATACCCCACCCCGCGGCTGCTGCCCGCCAGCAGCTCGGTGGCGTACTGCTCCTCCACGTACTGGGAGAGGACCAGCACCCCGATGTCCGGGTAGTCCTTCCGCAGCCGCACCGCCGCGCGCACACCCTCGTCGGTGTGCGTCGGCGGCATCCGCACATCGGCGACCACCACATCGGGAAGCGCCTGCTGGGCGTCGAGGTCCGCCACGGTCTTGAGCAGCGCCTCCGCGTCACCGACCCCCGCGACCACGTCGTGCCCGAGGTCGGTGAGCAGACGGGTGAGCCCCTCCCGGAGCAGGACCGAATCCTCGGCGATGACCACGCGCACCCTGTTCTCCACGTTCTCCACGACTGCGAGTCCCCCACTGTTCCGAAAATGCCGCGTTCCCCGCGACCCCGCACGCACCACGCCCAACCACCGCGCACCGCGCCCCGACCGCACAAGCATCCCAGGACCCGGAGACGGATGGGGGCCCTGTGGATAACCACATGGACCGGCAGTACGGCTCGTACGCCCCGGGCAGGGGCGGCTGTACGTCCCGGACGGTCACGGCTGTACGCCCCGCCGCCGGACCGTGAGGCCGGGCGAAGGGGCGTACGTATGCGGAGCAGGGACATGACGGGAGAGCTGGAGAGGAGAGGCTCCGCGTTCGGGTCAGCCGCGCCAGGGCAGCTCGGCCGTGACCGTCGTCGGGCCGCCGACCGGGGAGTCGACCACAAGGACCCCGTCCACGGCGTCCAGCCGCTCCGTCAGCCCCGCCAGGCCGCCGCCCGAGGCGGGTGACGCCCCGCCCCGGCCGTTGTCGGTGACCTGGAGCATCAACCGGTCGGCCGCCCGCCACACATCGACCGAGGCCCGGGTCGCACGGGCGTGCTTGCTGATGTTCTGGAGCAGCTCCGAGACGGTGAAGTACGCGATGCCCTCGATCGCCTGCGCGGGCCGCGACTCCAGGTCCACCTCGACCGTCACGGGCACGGTGCAGCGGGAGGCTATCGCGGAGAGCGCGGCGTCCAGGCCCCGGTCGGTCAGGACGGCGGGGTGGATCCCCCGGGCCAGATCGCGCAGCTCCTGGAGGGCCACCTTCACCTCGCCGTGGGCCTCGTCGACCATGCGGGCCGCGGCTTCGGGGTCGTCGGCGAGCTTCTCCTTCGCCAGGCCCAGATCCATGGCGAGGGCGACCAGGCGGGCCTGGGCTCCGTCGTGCAGGTCGCGCTCGATCCGGCGCAGGTCGGCGGCGGCGGTGTCCACGACCACGCCCCGGTCCGACTCCAGCTCGGACACCCGGGTGGCCAGCCGGGACGGGCCCAGCAGACCGGTGACCATCAGCCGGTCCACCGTGAGCAGACCCCGCACGATCCACGGTGCGGCCAGCACGAGCGCCAGGCCGACCGCCCCGGTCACAGCCAGCTCGCCGGGCGAGTCCAGATGCTCCTGATGGGTGCTGTCCCCGTACAGCTGGATGCCGTCGGGACCCCCGAACACCGGGAAGAGCCAGAACCACAGCGGATACGTCAGCGCCGCCAGGCCGTATGTCCAGAACGTGATCGCGATGACAAACGTGAACGTGGCCCACGGGAAGTGCAGCAGCGTGTACAGCAGGTGCCGCCAGGACACCCCGCTCTTCAGGACCGCGCCCATCCAGGAGAGCGGGCCGCCGGTCTTCCCCCGCACCCGCTCCGGATCCGCCACCTCCACCCGCAGCAGCCCGCGCGCCCGGTGCCGCTCCAGTGCGCCGAAGCCCCGGCACACGGCGAGACCGGCCGCGAGAACCGGAATTCCTATGAAGGTGATCAGCAGGCCCGCGCTCATCGACGTCATGGTGATCGCGAAGACGAACATCACGGTGCTGAGCGGGAAGCTCAGCAGCGCGTAGAGCAACTCGCGCCAGGCACGGGCCTCCAGCGGCGCACGCAACGGCGCCGGGAGGAAGTGCTTCGTCGGGGTCTTCGCCCCGAAGCCGGGGCCGGAGCCCTGATGCTCCCGGTTCCGCGTGTCCGGTCCGTATGCCGTGGCCATGAGTCCCGTCCGTTCCGTCTCTGTCTCAGTCTCTCAGTGGGCTGTGCGTGGGGCCCGCGCCGCGATGGCGCCGGAGGAGGCCCGGCACTCCGGACCGTTCTCCCTCAAGGGTGCTGGCCGGCGGCCTTCCGCACCATGAGGTCTCTCTCCGTATCCACCCGGGGGTTTTCCCCACCCCGGGTGGTCGGGGGTGGGGAAAACCCCCGGGTGGTCGGGGGTGAGGTCGCCCTCACCTCCGGGTGGTCCGAGCGGGCGGTCAGGCGGCCGGTCGGCCGGCGGTCCGGTCGCGCCAGGGCAGCTCGGCGGTGACGGTCGTCGGCCCGCCCACCGGCGAGTCCAGGACGAGCACCCCGTCGACCGCGTCGAGCCGCTCGGCGAGCCCCGCCAGCCCCGTACCGCCGTCCATCCGGGCCCCGCCCCCGCCGTCGTCCCTGACCTGGAGCATCAACCGGTCCCCCGAACGCCACACGTCGGCGGAGGCCGACTGTGCCCCACTGTGCTTGCTGATGTTCTGGAGCAGCTCCGAGACGGTGAAATACGCGATGCCCTCGATGGCCTCCGCCGGCCGTCCCCGAAGTCCCACCGACACCTTGACCGGGACCGTGCAGCGGGAGGCGATGGCGGAGAGCGCGGCGTCCAGGCCCCGGTCGGTGAGGACGGCGGGGTGGATCCCGCGGGCCAGGTCGCGCAGCTCCTGGAGGGCGACCTTGATCTCGCCGTGGGCCTCGTCGACCATGCGGGCCGCGGCTTCGGGGTCGTCGGTGAGCTTCTCCTTCGCCAGGCCGAGCCCCATGGCGAGGGCGACCAGGCGGGCCTGGGCTCCGTCGTGCAGGTCGCGCTCGATCCGGCGCAGGTCGGCGGCGGCGGTGTCCACGACCACGCCCCGGTCCGACTCCAGCTCGGCGATGCGCCGCTCCAGTTCGTCCGAGGGTGACAGCAGCCCGCGCGCCATCGCCCGGTCCACCGCCGTCAGCCCCCGCGTGATGAACGGCAGCACCGGCCACAGGACGAACAGGCTCACCAGCGTCACCGCGAACGTCAGTACCCCCCACGGCAATCGGATGAACCCGTACAGCAACGCCCGCCAGCCCACCGGGTCCTTGAGCCCCGCCCAGAGCCGGACGAAGAACCCCTGCCCCTGGTGTCCGCGCGCCAGCGGACTCGGCTCCTCGACCCGTACACCGAGCATCCGCCGTACCCGCCACCGCTCCAGCCGCCCCAGCAGCCGTGCACCCTGGAGCCCGCCGACCAGCAGCGGAAGCCCGATCACGGTGACGGAGAGCCCGGCGCCGACGGCGATCACGACCACCGCGCAGACGAACCCGACGACGGCCAACGGCAGATTGGCGAGCAGAAACGCGACCTCCCGCCAGGTCCACCGGTCGAGGGCGAAGCGGGCGGGCGGCGGCGGGTCGGGATCCGGCGCGGAAGGGCTCGTAGTCATACCCACAGCCTGCCGGGCCGCATCCCGCGCACACCATGGGGCTCATGGGTGGGGTGAAGTGGGGATAACCCCACCTGATGTCCGATGCGGTTGCTTACGCTCCGTTTAGCAGGCTCTAGACTCCCGTGCGTACAGAAACAGGTACACGGGAAAGATGCGGGCGACGAGGGAGCGAGAGGGGCGGACGTGGCCGACGTTACGGACGTGGTCGGCGTGGCGGACGCGGCCGGCGTGGCCGACGTGGTGGACGCGACCGGAGTGTCCGGTGTGCCCGAGGTGTCCGGTGTGACTGAGGTGTCCGAGGTGTCCGAGGTGTCCGAGGTGTCCGGCGTTCCGGTGGACGGACACACCGCACTCGCCTCGGAGTACTTCCAGAGCTACTCGGTCATCGGCCTGCTCGCCCTGGTCGGAGTCCTGTTCGTCGCCGTGGCCTTCGGGGCCGGACGCCTTCTGCGCCCCGTCGTTCCCACCCCGGAGAAGCTCCTCACCTACGAATGCGGCGTCGACCCGGTCGGCGAAGGCTGGGCACATACCCAGGTCCGTTACTACGTCTACGCGTTCCTGTACGTGATCTTCGCCGTCGACTCCATCTTCCTGTTCCCGTGGGCCACGGTGTTCGCGGCGCCCGGATACGGCGCGACGACCCTGGTCGAAATGTTTGTCTTCCTCGGCTTCCTGGCCGTGGGACTGCTCTACGCATGGAAGAAGGGCGTCCTCGCATGGGCCTGACGAGCCGGCCGACCCCCGCGTCGCAGCAGCCCGCGCCCCCGCCCCCGTCCGACCCGGTCCTCCTTCCCGAGCCGAAGCGTCTCGGCGTGCTCTCCCGGCTCGCACCGGAGCCGATGAAGGTCGTCCTCAACTGGGGCCGCCGCTACAGCCTCTGGGTCTTCAACTTCGGACTCGCCTGCTGCGCCATCGAGTTCATCGCCGCGTCCATGGCACGCCACGACTTCATCCGGCTCGGCGTGATCCCGTTCGCCCCCGGCCCCCGTCAGGCCGACCTCATGATCGTGTCCGGCACGGTGACGGACAAGATGGCCCCGGCCGTGAAGCGGCTCTACGAGCAGATGCCCGAACCGAAGTACGTCATCTCCTTCGGCGCCTGCTCCAACTGCGGCGGCCCCTACTGGGACTCGTACTCCGTGACCAAGGGCGTCGACCAGATCATCCCCGTCGATGTGTACGTACCCGGCTGCCCGCCCCGGCCCGAGGCGCTGCTCCAGGGCATTCTCAAGCTCCAGGAGAAGATCGCGCGCGAATCACTCGCCGAGCGGTACGCCACCGGGGCCACGGGGACCAAGGGCGGTGGCCCGTCCGCCGAGGCCCTGCGCAGTGGCCTGGTGGCCGCCCCGACGGCACCGGCCCCGGCTGCGACGCCGGCCCCGGGCCCGGCCTCGACGTCCCCGGCCCCGGCTGCGACGCCGGAGGAGGAGCGGCGATGAGCGACAGCGACCAGCCCGCGGAATCCGCGGCCGAGGCCTACGACCGGCTGCCTGACGCGGTCACCGACCTGTTCGGCGAAGAGGCCACGGCGGAGTCCGCGTACGACCTGCTGACCGTCGACGTCCCCGCCGCCGCCTGGCTCGCCGCGCTGCGCACCGCCCGTGACGAACTCGGGTGCAGCTATTTCGACTGGCTCAGCGCCGTGGACGAACCGGGCACGGGCTTTCGCGTCTGCGCCCATGTGGCGGCCCTGGGCACGGGTACGGTGCGGCGGCTGATGGTCCGCACGACCGTGCCGCACGACGCGGCGATCCTGCCCAGCGCCATCGACGTCTACGCGGGCGCCGCGTGGCACGAGCGTGAGACGCACGAGATGTTCGGCGTCGCGTTCGACGGTCACCCCCACCTCGTACCACTGCTGCTGCCGGAAGGCTTCGAGGGCCATCCACTGCGCAAGGACTTCGTCCTGGCCGCGCGCGTCGCCAAGGCCTGGCCCGGGGCGAAGGAACCGGGGGAGCCGGCGGAGGGCCACACCGGTCCCAAGCGGCGCGCGATGCTCCCGCCCGGGGTACCCGACCCGAACGAATGGGGCCCTCTGAAGGGCCACCTTCCCCCGACCGCAGCCCGCCAGGGACGAGCCGCCCGCCCCGCGGCCGACCGCCCGCCCCGCCGCACCCGCACCGCGGGCGAGGGCTCGGCGGCACAACGCCCCACGGCGGGCGGAGCGGTGACACCCGCGACGACCGGCGCGGATGCCCCTGCGGCGAGCGGCGTGGAGACACCCGCGTCGCCGGAGGCGCCTTCGGCGACCACGCAGCCGACGGCCACCACGCCCCCGCAGGCACCCCCGACGACCCGCCCGCACCGCTCCCGGCCCGCGGCCGAGGGCTCGGCCGGCCAGCAGGTGCCCCCGGATGCCCCGGTGGCACCCCCGACCGGCCCCGCGCGCCGTTCCCGGTCGGCCTCGGACGGTTCGGCCAGTCAGCGTCCGGCGTCGGGCGCGCCCGGGGATGCTCCAGGGCCGCCGCCCCGGGTGCGCGGCACGGACGCCCCGTGGCACGACGCCCAACCGGCCTTCGGTGAACCGGAGGGCCCGGAGTCCGAATCGCGGGACGCGCCTCCTCAGCCCCTCCGGCGTTCGAAGAGCGGGGGTACGGGCGCGGAGCCCCCGGTCCGGGAAGGGGCGGGCAGCGGAGAAGCCCCGCGCAGCGGCCCCGCCCTTGGCGAACCCTCCACCCCCGGCGAGACCGCCGAGTCCGCGGGCGAGCCCGAATCCACGGACGGACCTCTCCCCACACCCGGCGAAGCCACCCCTGACAAGCCGGCCCCCGCCCCGGATCACCCAGCCCCAGATCACCCCGCCGGAGGCGATCCCGAGTGAACGACGTTCTCGACGTCGCCCTCCGTCTGGCCATCGTCTTCGTCGTGTTCCTGGTCGCCCCCCTCCTCGTGGGCCAGACGGAACACAAAGTCATGGCCCATATGCAGGGCCGCCTGGGCCCCATGTACGCGGGCGGCTTCCACGGCTGGGCCCAGCTCGTCGCGGACGGTGTGAAATTCGCGCAGAAGGAGGACGTGGTCCCGGCCGCCGCCGACCGCCGCGTCTTCCAGCTCGCCCCCGCAGTCGCCCTGCTCCCGTACCTCCTCGTCCTCGTGGTCATCCCCGTCGGCCCCGGCGACGGTGCGGTCGGTCAGGCCGTCGACGCGGGCATCTTCTTCGTGCTCGCCGTCATGGGCATCGGAGTCCTCGGTTCGCTCATGGCGGGCTGGGCCTCCGCCAACAAGTTCTCCCTCCTCGGCGGCCTCCGTACCGCCGCGCAGCTCCTCTCCTACGAGCTGCCGATGCTTCTGACCGCCGCCTCCGTGGCCATGGCGGCCGGTACGGTCTCGCTCACCGGCATCCTCGACGCCTTCGAGTGGTGGTGGCTGCCCTGGCAGATCGTCGGAGCCCTGGTCTTCTTCGTCGCCGGTCTCGCCGAGTTGCAGCGCCCGCCGTTCGACATGCCGGTGGCCGACTCCGAGATCATCTTCGGCGCTTACACCGAGTACACCGGTCTGCGCTTCGCCCTGTTCCTCCTCGCCGAGTACGCGGGCATCGTCGTCCTGTGCGCGCTGACCACCGTCCTGTTCCTCGGCGGCTGGCACGGCCCGTTCGGCGCCGACGGACTCGGCTGGCTCTGGACCATCCTCAAGACCGCCCTCCTCGCGTTCGTCGTCATCTGGCTGCGCGTCAGCTACCCGCGCCTGCGTGAGGACCAGTTGCAGAAGCTCGCCTGGACCACCCTCGTCCCGCTCGCCCTCGCGCAGATCGCGCTCACCGGCATCGTGAAGGTGGCGATCAGCTGATGCCCCCGATCCCCGGATCCGGCCTGGCCAAAGGCCTTGCCGTCACCCTGCGCACGATGACGAGGAAGACCGTCACCGCGCAGTACCCGGACACCCAGCCCGAACTCCCGCCCCGCTCCCGCGGCGTCATCGGGCTGTTCGAGGAGAACTGCACGGTCTGCATGCTCTGCGCCCGTGAGTGTCCCGACTGGTGCATCTACATCGACTCCCACAAGGAGACGTCGCCACCTGCGGCCCCCGGCGGCCGCGAGCGCAGCCGGAACGTCCTCGACCGCTTCGCCATCGACTTCTCCCTCTGCATGTACTGCGGTATCTGCATCGAGGTGTGCCCCTTCGACGCACTGTTCTGGTCGCCCGAATTCGAGTACGCGGAGACGGACATCCACGAACTCACCCACGAGCGCGACAAGCTCCGTGAGTGGATGTGGACCGTGCCGGAGCCGCCCGCCCTCGACCCCGGGGCCGAGGAACCGAAGGAGATCGCCGCCGCCCGCAAGGCCGCGGACAAGCTCGCCGCCCAACACGCACAGGTGCGGCAGAACCAGGCAGACGGGCAGACCCAGGCAGACGAGAAGGGAGGGACCCCGTGACGCTGCTCACCGCACCCTCCTTGCTCAACGCCACCTCCACGGCCGCCACCACGGCCGCAGGCGACCACCCCGGCTTCCTCTCGCCGTCCGGCGTCGAGATCGCGTTCCTCCTCGTCGGCCTGGCCACCCTCGGCGCCGCCGTCATCACCGTCACGACCAAACAACTGGTGCACGCCGCGCTCTGGCTCGTCGTGGCGCTCGGCGGACTGGCCGTCGAGTACCTCCTGCTCACCGCGGAGTTCATCGCCTGGGTCCAGGTACTGATCTACGTCGGTTCCGTCGTCGTCCTCCTCCTCTTCGGCCTGATGCTCACCCGGGCCCCCATCGGCCGCTCCCCGGACGCCGATTCGGGCAATCGGCTGGTCGCCCTCGGGGTGGCCGTCGCTGCGGCGGCAGCCCTCGTCTGGGTCGTGGTCGACGCCTTCCGCACCACCTGGATCGACCTCGACGGGCCTGCCCAGGGCTCCACCGAGGTCACCGGCGCCTTCCTGTTCCGGAACTGGGTGCTGCCCTTCGAAGCGCTCTCCGTATTGCTGCTCGCCGCCCTCGTCGGCGCGATCGTCCTGTCCCGCAAACGCGACACGGACACCACGGTCCGCCCCGGCACCAACAGCACGGCCAAGCCCAGGACGGTGAAGCCCGCCTCGCCCGCCTCGCCCGGCACACCTGGCCAGGAGGAGCAGAGCTGATGCACCTCGCCTATCCCGCCGTGCTCGCCGCCCTCCTCTTCTGCATCGGCCTCTACGGTGTCCTCGCCCGCCGCAACGCGATCCTGGTCCTGATGTCCGTCGAGCTGATGCTCAACGCCGTCAACCTCAACCTCGTCGCCTTCGACGTCTGGCTCCGCGACGCCCTCCACTCCGGCCAGGCACTCACGCTCTTCACCATCGCCATCGCCGCCGCCGAGATCGGCATCGGTCTCGCGATCGTCCTGGCCGTCTACCGCAACCGGGGAACCTCCGACATCGACCGGCTCCGCGACACCGCCGAGACCGACGACGCCGAGACGCTCCCCGACACCCCCGACACCCCCGAGACCGACACCGATGGTGCCGATGGTGCCGAGCCGACCCCCGGCCGGGCGGACCGGAAAACAGGGAAGACGAAGAAGGCAGAGGCCACCACGTGACCACCACGACCCTCGCCGCCCTCGTCCCCCTCCTCCCGTTCCTCGGGGCCCTCGCCGGCCTCGCCGTCGGCCGCACCGCTCCCGGCTTCGTCCGCCCGCTGGCGGTCCTCCCGACCCTCAGTGCGGCCGTTCTCGCCGTGGTCGTAGCCGTCCGCCAAGGCGGCGGCCGAGCCATCGACGCCGCGACCCAGCTCACGCCCACCGGTTCGGTCCCGATCGACCTGGCGCTGCACCTCGACGGCTTCGCCGTTCTGGTCGCCGTGCTCGTCACCACCGTCGCCACCTGCGTACAGCTCTACTCCACGGCCTACCTCCGCGACGACGCCCGCTACCCCTCCTACGCGGCCCTCGTCTCCCTCTTCACCTCCGCGATGCTCCTGGTCGTCTACTCCGGCGACCTGATGGTGCTCCTGGTCGGCTGGGAGATCATGGGCATCTGCTCGTACTTCCTCGTCGGCCACTACTGGGAGACCCCCGAGGCCCGGGCCGCCTCCCTCAAGGCCTTTCTGGTCACCAAGCTCGGCGACGTCCCCTTCCTGATCGGTCTGTTCGCGCTGGCCGCCGACACCGGCAGCTTCCGGATCACCAAGATCCTCGCCGCGGTCGGCAACGGCGGACTCGACCACCCCACCCTCATCGCCCTGCTGCTCCTCGCGGGCGTCGCGGGCAAGTCGGCCCAATTCCCCCTGCACACCTGGCTGCCCGACGCGATGGCCGGCCCCACCCCCGTCTCCGCGCTCATCCACGCCGCGACGATGGTCGCCGCCGGCATCTACTTCGTGGCCCGTCTGCTGCCCGTCTTCGCGTCCTCCGGCGCGGCGCTCGTCGTCCTCGCCGTGATGGCCGCCATCACGATGATCGGGTCCGGGCTCGCGGCCCTCGCCCAGGACGACATCAAACGCGTCCTCGCCTACTCGACCATCGGCCAGCTCGGCTACATGTCGGGCGCCCTGGCCGTCGGAGACCGGGGCGCGGCCGTCTTCCACCTGATCTCGCACGGTGCGTTCAAAGCGGTCCTCTTCCTCGCCGCGGGCGTCGTCATCCACGCCGCGGGCACCAACTCGCTCGCCGCCATGTCCCGGATGGGGGGCCTCGCCCGCCGTGTCCCGGACGCCTTCTGGACGATGACCGTCGCGCTCCTCGCGCTGGCCGCCATCCCCCCGTTCGCCGGCTTCTTCTCCAAGGAAGCCGTCCTCGTCGCCGCCGAGCACACGGCCCTCGGGGACCGGAGCGTCGCCCCGGCCGCCGCAGGGTGGACGATCCTGGCCGCCGGGCTCCTCGCCGCCGTCCTGACCGCCGCCTACGCCGTACGCCTCTGGCTCCTCGCCTTCCGCGGGCGCGGCGCGGAAGTCCCCGACCACGGCAGGCAGCCCGTCGCCATGACCTCCGTCCTGTGGGTCCTTGCCGTCCCCACGATCGGCTTCGGCCTCACCGTCGGCATGATCGGCGACTGGTTCGACGGGCACAGCCTCGCGCCGTCCCTCACCACAGCAGTCCTCTCCACCGGCGTCACGCTCATCGGCGGCCTCGTCACCTACGGCGCGTGGCGGCACACCGGCTCCCTCGCCGCCCGCACCCCCATCGGAGCCGTCACCGCCCACCCCGGTGTCGAACCCGCCCTCGTCGAAGCCGAGGCCATGACGTCCCACACCGCCGTCTACGGCACCATCGCGGACGCCCCCGACCCGGCCGACCCCGGCAGGCTCCTCCTCGGCCCCCTGCACCGCCACGCGGCCACCGGCTTCCACCTCGACGCCCTGTACACGGTGCTGTTCGTCCGCCCCGTCCAGGGAGCCGCCCGCCTGGTCCGCTTCCTGGACCGCGAGGTCGTCGACACCTACGTCAATGGAACGGGCGCCGTCACCCGCCTCCTCGGCACCGCCGTCCGCCGGGCCCAGACCGGCAACGTGCAGACCTACGTCAGCGCCCTGCTCGCCGGGTCCCTCGTCCTGGCGATCGCCGCCGTCGCCTTCGCCAACGTCAACGCGGGGTCGTGACCGTGATCGATATCAATGCGTCCGTGATGCAGTTCCTTCTGGCGTTCGTCGTCGGCGCCCCGCTCCTCGGCGCCGTCGCGGCCCTGCTCCCCGCCCCGCCCGGGCTCAAGGGGAAGAACCCCGACCAGGCCGTGCTCCGCCACGGGGTGACCATCACCGGCGCCGTCCTCATCGCCGCGATCGTCCTGGCCGCCGGCTTCGACCACGACCACCCCGCCACGATGCAGGCGACCACCGACATCAGCTGGATCCCGGCGCTCGACGTCCGTATCCACCTCGGCATCGACGGCATCTCGCTCCCCCTCCTGGTCCTGACCGCGCTGCTGACCTTCCTCTGCGCGCTGTACAGCTACTTCAAGCTGCCCGCGGGCCCCTCACCGAAGGCCTTCGTCGCCCTCGTCCTCGTCCTGGAGTCCGGCACCCTCGCCGCCTTCGCCGTCCTCGACCTGCTGCTCTTCTTCCTCGCCTTCGAGATGGTCCTCATCCCGATGTACTTCCTCATCGCCCGCTGGGGCGACGGCAGGCGGCAGGCAGCCGCCTGGAAATTCATCCTCTACACCCTGCTCGGCTCGGTCGTCATGCTGTTGGGCATCCTCCTCATCGGGTTGAAGAGCGGCACCTTCGACATGGTGGCACTCGCCACTGACAACGGCCGGGGCCTCACCACATCCGTGCAGGTCATCGCCGTACTCGCGATCGGTCTCGGCCTCGCCGTGAAGACCCCGATGTGGCCCCTGCACAGCTGGCTCCCCGACGCCCACACCGCCGCCCCCACCGTCGGATCGGTGCTCCTCGCGGGCGTCCTGCTGAAGATGGGAACGTACGGATTCATCCGGATCCTGCTCCCCATCGCCCCCGACGGCATGCGGACCTTCGCGCCCTACCTCGCGGCGTTCGCCGTCGTCGGCATCGTCTACGGCTCCCTCGCCTGCCTGGCCCTGGCCCGTACCGGCGCCAAGGGCGACCTCAAGCGGCTCATCGCCTACTCGTCCGTCGGGCACATGGGCTTCGTCCTGCTCGGCATCGCGACCATGACCCCCACCGGAGTCAACGGCGCGCTCTTCGCCAACATCGCCCACGGCCTCATCACCGGCCTGCTGTTCTTCCTGGTCGGCGCGATCAAGGACCGTTACGGAACCGCCGACCTCGACACCCTCGCCGGAGCGACCGGGGCCGCCCTCTACGGTCGCGCCCCCCGCCTCGGCGCACTGCTCGCCTTCGCCGCCGTCGCCTCGCTCGGCCTCCCCGGGCTGGCCGGATTCTGGGGCGAGATGCTCACGCTGTTCGGCGCGTACAGCCCCGCCGAAGGTCTCAGCCGCCCCGCCTTCCGCACCTTCATGGCCATCGGGGCGTTCGGCACTCTGCTCACCGCCGCGTACATGCTCCTCGTCGTCCGCCGCGTCTGCATGGGCGAGCACCCGCCCCTCTCCCGGCTGTCGCCCGACCGGCACGCCGCGCAGGCCCCGGACGCCCCGCGAACGGCGGATGACCCCCGACCGTCCGGAGCCGCCGGAGCCCGGCCCGCCACCCCTCCGCAGCTCGCCGACATCCAGACGTACGAAGCCGTCGCCTGGACCCCGCTCGCCGCGCTCACCGTCCTCGCCGGTCTCTGGCCCGCCGTCCTCCTCGGCCTCACCGACCCGGCCGTGCAGCAGCTCCTCGCAGGAGGCAGGTCGTGACCACGGACCTCAGCACCACCGCCGGTGGCCTCGTCGCGCACGCCACCGCCCCCGGCCCGCCCCCCGGGACCGGCGACGCCGCCGGAAGCCTCGTCGCGGCCGACGCCCCCAGCCTCGTCCAGACCATCGACTGGCTCGCCATCGCGCCCCCCACCCTCACCGCTCTGGCCGCCCTGATCGTCCTCGTCGCCGACCTGTTCCTGCCCGCGCACCGCAAGCGGCTCCTCGGCTACGGCGCCCTCACCGCGCTGGCCGCCGCCTTGGCGCTGCTGATCCCCCTGCGCGCCGGGGACCGGGCCACCTTCTGCGTCACCACCGGCACCCAGGCCTGCAGCTACACCGCCGACCACTTCACCCTCGTCATCCAGGCCCTCGTCCTCGGCGGCGCGTTCCTCACCGTCCTGCTCTCGCTCGACGACACCCGGAAACTGCCGGCGGGGGAGTACTGGTTCCTGCTCCTGGCCTCCGCCGCCGGGGCCAGCCTGCTGCCCGCCTCCCGCGACCTCGCCACGCTTGTCGTCGCCCTCGAAGTCGCCTCGTTGCCCGCGTTCGCCCTCGTCGGCATCGTGCGCGGCGACCGGCGCTCCTCCGAGGCCGCCTGGAAGTTCTTCCTCTCCTCCGTCGTCGCCACCGCCGTCATGCTGCTCGGCGTCAGCTTCGTGTACGCGACCACCGGCACTCTGCACCTCACCGAGATCGCCGCCCGCATCGACGACGTGCCCCCGGTGCTCGACACCCTCACCAAGACCGGTGTCGTCCTCACGCTCGTCGGCTTCGCCTTCAAGACCGCCGCCGCGCCCTTCCACTTCTGGGTCCCCGACACCTATGTCGGCGCGCCCCTCCCGATCGCCGCCTATCTCTCCGTCGTGGGGAAGGCCGTCGGGTTCTCGGGCCTCATTCTGGTGACCGTCATCGCGTTCCCCTCCTACGCCGACGTCTGGGGGCCCGCCCTCGCCGTCCTCGCCGCTCTCACGATGACCATCGGCAACGTCGCGGCCCTCCGCCAGAACGCCGCCCGCTCCCGCAGCGCCGTCCGCCTCCTCGCCTGGTCCTCCGTCGCCCAGGCCGGCTACCTCCTGGTCCCGATCGCCGCCGCCGCGTACTCCAGCGACGACCAGATCGGCTCCACCGTGGCGTACGCCCTCATGTACGCCGTCGTGAACCTGGGCGCGTTCGCGGTCGCCGCCGTCGTCGCCCGTACGCACCCGGGCAACCGGCTCTCCGACTACCGGGGCCTGTACGCCACCCGTCCGCTCGCGGCCCTGGCCCTCGGGTTCTTCCTGCTCTGCCTGGCCGGACTGCCGCCCGGCATCATCGGGCTCTTCGCGAAGGTCACGGTCTTCTCCGCGGCCGTAGACGCGGGCCTCGGCTGGCTCGCCGTCGTCATGGCCGTCAACGTGGTGATCGCCCTCTTCTACTACCTTCAGTGGACCGCGATCCTCTTCCGTGCGCCCGAGGGCACCCAGGAAACCACCGGTGCCCCCACCGGATCCACGGCCTCCGTCGCAGCGCGCCGATTCCGGACCCCCGCCCCGCTCACCACGGCGATCGTGCTCACCGCCACCGCCGGAATCCTGCTCTCCGGGGTCCCGCAGGCCGTCCTGCGCTTCGCCTCCGTCAGCCTTTTCTGAGGCGTCCCGGCTCCGCAAGATCGGTTTGCCCGCGGCCCCCGCCACAGGGCATGGTCTTGGCTGCATACGTCACGTAATCGGCGTGGACGTGTCGGAACAAGAGGAGAGAGAGCAGTGCTGAACGGGTTCAAGGACTTCATCCTGCGCGGGAACGTCATCTCGATGGCGATCGGTCTCGCGGTCGGGGCCGCCTTCACCGCCGTCGTCACGGGCTTCAGCAATGCCTTCATCACGCCGCTGATCGGTCTCGCCACCCGCGGCACCGGAGACTTCAGCAAGGCCTTCTACGAGGTCGACGGTGTGAAGTTCCCCTACGGCCTCTTCATCAGCGCCGCGATCGCCTTCCTGATCACCGCCGCGGTGCTGTACTTCTGCGTCGTGGTCCCCATGGCCAAGGTGCAGAACCGCTTCGCGAAGGAGGAAGAGGCGGAGGCCGTCGACATCAAGGCCGCCCTCCGCGACTGCCCGCGCTGCTTCAGCGAGATCCCCGCCGTCGCCTCGCGCTGCGGCCACTGCACCAGCGAGGTCGAGCCCGACCCCGAGGCACTCTCCCTCGCCAAGCTCCCCGAACAGCAGCACTGACCGCACAACGGCACTGACAGACACAGCGGCACCGACCGCACCGCGCCGCACGACAAGTGGACGACTACTTGTAGGACCGTCGCACCACGAGGCGCCCCGCCACCCGTACGGCCCAGCGCCACTCCGTACGGGGCGGGGCGCCCGACCGGCGCGAACACACGGCACAGCCCCCGCCCTCCGGCCGCACGCACAAGGGAACTAGCTCCTCTCGCCTGGCGTTGACCAGTACAGGAGGCTCCACTGGGGAGTGGAGCACCACCATGCAAAGGGTTCCCCTGCTGCACCACTTGGAGGGCGTACCGTGCACCGCCGGCACAACGGGCTGAAGACCGCCGTACTCCTCGGGGGACTGTCCGCACTCATCATCATCATCGGCAGTTTCTTCGGACGTACGGGCCTCGTCGTCGCGCTCCTGGTAGCCGTCGGCACCAATGCCTACGCATACTGGAACAGCGACAAGCTCGCCCTGCGGGCCATGCGCGCCCGCCCCGTCAGCGAGTTCGAGGCGCCGCAGCTCTACCGCATCGTCCGCGAGCTCTCCACGGCGGCCCGCCAGCCCATGCCGCGCCTCTACATCTCCCCGACGCAGGCGCCCAACGCGTTCGCCACCGGCCGCAACCCGCGCAACGCCGCCGTCTGCTGCACCGAGGGCATCCTCCAGATCCTCGACGAACGCGAGCTGCGCGGCGTCCTCGGCCACGAGCTGAGCCATGTCTACAACCGGGACATCCTCATCGCGTCCGTCGCCGGAGCCCTCGCCTCCGTCGTGATGTTCCTGGTCAACTTCGCCTGGCTCATCCCGGTGGGCCGCTCCAACGACGACGAGGGACCCGGCCTCCTCGGGATGCTCCTGATCATGATCCTGGGACCGCTCGCCGCCTCCGTCATCCGGCTCGCCGTCAGCCGCTCCCGGGAGTACGAGGCCGACGCGTCCGGGGCCCAGCTCACCGGCGACCCGCTGGCCCTCGCCAGCGCCCTGCGCAAGCTCGACGCCGGAACGAAACAGCTCCCGCTGCCGCCCGAGCCCAGGATCGAGACCGCGAGCCACATGATGATCGCGAACCCGTTCCGCCCCGGCCGGGGGGCGGCGAGGATGTTCTCGACCCACCCGCCGATGGCGGAGCGGATCGCCCGACTAGAACAGATGGCAGGTCATCGCCCGTGAAAACCATCCTGAACGTCATCTGGCTGATCCTCTGCGGATTCTGGATGTTCCTCGGCTACCTGGTCGCGGGCCTCCTGCTCTGCATCACCATCATCGGCATCCCCTTCGGGCTCGCCGCCTTCAGGATCGGCGTCTACGCCCTCTGGCCGTTCGGCTACACCGTCGTCGACCGCCGGGACGCGGGCTCGCCCTCCTGCGTGGGGAACGTCCTCTGGCTGGTCCTCGCCGGATGGTGGCTCGCCCTCGGCCACATCACCACCGGCATCGCCCTGTGCATCACGATCATCGGCATCCCCCTGGGCATCGCCAACTTCAAGCTGATCCCCGTCTCCCTCATGCCCTTCGGCAAGGAGATCGTCCGCACGGATCAGCCCTTCGCAGCCCGGTAGCCCGCCCTGCCGCCCACCGGAGCGGGGTATGTCCGCCGGCGTCCGCTCAGACCTCGACGGACGCGCCCCGGGCAACCGAACGCATGCCCGCGACGTCTTGGGTTCCAAGACGAAGCAAGGGGTAGGTGAAGCGACATGGGCATCATCAGTTGGATCATTCTCGGGCTGCTCGCCGGAGTCATAGCGAAAATCCTCCTCCCGGGACGCGACCCGGGCGGCATCATCGGCACCACCCTCATCGGCATCGCCGGGGCCTTCGTCGGAGGCTGGCTCTCCAGCAGGTTCCTCGACCGCCCCATCAGCAACGGCTTCTACGACACCGCGACCTGGATCGCCGCCATCGCCGGTTCGCTGGTGCTGCTCATCGCCTACCGGCTGCTGTTCGGCAACTCCCGCGAACGCCGCTGACCCGAGGGCGGACACCGGACCGGCGAGCGGCCGGCGCACACCGCTTCCTACCGCACGTCCCGTGACGTCATCCCGGTCTCCCGCAACGTCAGGTTCAACCGGCCGGCCCGCAGCCCCGCGGCCGGGTCGGCCGGTCCCGCGTACACCTTCGGCACCCCGTGGAACGCGAAACGCGACGGCCCGCCGAAGACGAACAGATCCCCGGACGCCAACTCCACATCCGTGTAGGGCTGCCCGCGTCCCTCCGAGTTCCCGAAGCGGAACACGCACCTCGCCCCGATGCTCAACGACACCACAGGAGCACTCGACCACTCCTCCTTGTCCTGATGCATGCCCATGCGCGCGGTTTCGTCATAGAAGTTGATCAGCGCGGTATCCGGAGCGAACGCCTCCGCCGCACGCTCGTCCCCGTAGGCCTCGGCCACCGCCGCCCGCCCCAGATCGCCCAGCCAGTCCGGGAACGCGGCCACTCGGGCGCCATTCACGTCGTCAGCCCTACGCACGTATCGGTACGGCCGCCAGTGCCACCCCAGGCACACCGTCCGCACCGACATCACCCCACCGCCCGGCAGCACCGTGTGCCGCAACGGGACCGGCCCCCGCGCCCACTGACGACACGCCGCCACCAACTCCGCCCGCCGCTCCACCGTCAGCCACTCCGGCACATGGACGGCCCCCGGCGCGACCACCCTCCGCGGCCGCCGGAACAGGCCGTCCGAGGACGGCGGCAGCCCTGGCACCACGGCTCAGCCCGCCCCGCCCTCGATCCCCAGCAGCAGCTTCTTCCGCTCCAGCCCACCCGCGTACCCCCGCAGCGCCTCGTCCGCCCCGATCACCCGGTGGCACGGCCGCACGACCAGCAACGGATTGCGCCCGATCGCCGTGCCCACCGCCCGCACCCCCGCACCCGAGGCCCCGACCCGCGCCGCGACCTCCCCGTACGACACCGTGCTTCCGTAGGGGATCGACTCCAGCACCGCCCAGACCCGCCGCTGGAACTCCGTGCCCGCACCCTCCGCCAGCGGCACGTCGAACCGTGTCGAGCGCCCCGCGAAGTACGCCTCCAACTGCCGGGAGACCTCCGCGAACGCCTCGGGGGCGTGCCGCCAGTCGTCCTGGACGACCACGCCGCCCTTCTGGCCGGGCACCGACAGCGAGCGCAGCCGGACACCGGCCACCCCGGCCACGTCCGGCCCGTCCGCCACTACCTCGCCGACCAGCAGCAACTCGCCCAGCGGGCTCTCCACCCGCGCGTACACCGTCGTCGTCATGCCTTCTCACTTCCCCGGTCGGTACGGCCAGTCTGCGCCCGCCCGCCGCACCCCACCGGCGGTATACGGACATCGCACCCTCGTCCCGGGGTCCGGCACACGAAGAGGCACACCGTCGAGGTCGGCCTCGGCGGCGTGCCCCCGTCGTACTCAGCCCAGTCCAGCCCAGTCCAGCCCAGTCCAGCCCGGGCTCGCCTCAGCTCGGCTCAAGCGATCCGGCAACGCCCGTACGGATCGGAGCGGTTGATCACCGGTAGTTCGCGAACTGCACCGCGAAGTCGAAGTCCTGCCCCTTCAGCAGCGCCTGTACGGCCTGCAGATCGTCCCGGCTCTTCGAGCTGACCCGCAGCTCGTCACCCTGGACCTGCGCCTTGACGCCCTTCGGGCCCTCGTCCCGGATGATCTTCGCCACCTTCTTGGCGTTGTCCTGGGAGATACCTTCCTCGATCGTGGCGAAGATCTTGTACTCCTTGCCGGAGAGCTGCGGCTCACCGGCGTCCAGCGACTTCAGCGAGATGCCGCGCTTGATCAGCTTGGACTGGAAGATGTCGAGGATGGCCTTGACGCGCTCCTCGCCGTTCGCCTCCATCAGAATCTTCTCGCCCGACCACGAGATCGAGGCGCCCGTGCCCTTGAAGTCGTAACGCTGGGAGATCTCCTTGGCGGCCTGGTTGAGGGCGTTGTCGACCTCCTGCCGCTCGACCTTCGAGACGATGTCGAAACTGGAGTCGGCCATGACGTGTGGCTCCTTGCGTCGAATGCTGGGGATACAGCGCAAGCCTAGCCACCGCCGCCCCCTCCGGCCGCTGACCAATCAGGTGGCGGAGCACCCCGGACCATCAGGTATTGTTCATGTCGTCGCCAAGGAGATCATCACGAGATCCAACGCGTCGTTCGAGGCGGTGTGCCCGAGTGGCCAAAGGGAGCAGACTGTAAATCTGCCGGCTCAGCCTACCCAGGTTCGAACCCTGGCGCCGCCACGCGAACGAAGCCCCCGACCGGTTCTTCCGGTCGGGGGCTTCCTCGTTGTCCGGGCACGCGGGCGAGGGGGCCACTGCGGATCAGTTGCCCGCGACGTCCTTCACGGCCACCGCCACCGGCACGTTCCCGGAGATCGCCTCGAGGGTGAGGCCCGCCGTCGCGGGGGTGTCCAACAGCTCCAGCAGTGTGGCCGCCACGTCGTCGCGGGGGATCGGGCCGCGGCCCGTCGAGGCGGCCAGGACGACCTGCCCGGTGCCCGCGTCGTTGGTCAGCATGCCGGGGCGCAGGATCGTCCAGTCCAGCGTGGTGCGGGAGCGTACGTCGGCGTCGGCGGCGCCCTTGGCTCGCAGATACACGTCGAAGACCTCGTCGCCGGGGTGGCCCGGGTCTGCGCCCATCGAGGAGACGACGAGGTAGCGGCGGACGCCCGCGGCCTCGGCCGCGTCGGCGAACAGCACGGCCGCGTCGCGGTCGACGGTGTCCTTGCGGGCGACTCCGCTGTTCGGCCCCGCGCCCGCGGCGAAGACGGCCGCGTCCGCGCCCCGCAGCACCTCCGCGGCCTGCTCCACAGTGGCCGATTCGAGGTCCAGCACGGCGGGTTGGGCGCCGGCTTCGGTCAGGTCCTGACTCTGTTGGGGGTTGCGGATGATCCCTACGGCTTCATCCCCGCGTGCGGCGAGCAGCCGCTCCAGCCGCAGTGCGATCTGTCCGTGTCCACCTGCGATGACAATGCGCATACCACCGACCGTACGCCCGGGGGCCCGGTCGCGCTCAGTTCCTCGGCCCGGAGCCGGAGTCGGGCCGCCCCTGGCGCGGGAGTCCGCCGAGGCCCGCGGCGGCGTCGGCATCGGAGTCACAGTACTCGCGTACGGCGCTGGTGCGGGCGACGATCCGGCCGCCGTGCACGACGATGCGGCTGTAGGCGAGGGAGAGCACTGCGGAGAGCCGTTCGCCGCGTACGGCGAGGAGTTCGGCGGGGAAGCCCGCCTCGACGCGCACGTCGGGAAGGCCGAGGGCCGCTCGGGCGGCCGTGGAGACCAGCGCGTACGCCTGTTCGGCACGTAACCCCGCCTGCGAGGCGAGGAGGTAGGCGGCTTCGAGCGGATCGCCACGACCGACCGGGTTGGCCGTGTCCCGCAACGCACCGCTGCCCGCCGCGACGCGTACGCCGGCGGAGCGCAGCAGGCGTACGGGGGCGGTCGTACGGCGCTCCGCACCGGCGCAGCCCCCCTGGGGCAGGCAGACCACGGTGATCCCGGCGGCGGCGAGCCGGTCGGCGGCACGGGCCGCGGTGTCCAGGGGCAGGTGGGCCAGGCCGCCGCAGGGACCGAGCGTGACGCCGGGGCGCAGGCCGGCGGCCATCGTGGCGAGCCGGGCCAGGCGGGCGGGGTCGTCGCCGTCGGTGTGCAGGTCCACGGGGCAGCCGTGCTCGGCCGCGATCTCCAGGACGGCCTCGGTGTAGCCCGTGGGGTCGGGGTCGAGGTCGGGGCAGCCGCCGACGACGGCCGCGCCCATCTTGACCGCGTCCCGGAGCATCGCGAGGCTGTCCGCTCCGGCGATGCCGGTGAGGAGCCGGGGGACCGCGACGGGCATGACGTCGGCGAGGCCGCGCAGGGCGCGCCGGGTTTTCAGGACGGCTTCGAGCGGGGCGAGGCCCTGGACGTCGCCGACGCGGACGTGGGTGCGCAGGGCGGTGGCGCCGTGGCCGAGCTGGAGGAGGGCGGCCTCGGTGGCGCGGCGCTGGATGTCCTCGGCGCGGTGGGAGGCGGGTCCGGGACTGTCGGGGCCCGCGCTGTCCGCGGTGAGGGCGGTGTCACTGTGGGCGTGGGGTTCGGCCGGGGCGGGGAGCAGGAGATAGCCGCGGAGGTCGATGCGGGGGCCGCGGGTGGTGAGACTGCCCGCGGTGCCGACGGCCTCGATCCGGCTGCCGCTCAGACGTACGTCGACGGCTCGGCCGTCGGCGAGGCGGGCGCCGCCGAGGACGAGGGCGGGGTTGTCGGCGGTGGTGGCTGCGTCGGCGCTGTCGGGCGCGTTGTCGTCGGGCCGCCGTGGCTGGCTGTCAGGCATCGCGCTCCTGGGAGGGGTGCAAGATCACACGGAGTGGCCACACCCTAGGGGCGTGCGGGGGCGGCGTCCGGGAGGAGCGGAATAGTCGTACCGGTGCGCCTGTGTCAGCCGTCGGCCGGGCCTGTTCCGGAGGCGGAGGAGGCCTGGATCAAGGCCTGATCAGGGGGTGTGGGAGGCCCCGGACGGAGGGCCGGAGGGTGCGGCACAAACGGATTTGGGCAACCGGCGGGGGACCGTGTAATGTCTTCATCGCTCGCCCCAATAGCTCAGTCGGTAGAGCGTCTCCATGGTAAGGAGAAGGTCTGCGGTTCGATTCCGCATTGGGGCTCTGGTGATCGGGAAACCCTGCTTCGGCGGGGGGACTCGTCATCAAAGCGGTGTAGCTCAGTCGGTAGAGCAAGCGGCTCATAATCGCTGTGTCACCGGTTCAAGTCCGGTCACCGCTACTAACGGTAGCCGATTGTTGGGTCGGTCCTTCGATCGGCTACCCTTTTATGCGTTCATCCGTCCACCGTCCGTCCAAGGAGCACTCACGTGGCTGCCACCGACGTCCGCCCGAAGATCACGCTGGCCTGCGTGGAGTGCAAGGAGCGGAACTACATCACCAAGAAGAACCGGCGTAACAACCCGGACCGTCTTGAGATGAAGAAGCACTGCCCGCGCTGCAACTCGCACACCGCGCACCGCGAAACGCGCTGAATCAGGCTCGTACACGAGGCCGTCCCCTCCTGGGGGCGGCCTCGTGTCGTTGTATGGGGTCGTTCCCGCACGGGGGCGTGCCCTTATTCGTCTTTCATCAGGAGGTAGCGAGCTCATGGCGCTCGACCAGTCCTTCGTGGGGCGGACCTATCCGCCCACTCCGGCGTACGAGGTCGGCCGGGAGAAGATCCGCGAGTTCGCCGAGGCGGTGGGCGACACCCATCCGGCGTACGTCGACGCGGAGGCCGCCCGTGCACTCGGCCACGCCGATGTGATCGCGCCGCCCACGTTCGTCTTCTCGATCACCTACCGGGCCGCCGGAGAGGTGGTGCAGGACCCGCAGCTGGGCCTGGACTACAGCCGGGTGGTCCACGGGGACCAGAAGTTCAGTTACGTGCGTCCGGTGCGGGCGGGGGACCGGCTGACGGTCACCTCGACGATCGAGAGCATCAAGTCCCTGGCGGGCAACGACGTTCTCGACATTCGCGGGGATGTGCACGACGAGGCCGGTGAGCTGGTGGTCACGGCGCTCACGAAGCTGGTGGCGCGCGCCGCCGAGGAGGCGTGATGACGGCGAAGGTCTCTTACGGGTCGGTCGAGGTCGGTACGGAACTGCCGGGGCGGACGTTCCCGGTGACGCGAGCCGTACTCGTGCAGTACGCGGGCGCCTCGGGTGACTTCAACCCCATCCACTGGAACGAGAAGTTCGCGCGCGAGGTCGGGCTGCCGGATGTGATCGCGCACGGCATGTTCACGATGGCCGAGGCGATCCGGGTGGTCACGGACTGGGTCGGCGACCCGGGCGCGGTCGTCGACTACGGGGTGCGTTTCACGAAGCCGGTCGTCGTCCCCAACGACGACAAGGGCGCGCTGATCGAGGTCAGCGGCAAGGTCGCGGCGAAGCTGGACGACAACCTGGTCCGGGTGGATCTGGTCGCTCTGTGCGACGGCAAGAAGGTGCTGGGGATGTCCCGGGCCGTGGTCCGGCTCGCCTGAGACGTACCCCGCCGCCGTCGGGGGCCGCCCGGTCACGGTTCACCGCGGCTGTTCGCGGACAGGACGGCGCCCGCCGTCCGGATCGGGGCCGGTGGCCGCCTGGGCCCGTCTCCGGTGTGCCCGACGGATCCTGAACGGGTCCGCCGGACGGGGCCCGGCCCCGGCGTACGGTCCGTGGCCCCGCACGAGCGGCGGGGGCGCGGACCGTACTCTTGTCCCCGTGCAGGAACTCCACGACGCCCCCCTCGCCCCCCTGACCACCTTCCGGCTCGGCGGCCCCGCCGCCCGGCTGCTGACCGCCACGAGCGACGCCGAGGTGATCGCCGCCGTGCGCGAGGCCGACGCGAGCGGCACCCCGCTGCTGGTGATCGGCGGCGGATCCAACCTGGTCATCGGGGACAAGGGCTTCGACGGGACCGCCCTGCGGATCGCCACGAAGGGCTTCACGCTCTCGGGGACGTCCCTGGAGCTGGCGGCCGGCGAGGTGTGGACCGACGCCGTTGCCCGCACCGTCGAGGCGGGACTCGCGGGCATCGAGTGCCTGGCCGGCATCCCTGGATCCGCGGGCGCGACACCCATCCAGAACGTCGGTGCGTACGGACAGGAGGTGTCCACCACCATCACGGAGGTCATCGCCTACGACCGGCGCACCGAGGAGACGGTGACGATTCCGAACGCGGAGTGCGCGTTCTCCTACCGTCACAGCCGCTTCAAGGCCGAACCCGACCGCTTCGTGGTGCTGCGTGTCCGATTCGAGCTGGAAGAGGCCGCCGGGCTTTCCGCGCCCCTGAAGTACCCCGAAACGGCCAGATCCATGGGCGTCGAGCAGGGCGACCGCGTCCCGCTGACGGCCGCCCGCGAGACCGTGCTGCGGCTGCGCGCCGGCAAGGGCATGGTGCTGGACCCGGAGGACCACGACACCTGGTCGGCGGGGTCCTTCTTCACCAACCCGATCCTCGAACCGGCGGCGTTCCAGGACTTCCTCACCCGGGTCGGCGAGCACCTCGGCCCGGACGTGACGCCCCCGGCCTTCCCCGCCGAGGACGGCCGCACCAAGACCTCGGCGGCCTGGCTGATCGACCGGGCCGGATTCACCAAGGGCTACGGCAGCGGTCCCGCCCGCATCTCCACCAAGCACACCCTCGCCCTCACCAACCGGGGCGCGGCCACCACCGAGGACCTGCTCGCCCTGGCCCGCGAGGTCGTCGCCGGGGTGCACGCGGCTTTCGGCGTCACCCTGGTCAACGAGCCGGTGACGGTCGGCGTCAGCCTGTAAGAGGCGTCGGCCTGTAGGAAGACGTAGGGCTGCGGGAAGACATACGTGGTCGGTGCGCGGTCAGTACGCGATGCCCACGCCCTGCCGCACGGCCGCCGGGTCCTCGATCAACGCGAGCATCGCGTGTGCCACATCGGCCCGGGAGATGGACCGGCTGCTGCGCGGCGTGCCGCCCACGACGTGCCGGTAGACGCCCGTACGCGGCCCGTCCGTCAGCTTCGGCGGTCGTACCGCGGTCCAGTCCGTCGCACTGCGGGCCAACGCCGCCTCCATCCGGGCGAGATCGGCGTACAGCTCCGCCAGGACCGCCCCGACCGCCTTGCGCATCAGCCGGTCCACCAAGGGGTCGTCCTCCGGTTCCGGCCCCACGGGCACCGCGCTCACCACCAGCAGCCGCCGGGAGCCCTCGGCCTCCATCGCCGTCAGGATCTGCCCGGTCAGCCGTTCGGTGATGCCGTTCGCCTTCCGGCCGCGTGAGCCCAGCCCCGAGAGGACCGCGTCCCGCCCCGCCACCGCCGCCCGCACCGCCGCCGGATCGTCCAGCCGGACGGCGGCGTGCAGCGCCGCGCGATCCAGCGGCTCCGGGAGCCGGTCCGGGTCGCGGACCACGACCGTCACCTCGTGGCCCGCCGCGAGTGCCTGCCCCACGGCCTCCCGGCCGACGCCGCCGGTCGCCCCGAACACGGTGATTCTCATAGCGCTCCCTGGTGGGTGAGTGTTCACTAACCTCTAGGGTGGGTGACTCCCCATCCGGACGTCAAGATCTCCGGGTCACGGCCTGTTGGAGCACGCATGGACCAGAAGCCCGCCCGCGTCCGGATCGTCGACGCGGCGCACGAACTGATGCTCTCCATCGGCCTCGCCAGGACCACCACCAAGGAGATCGCCAGGGCGGCCGGCTGCTCGGAGGCCGCGCTCTACAAGTACTTCTCCGGCAAGGAGGAACTGTTCGTCACCGTTCTCGCGGAGCGGCTGCCCCGGCTCGGGAACCTCCTCGGGGACCTGCGCGCAGGCGAGGGCAGCGTCGAGGGCAACCTCACCGACATCGCCCGCGTGGCCGCCCTGTTCTACGAGCAGACCTTCCCCATGGCCGCGTCCCTGTACGCCGAACCCCGGCTCAAACGCCGCCACGAACAGGGCATGGAGGGGCTGGGAGCCGGTCCCCACCTGCCGATCCAGCAGCTCGACGCCTATCTGCGCGCCGAGCAGGGCGCGGGCCGGGTCCGGGCCGAAGCGGACACCTACGCCGCCGCCTCCCTGCTGCTGGGCGCGTGCGCCCAAAGGGCCTTCGCCTACGCCGCGCTCCCCGGCGGTACTCCGCCGCAGCCCCTGGACGAATTCGCCGTCTCCCTGGCCCGCACACTGCTGGGCGGGATCGGCCCGGGGGCGTCCGGGATCAGCTAGCCAGCCAGTCGTCGATCCCGGAGAGCAGCTTCTCCCGTACGTCCACGGGGGCCGCAGATCCGCGCACCGACTGGCGGGCCAGCTCGGCCAGCTCCTCGTCGGTGAAGCCGTGGTGGCGGCGCACCAGTTCGTACTGGGCGGCCAGCCGGGAACCGAACAGCAGCGGATCGTCCGCCCCCAGCGCCATCGGCACGCCCGCGTCGAACAGAGTGCGCAGGGGGACATCGGCGGGCTTCTCGTAGACGCCGAGCGCCACGTTCGACGATGGGCAGACCTCGCAGGTGACCCCGCGCTCGGCGAGCTTGCGCAGCAGCCGGGGGTCCTCCGCGGCCCTGACGCCGTGGCCGATGCGCGAGGCTTCCAGGTCGTCCAGGCAGTCGCGCACACTGGAGGGCCCGGCGAGCTCCCCGCCGTGCGGAGCCGCCAGCAGGCCGCCCTCGCGGGCGATCGCGAAAGCACGGTCGAAGTCGCGGGCCATACCGCGCCGCTCGTCGTTGGAGAGCCCGAAGCCGACGACGCCCCGGTCCGCGTAGCGCACGGCGAGCCGGGCCAGGGTGCGGGCGTCCAGCGGGTGCTTCATCCGGTTGGCGGCGATCACCACGCGCATGCCCAGACGGGTGTCCCTGGCGGCGCTGTCCACGGCGTCGAGGATGATCTCGATGGCCGGGATCAGCCCGCCGAGCAGCGGGGCGTACGAGGTGGGGTCGACCTGGATCTCGAGCCAGCCGGAGCCGTCCGCGACGTCCTCCTGGGCGCTCTCGCGCACCAGGCGGTGAATGTCCTCCGGCGACCGCAGACACGACCGGGCGATGTCGTAGAGGCGCTGGAATCGGAACCAGCCGCGCTCGTCGGTCGCCCGCAGTTTCGGTGGCTCTCCGCCGGTCAGGGCGTCGGGGAGGCGGACCCCGTACTTGTCGGCGAGTTCGATCAGGGTGGTGGGCCGCATCGACCCGGTGAAGTGCAGGTGCAGGTGGGCCTTGGGCAACAGACGTACATCACGCTCCATTGGAAGATCCTGCCGCACGGGCGGGCCGGAGCGGTAGTCGCTTTCCCGTTCAGGGGTGCCGCTCGAACAAAAAGCGCCCCCGGCCGACACGAAAGGCGCCCCCGGCCGATGGAGGATCCCAGCGGCCGGGGGCGCCTTTCGTACGAGCGGTTGTGCGACCGGTCAGGCCTTGGCCTCGCCCAGCAGCTTCTGGATCCGCGAGACGCCCTCGATCAGGTCGTCGTCGCCCAGGGCGTAGGACAGGCGCAGGTAGCCCGGGGTGCCGAAGGCCTCGCCCGGGACGACGGCGACCTCGGCCTCGTCCAGGATGAGCGCGGCCAGCTCGACGGTGGTGGCCGGACGCTTGCCGCGGATCTCCTTGCCGAGCAGGTCCTTCACCGCCGGGTAGGCGTAGAACGCGCCCTCGGGCTCGGGGCAGAACACCCCGTCGATCTCGTTGAGCATCCGTACGACGATCCCCCGGCGGCGGTCGAAGGCGGTGCGCATCTCGGCAACGGCGTCCAGCGGGCCGGAGACGGCCGCGAGCGCGGCGACCTGGGCGACGTTGGAGACGTTGGAGGTGGCGTGCGACTGGAGGTTGGTCGCGGCCTTGACGACGTCCCTGGGGCCGATGAACCAGCCCACCCGCCAGCCGGTCATCGCGTACGTCTTGGCGACGCCGTTGACGACGATGCACTTGTCGCGCAGTTCGGGGACGATCGCCGGGAGCGAGGTGAAGGTGGCGTCGCCGTAGACGAGGTGCTCGTAGATCTCGTCGGTGAGCACCCACAGGCCGTGCTCGACGGCCCAGCGGCCGATGGCCTCGGCGTCGGCCTCGCTGTAGACGGCGCCGGTCGGGTTGGACGGCGAGACGAACAGGACGACCTTGGTCTTCTCGGTGCGCGCGGCCTCCAACTGCTCGACGGAGACCCGGTAGCCCGTGGTCTCGTCGGCCACGACCTCGACCGGGACACCGCCGGCGAGCCGGATCGACTCGGGGTAGGTGGTCCAGTACGGGGCTGGGACGATGACCTCGTCGCCCGGATCGAGGATCGCGGCGAAGGCCTGATAGATGGCTTGCTTGCCACCGTTGGTCACCAGGATCTGGCTGGCGTCGACCTCGTAGCCGGAGTCGCGCAGGGTCTTCTCCGCGATGGCGGCCTTGAGCTCGGGGAGCCCGCCTGCGGGGGTGTAGCGGTGGTACTTCGGGTTGCGGCAGGCCTCGACCGCGGCGTCGACGATGTAGTCGGGCGTCGGGAAGTCGGGCTCGCCGGCCCCGAAGCCGATCACCGGACGCCCGGCGGCCTTGAGGGCCTTGGCCTTGGCGTCGACGGCGAGGGTCGCGGACTCGGAGATCGCACCGATGCGGGCCGAAACCCGGCGCTCGGACGGTGAAGTTGCAGCGCTCATGGCCCCATGCTCCCAGACCGCGAAAGCCGTCGGCACAGCGGTTTCAGGGACCGGACAGGACCCGGACAGCATGCGGACAGGGCCGGTCGGTACTTGTCTGTTCGACGCGGTGGCCCTGAACACGTACACTCACCTGTCGTTGGCCTTCACCAGCCGCACTGTTCCTGCACCCGGTCACCGGGAAAGATGCGGTAGGTTGGTGGAAACCACAAAGGGTCGTAGCTCAATTGGTAGAGCACTGGTCTCCAAAACCAGCGGTTGGGGGTTCAAGTCCCTCCGGCCCTGCTACACACTCCTTCGCCGGGATGTGTGCGCATGTACGTACTTCATTGCACAGCCGTGCGGCTCCCCCGGGCGCGGCACGGCCACGACCCGGAATCAGGTGAGTAGCGTGACGGACGCCGTGGGCTCCATCGACATGCCTGATGCTGAGGATGAAGCTCCCGAGTCCAAGAAGACTCGGAAGGGCGGCAAGCGCGGCAAGAAGGGCCCTCTGGGTCGACTCGCGCTGTTCTACCGCCAGATCGTCGCCGAACTCCGTAAGGTTGTCTGGCCGACCCGTAGCCAGCTGACGACGTACACCTCCGTGGTGATCGTGTTCGTCGTCGTCATGATCGGTCTTGTTACCGTTCTCGACATGGGCTTCGCCCGGGTCATCAAGTACGTCTTCGGCTGATCTCGCGGAAGGCGTCCGACCCGGCGCCCCTTTCGCACGTTCCACCCTTTGTATCCAGGAAGAAGCAGCCATCGTGTCTGACCCGAACCTGAACGACGCCGTCGAGCCCGAGGCTGGCGCCTTCGAGTCCGCCAAGGACGAGCTCGACATCGTTGAGGCTGCTGACTCCGTGGACCCGGACCAGGCCGAGGCCGCCGACCTCGCCGCGGGCGAGCCCGCCGAGCAGGCCGCCGTGAAGGCCGAGGCGGAGGAGTCCGACGAGGACGCCGCCGACGAGGCAGCCGCTTCCGTCGAGGACGAGGCCGCTGAGGAAGAGGCCGCCGAGAGCGCCGACGAGGAAGAGGCCGAGCCGGCCGCCCCCGTCGACCCCGTCGCCGCCCTGCGCGAGGAGCTCCGCGCTCTCCCCGGCGAGTGGTACGTCATCCACACGTACGCCGGTTACGAGAAGCGCGTGAAGGCCAACCTGGAGCAGCGCGCCGTCTCGCTGAACGTGGAGGAGTTCATCTATCAGGCCGAGGTGCCTGAGGAGGAAATCGTCCAGATCAAGAACGGCGAGCGCAAGAACGTCCGGCAGAACAAGCTCCCCGGCTACGTGCTGGTGCGCATGGACCTGACGAACGAGTCCTGGGGCGTCGTGCGGAACACGCCGGGCGTCACCGGCTTCGTGGGCAACGCCTACGACCCGTACCCGCTGACCCTGGACGAGATCGTCAAGATGCTCGCCCCGGAGGCCGAGGAGAAGGCCGCCCGCGAAGCCGCCGAGGCCGAGGGCAAGCCCGCTCCGTCCCGCAAGGTCGAGGTCCAGGTGCTGGACTTCGAGGTCGGCGACTCGGTCACCGTCACGGACGGCCCGTTCGCCACCCTTCAGGCCACGATCAACGAGATCAACGCCGACTCGAAGAAGGTCAAGGGCCTCGTCGAGATCTTCGGCCGCGAGACCCCGGTCGAGCTCAGCTTCGACCAGATCCAGAAGAACTAGCGCTTCCCGCCGGTTTCTGGACACATGCCTACCCAGCAGGTCAGAGGGGCTTCGCAGCCGCTCTGACCTGCTGGGTTTTTGGTCGCGCAGCTATACCCGTTATCGTTGTGCGGTATGCCTCCATCCGGATGACCGGAATTGGCGGCGAAACACTCTCACTAGGACCCGGAGAGAGCAATGCCTCCCAAGAAGAAGAAGATCACGGGGCTTATCAAGCTCCAGATCAACGCCGGTGCGGCGAACCCGGCCCCGCCGGTCGGCCCCGCGCTCGGTCAGCACGGTGTCAACATCATGGAGTTCTGCAAGGCCTACAACGCCGCGACCGAGTCGCAGCGTGGCATGGTCGTGCCGGTGGAGATCACGGTCTACGACGACCGCTCCTTCACCTTCATCACGAAGACTCCGCCGGCCGCCAAGCTGATCCTCAAGGCCGCGGGTGTGGACAAGGGCTCCGGCGAGCCGCACAAGACCAAGGTCGCCAAGCTGACGGCCGCCCAGGTCCGCGAGATCGCCACGACGAAGCTCCCCGACCTGAACGCCAATGACCTCGACGCCGCGTCGAAGATCATTGCCGGCACCGCCCGTTCCATGGGCATCACGGTCGAAGGCTGATTCAGCCCCGTACCCCCCAGTGGTAGGACCAAGCGCTGGTCCGCACCACGACTCCACACTCTGAAACCACAGGAGTAGAAGTGAAGCGCAGCAAGAACCTCCGCGCTGCGGACGCCAAGATCGACCGGGAGCGCAACTACGCCCCGCTCGAGGCCGTCCGTATCGCCAAGGACACCGCCTCCACGAAGTTCGACAGCACCGTCGAGGTCGCCTTTGCCCTGGGTGTCGACCCGCGCAAGGCCGACCAGATGGTCCGTGGCACCGTGAACCTCCCGCACGGCACCGGCAAGACCGCCCGGGTCCTGGTCTTCGCGACCGGTGACCGTGCTGCGGCCGCGGAAGCCGCTGGAGCCGACATCGTCGGCGCCGACGAGCTCATCGACGAGGTGGCGAAGGGCCGTCTGGACTTCGACGCCGTCGTCGCGACCCCGGACCTCATGGGCAAGGTCGGCCGCCTGGGCCGCGTGCTCGGTCCGCGTGGTCTGATGCCGAACCCGAAGACCGGCACCGTCACCCCCGATGTCGTGAAGGCTGTCAACGACATCAAGGGCGGCAAGATCGAGTTCCGCGTCGACAAGCACTCGAACCTGCACTTCATCATCGGCAAGACCTCGTTCGACGAGACCAAGCTGGTGGAGAACTACGCAGCGGCGCTGGACGAGATCCTCCGTCTGAAGCCGTCCGCCGCCAAGGGCCGCTACATCAAGAAGGCCACCCTGGCCACCACGATGGGCCCCGGCATCCCGCTGGACTCCAACCGCACCCGCAACCTCCTCGTCGAGGAGGACCCGGCCTCCGTCTGAGCCTTTCGTGCTCACCCGGTAGCCGCGTCGTACGCGTGCACTGTGTGAACGGGCCCCGCAACCTTTCGAGGTGCGGGGCCCGTCCTCGTACCCGTAAGGCCCTCTGGCTGTCAGTGCCCTGTGTCACTGTGGTTCTGGAGGGCGACGGACGACACGAGGGGCGGACCGTTACATGAGGACGAGCACGGCACGACGCATGGGCACGGCTCTGGCCGCCGCGGCGGCACTGACGTCGATAGCGGCCTGCAGTGGCTCGGAGGGCTCGGGGGGATCCAGCGGCTCCGGCAAGGACAAGGCGGGCGCCGTCTCCAGGGCGAGCCCCGTGGCCGCGCTGAAGCAGGTGCAGCGGAAGACCGGGGGCGCCCGGTCGGCGAAGGTCGAGGGCACCACCGAGGTGGGCAGCGCCATGTCCATGAAGCAGTCCGGGGTCATCGGCTGGGCCGACGGACTCTCGGGCGCGCTGACCATCACGTACACCGGCGGCACCATGGGCGACGCCCTGAAACAGGCCGGCGGCGACGGATCGGTCCAGGCGCGCTACTTCAAGGACGAGTACTACGCCAACATGGGCGACGCCATGGCGGCCAACGCCGGCGGCAAGCACTGGATCCGGTACTCCTACAAGGACCTCGCCGAGTTGGGCGGGGCCTCCGGTGACGTCATGCAGGACCAGGTCCGAAACAGCACGCCCGAGCAGGGCGTGAAGGCGCTCCTGGCCTCCGGCGACGTGAAGAAGGTCGGTCAGGAGGACGTCCGCGGGGTCCCCGCGACGCACTACTCCGGCACGGTCGACGTGGCCGACCTGACCGCGAAGAACAGCAACCTGGACGCGAAGCAGCTGGCGGCCTTCAAGGAGCAGCTCGCCCTGGCCGGGGTGACCACCCAGACCGTCGACATCTGGGTCGACAAGAACGACCTGCTGGTGAAGAAGACCGAGCGTGGCGAGATGAAGACCGGCACGTTCGACTCGACGCTCTTCTACAGCGACTACGGCACCGAGGTCTCCTCCCGGAAGCCGGCGGCCTCGGACACCGTGGACTTCAAGGAGATGCTGAAGCAGCAGGGCGCTACCCCGGGCGGCGTCTCCTGACACCTCCCGTGACGGACGAACGGGGACGGATTTGCTCGTCCCCCATCCGGTCGCGTACTCTCACCAAGAAGCCAAAGACCGCTGGTCGTCACTGTGCCTCGCAAGAGGGACGGTGACCGAAGGTTCCGCTAGATCGGACGACCTGCGCAGGTGACTGTGGAACGCTCCCGGACTCTGTTCGGTCGAGCCGCGCCCTGGCACCTGTGCTGGGGCGTTTCGTCTTTCCCGGCCCCTTCTGAGCGGTCCTCATCACCCGGAAGGAGGCCGACGCTCATGGCAAGGCCCGACAAGGCTGCCGCGGTAGCCGAGCTGACGGACCAGTTCCGCAGCTCGAACGCCGCCGTGCTGACCGAGTACCGGGGTCTCACCGTGGCACAGCTCAAGGAGCTGCGCCGTTCGCTCGGTGAGAACGCCCAGTACGCCGTGGTGAAGAACACGCTGACCAAGATTGCGGCCAACGAGGCCGGGATCGACACGCTGGACGACCTGTTCTCGGGTCCGACGGCGGTTGCCTTCGTCACCGGTGACCCGGTGGAGTCGGCGAAGGGTCTTCGTGACTTCGCCAAGGACAACCCCAACCTCATCATCAAGGGCGGTGTCCTTGACGGTAAGGCGCTGTCCGCCGATGAGTTCAAGAAGCTCGCGGACCTCGAGTCCCGCGAGGTTCTGCTCTCCAAGCTGGCCGGTGCTTTCAAGGGCAAGCAGACGCAGGCGGCGCAGGTCTTCCAGGCCCTGCCGTCGAAGTTCGTCCGCACCGCGGAAGCTCTTCGCGCCAAGAAGGAAGAGCAGGGCGGTGCCGGTACTCCGGCTCCCGCCGAGGCCGCCGAGTAATTTCGCTCAGCGGTCCAGCGGGCTCCACGTACGCCCGCCGACACATACATCCGGCACCTGCCGAATAGTGGAAGGACGCCTATCATGGCGAAGCTGTCCCAGGACGACCTGCTCGCGCAGTTCGAAGGCATGACCCTCATCGAGCTCTCCGAGTTCGTCAAGGCCTTCGAGGAGAAGTTCGACGTCACCGCCGCCGCGGCCGTCGCCGTCGCCGGTCCCGCCGCGGGCGGCGCCCCGGCTGAGGCCGAGGCCGAGCAGGACGAGTTCGACGTCATCCTCACCGGTGCCGGCGAGAAGAAGATCCAGGTCATCAAGGTCGTGCGTGAGCTGACCTCGCTGGGTCTGAAGGAGGCCAAGGACCTCGTCGACGGCACCCCGAAGCCGGTCCTCGAGAAGGTCGCCAAGGAGGCCGCCGAGAAGGCTGCCGAGTCCCTCAAGGCCGCCGGCGCTTCCGTCGAGGTCAAGTGACTTCGAGAGTCTCCTGACTCTCCCGAGGCCGTCCTCGCCGTAAGGCGATGACATCTCCTCACCGAAGGGCGATCACCCATCCGGGTGGTCGCCCTTCGGCGTGCCCGTGGCGGGTGCCTTGCTCTTCCGGCGACGACGAGTAGGGTGATCTTCGCCGTGCGCCTCCCGCGGGCCCCTCAGGGGCGTCCTGCGGGCATCCCGGGGGTGGCCGGTGAAGGCTCCTGGAGGTCCGATCGGACCGGCGGGCCTTGACGAACCGGACGCGGCGCGCAATTCTCAGGACGCGTCATCACTTCGATCCGTATCCGAGGCATGGATCGAGAGTGAAGAGGGCAGTAAAGAAGAGCGCACCCCGCGCGAGGGCCAGGGCTAGACATAGGTGTTGAGAACAGCTGTTGAGAGCAACGTGGGTCTCTGAGAACCCCGACTGGACATCAGTGTGCCGCTTGGCTACACTGACCCTTTGCGCTGCCTGTTAGCTGCCTCCTGCCCGTCACCAGGGGCATGCCCACGCTGAAGCACCGATGGCCGACCCCCTCCGACCTGGTCGCATTGCGACCGATTCGGAACGGTCTGTCTTTGTGTCCAGGGTGGGACCGGTACGCGCGTAGTGAGTCCGAGCCCTCGGAAGGACCCCCTCTTGGCCGCCTCGCGCAACGCCTCGACCGCGAATACGAACAACGGTGCCAGCACCGCCCCGCTGCGCATCTCCTTTGCAAAGATCAAGGAGCCCCTCGAGGTTCCGAACCTCCTCGCGCTGCAGACCGAAAGCTTTGACTGGCTCCTCGGTAACGCCGCCTGGAAGGCTCGCGTCGAGGCTGCTCTGGACAGTGGACAAGACGTCCCCACCAAGTCCGGCCTGGAGGAGATCTTCGAGGAGATCTCACCGATCGAGGACTTCTCCGGGTCGATGTCGCTTACGTTCCGCGACCACCGCTTCGAGCCCCCGAAGAACTCGATCGACGAGTGCAAGGAGCGCGACTTCACGTTCGCCGCGCCGCTCTTCGTCACGGCCGAGTTCACCAACAACGAGACCGGCGAGATCAAGTCCCAGACGGTCTTCATGGGCGACTTCCCGCTCATGACCAACAAGGGCACCTTCGTCATCAACGGCACCGAGCGTGTCGTCGTGTCGCAGCTGGTCCGCTCGCCGGGTGTCTACTTCGACTCCTCCATCGACAAGACGTCCGACAAGGACATCTTCTCCGCCAAGATCATCCCCTCCCGGGGCGCCTGGCTGGAGATGGAGATCGACAAGCGCGACATGGTCGGTGTCCGCATCGACCGCAAGCGCAAGCAGTCCGTCACCGTCCTCCTGAAGGCGCTCGGCTGGAGCACCGAGCAGATCCTGGAGGAGTTCGGCCAGTACGAGTCGATGCGCGCCACCCTGGAGAAGGACCACACCCAGGGCCAGGACGACGCACTGCTCGACATCTACCGCAAGCTGCGTCCGGGCGAGCCGCCGACGCGCGAGGCGGCTCAGACGCTGCTCGAGAACCTCTACTTCAACCCGAAGCGCTACGACCTCGCGAAGGTCGGCCGCTACAAGGTGAACAAGAAGCTCGGCGCCGATGAGCCGCTGGACGCCGGGGTGCTCACCACCGACGACGTCATCGCGACCATCAAGTACCTGGTCAAGCTGCACGCCGGTGAGACCGAGACGACCGGTGAGTCGGGTCGCGAGATCGTCGTCGAGACCGACGACATCGACCACTTCGGCAACCGTCGTCTGCGCAACGTCGGCGAGCTCATCCAGAACCAGGTCCGTACGGGCCTGGCGCGGATGGAGCGCGTCGTGCGCGAGCGCATGACCACGCAGGACGTCGAGGCGATCACGCCGCAGACTCTGATCAACATCCGGCCGGTCGTCGCCTCCATCAAGGAGTTCTTCGGCACCAGCCAGCTGTCGCAGTTCATGGACCAGAACAACCCGCTGTCGGGTCTCACCCACAAGCGCCGTCTGTCGGCCCTTGGCCCGGGTGGTCTCTCCCGTGAGCGGGCCGGCTTCGAGGTCCGCGACGTGCACCCGTCCCACTACGGACGCATGTGCCCGATCGAGACCCCCGAAGGCCCGAACATCGGTCTGATCGGTTCGCTCGCCTCGTTCGGCCGCGTCAACGCGTTCGGCTTCATCGAGACGCCGTACCGCAAGGTCGTCGACGGCCAGGTCACCGACGAGGTCGACTACGTCACGGCCGACGAGGAGGACCGCTTCGTCATCGCCCAGGCGAACGCCGTGCTCTCCGACGAGCTGCGCTTCACCGAGCCCCGCGTCCTGGTCCGCCGTCGTGCCGGGGAGGTCGACTACGTGCCCGGCACGGACGTCGACTACATGGATGTCTCGCCGCGCCAGATGGTGTCCGTCGCCACCGCGATGATCCCCTTCCTGGAGCACGACGACGCCAACCGTGCCCTCATGGGCGCGAACATGATGCGCCAGGCGGTGCCGCTCATCAAGTCGGAGGCCCCGCTGGTGGGCACCGGCATGGAGTACCGCTGCGCCACCGACGCCGGCGACGTCCTCAAGGCCGAGAAGGACGGTGTGGTCCAGGAGGTCTCCGCGGACTACATCACCGTCACGAACGACGACGGCACGTACACCACGTACCGCATCGCCAAGTTCATGCGCTCCAACCAGGGCACCTCGGTCAACCAGAAGGTCGTCGTCTCCGAGGGCGACCGGATCATCGCCGACCAGGTGCTCGCCGACGGACCGGCCACCGAGAACGGTGAGATGGCCCTCGGCAAGAACCTGCTCGTGGCGTTCATGCCGTGGGAAGGTCACAACTACGAGGACGCGATCATCCTGTCGCAGCGCCTCGTGCAGGACGACGTCCTCTCCTCGATCCACATCGAGGAGCACGAGGTCGACGCCCGTGACACCAAGCTCGGCCCGGAGGAGATCACCCGGGACATCCCGAACGTCTCCGAAGAGGTCCTCGCCGACCTCGACGAGCGCGGCATCATCCGGATCGGTGCCGAGGTCGTCGCCGGCGACATCCTCGTCGGCAAGGTCACGCCCAAGGGCGAGACCGAGCTGACCCCCGAGGAGCGCCTGCTCCGCGCGATCTTCGGTGAGAAGGCGCGCGAGGTGCGCGACACCTCGCTGAAGGTGCCGCACGGTGAGATCGGCAAGGTCATCGGCGTCCGCGTCTTCGACCGCGAAGAGGGCGACGAGCTGCCGCCGGGCGTGAACCAGCTGGTCCGCGTCTACGTCGCGCAGAAGCGCAAGATCACCGATGGTGACAAGCTCGCCGGCCGTCACGGCAACAAGGGCGTCATCTCCAAGATCCTGCCGATCGAGGACATGCCGTTCCTGGAGGACGGCACCCCGGTCGACATCATCCTCAACCCGCTGGGTGTCCCGTCCCGAATGAACCCGGGACAGGTCCTGGAGATCCACCTCGGCTGGCTCGCCAGCCGCGGCTGGGACGTCTCCGGCCTCGGTGACGAGTGGGCCCAGCGCCTGCAGCTCATCGGCGCCGACCAGGTCGCCCCCGGCACCAACGTCGCCACGCCCGTCTTCGACGGTGCGCGCGAGGACGAGATCACCGGCCTCTTCCAGGCCACGATCCCCAACCGCGACGGCGACCGCCTGGTCCAGCCCTCCGGCAAGGCCCAGCTCTACGACGGTCGCTCCGGCGAGCCGTTCCCGGAGCCGGTCTCGGTCGGGTTCATGTACATCCTCAAGCTGCACCACCTGGTCGACGACAAGCTGCACGCGCGTTCGACCGGCCCGTACTCCATGATCACCCAGCAGCCGCTGGGTGGTAAGGCACAGTTCGGTGGTCAGCGCTTCGGTGAGATGGAGGTGTGGGCCCTTGAGGCATACGGCGCCGCATACGCCCTCCAGGAGCTCCTGACGATCAAGTCCGACGACGTGACCGGCCGCGTGAAGGTCTACGAGGCCATCGTCAAGGGCGAGAACATCCCCGAGCCCGGCATTCCCGAGTCCTTCAAGGTGCTCATCAAGGAAATGCAGTCGCTCTGCCTCAACGTGGAGGTGCTGTCCTCGGACGGCATGTCCATCGAGATGCGCGACACGGACGAGGACGTCTTCCGCGCGGCGGAGGAACTCGGTATCGACCTGTCCCGGCGCGAGCCGAGCAGCGTCGAAGAGGTCTGACGGGCCGGCCGGCCGCCTCGTCCCGAGGCGGCCGGCCCTCCCCGGACCCGTTCAGACCATTGATTGAGACGAGACCCCGAAAGAGGGATTGACGACAAGTGCTCGACGTCAACTTCTTCGACGAGCTGCGGATCGGCCTTGCCACCGCGGACGACATCCGGACCTGGTCGCACGGCGAAGTGAAGAAGCCGGAGACCATCAACTACCGCACGCTCAAGCCCGAGAAGGACGGACTCTTCTGCGAGAAGATCTTCGGTCCGACCCGGGACTGGGAGTGCTACTGCGGCAAGTACAAGCGTGTCCGCTTCAAGGGCATCATCTGCGAGCGCTGCGGCGTCGAGGTCACTCGCGCCAAGGTGCGTCGTGAGCGGATGGGCCACATCGAGCTTGCCGCTCCCGTCACCCACATCTGGTACTTCAAGGGCGTTCCCTCGCGCCTCGGATACCTGCTGGACCTCGCGCCGAAGGACCTGGAAAAGGTCATCTACTTCGCCGCGTACATGATCACGTTCGTGGACGAGGAGCGTCGTACCCGCGACCTGCCGTCCCTGGAGGCCCACGTCTCCGTCGAGCGCCAGCAGACCGAGAACCGCCGTGACTCCGACCTGGAGGCCCGCGCCAAGAAGCTCGAGACCGACCTGGCCGAGCTGGAGGCCGAGGGCGCCAAGGCGGACGTGCGCCGCAAGGTGCGCGAAGGCGCCGAGCGTGAGATGAAGCAGCTGCGCGACCGTGCGCAGCGCGAGATCGACCGCCTCGACGAGGTGTGGAGCCGCTTCAAGAACCTCAAGGTCCAGGACCTGGAGGGCGACGAGCTGCTCTACCGCGAGCTGCGTGACCGCTTCGGCACGTACTTCGACGGCTGCATGGGCGCCGCGGCGCTCCAGAAGCGCCTGGAGTCCTTCGACCTCGACGAGGAGGCCGAGCGCCTCCGCGAGATCATTCGCACCGGCAAGGGCCAGAAGAAGACCCGTGCGCTCAAGCGCCTCAAGGTCGTCTCCGCGTTCCTGCAGACCAGCAACAAGCCCAAGGGCATGGTGCTCGACTGCGTGCCGGTCATCCCGCCGGACCTGCGTCCGATGGTTCAGCTGGACGGTGGCCGCTTCGCGACCTCCGACCTGAACGACCTGTATCGCCGTGTGATCAACCGCAACAACCGCCTCAAGCGTCTCCTTGACCTCGGCGCCCCCGAGATCATCGTGAACAACGAGAAGCGGATGCTGCAGGAGGCCGTCGACGCACTGTTCGACAACGGCCGCCGCGGTCGCCCGGTCACCGGTCCCGGCAACCGTCCCCTGAAGTCCCTGAGCGACATGCTCAAGGGCAAGCAGGGTCGTTTCCGTCAGAACCTCCTCGGCAAGCGTGTGGACTACTCCGCGCGTTCCGTGATCGTCGTCGGTCCGCAGCTCAAGCTGCACCAGTGCGGTCTGCCGAAGGCCATGGCGCTGGAGCTCTTCAAGCCGTTCGTGATGAAGCGCCTGGTGGACCTGAACCACGCGCAGAACATCAAGTCGGCCAAGCGCATGGTCGAGCGTGGCCGCACCGTCGTGTACGACGTCCTCGAAGAGGTCATCGCCGAGCACCCGGTGCTGCTGAACCGTGCGCCCACCCTGCACCGCCTGGGCATCCAGGCCTTCGAGCCGCAGCTGGTCGAGGGCAAGGCCATCCAGATCCACCCGCTCGTCTGCACCGCGTTCAACGCGGACTTCGACGGTGACCAGATGGCCGTGCACCTGCCGCTCTCCGCGGAGGCGCAGGCCGAGGCCCGCATCCTGATGCTGTCCTCGAACAACATCCTGAAGCCGGCCGACGGTCGTCCCGTCACCATGCCGACCCAGGACATGGTGCTGGGCCTCTTCTTCCTCACCACGGACGAAGAGGGCCGCGACGCCAGGGGCACGGACCGCGCGTTCGGCTCCACGGCCGAGGCCACCATGGCCTTCGACGCCCGCGAGCTGTCGCTCCAGGCGAAGGTCGACATCCGCTTCCCGGTCGGCACCATGCCGCCGCGTGGCTGGGTGCCGCCGGTCGCCGAGGAGGGCGAGCCGGAGTACCAGCCCGGCGACACCTTCCGGCTGCGGACCAGCCTGGGCCGCGCGCTCTTCAACGAGCTGCTGCCCGAGGACTACCCGTTCGTCGACTACTCGGTGGGCAAGAAGCAGCTCTCCGAGATCGTCAACGACCTGGCCGAGCGCTACCCCAAGGTCATCGTGGCGGCGACGCTCGACAACCTGAAGGCGTCGGGCTTCCACTGGGCGACCCGTTCCGGCGTCACCGTGGCCTTCTCGGACATCCTCGGTCCGCCGGAGAAGCCGCAGATCCTGGAGCGGTACGAGGGTGATGCCCTCAAGGTCCAGAACCAGTTCGAGCGCGGTCTGATCACCAAGGACGAGCGCACGCAGGAAATGGTCGTCATCTGGAACAAGGCCACCAACGAGGTGTCCGAGGCCATGCAGCGGAACTTCCCGCGGACCAACTCGATCTTCGTCATGATCGAGTCCGGTGCGCGAGGAAACATGATGCAGATGCGTCAGATCGCCGGTATGCGTGGTCTGGTGGCCAACGCCAAGAACGAGACCATCCCGCGTCCGATCAAGGCGTCGTACCGTGACGGTCTGACCGTCCTCGAGTACTTCATCGCCACCCACGGCGCCCGTAAGGGTCTGGCGGACACCGCCCTGCGTACCGCCGACTCGGGTTACCTGACCCGTCGTCTGGTGGACGTCTCGCAGGACGTGATCATTCGCGAGGAGGACTGCGGCACCGACCGCGGCCTCAAGCTGAAGATCGCGGTCAAGGGCGCCGACGGCGTGCTCCGCAAGACGGATGACGTCGAGACCTCGGTCTACGCCCGCATGCTCGCCGAGGACGTCGTGGTGGACGGCAAGGTCATCGCGCCTGCCAACGTCGACCTCGGTGACGTCCTGATCGACGCCCTGTTGGGCATCGGCGTCGAGGAGGTCAAGACCCGCTCGGTCCTGACCTGTGAGTCCGCGGTCGGCACCTGTGCCTTCTGCTACGGACGCTCGCTCGCCACCGGCAAGCTGGTCGACATCGGTGAGGCGGTCGGCATCATCGCCGCCCAGTCCATCGGTGAGCCCGGCACCCAGCTGACGATGCGTACCTTCCACACCGGTGGTGTGGCCGGTGACGACATCACCCAGGGTCTGCCCCGAGTCGTCGAGCTCTTCGAAGCCCGTACGCCCAAGGGTGTCGCCCCGATCTCCGAGGCCAAGGGCCGCGTTCGGATCGAGGAGACCGAGAAGACCAAGAAGCTCGTCGTCACCCCGGACGACGGCAGCGACGAGACGCCGTTCCCGATCTCCAAGCGTGCCCGTCTGCTGGTCGGCGAGGGCGATGCGGTCGAGGTGGGCCAGAAGCTCACCGTCGGTGCCACGAACCCGCACGACGTGCTGCGGATCCTCGGTCAGCGCGCGGTCCAGGTCCACCTGGTCGGCGAAGTCCAGAAGGTCTACAACTCGCAGGGCGTGTCGATCCACGACAAGCACATCGAGATCATCATCCGGCAGATGCTGCGCCGTGTGACGATCATCGAGTCCGGCGACGCGGAGCTGCTTCCGGGCGAGCTCGTCGAGCGGTCGAAGTTCGAGGTCGAGAACCGTCGTGTGGTCACCGAGGGCGGTCACCCCGCCTCCGGCCGTCCGCAGCTGATGGGTATCACCAAGGCCTCGCTCGCCACCGAGTCGTGGCTGTCGGCGGCGTCCTTCCAGGAGACGACCAGGGTCCTCACCGACGCGGCGATCAACGCCAAGTCGGACTCCCTGATCGGCCTCAAGGAGAACGTCATCATCGGTAAGCTCATCCCGGCCGGTACGGGCCTGTCCCGCTACCGCAACATCCGGGTCGAGCCGACCGAGGAGGCCAAGGCCGCGATGTACTCGGCCGTCGGCTACGACGACATCGACTACTCGCCGTTCGGCACCGGCTCCGGCCAGGCCGTCCCGCTGGAGGACTACGACTACGGTCCTTACAACCAGTAAGCAGTAGTGCCGAAGGGCGGTCACCCCACCGGGGTGACCGCCCTTCGGGCCTTTTCGGGTCGCTGTCCGGACGCTCAGTCGGCGGCCAGGCGTTCGGACACCATCGCGCGCAGCCGATCGAGCCCGGTCTCCAGGGACTCCAGGGGCAGCGAGCTGAACGACAGCCGCAGCCGGTTGCGGGCCTCCGGCCGGGGGTCGAAGTGGCTCATCGGGGCCCACAGCACCCCGTGCCGCCGCGCGGAGTGCTCCAGGAGGGCGTCGTCCGCAGGGAACGGCACGTCGAGGACGACGAAGAAGCCGCCCGAGGGCCGGTTCCAGCGCACCCCGGTGGCGGGCGGAAAGCGGAGGGTGAGCCCGGTCAGCAGCCGGGACAGATTGTTCTGGTAGATCTCGCGCTCGACCCTGTTCGCCGCCACCAGACTGCAGTCGTTCTCCAGCAGCTTGCCGCCGATGACTGCCTGGGCCACCGGCGAGGTGTTCACCGTGACCATGCCCTTGATCTTGGCCAGCTCGTCGGCCAGCAGCCCTACCGAGCCGTCCGCGCCCTGCACCTCTTGGTCGGCCACAACATACCCGACGCGGGCCCCGGGCAGACCGGTCTTGGCGAAGGAGCCCAGGTAGACGACGCGCCGTTCGGTGTCCAACGCCTTCAGGGTCGGCAGCCGGGCGCCGTTGTGGAAGAGGCCGTACGGATTGTCTTCCAGCAGCAGCAGTTCGTGCTCCCGGGCAGCGTCCAGCAGCGCGTGTCGGGTCGCCAGGTTCATCCGGACGCCGGAGGGGTTGGCGAAGTCCGGGATGACGTAGAGGGCACGGGGGCGGCGCCCCGCGTCGCGCAGCTCCCCGACCGTACGGGCGAGGTCGTCGAGGTCCACGCCGAGCCGGCCGTCCGCCACCGGGACGGTCGGCAGCTCGGCCGTGCGGGCCGCGCCGACCACCCCCACGTACGTCGGCGCGACGGTCAGCAGGACGTCCCGCTCGTCCACCCGCAGCGCCCGCGCGACAAGGAACATGGCCTCCTGACAGCCGACGGTGATGACCACGGACTCCAGGTCGTCGAGGTGGATGTCCTCGTCCATGGCGAGCGAGCGGGCGACCAGCTCCGGGATGATCCCCTTGGTCCGGCCGTACTGGAACAGGGTGCGGTCGATCTGCTCGGCCGACAGCCCGCGCTCGGTCGCCAGATAGGCGCGGTAGCGCTCCAGGTAGCGGGTCAGAGCAGCGGAGTCGAACAGTCCCTCATAAGGGCGGCCGGGTGCGAAGGACACAGCGTCCGGGTAGCGGCCGGCTATCTCGTTGAGGAAGTTCATCGAGTCCATCAGCGGTTCCGTCAGGGAGCCGTGCAGTTGTTCGGCGCGCAGACGCACCCGGTCCACCGCCATGGTCGCTTCGGTCATCACAGTCCTTCCGTGGGACGGCGGGCCAGGCCCGGGGCGTGGGCGGGTGTCGGGCAGCCCGCCAGCAGCATGGCGTGTTCGAGTTCGTCCCTGACCTGGTCCAGCACCGTGCGGACGCCCGCCTCGCCGTCCGCCGCCAGACCCCACAGCACGGGGCGTCCCAGCAGGACCCCGGAGGCGCCCAGAGCCAGAGCGCGCAGGACGTCCGTACCGTCGCGCACCCCGCTGTCCAGCAGCACCGGGAGCCTGCCCGCGACGGCGGCGGCGACGGCGGGCAGCGCGTCGGCGCTGCTGATCGCCCCGTCCAGCTGGCGACCGCCGTGGTTGGAGACCACCAGCAGGTCGACGCCCGCATCGGCAGCGCGCCTGGCGTCGTCGGGGGAGAGGATTCCCTTGAGCGCCAGCGGCAGCGACGTGATCCCGCGCAGCCATGCGATGTCCTGCCAGCCGAGCCCCGGGTCGAAGACGGCGCTGGTGTGCCGTGCGACCGCGGAGCCGGTCCCGTCCGGGGTGTGGGCGGTGGCGGAGTCCGGGCCGTCGCCCAGCAGGGCCGCTGTCACGGAGCCGGGCAGCGCGAAGCCGTTGCGGGCGTCGCGCAGCCGCCGTCCCATCACCGGGACATCGACCGTAAGTACGAGCGCCCGGCAGCCCGCCTCTTCGGCCCGGTGGACCAGGTCGGCGGTGCGGGCGCGCTCGCGGAGCCAGTAGAGCTGGAACCAGGTGCGGGCGCCGGTCGCCGTGATCTGCCCGAGCGGGGTGCTGCTCATGGTGCTGATCACGTATGTCACCCCGGTGGCCGCCGCGGCGCGGGCAGCGGCCACCTCGCCCTCGGGGTGCAGCAGTCGCTGGTAGGCCATCGGGGCCACAGCGGCGGGCATCGGCCAGGGCTCGCCGAGGATCGTGCAGCCGGGGGCGGCGGCCGTGCAGCCGGTGAGCGCGCGGGGCACCAGGGCGACCTGCTCCAGGGCGGTCCGGTTGGCCGCCAGGGTGAGTTCGCCGCCGCTGCCGCCCGCCACGAAGTCCCAGACGTCCGGGGACAGGGCCTCGCGGGCCGCACGTTCGACATCCGCCAGGCTCCCTGGGGCGGCCCCGGAGCCGGTCAACGGGGCCGGTCCGCTGACTGTCCCGTCTCTACGGCCTCGTACAGGGCCTTGATGTTGCCGCTGCCGAAGGTGGTGGCGCCGCAGCGCTCGACCACCTCATAGAAGAGGGTGTTGTGCGGGTGGGTGGAGCGCGTGAAGATCTGGAACAGCTGGCCGCCGTGGTCTTCGTCGGCCAGGACGTGGGCGGCGCGCAGCTCGGCGAGGCCGTGCCGTTCCAGGGTGATGCGCTCGGTCAGTCGGTCGTAGTAGGCCCCGGGGGTACTGAGGAACTCCACGCCCCGCTCGCGGAGCACGGCGGTGGCCCGCACGATGTCCTCAGTGGCGAAGGCGACATGCTGGATGCCGGCACCGTCGTTGTCCTTGAGGAAGCGGTCGATCTGGCCGGGGGCGGCGGTGATGTCCGGTTCGAGAAGGGTCAGGGTCACGTCCCGGGCGGTGTTCTGCACGACGTGGGAGTCCATGGCCTGGGAGCCGACGACGATGCGCTCGGAGAAGGTCCGCTCGAAGCCGAGGGCGGTGTGGTAAAAGCGGACCACCTCGTCCAGGGAACCGGCGTCCAGGCAGACGGCGAAGTGGTCGGCGCCGGTGAGGCCGGTGGTGGAGTCGGGGGAGGAGGGCAGGGAGCCGAAGCCGGGGACCCAGTGGCCCTCGGTACCGGGCGGCGGGGTCACGAAGGTGTGCCGGACGTCCCCGAAGACCTGGATGGTGGCGCGTATCGCCCCGTTCTCCTCGACGGGTGCGCCCCGGTCGCGCGCCCCGTGGGCGAGGGCGGAGGCATGCGCCGCGCGCACCCGGTCGGTGCGCAGCGCGAGATCGGCCACCCCGTCGCCGCGGGCGCGGACGAAGAGGGAGGCGGGGTGGCCGGCGGAGAGACCCTGGGTGAGGACCAGGACGGTCCGGCCGATGCCGAGGGCGGTGGAGCGGTGGGCGCCGTCGGCGGACTCGTGGTCGGCCAGGTGGTGGCCGCCGTACTGGTCGGCGAAGGTGGTGCGGGCGGTGGCGAGGTCGGTGACGTACAGCTCGACGTGGTTGAGCGTGAGCTCGTCGAAGCGGGCGGGTGTCTGGGGGCTTTCGAACACGAGTGAGCCTCTTTCTGCGCTTTCTCGGCGGGTGGTTACTTCGCTTCCAGCACGGAGAAGGGGGAGTCCGGTACCGCGGTGGTCGAGGCCTCGGAGAAGCCGGCCTGTCGCAGCAGGGCGGTGAACTCCTCCGCCGTGCGCTCGCGGCCCCCGGTCAGCACCATCATGCCGATGTCGCTCCAGACGCCGGGGTGCCAACGGTCGTCCTGGGGGACGAGCATCTCGACGATGAGCAGACGGCCGCCAGGACGCAGGGCCGCACGGCTGTTGCGCAGGATGCGCACCGTCTGTTCGTCGGTCCAGTCGTGCAGGACGCTGCACATGAGGTGGGTGTCCGCGTCCGCCGGAATCCGGTCGAAGAAGTCGCCCTCGGCGACCCGGCAGCGTTCGCCCAGGGCCCGAAGACGCGGGGAGCCGCTGACCGCCGCGACGGTGGCGGGCCGTTCGAAGAGGATGCCGGTCAGATGCGGTGCGGCGCGCAGCACCCGGTCGAGGATGTAGCCGTTGCCGCCGCCGATGTCCATGACCACCGAGCAGTCCGACCAGTCGGGAACGGCGGCGAGGTTCGGGTAGAGGCGCCCGGCGCGTTCCTCCATGCGGAGCAAGAAGGCGGTGTTGGCCTCCGCATCGTCGTCCTTGTGGTCGAAGAACGCGCCGCCGATGGCGCTGTCGAAGACCGACAGGCCGCTACGGAGTGTGTCGGCGCCGCTCAGCCAGGCGCGCTGGGAGTCCGCGTTGAGCAGCGAGGCGCGCACGCTGCCGGGGGCGTCGGTGCGCAGCCGGGCGCCGGTGTCGGTGAGCCGGAAGCGCTGTCCGGGCTCACCGGCGACGACGCCGACCGTGGCGAGGGCGCGCAGCAGCCGGTGCAGGGCGTCGGGGTCGGTGCCCGCTTCCTTCGAGAGGTCGGCGGCGGTGCGGATGTCGTCCCCCAGCAGGTCCGCGATGCCCAGTTCGGCGGTGATGCGCAGGACATGGGGGAGGACGGCGACGCAGCTGTCGTCGGCCAGGCTCAGATAGTCGTCGAGGAGCATCGCGGGGAGGCTCCGGGGGGAGGCGGGGTTATGCGTCATGAGTCGGCGTTCTCCATAGCGGCGATCAGGCTGGCGGGGCGCATGTCCGTCCAGTTGGCCTCGATGTGGTTGAGGCAGGCTTCACGCGTGTCCTCGCCGTGGACGGTCCGCCAGCCCGCGGGGACATCGATGAAGGCGGGCCACAGGGAGTGCTGGTTCTCATCGTTGACGAGCACCAGGAAGCGGCCGTCGGCATCCTCGAAGGGGTTGGTCATGACGGGTTCCTCTCGTGTTCTCTGGGACGGGATGCGGTCGGTCAGTGGGTACGGGCGGAGCGGCGCGCCGCGGTTTCGCGGATCCGGTCCGCGATCGCCCGGCCGATGACCGCGAGCGGTTCGGGCCGGGACATCGACCCGTGGTCGCAGGCGACGTCGACGGCGGTGATCCGGCCGCCGGTGTACGGCTGCCAGTCGTGGACGGTGGGCCAGCCGGGGCCGCGGCCCTCGGTGGCGGTGAAGAACAGCAGGTCGCCGCCGAACGGGCGGGGGGTCAGGGCGTGCTGGATGCGGGTGTTGTTCTGGAAGACACGGACGATCGCGGTCAGCCGCTCGCGGTCGAGCCGGCCGAGCGCGGACTCGGCGTCGCGCAGGGCGGACAGGGTCCGGTCCAGGTCCGGCGGCCCCTCGCCCAGGTCCTCGGGGCGCAGTCCGGCGTGGGCGAGGAGCCCGGTGAGGACGTCGGCGAGGCCCGGGGCGTGGTCCTCGGCGCCCTCGAAGCGTGGGTAGGCGTCCATGATGGCGAGCAGGGCGACCTCCTCGCCCCGCTCCTCCAGCAGGCTGGCCATGGTGTGTGCGATCAGCCCGCCGAAGGACCAGCCGAGCAGGTGGTAGGGGCCGTGCGGCTGGACGGACCGGATGCGTTCCACGTACTCCTCGGCCATCTCCCGGGCGGTGCCGGGCAGCGGTTCACCGGAGGTGAGGCCGCGTGCCTGGAGGCCGTGGACCGGGTACTCGCGGCCGAGGTGGGCGAGGAGGCCGGCGTAGGGCCAGCCGAGCCCGGCGGCCGGGTGGACGCAGAACAGCGGCGGGCGCTTTCCGGTGGCGCGCAGCGGCAGGAGCGGGCCGAGTCCGTCGTCGGCGCTGCGGGCGGCGCCCAGGTGTTCGGCCAGCAGGGCCGGGGTCGGGGCGCGGAACAGTGCCTGAACGCTGGTGTCGGTGCCAAGCACCTCCCGGATGCGTCCGGTCAAGCGGGTGGCGAGTAAAGAGTGCCCGCCGTGTTCGAAGAAGTCGTCGTCGATGCCCGTTCGCGCTACGCCCAGCACTTCCGCGAACAGGGCGCACAGCACTTCCTCATGGGGGGAGCGAGCGGCGCGTCCGGGCCCGGTGGCGGGGCGGGCGGGCGCGGGTAGCGCGGCCCGGTCCAGCTTTCCGTTGGGGGTCAGCGGAAGGGCGGCGAGGCCGACGACGGCGGACGGACGCTGCGGCTCGGGCAGGTGGGCGGCGCAGTGCGCGGCCAGGGCCTCTTGATCGGGCGGGCCGCCGTCTGCGGTGACGGTGTAGGCGACCAGCCTGGGGCCCCCGGGCCCCTCGTCGCGAACGACGACGGCGGCGCGTGTGACGGAGGGGTGGGTCGCGAGTACAGCGGCGGTCTCCCCGGGCTCGACACGCCGGCCGCGCAGCTTCACCTGGTCGTCCACGCGGCCCACGAACTCAAGGGCCCCGTCCGGCCTGCGGCGGGCGAGGTCGCCTGTGCGGTAGAGCCGGTCGCCGGGCTCGCCGTAAGGGTCGGCCACGAAGCGCTCTGCGGTCTGGCCGGGGCGGTGCAGATAGCCGCGGGCCAGCTGCACCCCGCCGAGGTACAGCTCTCCGGTCGCGCCGGTGGCGGAAGGGCGCAGAGCCGAGTCCAGGACGAGCGCCCGGGTGTTCCACACCGGTCGCCCGATCGGCACGGGCCCTGTGCCGATGCCGGGCGGGCAGGGCCAGGCCGTCACGTCGATGGACGCCTCGGTGGGGCCGTAGAGGTTGTGCAGCGCGACGCCGAGCGTGCGGCCGGTGCGGTTGACCAGATCGCGGGGCAGTTCCTCGCCGCTGGCGACGATCCGGAGCAGCACGGCGGCGCAGGCGGCTGCGCGGGCGGGCGGCCCTCCGTCCGGGCCCGGGGTCTCCAGAGCGTCGAGGAAGGCGTCGAGCATGGACGGCACGAAGTGGGCGGTGGTCACACCGGCGCGTTCGATGAGCTCGGCCAGGTAGTGCGGGTCGCGGTGTCCGTCCGGGGCGGCCAGCACGAGTTGCGCCCCCTCGGCAAGCGGCCACAGGAACTCCCACACCGAGACGTCGAACCCTGCCGGGGTCTTCTGGAGGACCCGGTCGTCCTCGGTGAGGCCGTAGGCGTACTGCATCCAGCGGAGCCGGTTGACGATGCCCCGGTGCGGCACGAGGACGCCTTTCGGACGGCCCGTCGACCCGGAGGTGTAGAGGAGGTAAGCGGGGTGGTCCGGGTGCAGCCCCGCGCTGCGCCAGGGGGCGGGGCCGTCCGATGGGCCTCCGCTCGCGTCGGCCGGGATCTGGGCGGGGCCCGGGGGCAGGTCGGCGGCCGGGCCGCCGGACGGGGTGACGACGGCGACCGGGCGGGCCTCCGCCAGCAGCATGCCCAGGCGGCCGGGCGCGCTGTCGGGGGCCACCGGCAGAAACGCAGCACCGGTCTTCAGGACCGCGAGCAATGCGACGACCAGCTCGACGGAGCGGGGCAGGGCGAGGGCGACGATCCGTTCGGGTCCGGCACCCGCCGCCGCCAGTGCCCGGGCGAGCCGGTCGGCGCGCTCGTGCAGGGTGGCGTAGGTCAGAGTGCGGTCCTCGAGACGGACGGCGACCGCGTCGGGGGTGCGGGCCGCCTGCCGCTCCAGGATCTCCGGCAGCGTCTCGGCAGGCAGGGCTCGCCGGGTGCCCGTGCCGCTGGACAGCTCCCGGGCGAGCTGCCCGGCCCCGCCGGGATGGACGGCGGCCAGCGGGGCGTCGGCCGCCGCCGGGAGCGCGGTCAGCAGCGCGGTGAGCCGTCGCAGCACCGAGCGGGCTGCGTCGGCAGTGAACAGGTCGGTGCGGTGACTGAGGTTGAGCACCAGGCTGCGGCCGGGCAGCACTACCAGGGCCAGCGGGTAGTGGGTCGCGTCCTTGACGTCGATGCCGTGGACGGCGGCCCGGTCGCTCTCGGCGCGCAGCGCCGAGGCGTCCAGTGGGTAGCTCTCGAACACCATGAGGGTGTCGAAGAGGGTGCGCAGACCGGTGGTGCCGATGACCTCGCTCAGAGGCAGGTGCTGGTGGCCGGTGAGGGACGCCTGCTCGGACTGGAGCCGGTCCAGCAGGCCGGCGATGGATTCGGTCGGCCGTAGCCGCACCCGTACCGGCACGGCGTTGATGAACAGCCCGATCATGCCGTCTACTCCGGCCACCTCCGGCGGCCTGCCGGAGGTGATGGCGCCGAACACCACGTCGTCCTGGCCGGTGAGGTGGCCGAGCAGCATTCCCCAGGCGGCCTGCACCAGGGTGTTGAGGGTGAGCCCGCGCGAACGGCACAGGGCGACCAAGGCGGTCGTCTCCTCCTCGGACAGCCCGGTGCTCACGGTGCCGGGCAGCGCGCGCTGCTCCGGAAGGTCGGCGGGGGCCAGCAGGGTCGCGGAGTCCAGGCCGTCCAGGGCCTCGCGCCACGCCTTGCGAGCGGTCTCCCGGTCGGTGCCGGCGAGCCACTGGAGATAGCCGCGGTACGGGACGGGGGCGGGCAGCCCCGTGTCCGCCCCGCCCGCCGCGTACAGCGCGAGGAGTTCACGTACCAGCAGCGACATCGACCAGCCGTCGAGGAGCATGTGGTGGTACGTCAGGACGAAGCGGGCCCTGTCCTCCGCCATCCGGATGAAGCGGCAGCGCAGCAGCGGAGCGCGCGCCGGATCGAAGCGGCGTACCCGGTCCGCGTCCGCGAGGGCGCGCATCCGCTCCTCCCGCTCGTCCGGCGACGTCCCGGTCAGGTCCGTCTCCGTCCAGGGGACGGTGACAGCGCGCGGCACGACCAGCACCGGCCGCCCGGACCCGCTGAGCCGGAACGCCCCGCGCAGCTGGGGGTGGCGGCGTAGCAGGGCGGTCGTGGCCGCGCGGAGGGCGACGGGGTCGGCGGGGCCGTCCAGGCTGAGGGTGAGCTGGACGTTGTAGACGTCGGTGGGGGTGTCGGACCCGCCGTCCTCCTCGGCGTAGAGGGAGTGGAAGAGCAGGCCCTCCTGGAGGGGAGACAGGGGCAGGACATCCTCGACCCGGGACTGGCTCATGGGCTGGGCTCCTCGTCGTGGGGTCCGGCATCGGGTCCGTCCTCGAACAGGTCGAACTCGTCCTCGAACAGGTCGATGTCGTCCTGGCTCAGCGAGACCAGGGGCAGGTCGGCGGGGGTGGCGGCGGCGGCTCCGCCCCGGCGGGCCCGGACCAGCAGCCCTTCCAGGGCGGTGAACCAGCGCCGGGACAGGTCCTGGACGTCCGCCTCGGACAGCAGCGCGCCCGGCCAGGCCATCCCGACGTGCAGGACCGGGCCCCCGGGCCCGTCCTGCACCAGAGCGGTGATCTCCAGGGCGTGCGCGGCGGGCTGCTCCGGGTCGGCGCCGCCGCCGAGCGCGTCGGCGTCGTCGGTGAGCTGCCAGGGAGCGGGCGCGCCGGTGTCGGTGGCGGCCGCGGTGAACCGGCCGAGGTAGTTGAACCCCACCTGGGCGGCGGGGAACCGGGCCAGTTCCGCGCCCGGCCCGGGGGCCAGGTACCGCAGCACGCCGTAGCCGATCCCGCTGTCCGGGACGGCACGCAGCTGCTCCTTGACCCGGTTCAGTGCCCGGCCGAGGGTGAACCCGCCGGTCGCGACGTCGGCCGGGTCGACGTCGCCCACGTCCAGCCGGACGGGGTAGATGCTGGTGAACCAGCCCACCGTCCGTGATAGGTCGGCGCCCGTGTCGCCCTCCTCGCGGCCGTGCCCCTCCAGGTCCACCAGGACACCGCCTGCCGACCGGCCGCCAGGCCCGGCTCGCCAGCCGGTGAGGGCGACGGCCAGCGCGGTGAGCAGGACATCGTTGACGCGTGCCCGGAAGGCGTCCGGGACGGTGGCGAGCAGCGGTCCGGTCACATCGGCGGGCAGCTGGGCCGCCCACTGCAGGGTGGTGGCGGAGGTGTCGCGCCCGGGGTCGAGCGCGCGCCGGGTCAGCAGCGGGTCGCCGCCCGACACCTGCGCCCGCCAGTAAGGCAGTTCCGCCAGCAGCGAGGGGTCCTCGGCGCGCCGCTCCAGCAGGTGCGCCCACTGGCGCACCGGGGTGCCGACGGGCAGGGGCCGCGGGGTACGGCCGGCTGCCACGTCCGCCCAGGCGGCCTCCAGGTCGGGCAGCAGGATGCGCCAGGACACGGCGTCGACGACCAGGTGGTGGAGGACCAGGGCGAGCCTGCCCGGCTGCTCCGGTCCCGCGTCGAACCACACGGCCTGCGCCATCACGCGCTGCCGGGGTGCCAGACGTCCGAACGCCGCCTCGACGTGCTCGCGGATCAGGGCAGCCGCATCCCCCTCCGGGACCGCCACCTGCCGCACCAGGTCCTCCGGGGCCACGCTGCCGGGCTCCGCGATGTCCAGCTTCCAGGCGCCGTCCCCGGTGCGCAGCCGGGTGCGCAGCGCGTCGTGCTGGTCCAGCAGGGAGCCGAGCATCGTGGTGAGCCGCGCCAGGTCCAGGCCGGGCGGGGTGTGCACGACGGCGTACTGGCTGAACCGGTCGACCGGGCCGCCGCGTTCGGCCAGCCAGCGCACCACGGGCGTGGCTGGGAGCGGCCCCGCGGCCGGGACGGCGGGGAGGGCGCGGGCCACGGCTCCGGAGGCGTCGGCGACCCGAGCCAGCCGGGCGATCGTCGGGTGCTCGAAGACATCGCGCACGCGCAGGGCGAGCCCCGCCCGGCGGGCCGCGCCCACCAGCTGGATGGAGCTGATGCTGTCCCCGCCCAGCTCGAAGAAGTTCGCTTCGGTCCCAGCCGCCGCCGCACCGAGGACGTCCGCGAACACCTGTGCCAGGGTCTCCTCGGCGGGGGTGCGGGGCGCTGTCACCGCCCCGGCCGCCTCCGGGACCGGGCCGGGGAGGGCGCGCCGGTCCAGTTTGCCGTTCGTGTTCAGCGGCAGGTTCTCCAGGACGACCACGGCGGCGGGGAGCATGTAGTCCGGCAGCTGTTCCGCGAGCCGGGCCCGCACCGCGGCGGGGGCCGGCTTGGCGCAGGGGCGCGGCACGACATACGCCACGAGCTTCCCCTCGCGGACCAGGACCGCCGCGCGGTCCAGCTCCGGGTCCCGGCCGAGGGCTGCCTCGATCTCCCCCAGCTCGATCCGGAAACCCCGGATCTTGACCTGCTGGTCGGCGCGGCCCAGGTGCTCCAGCGTGCCGTCGCCGCGCCAACGGCCCAGGTCCCCGGAGCGGTACATGCGGGTGCCCGGGGCGCCATGAGGGTCGGCGGTGAAGCGCTCGGCGGTGAGCGCGGCCCGGTGCAGGTATCCGCGGGCGAGGCCCGCGCCGGAGACGTAGATCTCCCCGGCCACCCCGGGTGCGGCGGGTCGCAGCCGCTCGTCCAGGACGTACAGTCCGAGGTCGGCCAGCGGATGCCCGACCGGGCTGCCGACCGCGGCGGGCGGGTCCTCCCGGCCCATCCGCAGGGCGGTGACGTGCACGGTGGTCTCGGTGATCCCGTACATGTTGATCAGGACCGGCGCGTCGTCGGGGTGCCGGGCGTACCAGTCTCGTAGACCGCGTGGATCCAGGGCTTCCCCGCCGAAGACGACGTACCGCAGGGCGAGGCGGCGGCCGGTGGCCGGGTCCTCCCGGTCGGCCCCCGAGAGCAGGTGGAACGCCGAGGGGGTCTGGCTGAGCACGGTGACCCGCTCGTCGGCCAGCAGCCGCAGGAAGTCCTCGGGCGAGCGGGTGACCTCCCTGGGGACGACGACGAGCCGACCGCCGTGCAGCAGAGCTCCCCACAGTTCCCAGACGGAGAAGTCGAAGGAGCAGGAGTGGAAGAGCGTCCACACGTCGCAGGGGCCGAAGTCCATCTCCTGGCGGGCGACGGTGAACAGGCGTACGGCGTTGGCGTGGGTGACCACCACGCCCTTGGGACGGCCGGTGGATCCCGATGTGTAGATCACGTACGCCGCGTGGTCCGGGCGCAGTGGCGAACGGCGGTCGGCGTCGGTGACAGGGGTGTCCGGCCACACCGCCGGGTCCGTCAGCTCCTCCACCAGGCGGACGTCCGCCTCGGGCGGCAGCACCGGCCGAGTCGCCGCGTCGGTGAGGACCAGCACGGGGGCGCTGTCCGTCAGGGCGGAGGCCAGCCGCTCCACGGGGGCGGTCGGGGACAGCGGGAGGTAGGCGCTGCCGGACTTGAGGATGGCGAGGATCGCGACGACCAGGGCGGTCGACGGGGGCAGCGCGAGGGCGACGATCCTCTCGGGTCCGGCACCGTGGGCGATCAGGGCCCGTGCCAGCCGGTCGGAGCGGGTGGCCAGCTCGCGGTAGCTGATCCGGTCCGTGCCCAGGGACACGGCCTCGGCGTCCGGGGTGCGGGCCGCCTGATCGTCGAACCGGGAGGCGAGGGTGGCGGCGTCGGGTGCGGCAGCCGGGCGGGCCGCGCCGCCCCACCGGTCCAGGACGAGCGCCCGGTCGGTGCCGCCCAGCACCTCCAGGGCCTCGATGGGCCGGTCTGGATGGGCCACGGCCGCTGCCAGTAGCCGGACCAAGGTGGCCGCGACCCGGTGGGCGGTGGCCGGGTCGAACAGCTCGGTGCTGTACTCGACGCTGCCCTCGATGCCACTCGCCTCGCCGTCCGGGCCCCGGGTCTCGTGCAGATGGATGGTCAGGTCGAACCTCGCTACCTCCACCGGAACCGGCTCGGCGTCGATCTCCAGACCGGGCAGCTCCAAGGCCGCGCCGGGGGTGTTCTGGAGCGCCAGCATCACCTGGAACAGAGGCTGCCGGGCCGGCGAGCGTTCCGGGTTGACCGCCTCCACCACACGCTCGAAGGGCACGTCCTGGTGGGCGTAGGCGGCTAGGTCGGCTTCTCGGACCTGGGCCAAGAGCTGGGCGAACGACGGGTCGCCGGAGGTGTCGGTGCGCAGCACCAGCGTGTTGACGAAGAAGCCGACGAGATCGTCCAGCCCCTCGTCGTTGCGGCCCGCGACCGGGGTACCCAGCGGGATGTCGGTGCCGGCGCCGAGCCGGGTCAGCGTGGCCGCAAGCGCGGCGTGCATCACCATGAACAGCGTTGCCCCGTGCTGCCGGGCCAGGGCGGACAGACCGCGATGCAGCTCGGCGTCGATGCGCAGCGGAGCCCGTGCGCCGCTGCCCCTGGCCACCGCCGGACGGGCCCGGTCCACCGGCAGTGGGATCTCCTCGGGCAGCTCGGCAAGGGTGCGCCGCCAGAATGCGAGCTGCTCGCCCGCCGGGCTCCCCGGGTCCTCGGCGTCGCCCAGGAACTCCCGTTGCCACAGGGCATAGTCGGTGTACTGGACCGGGAGCGGCTGCCACGCCGGAGCGCGGCCGTCCCGCCGGGCGGCGTAGGCGTGTGCCAGGTCCCGGGCGAGCGGGGCCAGGGACCAGCCGTCCCCCGCGATGTGGTGCAGCAGCAGGACCAGGACGTGCTCCTCCCGGGCCACCGTGTGGAGCACCGCGCGCAGAGGCGGCTCGACGGCCAGGTCGAACGGGTGGCGGACCAGATCCGCCAGCAGTCCGGGAAGCTCTGCTTCGGTGGTGTCGACGGTCGTGAAAGACGGCCGGACGTTCAGAAGGATCCGCTGTGCGGGCGTTCCGTCGGCCTGCCGTGGAAAGACCGTGCGCAGCGTTTCGTGGCGGTCCGCCAGATCGCCGATGGCCGCGCGCAGCGCCTCGGGCCGCACCGCTCCGCGCAGTCGTAGTGCCAGCGGGAAGTTGTACTCCGCGCTGGAGCCGGTCAGCTCCGCCAGGAACCACAGCCGCTGCTGGGCGAAGGAGAGCGGCAGCGTCGCGGGCCGGTCCATCGGAACCAGCGGTGCCCGGCCGCTGCGCGACCGGTCTGCCAGCCGGGCCAGGGCGGCCACGGTCGGCGCCTCGAACAGGTCGCGCACCTGGAGTTCGATGTCCAGGGCGGTGCGCACTCGGCTCAGTAGCCGCACCGCGAGCAGGGAGTGCCCGCCGAGGTGGAAGAACCCATCGTCGATGCCGACCGAGGGCAGCCCGAGGACCTCCGCGAACAGCTCGCACAGGATCTCCTCGCGCGGTGTGCGCGGGGCGCGGTGGGTCAGCAGGGCGGCGAGGTCGGGCTCCGGCAGCGCCCCGCGGTCGATCTTGCCGTTGGCGGTGAGGGGCAGGGTGTCCAGCACGACGAAGGCCGTGGGCACCAGGTGGGCGGGCAGCCTGGTCCGCAGCCGGGTGCGCAGGGTCTCTGTCAGCGATCCGGTGTCCCGGGACCGGGCGGGAGAGTTAACGAGCGGCTCGCCGACGCAGCCCGGCTCGTAACGGCCGTACGGGGGGCCCTCGGTGTCCAGGACCAGGTCCAAGCCGCCGTCGGCACCAGTGCCCGACCAGGTGAGCGCGGTGGCGTAGCCGTACCGGGCACCCAGCTCCCACAGCTGCTCCGGGTCGGGTGCGGCCGGGGAGGCGGCGTACGTGTGCAGCAGGACGCGGGCCTCGGCCGGTGCGCTGTCTGCCTCCAGCAGCCCGCGGGCGGCGTTCTCGCCCAGCAGACGGGCGTTGGGGATGCCGGTGACGCGGAGCCGTGGCGGGCGATCGTTCTCCAGCAAGCGCTCGAGCGCCGGGAGCCCGTCGAGGCCGTCGCCCCAGCTGAGCCGCTGCTCGGGGGCGGTCGCGGGCGGCTCCGGCGGGGGAGCGGTGTGCAGGACGACGTCGTAGCGGTGGCGGCTCAGCTCGTTGTGCCCGGTGCCCCGCTTGATCTGAAGGTCGACATGGGCGAACGGCTGCCCGTCGCCGCAGAGCCCGGCGAAGAAGTCGGGGTCGACGAGGAGTTCCTTCTCCGCCAGCACGCTCTGGTCGGCGAACCGGCGGATCCGTGCGGCGTCCCCGGCGTCGGTGAACCGCGTCAGCGCCACGGCGGTGCGCAGGGTGCGCAGGGTCCGCAGGTTGCGGACGTCGCCCAGGAACAGTTTGCCCCCTGGGGCGAGCAGACCGGCCGCCCGGGTCAGCACGGTGCGCAGATATCCGGCGTCGGGGAAGTACTGGGCGACCGAGTTGACGACGACGGTGTCGAACAGTCCGGAGGGCAGGGCGTCGGTGACGTCGGCGGCCTGGGCGCGCAGGGTCACTTTCGCGGCGGTCTCCGGATCGGCGGCCAGCCGCTCGCGCAGGGCCGCGACGGCGGTGGGCGACAGATCGGTGCCCCAGTAGCCCGCGCAGCCGGGCGCCACCTCGGACAGGATCAGCCCGCTGCCGACGCCGATCTCCAGCACATGGCGGGGGCGCAGGGCGCGGATGCGGTCGGCGGTGGCCCGCTGCCACTCGCGCATGTCATCCAGCGCGATGGGCGCGTCGTCGTAGCTGCTGTTCCACCCGGCGAAGTCGCCGACGTCGGCGGCCCCGGAGTACTGGGTCTCGAACGCCGAGCGCCAGTCGTCCAGTTGGCGGCGCGCGCTGTCGGCACCCGCCTCATCGTCCGCACGCACCACATAGGCCACCACCCGCTCGGCGCGCGGCACCACGACGGCCCGGTCCACTTCCGGCAGCTCGGTCAGCGCGGCCTCGATCTCGCCGGGCTCGATGCGGAAGCCGTTCACCTTCATTTGGTGGTCGACGCGGCCCAGGAACTCCAGGGCGCCGTCCGCTCGCCAGGCTGCGAGGTCCCCGGTGCGGTACATGCGGGTGCCGGGCCGGCCGTAGGGGTCGGCCACGAAGCGGTCGGCGGTCTGCCCCGGGCGGCCCAGGTAGCCGCGCGCGAGTCCGGACCCGGTGAGGTACAGCTCTCCCGCCACTCCGGGCGGGACGGGGGCGAGCCGGTGATCGAGGACCCGGACGCCCGCACCGGCGACCGGGGTGCCCATCGGCGGGACGACGGCTCCGGAGAGCGGCCCGGTCGCGGTGGCGCAGACCGTGGCCTCGGTCGGGCCGTAGGCGTTCACCATGAGGTGGTCCGCGGACCAGGTGGCGGCCAGATCCGGCGGGCACGCCTCACCGGCCACGACGAGCGTGCTGCCCGCGGGCAGCGAAGCGGGCTCCAGCACGGCCAGCGCCGAGGGCGGCAGGGTCACATGGGTGATAGCCCGCTCGGTGAGGAGCGCCGCCAACGGGGTTCCCGGCAGCAGCCGTTCGGCGGGGGCGAGCACCAGGGTGGCACCGGACAGCAGCCCCATGCACACCTCCCAGAACGCCGCGTCGAAGCTGGGGGACGCGAACTGGAGGACCCGGCTGCCGGGGCCGGCGCCCAGCCGCTCCCGTTGCGTGGTGAGCAGGCTGTGCACACCCCGGTGGGTTACCAGCACGCCCTTGGGGCGGCCGGTGGAGCCGGAGGTGTAGATGGCGTACGCGGTCCGGTCCGGCACGGCCGGGACACCGGGCGGGGTGTCCGGGAAGCCGGCCAGGTCCGGCGGCAGCTCGTCCAGTACCACGGCCGGGCGGGCGTCCTCGATCATGTACGCGATGCGGTCCCGCGGGTAGCCGGGGTCCACCGGCAGATAGGCGGCGCCCGCCTTCCAGGCTCCGATGATACCGACGATCAGGTCCACCGAGCGCGGCATCCGCAGCGCCACCAACGACTCCGGTCCCACCCCCCGCCCGGCCAGCCAGTGAGACAGCCGGTTCGCGGCGGTGTCCAGCTGACGGTAGGTCAGGGTCCGGTCCTCGTGGATGAGGGCCACCGCCTCCGGAGTACGGGTGACCTGCTCCTCGAACAGCTCGTCGGCGGTGCGCGCCGGAGCCATGGCCGGGCCCGTGGCCCGGCCTCCGGTCAGCAGCGCGGTCCGCTCGGTGGCGGACAGGACGTCCACGGAGCCGATCGTCAGCTCCGGATCGGCGGCCACCGCGGTCAGCAACCGCACCAGCCGCTCCACCAGGGTGTCGACCGTCGCCCGGTCGAACAGGGCGGTGCTGTACTCCACTACACCGTCGATCCCGGCCGGCCTCCCCTTGGCGTCGCGGTGCTCCATCAGACTCAGCGCCAGGTCGAACTTGGCGACCTTGGCACCGGGCGCGTCCAGCGCCACCTCGACGCCCGGCAGCCGCAGCTCCTCCAACGGCACGTTCTGGAGCGCCAGCAGGACCTGGAACAGCGGCTGCCGCGACAGCGAGCGCTCCGGGTTGACGACCTCCACGAGCCGCTCGAAGGGGATGTCCTGGTGGGTGTAGGCCGCCAGGTCGGCTTCCCGGACCCGGTCCAGCAGTTCGCTGAAGGAGGGGTCGCCCGAAGTGTCGGTGCGCAGCACCAGCGTGTTGACGAAGAAGCCGACGAGGTCGTCCAGGGCTTCGTCGGTGCGGCCTGCGATCGGGCTGCCGATCGGCAGGTCGGTGCCCGAGCCGAGCCGGGTCAGCAGGGCCGCTAGCCCGGCCTGGAGCACCATGAAGAGACTGGCCCGCTGCTCCTGGGCCAGCGCCGCGAGTCTGCCGTGCAGCGCGGCGGGGATGCGGACCGGCGCCTCGTCGCCGGCGAAGGACGCCTCGGCCGGGCGGCTGCGGTCGGCGGGCAGCGCGATCTGCTCCGGCATCCCCGACAGCGCGGCCCGCCAGAAGTCGATCTGCCGGGCCGCGACGGACTCCGGATCGTCCTCGGAGCCCAGCAGCGTGCGCTGCCACAGCGTGTAGTCGGCGTACTGGACGAGCAGCGGCTCCCAGGCGGGCGCGAGACCCGCGGTGCGCGCGGTGTAGGCGGTGGCCAGGTCGCGGTTGAGCGGGCCCATGGACCAGCCGTCACCGGCGATGTGGTGCAGCAGCAGCATCAGCACGTGCTCCCGTGCGCCGAGCCGGAACAGCGTGGCGCGCAGCGGGGTGTCCGAAGCCAGATCGAAGGCGTGGCGCGCGGTCCGCGCGACGGCCTCCTCCAAGTCGTCGGCGGACAGCGCCACGACGTCCAGCGGCGGCGCGCCCTCGGCCGGGCCGAGAATGTGTTGCTCAGGCACGCCCGCCCGCTGCGGGAACACGGTCCGCAGCGCCTCGTGCCGGGCCACCACGTCCGCCAGAGCGGCCCGCAGGGCCTCCTCGTCGACGGAACCGGTCAGCTGGACGCTGCGCACGATGTTGTACGTCGGACTCGGGCCTTCCAGCTGGTGCAGGAACCACAGCCGGTTCTGGGCGAAGGAAAGCGGCACCGGCTCCGGGCGCGGTAGGGGGGCCAGGGGTGCGCGGTCGGTGTCGGCGGCCCCCTCTTCCGTCAGGGCGGCGAGCGCGGCTGGGGTGCGGGCCTCGAACAGATCGGCGATGGTCAGCTCGGTGCCGTGGGCGGTCCGCATCCGGCTCACCAGGCGGGTCGCCAGAAGGGAGTGGCCGCCCAGCGCGAAGAAGTCGTCGTCCGGGCCGGCCGACGGCAGGCCCAGCACCTCCGCGAAGGCGGTGCAGAACCACTCCTCCGGTCCGGAGCGCGGAGCCCGTGCGGGCGTGGTGACAGTCTCCGGGGCGGGCAGCGCCCGCCGGTCCACCTTGCCGTTGCCGGTGAGCGGCAGCCGGTCCAGCACCAGGACCGCCGCCGGGACCATGTAGCCGGGCAGCCGCTCGGCCAGGGCCGTGCGCAGGTCATCCGGGTCGAGGGCGGCGCCGGGGGCCGGGACGGCGTACCCGACGAGCTGCTTGTCGCGGGGGCGCGGCTCGCGCACGACGACGCAGGAGCGGGCCACCCCCGTCAGCCGGGACAGGGCGTGCTCGATCTCGGCCGGTTCGATGCGGAAGCCCCGGATCTTGACCTGCTGGTCGGCACGGCCGACGAACTCCAGGACGCCGTCAGGACGGCGACGGGCCAGGTCCCCGGTGCGGTACATGCGCGAGCCGGGCGGGCCGAACGGGTCGGCGGTGAAACGCTCGGCGGTCTGCGCCCGGCGGCCCGGATAGCCGCGGGCCAGTCCCGTCCCCGCGAGGTACAGCTCCCCGGTCACCCCGTCCGGTACGGGCAGCAGTCCGGCACCCAGGACATGGGCCCGGCCGCCCTCCAGCGGGCGGCCGACAGGCAGCGGGGACGGCGCCGGGACCGCCGGGTCGACCGCGTGCCAGGTGGCGCCGAGGGTGGTCTCTGTGGGGCCGTAGAGGTGGCGCAGGGCGGTGTCCGGGCAGCGCTGCCGGACCCGCTCCAGGGCCGCGGAGGAGACCAGGTCACCACCGGTCCACACCTCGCGCAGCGCGGCGAACGCCTCGGGAGCCTCATCGGCTAGCAGCCCGAACAGGCCGGCCGTCACCATGAAGCAGGTGACACCGCGCTCGGTGAGCAGGCCGCGGTAGGTGTGCACGTCCAGCTCGCCGGGGGGCGCGACGACGATCCGGCCGCCGGTCAGCAGCGGCGTCCACAGCTCGTAGGTGGAGATGTCGAAGGCGTACGGGGAGTGCAGCAGCACGCTCTCCCCGGGGCCCGCACGCCAGCAGCCGTCAAGCGCCAGGGCCAGCACATCCTCGTGGGTGATGCCGATCGGCTTCGGCTCCCCGGTCGAACCCGAGGTGTGCATGATGTATGCCAACTGGCTCCCGTGGCCCGGAGCGGCGGAGCAGGCCCCCTCCGGCCACTCTTCCCCGGGGCCGTCCGCCACGATCTCGGCCGCGTCGTGCGCCAGGGCGAAACGTGCGCGGGTCGCCCGGTCCGTCAGCAGCACCGCGGCGTCGCTCTCCTTGCAGATCAGCTCCATCCGCTCGACCGGGAAGCCGGTGTGCAGCGGTACGTAGACGCCTCCGGCCTTCAGCACGGCCAGCGTCGACACCACCAGTTCCACCGAGCGCTCCTGGAGGACCGCCACCGAGGTCTCCGGGCCCACGCCCAGCGCGGTCAGCCCGCGGGCCAGCCGCTCCGCGCGGCCGTCCAGCTCGGCATAGGTGAGGTGCTGCCCCTCGTGGCTGACGGCGACGGCACCGGGAGTGGCGGCCACCTGCCGGGCGAAGGCGTCCTGCACGGTTCCGACGGGCGGGTGGTCGCGGCGGGCGGGGGCGGCGGACCCCGCGACGAGCCGCGCCGACTCCTGCGGCGTCAGCAGGTCCAGCCGGGACGCCGGGCGGCGCGGATCGCGGCCCGCCTCCTCCAGCAGCCCGCGCAGCCACCGCATGAGGTCCGTAGCCAGGTCCTGGCCGACCAGGTCCGTGCGGTACACCAGACGGAAACCCAGCTCGTCGCCGGGGATCGCGGCCAGGGTGAGCGCGTAGTGCGTGGAGTCACGGCTCCGCGCCCCGGAGATGCTCAGCCCCCCGGCGGAGGGCAGGCTCGCCCGGTCCAGCGGGTAGTTCTCGAAGACCAGCAGGGAGTCGAAGAGGTCCCCGACCCCCACCGCGCTCTGCACCTCGGCCAGGCTGACGTGCTGGTGCTCCATCAGCGCGGACTGCTCGGCCTGGAGCCGGGCCGACAGTTCCACCAGGCTCTCGCCGGGCCCGACGCGCAGCCGGACCGGCACGGTGTTGATGAAGAGGCCGACCATCGACTCGATGCCCGCGAGCTCCGGCGAGCGTCCGGATACGGTGGCGCCGAACACCACGTCGTCCCGGCCGGTGAGCCTGCCGAGCAGACTGCCCCAGACCCCCTGGACCAGGGAGTTGAGGGTCAGTCCATGGCGTCGGGCCTGCTCCGAGAGTGCCCCGGTCGCCTCCGCCGACAGCTGGAACTCCACGCTCCGCGGCAGCTCCCGCACCGGCCCCTGGGCTCCCGTCGAGATCCGGGTCGGCTCGTCCACTCCCTCCAGCGCTGTCCGCCAGGCGGCCAGCGCCGCGCCCCGGTCCCGCCCCGCCAGCCAGGCCAGATAGGTGCGGTAGGGCACGGCGGGCGGCAGTGCCGCTCCCCGCGCGGCGTACAGCTCCATCAGCTCATGCAGCAGAACCGACAGCGACCAGCCGTCCAGCAATGCATGATGGTGCGTCAGGACGAAGGTGTGGGAATCGGGCCCGCGCCTGGCGAGCGTCGCCCGCATCAGCGGCGGCACGGCGGGGTCGAAGCGCCGGCCGTGGTCCTCACCGGCCAGCTCCGCCATCGCCCGCTCTTGCTCATCGGCGGGCAGCGTGGAGAGGTCGGCCTCTCGCCAGGGCACCTCGATGGAGGCCGGGATCACCTGCACGGGCCGGCTCACCTCGCGCTGCCAGAACCCCGCGCCGAGGTTCGGATGACGGGCCACCACCGCGTGCAGCGCCCCGCGCAGGGCGTCCGCGTCCAGCGGCCCGTCCAGGTCGAACAGCAGCTGTACGTGGTAGGCGTCCGGGGCGTCCTCGTCGTACAGGGCGTGGAACAGCAGCCCTTCCTGGAGAGGGGTCAGGGGCAGGATGTCCGAGATCGCCGGGCGCTGCGATTGCGTCGTCATGGGGTCCTCCAAGCGGCCTCAAGGCGGTCGATCTCTTCCTGGCTGAGCGTCACCAGTGCCAGGTCGGACGGCGTACGGCCGCCCGCGTCAGCCGTTTCGGTGTGGCGCACCAAGGCGCCGAGCGCGGTGAACCAGAGCTCGACGAGTTCGCGCGCGGCGTCCTCGTCGAACAGGTCGCCGGGCCAGGAGCAGGTGGCGAGCAGCCGGGGCCCGCCGGGTTCGTCGCGCGTCAGGCAGTTCACCTCCAGCGCGTGGGCGGCGGGCAGGCCGGCGTCGGCGCCACCGGAGAACGCGTCCCCGTCTGCCGACAGCGACCAGTCGCCGTCGCTCTCCGCGCCGAAGCGGCCCAGGTAGTTGAATCCGGTCTCCGGCCGGCCGAAGCCGCGCAGGGCGGCGGACCCGGCCGCGTCGACATAGCGCAGCAGGCCGTAGCCGATGCCGTGGCCGGGCACCCGGCGCAGCTGCTCCTTGACCGCCTTCAGGGCGGCGCCGAGCGCCGGGCCCGCGGTGGTCACCTCGCTCCAGTCCACCGGGCCCGGGTCCAGGCGCACCGGGTAGACGCTGGTGAACCAGCCGACGGTGCGCGACAGATCGGTGCCTTCGACGATGTCCTGCTCGCGTCCGTGCCCCTCCAGGTCGAGTGTGGTCGCACTGTCCGTGCCCCGGCCGTGCCGTTTGCGCCACTCGGCGACGGCCAGGCCGAACGTGGTGAGCAGGACGTCGTTGACCGCGGCGTGGAACGCGGCGGGAACCGTGGTCAGCAACGGGGTGACCACCTCGCTGCCGAGGCTCAGGGTCAGGGAGCGCAGTGTGCCCTGGGTGTCCCGCGCCGGATCCAGGCGGCGCTCGGCCAGCGGTGGGCCCGCCTCCGCCAGGACGGACTTCCAGTAGGGCAGTTCGGCGGCACGGCCCGGACTGCCCGCCTCGTCGGCCAGGAGTCGGGCCCAGTGCCGGAAGGAGGTGGTGGGCGGTTCCGGGCGGGGCGGGCGGCCCGCGGACGTGTCCTGCCACGCCTGCGCCAGCTCGGCCAGCAGGATGCGCCACGACACCCCGTCCACCACCAGGTGGTGGACGACCAGCAGCAGCCGTCCCTGGGACAGCGGTCCGCAGTCGAACCAGACCGCCTCCACCAGCCGCCCGGACCACGGGTTCAGTCGGGCCGGCGCCGCCGCCGTCCGCTCCGCCACCAGCTCGGCCAGCTCCTTCGGGCCCAGCCCGCGGGCGTCGGCGTACTCCAGCAACCGCGCGGCCGGGACGGCCGGTTCTCCGGCCACCTGCCAGTCCCAGCCGGATTCGGTGGCGGTGAGCCGGGAGCGCAGCATCGGGTGCTGGGCGAACAGCGAGTCCAGCACGGTGACGAGCCGCCCGGCGTCCGCGCCGGCCGGTGCCGTCAGCAGCATCGACTGGTGGAACGCATCGACGGGGCCGCCCTGTTCGCGCAGCCACGCCACGACCGGGGTCAGCGGCACCCGTCCCGTCGGCACGTCGTCGGCCCGCACCGCATCGGCCGCATCGGTCCGTGCCACGGCGGCCAGGCCCTCCACCGTGCGGTGCCGGAAGACCTCGCGCGGGGTGATTCCCAGCCCGGCCCGGCGGGCCCGGCTGACCAGCTGGATCGACATGATGCTGTCGCCGCCCAGGTCGAAGAAGCCGACGTCCGCGCCGACCCGCTCCAGCCCCAGGACCTCGGCGAACAGCGAGCAGAGCAGTTCCTCCAGCGGGGTGCGGGGCGGCCGGCCCCCGACGGCGGGGGCCTCCTCGGGCGCCGGAAGCGCCCGCCGGTCGATCTTCCCGTTGGCGTTGAGCGGCAGCTCGGGCAGGACCAGCACGGCCGCGGGCACCATGTACTCCGGCAGTGACTCCATCAGCCTGCGGCGCAGCGCCGCCGGATCGGGCTCCGCCCCCGCCACGGCCGGCACCGCGTAGCCGGTGAGCGTCCGCACGCCGGGCCGGTCCTCGCGCAGCACCACCGTGGCGCGGGCGACGGCGGGATCCCGGACCAGCGCCGCCTCGATCTCGCCCAGCTCCACCCGGAAGCCGCGCAGCTTCAGCTGGCCATCCGCCCGGCCCTGGAAAACCAGGGAGCCCACGCCGTTCCAGTGGACCAGGTCGCCGGTGCGGTACATCCGGGCGCCGGGTGTCCCGTGCGGATCGGGGACGAACCGCTCGGCGGAGAGGCCCGGCCGGTGAAGATAGCCGCGGGCCAGCCCCGCCCCGGCGAGATACAGCTCGCCGGTCACCCCGGGCGGGACCGGCGCCAGCCGCTCGTCCAGGACGTAGGCCCGCATGCCATCGAGGGGGCGGCCGATCGGCACCGCGCCCTCTGGAGGCTCGCCGAGCGCGCGGAGCGGTTCGGCGGTCGCGAAAGTGGTGGTCTCGGTGGGCCCGTAGACGTGTACGACCTCGGCCTCCGGGCAGGTGTCCAGCACTCGCCCGATGGCCGAGGCGGAGGCGAACTCGCCGCCCGTCCACACCTCCCGGACTCCGCGCAGCGCGTCCGGGTACTCCTCTGCCAGCACGTTGAACAGAGCGGTGGTCAGGAACACCGAGGTGATGCGTTGTTCGACCAGGAGGTCCCGGAGCACCTGAGCGTCCAGCTCGCCCGGCGGCGCGACGACGACCCGGCCGCCCTGGACCAGGGGCACCCACAGCTCGTACGTGAACGCGTCGAAGGCGTGCGGCGAGCGCAGCAGCACCCGCTGCTGGGCACCGCTCTGCCAGGCGTGGTCGGCGGTCAGCTCCAGCACGTTGCGGTGGGTGACGGCGACGCCCTTGGGCACCCCCGTGGAGCCGGAGGTGTACATGACGTAGATGAGCTGGTCCGGGTCCACGGCCGGAACGGCGGACGGCCCGTCCGGCTCGTCCCCGGCCCCGGCCAGCGGCACGCCCAGCGCCTCGGCCGCTGTGCGGCAGGCGTGGTCGGTCAGCACCAGCGCGGCCCCGCTCTCCGTGACGATCCCGCGCAGCCGCTCCGCCGGAGCGGTCTCCTGCAGCGGCACACAGGTCCCGCCGGACAGCGCGACGGCCAGGGTGGCGACGACCAGTGCCGTAGACCGCTCCATCAGCAGGGCGACCGGCGCCTCGGCTGTCACCCCGCGCTCCACCAGCACCCGGGCCAGCCGCCCCGCCCGGTCGGCCAGGGCGCGGTAGGTCAGGTCCGCGCCCCTGTCGGTGACCGCGACGGCGTCCGGGGTGCGGGCCGCCTGCTCCAGGAAGCGGGCCACGGGTGTGGCGTCTGCCGCCCGGACCGGGGTGCCGCCCGTGCCCCAGCCGGACAGCAGCTTCTCGCGCTCGTCCTCCGCCAGGATCTCCAGCTCCGCCACCGGCCGGTCGGGCGCGGCGGTCGCCGCGTCCAGCAGCCGGGTCCACCGGTCGGTGAACGTCCGCACGGTGGCGGCGTCGAAGACATCGGTGCTGAACTCCACGAGCCCGTCAAGCCCGGCGGGCTGCCGCTCCTCGTCGAACCGCTCGTACAGTGCCAGCGACAGGTCGAACTTGGAGCTGCCCGACCCGATCGGCAGTTCCGACGCCGTCAGCCCCGGCAGCTCCAGGGTCTGTGCCGGCATGTTCTGGAGGGCGAGCATCACCTGGACGTACGGCAGCCGGGACAGCGAACGTTCCGGTCCCGCCACGTCGATCAGCCGCTCGAAGGGGATGTCCTGGTGCTCGAAGGCGGCGAGGTCCGCCTCCCGCACCCGGCCCAGCAGCTCCGAGAAGGACGGGGCACCGGACACATCGGTGCGCAGCACCAGGGTGTTGACGAAGAACCCGATCAGGTCCTCCAGCCCCTCCTCGGTACGCCCGGCCACCGCGGTGCCCACGGAGACGTCGGTACCGCCGCCGAGCCGCGACAGCAGGGCTGCCAGCCCCGCGTGCAGCACCATGAACGGGGTCACCTGGTGCGCGCGTGCGGTCTCGTCGAGCCGCCTGTGCAGCGCGGCGCCGATGTGGAGGGACATCAGCTCGCCGCGGTGGCTCTGGGCTGCCGGACGTGTCCGATCGGTCGGCAGGTCCAGTTGTTCGGGCAGCCCGTCCAGGGTGCGTCGCCAGAAGTCAAGCTGCCGGTCGGCGGTCCCTCCGGGGCTCGAGTCCGCCAGCAGTTCGCGCTGCCACAGCGCGTAGTCCGCATACTGCACGGGAAGTTCCGCGAAGTCCGGCGCCCGGCCCGCGGCCCGCGCCGTGTAGGCGGTGCCCAGGTCCCGGGCGAGCGGCGCCAGCGACCAGCCGTCACTGGCGATGTGGTGCAGCAGCACCAGCAGCACGTGGTCCGCTTCGCCCAGCGTGAACAGGCTGGCGCGCACAGGTATTTCAGTCGCCAGGTCGAAGGGGTGGCGGGCGGCGGCGGTCAGCGCGCAGACCAGCTCCTCCTCGGTGGTCCGCTCTCCGTGCAGCTCCACCCGCACCGTGTCCGCCGGCAGGATGTGCTGGTACGGCAGCCCGTCGGTGTCGGGGAACAGCGTGCGCAGGCTCTCGTGCCGGGCCACCAGGTCGTCCAGCGCCGCGCCGAGCGCCGCCCCGTCCAGCTCCCCGCGCAGCCGCAGGGCCCACGGGACGTTGTACGTCGCGCCCGGCCCGTCCAGCCGGGAGAGGAACCACAGGCGTTGCTGGGCGAAGGAGAGCGGCAGCCGCTCCTGCTCCGTCGGTTCGTTGCCGCGGGTCACCGGGTGCTCCCCTCGGACGCGCCGCCGTGAGCCCCGCCGCCGGGTGGGCGAAGCGCCGCCGCGACGACCTTTCCGACCGCCCCGAGCGGTTCCGGCTGGCTCATGTGCTCGTGCCTGCTGGCGATCTCGTGGACCTCGACGGGCCCCTTCATATGGGCGAACCACAGCTCCTCGGCCGTGCGCTCCAGCGGTTCGCCGTCCGCGCCCAGCGTCGGGCGGAAGAAGAGAGCCGGGCCGTGGAACGAGCGGGGCCGGTGCTCGATGAGGAGCTTGAGGTTGTTCTTGTAGATGTCTATGAGCGCCAGTAGGTTGTACTCGCCGAACAGGGCGAAGGGGCTGTTGCGTTCGCGCAGCACGGTGGCCACGAACTTCGCCTCCAGCGTTCTGCCTTCCAGGGTCGACATGTCGTAACCGGTCGACTCCACCGCCGCCGCGAAGAACTCCTGGTCGGTGGGGATCGGATGGTCGGCCGTGTCGATCGGGTAGTCGCCCATCACCGCGAGCAGCGCGACCTCCTCGCCCTGCTCCTCCAGCAGGACAGCCATGGCCTGGGCGACCACACCGCCGAAGGACCAGCCCAGGAAGTGGTAGGGCCCCTTGGGCTGCACGGCCCGGATCTGCTCCAGGTAGTCCGCCGCCATCGCGTCGATCGTCGGGGGCATTTCCTCGGGGCGGGCCAGGTTGCGCGGCTGGAGGCCGTAGATCGGCCGGGATGCCTCCACGTGCTTCATCAGCCCGGAGTAGATCCAGCTCGGGCCACCGATCGGGTGCAGGCAGAACAGCGGGTCGCCCGTGCCGCGCGAGCGCAGCGGGATCAGCACGTCGAACGCCGACTCGGAGGTGTCGACCCCGGTGCGCTGGGTGATCTCCGCGACCGTGGGGTGGTCCACCAAGGCGCGGAACGACAGCTCGATGCCGAGCGTCTCGCGGGCCCGCACGATCAGCTGGTTGGCCAGCAGCGAGTGGCCTCCCAGGTCGAAGAAGCCGTCGTCGATGCCGACCGACGGCAGCCCGATCAGCTCGGCGTACAGCTCGCAGAGAATCTCTTCCTGCGGGGTACGCGGACCCCGTCCGCGTACCACCGCCTCCGGTTCCGGCTCCGGCAGCGCCCGCCGGTCCACCTTGCCGTTCGCCGTCAGCGGCAGTTCCGTCAGGGTGACCAGGGTGGTGGGCACCATGTGGTCGGGGAGCACCGAGGCCAGCTCGCGGCGCACCGCGATCGGATCGATGGACTCCTTGCCGGCCGGGACGGCGTAGGCCACGAGCCGGTCGTCCCCGGTCGGCCCGCGCCGTACGGTGACGACGGCCGCGGCCACCGGGGCCAGCCGGGTCAGGGCTGCCTCGACCTCGCCCAGCTCCACCCGGAAGCCGCGCACCTTGACCTGGTCGTCCGCGCGCCCCAGGAACTCCAGCGTCCCGTCGGGGCGCCTGCGCACCAGGTCCCCCGTGCGGTACATCCGGCCGCCCGGTTGCCCGAAGCGGGCGCCGGAGACGTCGGCCACGAAACGGACTGCGGTGGTGGCGGGGGCACCGTGGTAGCCCGATGCCACCCCACTGCCGCTGAGGTACAGCTCGCCCGCGAGGCCGTCCGGCACCGGGTGCAGCGCGATGTCCAGCACCTGGGCGCGCGTGCCGGCCAGGGGCTTCCCGATCGCCGGGTTCCGCTCCTCGCCCGCCGGCACCTCGTGGGCAGTGGACCAGATCGTCGTCTCGGTGGGCCCGTAGACGTTCACCACGCGGCGGGCAGCCGCAGTGAGGCGTGCGGCCAGCGGGCCGGGCAGCGCTTCGCCGCCCGTCAGGACGGTCAGCCCGGCCAGGCAGCCGGGGTCCTCCGCCAGGACCTCCTGCCACAGGGTGGGCGTTGCCTGCATCACGGTGATCCCGGAGCCGCGGAGAGCGCGTGCCAGCTCGGCGGGCCTACGGACCCGGTCCTCGGAGGCGATCACCGTGGTGGCCCCGGCGAGCAGCGGCAGGAACAGCTCCAGACCGCTGATATCGAAGGCGACCGTGGTGACGGCGAGCAGCCGGTCCGAAGGTGCGAGGGGCACCCGTAGGGCCATCGCCGCCAGCAGACTGTCCAGGTTGGCCCGGGAGACACTAACGCCCTTGGGCTTCCCGGTGGAGCCCGAGGTGTACAGCAGGTATGCGGGCAGCGCCGGGTCGAATGGCGTCCCCTCCGGGGCGGTGACTTGTGCGGCGGAGGGTCCCACGACGGCCCCGGAGCCGTCCAGCAGCAGCCGCTGTCCGCCACCGGGGATCGCGCCCGCCACCCTGGAGACGGTGATAAGCAGCACGGGGTCAGCGTCGGCCAGCACATGCGCCGTCCGCCCGGCCGGGAACGCCGGGTCGACCGGTAGATAGGCCGCCCCGGTCCGCAGCACGGCCAGCAGCGCCACCGGCAGGCTCGTGCCGCGCGGCAGCGCCACCGCGACGGTCTGTCCGGGACGGGCGCCTCGCTCCCGCAGCAACCCGGCCAGCCGGTCCGCCCGCTCCGTCAGCTCCGCGTAGCTCAGCTTCCCGTCGTCGGCGACGACGGCCACCGCGTCCGGCGAGGCCGCGGCCTGCCGCGCGATCCCCTCGGACAGCGGTACAGGTCGGGCTTCGAGGACGTCGGCACACCCGGCCCGCTCGGTGCGCTCCTCCTCCGCCGGGCTCAGCAGCCCGATCCCGCCGACCGGCCGGTCGGCATCGAGGCCCGCGAAGGCCTCCAGGAAGCGCCCGAAGCGGCGGGCGTGCCCGGCGATCTCGTCCTGGGTGTAAGCATCGGCGTTCCCGTCCACCTCGATCTCGACGACCCCGGTCCGGCTGAACACGTTGAAGGCCAGGTCCTCGACGGGGCCGTTGGACAGATTCCTGGTCTCGGCGCCGCAGGGCCCCATCGTGAGGCCGCCGTCGAGTTCCTGGATGTTGACGACCGGGCCGAAGAAGCGGCGGCCCGTGCTCGTCAGCCCGAGGTCTCGGCGCAGTTCCTCGGCGCGGTATCGGTGGTGGCGCAGCACTGTTCGCATCTCGCGTGCGGTGGCCGCGACCAGGTCCCCCACCGAGGTGCCGGGCACGGTCCGCAGCCGCAGCGGGACCATGTTGGTGAGCATCCCGGGGGTACGCCGTGCGACGCCGCTGGTGCGCCCGTGCACGGGCAGCGTGAGCAGCGCCTCGGCCCGGCCCGCGCACCGCTGGACGTACGCGCCGGCTGCTGCGGCGACCACCTGCGCCCAGGAGGCGCCCAGCCGTGCGGCCGCGGTGTGCAACAGCGCGGCGCGCTCGGCGCGCAAGGTCACGCCGCTGCGGTGGAAGGCGCGGACACCGCCGGCGGGGCGGGGGGCGAGCACGGTCGGGGTGAAGCCGTCGGAGAAGTACCCAGCCCAGAACTCCCGGGAGACGGTCCGGGCGTCCGACGTCTGGTAAGCCGCGTCCTCGGCCAGCAGCGGCGCCACGGCCAGCTCTTCCCGCTCCGCCAGCTCCGGGCCGGAGACCAGTGCGGTGTACTCCGCCGCGACCTGGCGAGCCATCAGCCACACGGCGAACCCGTCTAGGGCGATGTGGTGGTACAGGTGGCACCACAGATGGTGGTCGTCGGCGGTGCGCACCAGCGTGGAGCGCAGCAGCGGTTCGCCGGACGCGAGGTCGAAGGGGCGGGCCACCTCTGCGCGCAACAGGGCTTCGGCGGACGCCGCCGGATCGGCCTCGCCGCGCAGGTCGACCACGCGGGTCAGCTGCTCCCCGGCCCGCACCGCGACTTCCTGGCGCGGTCCGTCCGCGGTCACCACCACCCGCGTCCGGGCTGCCTGCGCGGAGGCGACGGCACGGTCCACGGCCTGTCCGAACAGCGCGGTGTCCAGCGGCCCATGGATGTCGACGCAGTCGCCGGCGGTGTACGCCGGGCTGTCCACATCGAGCTGCTGGGCGAACCACACGCCTGCCTGGGCGGCCGAAAGAGGCAGGGACTTGGACATGCGACACCTCGGTCAGACGAATGGATGGGCGATGCGGCCCACCATAGGCAGCCATTTCTTCTCCGATAACCCCCTACAGCGCTGCGGTGAACCGGTGTATCCACCCGGTGAGGGGCCCCATAGGGGGTGGGGTGAGGGGGTTGGAAAAATCAGGAGCGTGTAGGTGCGACAGGCCGGGGAAAGCGGTGATCGGGCCGGGCGAGAAGGCCTTTTTGAGTCACGGAAAATCAAATCCGGCACCGTGCAGGGGGTTGACCGGGAACGGCCGACTTTGGCATAACGGCCTTTCCCGCCGACCTACTGAGCACGGCCCGGCCATTCGCCCGGGGTGCTTCGATGAAGGGGCTGTCCCGCCATGACCGAACCCGTAACCGACAGCGAGGCGCCGGCCTACCCGCTGTGCCCGATGGACCGGTTGGACGCCTATCCGGTCTACGACCGGCTGCGCGTCGAGGAACCGCTCGCCAAGGTGCGCCTGCCCTACGGCGAACCGACCTGGCTCGCCACCCGGCACGGGGACGTCAGGGCCCTCCTGATGGACCAGCGCTTCAGCCGTGAGGCGGGACTGCAGAGGGACGCGCCGCGCTTCGCCCCGGGGCCGTATGCGTACAGCATCCCGTTCATGGACCAGCCCGTGCACACGAAGGCGCGCAAGCACGTCGCCCGGGCGTTCACCAAGAAGCGGATCGAGGCGCTGCGTCCGCACGTCCAGCAGATCGCCGACGATCTCATCGACGCCTTGATCGCACGGGGCCAGGGCGCGGACATCGTCGACGTCATCGCCCGCCCGCTGCCGGTCGCCGTCAACTGCGTGCTCTACGACGTCCCCGAAGAGGACCGGGCCGACTTCCTCACCTGGTCGGTGGGGCTGCTGTCCACCACCGACGCGCCGGTCGAGGAGTTCGTCGCCAACTTCACCAACCTGCTTGGCTACACCACCAAGCTGATCGCGGAGCGTCGCGAGAAGCCGGGCGAGGACCTGGTCAGCGCGCTGGTGAAGGTGTGGGACGCGCAGGACGACTTCCCGGCCGAGGAACTGCCCAACCACGTGGTGGCGCTGCTGCTGGGCGGTCACGAACCGGTCGCCGCCCACCTGGCCAACTCCCTCTACACCCTGCTCGAACGGCCCGAGGCCTACGCCCAGCTGCACGAGCGGCCGGAGATCATGCCGACCGCCGTCGAGGAGTTGCTGCGGTTCGTCTCCATCGGAGACGTCTTCGGCTTCGGCAGCTACGCCACGGAGGACATCGAGCTGGAGGGCGGCACCGTGCGCGAAGGCGAGCCGATCCTCGCCCTCCTGGCCTCCGCCAACCGCGACGAGAAGGTCTTCGAGCGCCCGGACGAGCTGGACCTGACCCGCGAGGTCAACCCGCACGTCGCCTTCGGCCATGGCCCGCACTATTGCGTCGGCGCCTGGCTGGCCCGGCTCGAACTCCAGGTCGTTCTTGCCACGCTGGCCCGTCGGCTGCCCGCCCTGCGGCTCGCCGGGGGTGACCGCACCGACTGGTGGTACGACATCACCACCGTTATCCGCGGCCTGAAGAAGATCCCGGTCGAGTGGTGACGGCCGGCGCGCGGATCAGCGGCCTGGGCGGCTACCGGCCCGCCCGGTCCGTGACCAACGAGGAGATCGCGGCGAGCACATCGCTCACCGCCGACTGGATCACCGACCGGACCGGGCTGAAGACCCGGGGCCACGCCGGCGACGCCGAGACGATCGTGGCGATGGCCGTCGAGGCGGGCGCCGCCGCCCTGCGCGACGCCGGGGTCGCCCCGGAGAGCGTCGGCCTCGTGGTGCTGGCTACCCAGACCCCGGAGAACCTCATCCCGGCGGGGGCGCCGGAGATCGCGACGCTCCTCGGCTGCGCGGGGGCCGGCGCCTACGACCTCAACGCGGCCTGCGCGGGGTTCACCTACGCCCTGGCCGCCGCCGCCGACGCGGTCCGCCTCGGCCATGTGGAGCACGCCGTCGTCATCGGCTCCGAGCGGCTCACCGATTGGACGACCCCCGCCATCGAGGACGTGTACGCCATGCTCGCGGACGGCGCTGGGGCGGTCGTGGTCTCCCGCGCCGCCGAGGACGGGATCGGCCCCCCGGTCTGGGGCAGCGACGGAGCCCGCAGGGACGTGCTGGCCGTGCCGGACGGGGAGCGTCACATCACCATGCGCGGCAAGCTCGTCTTCAAATGGGCCATCGACTGCCTGCCGCCCGCCGCCCGGCTCGCCTGCGAACGGGCGGGCACCACCGTCGGGGACCTCGACTGGCTCGTCATGCACCAGGCCAACCGCAGGATCCTGGACGCCGTCGCCAAGGATCTCGGTATCGACCAGGACCGGGTGGCCCGCGACATCATCGACGCGGGAAACACCTCGGCTGCCTCCGTTCCCCTCGCCCTGCTCGCCCTGCGGGAATCCGGCGCGACCCGGTCCGGAGAAAGCGCACTGTTCCTCGGATTCGGCGCCGGACTTACCTACGCGGGCCAAGTTGTCACCATCCCCTGAAGGGAATTCCATGTCCGCAGACGAAATGCTCTATGGAATCGACGAACTCATACGTCAGCTTTCCGATCCCGCCCGGGAGATTACCCCCGCCTCGAAATTTCGCGAGGACCTCGACATGGACTCGCTCACGACCATCGAACTCTTCACCGCGGCGGAACGGCGGTTCGGTGTGGTCATTCCGGACGAGGAGGTCGGCAGCATCAACACCGTCGGCGAACTCCGGGACTTCGTCGCCCGGGCGAGCGCCTCCTGACGGAGCCGCCGCCCGCTGGAGGAGCGGGCGGCGGTACCCGCCGGGGGGTGGGCGGCAGCGGCCCCTAACGGGAGAACACCTCGGTCAGCTCCCCGCGCCGGGTCACCGCCAGCTTGCGGTAGACCCTCGTCAGGTGCTGCTCCACCGTGCTCGCCGTGACCTGCAGCTCCGAGGCGATCTCGCGGTTGGTGCGCCCCAACGCGGCCAGCTTGGCGACCCGCTCCTCCGCGCCGGTGAGCGTCGCCCGCACCGCGCGGCCCGCGGGGAACACGGACGCCGCGGCCCGGCTTCCCGGCCGCCGACGCAGGACCTTGTGCTCCCCGTCCAGGGCGGGCTCCCACCCTGGGGCCGTGCCCGGCTCCGGCTCACCCCGCCCCCCGCCCTCCGCACGCAGCTCCGCCAGCGTCCGCGTCAGGGTGTCCCGCCCGCCGTCCGCCCCCGACCCCTCCGGCAGCCGTCCGCGCCGCTCGCCCGGGGCGACCGCCGCCAGCATCCGCAGCGACGCCCCCCGCGTCGGCGGGTGCCCGGGACGCTCCATCGCGAGCTGTTCCTCGGCCAGCCACCGGGCCTCGGCCCGGTGGCCGAGCGCCAGACACGCCTCGGCGGCATCGCCCCGCCACGGTGCCAGGGACGGCAGGTCGAAGCGGCCCTTGCGCATCAGCCGCCCGCAGGCCAGGAAGTCGTCCAGCGCGTTGTCCGGTCGCCCGGCCAGCAGTTCGAGGCGGCCCCGCGCGCGCAGATGGACCGGCCCAAGGAGGGTGTCCGTCAGTGCGTGCGGCACCGGCCGGCCGGCCAGCTCCGCCGCCGTGTCGACATCGCCCGCCGCGACGGCGGCCCGCAGCGCCAGGATCAGCGGCACCGCCGCGCCCAGCGGCCAGTACTGTTCCGGGACCAGCCGCATCGCCTGCCGGGCGAGCCGCCCGGCGCTCACCGGATCTCCCTGGCGCAGCGCGATCTCCGCCCTCACGAGGGTCAGCATGAGCCGCCGCCCGGCGAGCCCGCTCCCCTCCTCCGATCGCGCCAGGGTGTGGTGCCAGTCGGCGGCCCGGTCGGTGCGGCCGGACAGGATCAGCGTGTACAGCGCCGTGCCCGTAGCCTCCAGGGCCGGGACGCCCGCGCTCAGTCCGGACAGCGCAGCGTCGGCCTCCGCAGCCGCGGTTTTCCGATCGCCCGAGGCCAGGAGCGAGCGGAGCGCGCCGATCGCCCGCAGTCGGGGGTCCGGGGGTGTCTCCGCGTCCGCCGCGACCTCCTCGCGGTGGTACGCGTTGTCCGGGAGCGCGGGGTACCAGGTGCCCAGCGACAGCCTGGAGAGCCGCAGGTGCAGCGCGGTGCGCGGGTCGGCCACCTCCAGCGCCGCGTCCAGCGCGGGCAGCACCGTTGCCATCTCGTCCAGCCGCCCCGACAGGAACAGATGCCGCAGGATCAGCGGCAGATGCGAGGGTGCGACCCGATCGTGCCGCAGGGGCCGGGTCAGCCGGTGCACGCGCCGTGCGGTCGCGAACGGGTTCACCCACTGCTCGTGGTGGGCCAGCCGCATCACCAGCTCATCGCGGCGACGCGGGTCCCTGCACGCCCGGGCGGCCAGGTCGAGGAAGGCCGCCGCGTGGTCGGGACGGCCCAGCGCCGCCGCCTCCTCCGCGGCCTCGTCCAGCACCCGCTGCGCCCAGTCCTCCTGGGCGTACCCCGAGGACAGCAGGTGCAGGGCCACCGTCGTGGACGAGGCGCCGTCGTCGTCCAGAGCACGGGCCGCCCGCAGCTGGAGGCCGACGCGCTCGCTCTGCGTCAGATCCGCCAGCACCGCTTCCCGCGCCGCCGGGTGCCGGAACCGAGGTCCGGTCATCAGCCCCGTGTGCTCCAGCGAGGCGAGCGCCCGCTCCACTGCGTCGTCGTCCCGGTCCAGGATCCGGGCGATCAGTTCCGGGTGCGCCGAGTCGCCCAGTACCGCTGCCACCCCGGCCGCCTCCCGGCTGCTGGACTGGTCGCGGTGGACGCAGTACAGCACCGCCTGCTGGTAGGCGGTTCCCACCGCGATGCCGTCCCCGGCGCCCGCCTCACGGGAATCCTGAAGCAGCGCCCGGGTCAGCAGCGGGTTGCCGCCGGTGACCGCGTGCACGGTCTCCGCCGCGGGCCGGGCGCCCCGGGGCGTGCCTCCCTCCGCCAGCAGCGCCTCGACCCCGGTCACCGACAGCGGCCCCACCGGCAGCTGCCGGTAGTGCGGCTGACCCAGCAGCCCGGCCCGGAACAGCGGGTGCACGGTATCCGGTCCGGCCCGTTCCGCCAGCACGATCATCAGCCGCGCCGATCGCGAGCGGTGCGCCAGGTACAGCAGGAACTGGAGCGACGGCACGTCCGCGAACTGCACGTCGTCCACCAGCATCAGGACCGGCGTCTTCGCCGCCAGCCCGAGCACCACCTCGCACAGTCCGTCCAGGGTCTGCCCCGCGATGTGGCCGATCGCCTCCGAGCACCGGTCCGAGGCGTGCGAGGCCGCCGCCCGGGCCTCCTCCAGCAGCCGGTCCGCCCGTGCGTTCCGGACCGGGGAGCCCACCTTGGCGAGCAGCTGCGAGAGCGCGTCGAGCGGGGCGAGCTCACTGGACCGCAGGCACTGCGCCTCCAGCACCACGGCGCCCTCGCCAGCCGCGAAGTCCGCCGTCTCGTACATGAGTTCGGTCTTCCCCGAGGACGGCGGGCCGGTGACGAGGACCAGCGCCCCGGCCCCGGCCAGGGAGCCGGTGAGTAGCTCCCGCAGCTGGCGCAGTTCGTCGTCCCGTTCGAAGAGATTCATGGTCATGCGTGTGGATTCCCCCGTAGAGCAAAGGACTGGTTCTGTGGGGTGGCGGCCGTGCGGGCCGCCACCCCAGGGGCCTCAGCGGCGGTTACGGGCACGCCCCCGCAGCGCGGGCCGTCCCGCGGGAGCCGCTTTGCCGAGCCGCTGGGCCAGCGCTGCCACGGTCGGAGCCTCGAACACCGTGCGGATGCTGATGTCGGCGTCCAGGTCCGCGCGGACGCGGCTCACCAGCCGGGTGGCCAGCAGCGAGTGCCCGCCGAGGTCGAAGAACGCGTCGTCGATCCCGACGTTCTCCACCCTCAGCAGCTCCGCGAACAGACCGCACAGTCTGCGTTCCCGTTCGTTGCGCGGCTCCCGCCCGGCCACCGGCAGATAGTCCGGCGCGGGCAGCGCGCGGGTGTCGAGCTTGCCGTTGGCGGTCAGCGGCAGCCGCTCGATCACCACGACCGCCGAGGGGACCATGTACTCGGGCAGCACCCCGCGCACCCCCTCGCGCAGGGCTGAGCCCTCCGGCCGGGTGCCCGCCGTGGGTATCACGTACCCCACGAGCCTGCGGTCGCCGGCTGTTTCCTCCCGGACGGTGACAAGGGCCTGCGCGACCCCGGGCAGCGCGGCGAGCGCCGCCTCGATTTCACCCAACTCGATCCGGAAGCCGCGGATCTTGACCTGCTGGTCGGCGCGGCCCACGAACTCCATGCCGCCCGCCCGGTCCCGGCGCACCACATCGCCTGTCCGGTACATTCGGCTGCCCGGTGCGCCGTAGGGGTCGGCCACGAAGCGGTGGGCGCTCAGGCCCGCCCGGTTCAGATACCCCCGGGCGACCCCCGCCCCGGCGACGTACAGCTCCCCGGGCACCCCGGGCGGCACCGGAGCGAGCCAGTCGTCCAGGACATAGCAGGCCAGGTCCGGGATGGGGACCCCGACCGGGCCCGCGTGCCCGGCCGCCGCAGCTGACTCCCGGTCCAGCCGCAGATGGCTCACGTGCACCGTGGTCTCGGTGGTGCCGTACATGTTCACCAGCTCCGGCGTTCGAGGATGCCGCTCGTACCAGCCCGCCAACCGCGAAGGGTCCAGGGCCTCCCCGCCGAACACCACCGTGCGCAGGGCCAGCCGGTCCCCGGACGCCGGATGCTCCCCGTCTGCCTCAGCCAGCTGGTAGAAGGCCGAGGGCGTCTGGTTGAGCACCGTCACACCCTCGTCCGCCAGCAGCGCGAGGAACTGCTCCGGAGCCCGGCTCACCTCGTGCGGCACCACGACGACCCGGGCGCCCCACAGCAGCGCCCCCCAGATCTCCCAGACCGAGAAGTCGAAGGCCGCGGAGTGGAACATCGTCCACACGTCGTCCGGGCCGAAGCCGAACCAGTGCTGTGTCGCGTCCAGCAGCCGCACCACATTGCGCTGTGGCACGGAGACGCCCTTGGGCGCCCCGGTCGAGCCGGAGGTGTAGATGACGTACGCGGGGTGGTCCGGCAGCAGGGGGCCGGTGCGGTCCGCGTCCACCGGACCGGTGGACGGGCAGCCGTCCCAGGGGCGTTCGCCGGGCCCGTCGACCAGCACCACCTCGGCCGTCGACCCGGCGGTGAGCGCGGTCGACTCCGTGCGTCCGGCCAGGAGCAGCGCGAACGCGGCGTCAGTGCTCATATGCGCGATCCGGTCTGCCGGGTACGCAGGGTCGATCGGCACATAGACGCCCCCGGCCTTCACCACCGCCAGCATCGCGACGACGATCTCGGCCGTACGAGGCAACAGCAGCCCCACCCGGACCTCGGGCCCCACCCCCCGGCCGATCAGCCAGTGGGCGAGCCGGTTGGCCCGTGCGTCCAGCTCCGCGTACGACAGTCGCTCGGCGCCGCTCACCACGGCGACGGCGTCCGGGGTCCGGCGCACCTGCTCGGCGAACCTCCCGGCGATCGTCGCCGCCGGGGTCGCGGGGCCCGGCGGCACCGCCAGCCGCTCGCGTTCGCCGGGCAGCAGCACGTCCGCCGCCCCGATAGGCCGGGCCGGGTCGGCCACCGCTGCCCGGAGGAACCGGATCCACCGGGCCACCAGCTCACCGACCGTCTCCGGGTCGTAGAGGTCGGTGGCGTACTCCGCCATCAGGGTCATGCCGTCCGGCTGCCCCTGCGCGTCGTGCTGCTCGGTGAAGGAAAACCACAGGTCGTAGCGGGCCCGGTCGGTGCCTCCGAACTCCGGGCGAGCTTCCAGGCCCGGCAGGTCCAGGACAGCCTGCGGGGCGCTCTGCCAGGCCAGGCAGACCTGGAAGAGCGGATGGTGCGCGGCGGACCGCCGAGGGTTGAGCCGCTTCACCACGTGGTCGAAAGGGACGTCCTGGTGGGCGAAGGCCGCCAGGCTGGTCTCCCGCACCCGGGCGACCAGCTCCGCGAAGGACGGGTCGCCCGAGGTGTCGGCGCGCAGCACCAGTGTGTTGACGAAGAGCCCGACCAGGTCCTCCAGCGCTTCGTCGCCCCGCCCCGCCACCGGAGCCCCGAGCGGGATGTCCGTCCCGGCACCGAGCCGGGTGAACAACGCAGCGGCGGCAGCCTGCACCACCATGAACACCGTCGCGTCCAACGACCGTGCCAGATGAACCAGTTCACGGTGCAGCCCGCTGTCGAAGGCGAACCACGCCGTACGGCCCGCGTGCGAGGCCGAGGCGGGCCGCGGCCGGTCGGCCGGCAGCGCCAGGCACTCCGGCAGATCGGCCAACTGCCGCTCCCAATACGCCAGCTGGCGGGCATGCGGACTCGATGGATCGCCCGCCTCGCCCAGCAGTGAACGCTGCCACAGCGCGTAGTCGACGTACTGCGCGGGCATCTCCGGCCACGGTGGCGCACCGCCCGCCAGTCGCGCGGTGTAGGCCGTGGCCAGATCCCGCGCCAACGGGGCGAACGACCAGCCGTCCCCGGCGGTGTGGTGCACCAGGATCAGCAGCACCCCGGCCCGCGGCGACTCCGCCACCTCGAACAGCACGGCCCGCCAGGGCACTTCGGCCGTCAGGTCGAAGGCGTACGCCGACGCCCGGCCCACCTCGGTGGTCAGCTCGTCCGCCGTCACCCGCCGGATCTCCAGCGGCACCGGCGCCGTACCGGCGGGCATGATCCGCTGACGCGCCTCGCCCCCAGTGGAGGAGAACACCGTGCGCAGCGACTCGTGGCGCGCGCCGACGTCGTTCAGCGCCGCCTCCAGCGCCCCGGTGTCGAGCGTGCCGGCAAGCCGCAGCACCAGCGGCATGTTGTACGTCGAGGAAGAGCCGTCCCGCTCGTGCAGGAACCACAGGGCCTGCTGAGCGTAGGACAGCGGCAGCACTTCCGGGCGTTCGGCGGGCGACATCCTGGGCCGCCCGCGCCCCGCGTCCGTCTCTCCGGCGATCCGCCGGGCGAGACCTGCCGCAGTGGGGGCGTCGAACACCAGCCGGCCGGGCAGCTCCAGATCGAGCAGGGCCCGGAGCCTGCCGGTCAGCTTGCTCGCGGAGAGCGAGTGCCCGCCGAGGTCGAAGAAGTCCTCCCCGGTCCCGACCCGGGCCAGCCCGAGCACCTCGGCGAACAGCCCGCACAGGATCTCCTCGTACGCGCTGCCCGGCCGCTGCCGGCCCACCGGGTCCGGACCTCCGCCGGGCAGCCCCGCCCCGGTGTCCAGCGGCAGCGGCACCACCACCGATGGCGTGAGCGCGGCCGGCAGATCGCTCCCGACCCCCGTACCGGCGTCCGCTCCGGCGCCCGGTGCCGGAACGACATAGGCCACTACCCGCACCTCGCCCTCGCCCACCTGCCGGGGGACGACGAGCGCCTGCTCCACCAACGGGTCGGCGAGCAGCGCGCCCCGCACCCGGTCCAGGAGTTCCCGGACCCGACCGTCCGCGCTGTCCGGCCCGAGAGGGTGGACCCGGCTGGCGCCCGCTGCCACCGCACCGGCCGCCGTCGGGCGCCGGCGGACCGCCAGCGCACGTGCCACCGGCTGCGGCTCGCCCGCGGACATCGCGCCGGTGTCCAGATGCGCCAGTACCGTCACCGGCAAGCGACAGTCCAGCGCCGCGTCGAACAGCTCCAGCGCCCCCGCCGGGGGCATCGGGGTCAGCCCGGCCCCGCGCAGCGCCGCGCGCTCGGCGGCGCCCAGGTGCCCGGTCATGCCGCTGTCGGTCTCCCACAGCCCCCAGGCGAAGGAGGCGGCGGGCAGCCCGAGGGCCCTGCGTCGCTGGGTCAAGCCGTCCAGAAAGGCGTTGGCCGCCGCGTAATTCGCCTGACCCGCGCCGACCAGCACACCCGCCACCGACGAGAACGACACGAACGTGGTGACCCCTAGGTCCCGGGTCAGCGAGTGCAGCAGCCACGCGGCGTCCACCTTGGGCCGGAAGACCCGCTCCAGACGGCCGGGCGTCAGCTCCGCCAGGACGGCATCGTCCAGGATGCCCGCCGCGTGGATCACGGTCCGCAGCGGCTGGTCGGCCGGAATCGCAGCCAGCAGTGCGGCCAGTGCGGTCCGGTCGGCCACATCGCAGGCGGCGACCGACACCCGCGCGCCCAACGCGGTCAGTTCCGCGCACAGCTCGGTCGCACCAGGGGCCGACCCACCGCGCCGCCCCGCCAGTACCAGGTCGCGCACCCCATGCTCGACCACCAGGTGACGGGCCACGATCCCGGCCAGCACACCGGTACCGCCGGTGATCAGCGCCGTGCCCGTCGGGTCGATCTCCGGCATCGAGGACGCCGTGTCACCGTCCCCGGTGACCGGACGCAGCCGGGGGACCAGGAGCCGGTCCCCGCGGACGGCGAGCAACGGCTGGTTCTGACGCAGGGCGACCGTCGCCGCAGCCGCGATCAGCTCACCGGCGGGCTCCGCCGGACCGGCCACATCGACCAGCGCGAACCGGTCCGGCTGCTCCATCTGCGCGGCCCGGAGGAAGCCCCAGCCCGCCGCCGCGGCGAGGTCCGCCACATCGTCCCCGGGCGCCGTGGCGACGGCCCCCCGGGTGAGGAAGACCCAGCGGGTGCGGGCCAGCCGAGGTTCGGCGGCCACCCCGTTCACCAGCTCCAGCAGCCGTCCCGTCAACTCTCGCGCGGTGAGCGCCTCGTCTGCCCGGTCGCCGCCCCCGCCGGACGGCGTGCCGGCCAGCGGGACGAGCACCGCCTCGGGCACCTCGGCACCGCCGGTGACGGCCGCGCCCAGTGCGGCGGGATCGGCGTGACGCACGGCCCCGGGCGGCACGGGCGCATCACCCAGCACCGCCCAGCGCATCTCCTCCGCCACCGGCGCCGGGGCCAGCGGCACCCAGCGCGTGTGGTGCAGGGGCCGCCCGCCGCCGGACACCCGCACCGGCCGGACCGCCCGCGTCACCACCCGGTCGACGCGCAGCACCAGGCCGCCCGCCGCGTCGGCGGCCACCACCTCGAAGGCGTCCGGACCGGCGGGGGAGACCCGCACCCGCAGCGTCGTCGCCCCGTTGGCGTAGAGGCCCACCCCCTCCATCCGGACCGCCTCCCGGCCCGCCGGGAGCAGCGCCAGCGCCCCGGCCAGCAGTGCCGGATGCAGCCCGAACCCGTCCTCCTCCGTCCCGGCGGCGAGCGCCAGCTCCGCGTACACCGCGTCGCCCGCCCGCCACCACCCGGACACCACGACCGGCCCGTTCGCCGAGGCCTCCCGCGCGTCCTCCGGCCCAGCGACTGCCCCCGTCGGTGGCCACTCCTCCAGTCCCGCGGCCACGGTTCCGGCCGGCGGCTCGGCGAGCAGCGCCCGCGCGTGCCGGACCCAGCCTGTCGCCGGCGGCGCGTCCACGGGCCGGGCGTGCACTCGCGCCCGCCCGTGGCCGTCGCTGTCCGGCGACACGGTGACCCGCAGTTCGACCGGGGACCCGGACGCCGGCAGGGGCGCCTCCAGATCCAGCCGCGCCACATGCCCGGGAACAGCCGGGACACCGTGCTCGACAGCGGCCAGGACCAGCTCGACCAAGGCCGCCCGCCGCCCGGCCGCCCCGGGCAGCGCGCCCGTGTCCAGCCTGCCGGTGAACACCCAGCCCTCGCCACCCGGCAGCTCCACCGCCGCGCCCAGCAGCGGATGCCCCGCCTCGCGCAGCCCCAGGGCCGCCGCGTCAGGTGTGGCGGGCCGAGGTCGCAGCCAGTAGGACGACCGCTGGAAGGCATAGGTGGGCAGGGCCGTGCGGGCGGTGCCGCCGGACAGCTCCGCCCAGTCGACCCGCACCCCGTCGGCGAACAGTCGCGCCGCGTTCAGCAGCAGCTGCTGCCAGGCGTCCTGGTCGCGCCGCAGCGTCCCCACCACCGTGCCTGGCGCCCGCGCCGAGGCCAGGGTGTCGCGCACCCCGCCGGAGACCACCGGATGCGGGCTCACCTCGACGAACGTGGTGGCGCCCGAAGCCGCCAACTCCCTCACGGTCTGCTCGAACAGCACCGGGCCGCGCAGATTCCCGTACCAGTAAGCGCCGTCCAGAGCGGTCCCGTCGACGAGACCGCCCCGCACGCTCGAATGGAAAGGCACCTCGCCGGGGCGCGGGGCCACGTCCGTCAACGCCGTGAGCAACTCCTCGCGCAACGGCTCCATGTACGCGGAGTGCGAGGCGTAGTCGACGTCCACGCGGCGCGCCTCCACCCCGTCCCTGCGGAAGTCGGCCAGCGTGGCTTCGATCGCGTCCTCGGGGCCTGCGACCACGACCGTGCCCGGCCCGTTGTACGCCGCCATCGTCACCGCCCCGCCCAGCCGATCCAGCCGGACGCGTACCTCCTCGGCGGGCAGCGAGACCGACGCCATGGCGCCGCTCCCGGCCAGCCGCCCCAGTGCCCGGCACCGCAGCGCCACGACCTTCGCGGCGTCCTGGAGCGACAGCGCCCCCGCCACACAGGCCGCCGCGATCTCGCCCTGGGAGTGGCCGACCACCGCGTCCGGCTGGACCCCGCAGGACCGCCACACCTCGGCCAGTGCCACCATCACCGCCCACAGCGCCGGCTGCACCACATCCACCCGCTCCAGCGACGCCGACCCCGGGACGCCGCGCAGCACATCGGTCAAGGACCAGTCGGTGTACGGCGCCAGAGCCCGCGCGCACGCGTCGATTCGCTCCCGGAACACGGGTGACCCGTCCAGCAACTGCCGGGCCATGCCCGCCCACTGCGCGCCCTGTCCGGGGAAGACGAACACCGTCCGCCCCGGCCGGGCGGCCCGCTCCGCGTCCGGCATCACCACACCGGCCTGTCGGGTACCCGCGGCCAGCGCCTCCAGCGCCGCGCCGAGTCCGTCCCGTCCGGAGCCGACGACGGCGGCCCGGGACGCGAAGACGGTACGGGTGGTGGCGAGCGAGTACGCCAGGTCGGCGGGGGCGGGCCGAGCCTCGGACAGCAGCGCGGACCGCAGCAGCCGCGCCTGCCCGGCGAGGGCCGCCGGGGTCTTCGCGGACAGCGCCAACGCCACCGGTGCGTCGGCGGCACCCGCGGTGGACAGCCGGGTGCGGGCGGCGAACGGCGGAACGGGCTCGGCCTCCGGGGCCTCCTCGACGATCAGATGGGCGTTGGTGCCGCTGACCCCGAAGGACGACACCCCCGCGCGCCGGGGGACCCCCGACTCCGGCCACGGCACCGGCCCGGAGAGCAGGGATACCGCTCCGGAGGTCCAGTCCACATGCTCGGTGGGCCGCTGGGCGTGCAGAGTGCTCGGCAGTATCCCGTGCCGCAGTGCCATCACCATCTTGATCACCCCGGCCACTCCCGCCGCGGCCTGGGTGTGCCCGATGTTCGACTTCACCGAGCCCAGCCGCAGCGGCCGGTCCGCAGGACGGTCCTGCCCGTAGGCGGCGAGCAGGGCCTGCGCCTCGATCGGGTCGCCCAGCCGGGTCCCGGTGCCGTGGGCCTCCACGGCGTCCACATCGCGTGCTTCGAGGCCCGCGTCCGCCAGGGCGTCCCGGATCACCCGCTCCTGGGACGGGCCACTGGGCGCGGTCAGCCCGTTGGACGCGCCGTCCTGGTTGACCGCCGAGCCCCGGATCACCGCGAGCACCGGGTGGCCCTCGCGCCGGGCCCGGGAGAGCGGCATGAGCAACAGCAGGCCCACGCCCTCGGCCAGCCCGAAGCCGTCGGCCCCGTCCCCGAACGCCTTGCACCGGCCGTCGGGGGCGAGCCCGCCCAGTCTGCTGAACTCCTTGAACATGCCGAGGCTCGACATGACCGTCACTCCGCCCGCCAGGGCGAGGTCGCACTCGCCCCGCCGCAGAGACCGGACCGCGAGATGGAGCGCGACCAGTGAGGAGGAACAGGCGGTGTCCACGGTCAGCGCGGGACCCTCCAGCCCGAGCGCGTAGGCGATCCGGCCGGACAGCACGCTCAGGGCGTTGCCGGTGAGTACCTGGCCCTCGTGTGCGGAGCCGCTGTCAAGCCCCGGTCCGTAATCCATGGCCATGGCACCGACAAATACTCCGGCCCGCTTGCCAGCCCACTCAGAGGGTAGGATTCCGCATTCCTCGAAGGCTTGCCAAGCAGTTTCCAGCAGAAGTCGTTGCTGCGGATCCATTGGCTCGGCTTCGCGCGGACTGATACCGAAGAAATCAGCGTCGAATTGACCCGCGTCTTTCAGTAGACCGGCCCTGCGCTGATAGTAGCTGTCGGACTCCGAAGGGTCCATGGAATATTTACCGGCGACATCCCAGTACCGGTCGGCGGGAAAATCGGCAATCGCGTCCCCGCCCCCCGCGACCAGCTGCCAGAGATCCTCCGCGCTTTCCACGTTCCCGTCCGTGCCGGGGTATCGACAGGCCATGGAGACGATCGCGACCGGCTCGTCCGCGGCACCCGGCACGTTCGACTCGGCCCGCGCACCGGCCTCCCGGCGCGACCCAGACAGCCGCTCGGCGAGGTGCTCCGCCAGCCGCGACGGCGTCGGGTGGTCGAAGACCACCGTCACCGGGAGCCGGACGGACAGCGCCCGCGCCAGCCGGCCGCGCAAGGACACCGCGGCCACCGAGTCGAAGCCCAGATCCCGGAACGGCCTGTCCGCGTCCAGCCCCTCGGAGCCCGGCAGCCCCGCCGCCGATGCCGTCTCCCGCAGCACCGCTTCCTCCAGAGCCGCCCGCAGCTCCGCACCGGACAGCCCGGCCAACACGCCCGTCCGGCCCGAACCGTTCCTCGGCTCCGCACCGGCCCCGTCCTCCGCCACGTCCACCGGCCCCGGCAGCTCGAGCGCCGCCCCGCGCCCCGGGTACAACAGCTCCGGACGGGGCTCCACCCCGTCCACGTACAACTCGGACAGCGACCGGCGGAATTGTCCGAGCCCGTCCGGGCCGCGCCGGACGGTGGAGCGCACCACCGCGTCCGCACCCGCCCTCTCCACCGTGTCCTGCATGGCCGCGGTGAGCACCGGATGCGGGCTGATCTCCAGCAGCACCTCATGACCCGCGTCGAGGGCGGCCCGTACGGTCTCCTCGAAGCGGACGGTGCCGCGCAGATTGGTGCACCAGTACTCCGCATCCGGCCGGGCGTCGGCCCACTCCCGGGCGTAAACCGTCGAGTAGAAGGCCGTCGTGGGCGTCGCGGGCCGCAGTTCTGCCAGGTCGGACCGCATCCGGGGCGTGATCTCGTCGATCTGCCCGGAGTGCGCGGCCAGGCCCACGTCGATGACCCGTGCCCGCACTCCCTCACCGCCCAGCGCGGTGACAAGGTCCCGCGCGTCCTGCGGCGGGCCGGAGACGATCACGGAGGACGGGCCGTTCACGGCGGCGATGACCAGACGTCCGTTCCACTGGGCCAGCCGGTCGCGGACCACCTCCTCGGAGGCCAGCACGGACACCATGTCGCCCCGGCCCACCAGCGTCGCCTGCGCCTGGCTCCAGCGCGCGGCCACCCGCGCCGCGTCCTCCAGGGGCAGCGCCCCGCTCACCGCCGCCGCCGCGACCTCGCCCAGGCTGTGCCCGACGACGGCGGCGGGCTCCACGCCGTGCGCCCGCCACACCTCGGCCAGCGCCACCATGACCGCCCACAGCGCGGGCTGCACCACATCCACCCGGTCCAGCCCCGGAGCGCCAGGGCGCTCCAGCAGGACGTCCTGGAGCGACCAGTCGACGAACGGGTTGAGCGCCCGCTCGCACGCCTCGATCCAACTGCGGAAGACCTCTGAGGACTCCAGCAGATCCGCGGTCATCCCCGGCCACTGCGCGCCCTGGCCGGGGAAGACGAACACCGCCCGGCGCCCTGCCCGCCCGGTCCCGCGCACCAGCCCGGGCACCTCCCTGCCCCCTGCCAGATCTCGTAACAGGGCCAGCAGCTCCGCGCCCTCCCCGGCGGTCAGGGCCGCCCGGTGCGCACCTCCGGAGGGCAGCTGCGCCAGCGCGCGGCCCACGTCCGTGGGCTTCCAGCCGGGCAGCTCCGTCAAGTGGGCGGCGAGAGCGTCGGCGTGCGCCTCCAATGCGGCGGAACCGGTCCCGGATATGAGCCATGAGTGGAAAGAGCTGTAAGTCCTGGTCATAACCATCCCGCATTCTCGCTCTGCCAAAAGGGCGTAAAGAATCGATTCGACCCGCCGAGGGCGCTGACATGCAAGAGGTGGTGCGAAGGAAGCTCAGGCCTGTGTAATGAGGGGCGATCCTCTGTCCGAAATTGTCCAAATCGCCCGCTTCTTCTTCAGGTGTTTCCGTCGGGCACCGCAGTGACGCTATCAGGCGCATGCCAGAAGCATGAGTGTGAGCAATGTAATGTTTAGCGCCGTCATAACTTCTGCAATGGGCATCCGTGCGTCCTGTCCGGCGTCTTTGCCGGAGCGTCGCAGCCGAATCTCCGTCGCGGGTGCCGGCGTACACCTCGTGGCTCCGCGGCGACCGGGCGGTGGAGGGGGAGTGGACGCGGCGGCGACCCCGGAACGCCCCGGCGGTGGGCCCGGGGCGGTCATGTGTTTCATTTGTTTTGACCCAGCTCCGTGAGGTAGGTACGCTCAAGCCTTGTGCCTGGGGTGTGCCTGGGCTCGGGTGCGTGTCCTCAACCGCACCGCGAGTCCGTCGGTAGCCACCGCAATCTGCGCCCTTCCGCCCTTGAGGTGGGAGTCCGCAGTATTCGACACACCCGACCGCGTGGGTCGGCGATGTTCCAGGTTAGTTTCACGAACGGCACACAGAAACCGGAGAAGTAGTGCCTACGATCCAGCAGCTGGTCCGGAAGGGCCGGCAGGACAAGGTCGAGAAGAACAAGACGCCCGCGCTCGAGGGTTCGCCCCAGCGTCGTGGTGTCTGCACGCGTGTGTTCACGACCACCCCGAAGAAGCCGAACTCGGCGCTCCGTAAGGTCGCGCGTGTGCGTCTGACCTCCGGCATCGAGGTCACGGCCTACATCCCGGGTGAGGGACACAACCTGCAGGAGCACTCCATCGTGCTCGTGCGTGGTGGCCGTGTGAAGGACCTGCCGGGTGTTCGTTACAAGATCATCCGCGGCTCCCTTGACACCCAGGGTGTCAAGAACCGCAAGCAGGCCCGCAGCCGCTACGGCGCCAAGAAGGAGAAGTAAGAATGCCTCGTAAGGGCCCCGCCCCGAAGCGCCCGGTCATCATCGACCCGGTCTACAGCTCTCCTCTTGTCACCTCGCTGATCAACAAGATCCTCCTCGACGGCAAGCGTTCCACCGCCGAGCGGATCGTGTACGGCGCCATGGAAGGCCTCCGCGAGAAGACCGGCAACGACCCGGTCATCACGCTGAAGCGCGCGCTTGAGAACGTCAAGCCCTCGCTCGAGGTCAAGTCCCGCCGTGTCGGTGGCGCCACCTACCAGGTGCCGATCGAGGTCAAGCCCGGTCGTGCCTCCACCCTCGCTCTGCGCTGGCTCGTCGGTTACTCCCGCGCCCGTCGCGAGAAGACCATGACCGAGCGCCTCATGAACGAACTGCTCGACGCCTCCAACGGCCTCGGCGCTGCGGTCAAGAAGCGTGAGGACACCCACAAGATGGCCGAGTCCAACAAGGCCTTCGCGCACTACCGCTGGTAGTCGCTACCCCCATCGAGACCGAGAGAAGATTGAGCCTTATGGCCACCACTTCGCTTGACCTGGCCAAGGTCCGCAACATTGGGATCATGGCCCACATCGACGCGGGGAAGACGACCACCACTGAGCGGATCCTCTTCTACACCGGTGTGAGCTACAAGATCGGTGAAGTCCACGACGGCGCTGCCACGATGGACTGGATGGAGCAGGAGCAGGAGCGCGGCATCACGATCACGTCCGCCGCGACGACCTGCCACTGGCCGCTCAACGATGTTGACCACACCATCAACATCATCGACACCCCGGGTCACGTCGACTTCACCGTCGAGGTGGAGCGTTCGCTCCGCGTCCTCGACGGCGCCGTCACCGTGTTCGACGGTGTGGCGGGCGTCGAGCCGCAGTCCGAGACCGTCTGGCGTCAGGCGGACCGCTACGGCGTGCCGCGTATCTGCTTCGTCAACAAGCTCGACCGCACCGGTGCCGACTTCTTCCGTTGCGTCCAGATGATCGTGGACCGCCTCGGCGCGACCCCGATCGTCATGCAGCTCCCCATCGGGGCGGAGGCCGACTTCACGGGTGTCGTCGACCTCGTGTCGATGAAGGCCTTCGTGTACCCCGAAGAGGCCGCCAAGGGCGAGATGTACAACACCGTCGAGATCCCGGACAACCTCAAGGAGTCGGCCGCCGAATGGCGCGGCAAGCTCCTGGAGGCCGTGGCCGAGAACGACGACGACATGATGGAGCTGTATCTGGAGGGCACCGAGCCCACCCAGGACCAGCTGCACGAGGCCATTCGCCGCATCACGCTGGCGTCGAAGGGCAGTGCCGACTCCATCACCGTCACCCCGGTGTTCTGTGGCACCGCGTTCAAGAACAAGGGCGTCCAGCCCCTGCTCGACGCGGTCGTGCGCTACCTGCCTTCCCCCCTGGACGTCGAGGCCATCGAGGGCCACGACGTGAAGGACCCGGAGAAGGTCGTCCAGCGCAGGCCCTCGGACGACGAGCCGTTCTCCGGTCTGGCGTTCAAGATCGCGAGCGACCCGCACCTGGGCAAGCTCACCTTCGTCCGGATCTACTCCGGTCGCCTGGAGGCCGGCACCGCGGTGCTGAACTCCGTCAAGGGCAAGAAGGAGCGCATCGGCAAGATCTACCGTATGCACGCGAACAAGCGTGAGGAGATCGCATCGGTGGGCGCCGGCGACATCATCGCCGTCATGGGTCTCAAGCAGACCACCACCGGTGAGACGCTGTGCGACGACAAGAACCCGGTCATCCTGGAGTCCATGGACTTCCCGGCGCCGGTCATTCAGGTCGCCATCGAGCCGAAGTCCAAGGGTGACCAGGAGAAGCTGGGTGTCGCCATCCAGCGCCTCTCGGAGGAGGACCCCTCCTTCCAGGTGCACTCCGACGAGGAGACCGGCCAGACCATCATCGGTGGTATGGGCGAGCTTCACCTCGAGGTGCTCGTCGACCGCATGAAGCGCGAGTTCCGCGTCGAGGCGAACGTCGGCAAGCCCCAGGTCGCGTACCGCGAGACGATCCGCAAGGCCGTCGAGCGCATCGACTACACGCACAAGAAGCAGACTGGTGGTACCGGCCAGTTCGCGAAGGTGCAGATCGCCCTCGAGCCCATCGAGGGTGGCGACGCCTCCTACGAGTTCGTCAACAAGGTCACCGGTGGCCGCATCCCCCGTGAGTACATTCCCTCGGTGGACTCGGGTGCTCAGGAAGCCATGCAGTTCGGCATCCTGGCCGGTTACGAGATGGTCGGCGTCCGCGTCACCCTTCTCGACGGTGGTTACCACGAGGTCGACTCCTCGGAGCTCGCCTTCAAGATCGCCGGTTCGCAGGCGTTCAAGGAGGGTGCCCGCAAGGCCTCTCCCGTGCTCCTTGAGCCGATGATGGCCGTCGAGGTCACCACGCCCGAGGACTACATGGGCGATGTCATCGGCGACCTCAACTCCCGCCGTGGCCAGATCCAGGCCATGGAGGAGCGCAGCGGCGCTCGCGTCGTGAAGGGCCTCGTGCCCCTCTCGGAGATGTTCGGCTACGTCGGAGACCTCCGCAGCAAGACCTCGGGTCGCGCAAGCTACTCGATGCAGTTCGACTCCTACGCCGAGGTTCCGCGGAACGTCGCCGAGGAGATCATCGCGAAGGCCAAGGGCGAGTAACTCCCCCGAGCTCACGCTTTAGGCTTGACACCGGAGCCGGGCGGGCATTTCGCACAGCGCGTCAGCACTGTGCGAAATGCCCCCGGCGCCGGCACCCCAGCAAAGATCACCTGGCGCCGATGAAGCAAGGCGTACAGAACCACTCAGGAGGACCCCAGTGGCGAAGGCAAAGTTCGAGCGGACTAAGCCGCACGTCAACATCGGCACCATCGGTCACATCGACCACGGTAAGACGACCCTCACGGCCGCCATTACCAAGGTGCTGCACGACGCGTACCCCGACCTGAACGAGGCCTCGGCCTTTGACCAGATCGACAAGGCTCCCGAAGAGCGCCAGCGCGGTATCACCATCTCCATCGCGCACGTCGAGTACCAGACGGAGTCGCGTCACTACGCGCACGTCGACTGCCCCGGTCACGCGGACTACATCAAGAACATGATCACGGGTGCCGCGCAGATGGACGGCGCCATCCTCGTGGTCGCGGCCACCGACGGCCCGATGCCGCAGACGAAGGAGCACGTCCTCCTGGCCCGCCAGGTCGGCGTCCCCTACATCGTCGTCGCGCTGAACAAGGCCGACATGGTGGACGACGAGGAGATCCTGGAGCTCGTCGAGCTCGAGGTTCGTGAGCTCCTCTCCGAGTACGAGTACGCGGGCGACGACCTTCCGGTCGTCAAGGTCTCGGCGCTCAAGGCGCTCGAGGGCGACAAGGAGTGGGGCCAGACCGTCCTCGACCTGATGAAGGCCGTCGACGAGTCGATCCCGCAGCCCGAGCGTGACGTCGAGAAGCCGTTCCTGATGCCGATCGAGGACGTCTTCACGATCACCGGTCGTGGCACCGTCGTCACCGGTCGTATCGAGCGTGGTGTCCTCAAGGTCAACGAGACCGTCGACATCGTCGGTATCAAGACCGAGAAGACCACCACCACGGTCACCGGCATCGAGATGTTCCGCAAGCTGCTCGACGAGGGCCAGGCCGGTGAGAACGTCGGTCTGCTCCTCCGTGGCATCAAGCGCGAGGACGTCGAGCGCGGCCAGGTCATCATCAAGCCCGGCTCGGTCACGCCGCACACCGAGTTCCAGGCGCAGTCCTACATCCTGTCGAAGGACGAGGGTGGCCGTCACACCCCGTTCTTCAACAACTACCGCCCGCAGTTCTACTTCCGTACCACGGACGTGACGGGCGTTGTGACCCTTCCCGAGGGCACCGAGATGGTCATGCCGGGTGACAACACCCTCATGGACGTCTCGCTGATCCAGCCGGTCGCCATGGAAGAGGGCCTGAAGTTCGCCATCCGTGAGGGTGGCCGGACCGTGGGCGCCGGCCAGGTCACCAAGATCATCAAGTAGTTTCTGCTTGGTCCTTGGACCTGGTGGCTCACTGAGCCGCAAGAAGGGCCCCGCACCTCGAAAGAGGTGCGGGGCCCTTCGCCGTGTGCGGAGCCGCCGGGGTTACGGGGCCGGGGCCCGGCCCGTCGTGCGCCGGGGCGGCGGGACTGCGCCCGGACGCCTTGCGGACAGCGAAGGGACCAGGGATGGGTGTAGGGCCCCGGTACCTCAGGGCGGTGAGGTATGGGGGCCCTACGGTTCATGGGGACGGCGGGTCGGTCAGGTGCCCGCCGTCCCGGGCGGTGGGGTCGGTCAGACGCCCGCGATCGACTGGATCCAGGACCGGTACGCGGTGACGTTCGTGTACGCGGTCGTGGTCTGCCGGTCGCTGGTGGAGGCGACGCCGACCTGGATGCCGTTCGCCGTCATCGGGCCGCCGGAATCGCCGCCGGCGGTGATGCCGTTGCCGCGGCGGGCGCAGATCGCCGAGCCACCGTACGCGTCACCGCAGCCGCCGGTGACCGTCACGTTGGCGACCTTCAGGTAGCGGGACTGGCAGTTGGCCTCGGAGCCGCACTGCGAGGTGGCGCCCCAGCCCCAGACCTGGACGCCCTGCCCGACGCTGACCGAGCCGGGCTGGCCGAGGCGGGAGTAGGTGGCCTGCACCGAGCGGTCCAGCCGGACGAGGGCCAGGTCCGAGCTGTGGGTGTAGGTCTGGGCGCCGTTCGCGACCACACCGCCGCTGTGCTGGTCGAGGCTGCCGATACGGAACGACAGGCCGCCGCCGGTGACGCAGTGCTTGGCGGTGAGGATCCAGGTCGGCGCGATGATCGTCGCCGAACAGGTCTCTCTGCCGTTCGAGAGGAGGCGGGCGGCCCAGGGGGCGTTGGTCGCCTGGCCGCCGCCGATGATCTGGGTGGTCGGGGGCGGGGCGTCCTGGAGCGGAGCCTCGGGGGCGGCGGAGGCGGACGGTGCGAAGAGGGCGAGGACACAGGCCGCTGCGGCGGCGGCAGCGGGCACGAGCCTGGATATGCGCATGATTCCTCGTTTCGCGCGACACGCTGGGGGTGGGCGTGTCCGTGGGGGGTGGTGGCAACAGGGTGCCGGAGCGCGACGAGATCGGGGTACTAACGTTTGGTCATAACGCGGCGTTATGGGGCGGCAGTTGGGCCGAACACGTCCGCTTCTACGGTCGCCACACCCAGGGCGCGGCGTCCGGACCGAACCCCACGGCGGCGGGCCGCTCGCCCGCCGCGCCGAGGTGGAGGGCGACGCCGTCCAGGGCGACCGGTCCCCGGGACCGTACGGCGGTATCTCCGGCGGTACGCAGCTGGATCCGGCCCTCCGCGGAACGGCCGAGCAGGACCGGGCCGCCCGGCGAGGCGGCGGCGGTCACCGGACCGTACCCGCTGAAGCGGGGCGCGGGTGCGCGGTCGGCCCGCACGGCGACGAGCCGCTCCCGCGCGGCCGGCCGGTAGTACAGCTCCACGGACCCGTCGGGCGCGGGGAGTGCGCCGGGCGCGTGCGCGGGAACGGGGGAGTCGGTGAGCTGGGTACGGGCGATGACGTCCGTGTCCGGGGCGTCCTGGGTCCAGTGGTGCACGGCATGGTGCCCGGCCGCGTACACATGGACGAGCCCCGCCGCGTCCACGACCGCCGTCAGCCCGTCCTGCACCTCGCCGCCACCCAGCTCCCGCCACCCGCTCCAGCGTCCGGTGCCCGCGTCCCGCACCCGGGTACTCAGCCCCTTCTCCGCGTTCCGTACGAAGAGGTGGACGCGGCCGTCCGGGGCGGTCACGGCGACGGGCACGCCGACGCGGCGTCCGTGGTCGCTGTTGGCGGCGGGGTTGCCGAGCCCCCGCCAGGCGCGGAAGGGGCCGCCCGGCGAGCGCTGCTCCAGCAGCACGATCTCGCGCTCGTTGTCCGAGCCGTGCCCGGCGAGGGCCGCGAAGCGCAGCCCGAACAGCAGGCACAGGCCGTCCGTCGTCACCGCCGAGCCCAGCACCGGGGCGAGCGGGCCGCCGCCGAGGTCCTCCGGCGCGTCCCAGACCCCGCTGTGGGGCGCACTCTCGCGCCACCGGGCGGCCCGCAGCCCCAGCACCCCGTAGACGGTGAGCCGCCCGTCCGGCCCGGAGGTGACCTGGGCCCGGGGGCCCGGGTAGCGGTGGTGGGTGGAGCGCACCCAGCCCTTCCGGCTGGTCAGCGGCCGGTCGCCGCCGATGTTGTAGTCGCCGCAGCCCGAGGGGTTGCCGCACTCCCAGTCGGGCGCGCCGCCGTACGGGACGAGGTGGGCGGCCTTCCGCTCCAGCACCTCCGGCGGCAGGTTCTTGGGCCAGTGGTGGTTGTAGTACCCCCGAAACGCCGCGACGACGAACCCGGGCACCGGCTCCCCGCGCCCCGTCGTCACCGCCACCCAGCGGATCAGGGCCGCCCAGGCGAAGCACCCGGCCGGGGTGTGGTCCGCGTGGTCGGAGTACCCGCGCTGCTCGCTGTCCCGGAGGCGGTCGTACTCGCTGCCGAACCGGAGGTCGGGGTCCGGGTCGAGGGTGTGTACGACGGTCGGCCGGTACTGCTCCAGCAGCCCGACGAGGACGTCGATCAGGGACTCATACGTATATGAACCGGCCTTCTGCAAAGGGGAGCCGTCGGCGACGACGGTACGCAGCACCAGTCGCCGGTCCTTCCAGAGGCTGGGCAGCCCGAGGCGGTTCCGCCCGGTGTGCATCGCCGTGTTGAGGAAGACCAGCTCGACCCTGCGGTCCCTGTCGGTCAGGACGTTCCGCTCGGCCCGGTGACCGCCGCGCAGGGTGAGCACCGTCCGCTGCCAGGGGGTGAACCGGTCGAGCCCGAGCAGCTCGGCGTACGCCTGGCGCAGGCCCTGGTGCCGGGCGGCGGAGTACGCGGCGGGGTCAGGCTTCGGGCGTGGGGCCCCGGGGACCTTGTTGAGGCCGTCGGCCTCGCCCGCGGCGAGGTAGACGCAGACCACGGGGGTCCCGGCGTCGAGGGCCTGGCGGGTGTCCGGGTTCATGAGGTATAGGTCGTCGTCGGGGTGGGCCAGCACCTGCATCAGCCGCGCCCGCCGACCGCTCGCCATGGCCAGGCCGGGGGCCGGGTCCGGCACCGGCCACCGACGCCGTGGAGCCGGTACGGCGCATCCGGCGGTGGCGGCGGTCGTGGTGGCCGCGAGCAGGAGCGCGCGCCGGGGCATGTGGGTCCGGGGCGCCCCGGACCCAGGCAGTGCAGGTCGATTCGTCACGCCGTGTACTCCGTCCGCTACCGCTTCCCCCGCAGCGGGCGAACGGCCTGCCCCGACCTGCGTATTCCCGACACCCACCGCGGGCCGTCGGCCGGTCCGGCCTCGCCCGCGGGGAGGAAGACCGCGGCGGGGGTGGACAGGTTGCCCGACCGGGGGGGTGGAGTCGCCCACGATGTGCGCGCGGCTCGGCGGCGACCCTGGTCCCGTGGTCCCCTGCGGCACGGGCGCGGGTGGGCCGTTCCGCCTCGGTCCGGGCCGGGGTGTGATCGCCGTGCGGCGCGATGACGGTGTGGGGCCGCCTCAGGTCCTGAGCATCGCGAGGTCGAGGAGGGGACGGACAGGCTCTTCGGCTCTGTCCGAGAACGCCAGGACAGCAGGGGGGAAGCTGATGTTCCGGCTGTCGGCACCGCCGGACGCGCGCCCGCGTTTGCGTACTCGCTCGCTCGGGGTAGGATTCCCGGCTCGATTGGCCAGGCCCGTGCCCCGTATGGCACACTGACCAGGTTGCTCGGTTGAGTGTCAATGCTGCGCGCCTCCCGCCGGGAGGACCGGAAGCGAGTCCCACAGTACTCGTCGGCCCCCAGGGCCGGACGTACGGGAATCTTTCGGGAAGCAATGCAGGGCGCAGACCAGGCACCCGGTGGGTGTTCCGCCCCCGGTTCCGCGGTCTCAGGGCCCGCACCCCCTTGGTTGGGATCTCCTTCGGGAGATTTTCGTAGAGGGGATGCGACACGCCCGACCGCGTGGGTCGGAGGAGGAGTCCAGAGAACCCCCGGGTTCCAGAGCGTTACGAGAGACAGGACTACTAGTAGCCATGGCGGGACAGAAGATCCGCATCCGGCTCAAGGCCTACGACCACGAGGTCATCGACTCCTCGGCGAAGAAGATCGTCGAGACGGTGACCCGCACTGGTGCGTCGGTCGCGGGCCCGGTGCCGCTGCCCACTGAGAAGAACGTGTACTGCGTCATCAAGTCGCCGCACAAGTACAAGGACTCTCGCGAGCACTTCGAGATGCGCACGCACAAGCGCCTCATCGACATTCTCGACCCCACGCCGAAGACGGTTGACTCGCTGATGCGCCTCGACCTTCCGGCGGGCGTCGACATCGAGATCAAGCTCTGAGGGGACGGGCCGAGATGAGCAAGAACATCAAGGGCGTCCTGGGCGAGAAGCTCGGCATGACCCAGGTCTGGGACGAGAACAACCGGGTTGTCCCGGTGACCGTCGTCAAGGCCGGGCCGTGCGTCGTGACGCAGGTTCGTACGAACGACAGCGACGGCTACGAAGCGGTCCAGATCGCCTTCGGCGAGATCGACCCGCGCAAGGTGAACAAGCCCCTCAAGGGTCACTTCGCCAAGGCCGACGTCACCCCGCGCCGCCACCTGGTGGAGCTCCGCACCCCTGACGCCAGCGAGTACACGCTGGGCCAGGAGGTCACTGCCGAGGTGTTCGAGTCCGGCGTCAAGGTTGACGTCACGGGCAAGAGCAAGGGCAAGGGCTTCGCCGGTGTCATGAAGCGTCACAACTTCAAGGGCCTCGGCGCCGGACACGGCGTCCAGCGCAAGCACCGCTCCCCCGGTTCGATCGGTGGCTGCGCCACCCCTGGGCGTGTCTTCAAGGGCATGCGCATGGCCGGCCGGATGGGCAACGAGCGCGTCACCACCCAGAACCTGACCATCCACGCGGTTGACGCGGAGAAGGGTCTGCTGCTCATCAAGGGCGCAGTCCCCGGTCCGAACGGCGGCCTCGTCCTGGTCCGTACCGCGGCCAAGGGGGCTTGAGGTAATGAGCACCATTGACATCCTTTCGCCGGCAGGCGACAAGGCCGGTACCGTCGACCTCCCCGCGGAGATCTTCGACGCGAAGACCAGCGTTCCGCTGATCCACCAGGTCGTTGTCGCACAGCTGGCAGCTGCCCGTCAGGGCACGCACAAGACCAAGCGTCGCGGTGAAGTCCGTGGTGGTGGCCGTAAGCCTTACCGCCAGAAGGGCACCGGCCGCGCCCGCCAGGGTTCGACCCGCGCACCGCAGTTCGTGGGCGGTGGCGTCGTTCACGGCCCGCAGCCGCGCGACTACTCGCAGCGGACCCCGAAGAAGATGAAGGCCGCCGCCCTGCGCGGTGCCCTCTCGGACCGGGCCCGTCACTCCCGTATCCACGTCGTCACCGGCGTGGTCGAGGGTGCCGCCTCCACGAAGGCCGCCAAGACGCTGCTCGGCAAGATCTCGGAGCGTGCCAACCTGCTCCTGGTCGTCGACCGCGCCGACGAGGCCGCGTGGCTGTCCGCACGCAACCTGCCCCAGGTGCACATCCTGGAGCCGGGCCAGCTGAACACGTACGACGTGATCGTCTCTGACGACGTGGTCTTCACCCAGGCCGCTTTCGAGTCCTTCGTGTCTGGCCCCCAGACCGCTGAGACCGAAGGGAGCGACGCCTGATGAGCGAGGCGACCGTTACCAGCTCGACCATCACGAGCAAGACCTACTCGGACCCGCGTGACGTTCTCGTCAAGCCCGTGGTCTCCGAGAAGAGCTACGCGCTGCTCGACGAGAACAAGTACACGTTCATCGTCGCGCCCGGCTCCAACAAGACCCAGATCAAGCAGGCCGTGGAAGCGGTCTTCTCGGTCAAGGTCACCGGGGTCAACACGATCAACCGGCAGGGTAAGCGCAAGCGCACCAAGACCGGCTTCGGCAAGCGCTCCGACACGAAGCGCGCCATCGTGACCCTCGCTGAGGGCGACCGAATCGACATCTTCGGCGGCCCGACCTCCTAGCGGAGGTCGAGTCGTCCGGAATCGGACGAGGACTGAGAAATGGGTATCCGCAAGTACAAGCCGACGACCCCGGGCCGTCGTGGCTCCAGCGTCGCCGACTTTGTCGAGATCACGCGGTCCACGCCGGAGAAGTCGCTGGTCCGCCCCCTGCACAGCAAGGGCGGCCGTAACAACGCCGGTCGGATCACTGTTCGCCACCAGGGTGGCGGACACAAGCGCGCCTACCGTGTGATCGACTTCCGTCGTCACGACAAGGACGGCGTGCCGGCCAAGGTCGCGCACATCGAGTACGACCCGAACCGCACCGCGCGCATCGCGCTGCTCCACTACGCGGACGGCGAGAAGCGTTACATCGTCGCCCCGCGTGGCCTGTCGCAGGGTGACCGCGTCGAGAACGGTCCGGGCGCAGACATCAAGCCGGGCAACAACCTGGCGCTGCGCAACATCCCGGTCGGTACGACCATCCACGCCATCGAGCTGCGGCCCGGCGGCGGCGCGAAGTTCGCCCGTTCCGCGGGTACTTCCGTGCAGCTGCTGGCGAAGGAGGGCACCATGGCCCACCTTCGTATGCCCTCCGGAGAGATCCGGCTGGTCGACGCCCGCTGCCGCGCCACCATTGGTGAGGTCGGCAACGCCGAGCAGTCGAACATCAACTGGGGCAAGGCCGGTCGCATGCGCTGGAAGGGCGTTCGCCCGTCCGTCCGCGGTGTTGCGATGAACCCGGTCGACCACCCGCACGGTGGTGGTGAAGGCAAGACCTCCGGTGGACGTCACCCGGTCTCGCCGTGGGGTCAGAAGGAGGGTCGTACTCGCTCGCCGAAGAAGGCTTCGAGCAAGTACATCGTCCGCCGCCGCAAGACGAACAAGAAGCGCTAGGAGCGGGTTTAGATGCCGCGCAGTCTCAAGAAGGGGCCCTTCGTCGACGGCCACCTCGTCAAGAAGGTGGACGTACAGAACGAAGCAGGCACCAAGAACGTCATCAAGACCTGGTCCCGACGCTCGATGATCATCCCGGCCATGCTGGGTCACACCATCGCGGTGCACAACGGCAAGATCCATGTCCCGGTGTTCGTCACCGAGTCGATGGTCGGCCACAAGCTCGGCGAGTTCTCGCCGACTCGCACCTTCCGCGGCCACGTCAAGGACGACCGGAAGTCGAAGCGCCGCTAGCGCGGGGTGGAAATGACTATGACTCACACCGAAGGGACAACCATGGAAGCCAGGGCCCAGGCGCGGTACATCCGCGTCACGCCCATGAAGGCCCGCCGAGTGGTGGACCTCATCCGTGGCATGGATGCCACGGAGGCTCAGGCGGTCCTGCGTTTCGCTCCGCAGGCCGCGAGCGTGCCGGTTGGCAAGGTGCTGGACAGCGCCATCGCCAACGCTGCACACAACTACGACCACCCTGACGCCTCTTCGCTGGTCATCAGCGAGGCGTACGTGGACGAGGGTCCGACCCTGAAGCGGTTCCGTCCGCGTGCTCAGGGCCGTGCCTACCGGATCCGTAAGCGGACCAGCCACATCACCGTGGTCGTCAGCAGCAAGGAAGGAACCCGGTAATGGGCCAGAAGGTTAACCCGCATGGGTTCCGGCTCGGCATCACCACGGACTTCAAGTCCCGTTGGTACGCCGACAAGCTGTACGCGGACTACGTCAAGGAAGACGTTGCCATTCGTCGCATGATGACGAAGGGCATGGAGCGGGCCGGCATCTCGAAGGTCGAGATCGAGCGCACCCGCGACCGCGTCCGCGTTGACATCCACACCGCCCGCCCGGGCATCGTCATCGGCCGCCGTGGCGCCGAGGCCGATCGCATCCGCGGCGAGCTGGAGAAGCTGACCGGCAAGCAGGTCCAGCTGAACATCCTCGAGGTCAAGAACCCCGAGGTGGACGCTCAGCTGGTGGCCCAGGCCGTCGCCGAGCAGCTCTCCTCCCGCGTCTCCTTCCGTCGTGCCATGCGTAAGAGCATGCAGAGCTCGATGAAGGCCGGCGCCAAGGGCATCAAGATCCAGTGCGGCGGTCGCCTCGGCGGCGCCGAGATGTCCCGCTCGGAGTTCTACCGCGAGGGCCGCGTGCCCCTGCACACCCTCCGGGCCAACGTCGACTACGGCTTCTTCGAGGCCAAGACGACCTTCGGCCGCATCGGCGTGAAGGTCTGGATCTACAAGGGCGACGTCAAGAACATCGCCGAGGTTCGCGCCGAGAACGCCGCGGCCCGTGCCGGCAACCGTCCGGCTCGTGGCGGCACCGACCGCCCGGCCGGCCGTGGTGGCGGCCGTGGTGGCGAGCGTGGCGGTCGCGGTCGTAAGCCGCAGCAGTCGCCGGCAGCCGAGGCCCCCAAGGCCGACGCTCCCGCCGCCGCTGCTCCGGCTGCTGAGAGCACCGGAACGGAGGCCTGACCGAAATGCTGATCCCCCGTAGGGTCAAGCACCGCAAGCAGCACCACCCGAAGCGCAGCGGTATGTCCAAGGGTGGCACGCAGGTTGCGTTCGGCGAGTACGGCATCCAGGCGCTGACCCCGGCGTACGTGACGAACCGTCAGATCGAGTCCGCTCGTATCGCGATGACCCGTCACATCAAGCGTGGCGGCAAGGTCTGGATCAACATCTACCCGGACCGTCCCCTGACGAAGAAGCCTGCCGAGACCCGCATGGGTTCCGGTAAGGGTTCTCCCGAGTGGTGGATCGCGAACGTCAAGCCGGGTCGGGTGATGTTCGAGCTGTCCTACCCGAACGAGAAGATTGCTCGTGAGGCGCTCACCCGCGCTGCTCACAAGCTTCCGATGAAGTGCCGGATCGTTCGGCGCGAGGCAGGTGAGTCGTGATGTCGGCCGGTACCAAGGCGTCCGAGCTGCGCGAGCTGGGCGACGAGGAGCTCCTCAACAAGCTCCGCGAAGCCAAGGAAGAGCTGTTCAACCTCCGCTTTCAGGCGGCGACGGGCCAGCTCGAGAACCACGGTCGGCTCAAGTCCGTCCGTAAGGACATCGCCCGGATCTACACCCTGATGCGTGAGCGCGAGCTGGGCATCGAGACGGTGGAGAGCGCCTGATGAGCGAGAAGACTGTGACTGAGACGAACATCGACCGCGGTTTCCGCAAGACCCGTGAGGGTCTGGTCGTCAGCGACAAGATGGACAAGACCGTCGTCGTCGCTGTCGAGGACCGCGTCAAGCACGCGCTGTACGGCAAGGTCATCCGCCGTACGAACAAGCTCAAGGCCCACGACGAGCAGAACGCTGCAGGCGTCGGCGACCGCGTCATCATCATGGAGACGCGTCCGCTGTCCGCCTCGAAGCGCTGGCGCATCGTCGAGATCCTCGAGAAGGCCAAGTAATTCCTGAGGGATTCTCCCCTCAGGTCAGTTCCGCCAGGCTCGGTGGGGTGCCTCCCCGGTAACGGAGAGGCACCCGCCGGGAACCGGCAGACGATCAGGAGATAGACGTGATCCAGCAGGAGTCGCGACTGCGCGTCGCCGACAACACGGGTGCGAAGGAAATTCTCACCATTCGTGTTCTCGGTGGCTCGGGTCGCCGCTACGCGGGTATCGGTGACGTCATCGTCGCCACCGTCAAGGACGCGATCCCCGGTGGCAACGTGAAGAAGGGTGACGTCGTCAAGGCCGTCATCGTTCGCACCGTCAAGGAGCGTCGTCGTCAGGATGGCTCGTACATCCGCTTCGACGAGAACGCCGCCGTCATTCTGAAGAACGACGGCGACCCCCGCGGCACCCGCATCTTCGGCCCGGTGGGCCGGGAGCTGCGCGAGAAGAAGTTCATGAAGATCATCTCGCTCGCGCCGGAGGTGCTGTAAGCATGAAGGTCAAGAAGGGCGACCTGGTTCAGGTCATCACCGGTAAGGACAAGGGCAAGCAGGGCAAGGTCATCGTGGCCTACCCCGCTCAGGACCGCGTCCTCGTCGAGGGTGTCAACCGGGTCAAGAAGCACACCAAGGCCGGTCAGACGGCTCGCGGTTCGCAGACGGGTGGCATTGTCACCACCGAGGCCCCGATCCACGTCAGCAATGTTCAGCTGGTCGTGGAGAAGGACGGCAACAAGGTTGTCACCCGCGTCGGCTACCGCTTTGACGACGAGGGCAACAAGATCCGCGTTGCCAAGCGGACCGGTGAGGACATCTGATGACTGCCACCACTGCGCCGCGTCTCAAGACGCGCTACCGCGAGGACATCGCCGGCAAGCTGCGTGAGGAGTTCTCGTACGAGAACGTCATGCAGGTTCCCGGTCTGGTCAAGATCGTGGTCAACATGGGTGTGGGCGACGCCGCCCGCGACTCCAAGCTGATCGACGGGGCCGTCAAGGACCTCACCACGATCACCGGTCAGAAGCCGGCCGTCACCAAGGCCCGCAAGTCCATCGCGCAGTTCAAGCTGCGTGAGGGCCAGCCGATCGGCTGCCACGTCACCCTTCGTGGTGACCGGATGTGGGAGTTCCTGGACCGTACGCTGTCGCTCGCGCTTCCGCGTATCCGTGACTTCCGCGGCCTGTCGCCGAAGCAGTTCGACGGCCGTGGCAACTACACCTTCGGTCTCACGGAGCAGGTCATGTTCCACGAGATCGACCAGGACAAGATCGACCGGGTCCGGGGCATGGACATCACCGTGGTCACCACGGCGACCAACGACGACGAGGGTCGTGCCCTCCTTCGTCACCTCGGCTTCCCGTTCAAGGAGAACTGACCGTGGCGAAGAAGTCTCTGATCGCTAAGGCCGCCCGTAAGCCGAAGTTCGGCGTTCGCGGGTACACCCGCTGCCAGCGCTGCGGCCGGCCCCACTCCGTCTACCGCAAGTTCGGCCTGTGCCGCGTGTGCCTTCGTGAGATGGCTCACCGTGGCGAGCTGCCGGGCGTGACCAAGAGCTCCTGGTAATTTCCCCCTGCCCTCGGGCACAGGGAAGTTCCGGAGACTCTCGGTAAGTATCTGGTCGGCAGGAGCCCCTCCTTTCATGCCGTAGGCTTGAAGGGTTGGGCGCCTGCCGCCCGAGACCGACTTACTACGCCGTAGGTCCCCGCACCGCACCCGTCCCGCCACTGAGTGGGGAGAGGGATGGCGCATACAGGAAACCCCGGCGAGAGAGGCCGAAGGCCAACTCATGACCATGACTGATCCCATCGCAGACATGCTCACGCGTCTGCGTAACGCGAACTCGGCATATCACGACGATGTCTCGATGCCGCACAGCAAGATCAAGTCGCACATCGCGGAGATCCTCCAGCAGGAGGGCTTCATCACCGGCTGGAAGGTCGAGGACGCCGAGGTCGGCAAGAACCTCGTCCTCGAGCTGAAGTTCGGCCCGAACCGCGAGCGCTCGATCGCCGGCATCAAGCGGATTTCGAAGCCGGGTCTGCGTGTATACGCAAAGTCCACCAACCTGCCGAAGGTCCTCGGCGGCCTGGGCGTGGCGATCATCTCCACGTCCACGGGTCTCCTGACCGGCCAGCAGGCAGGCAAGAAGGGCGTAGGTGGGGAAGTCCTCGCCTACGTCTGGTAGTCGGGAAAGGAAGGAAAGCTCATGTCGCGAATCGGCAAGCTCCCCATCCAGGTTCCCGCCGGTGTGGACGTCACCATCGATGGCCGTACGGTCGCGGTGAAGGGCCCCAAGGGTTCCCTCACGCACACCGTTGCCGCGCCGATCGAGGTCTCCAAGGGTGAGGACGGCGTGCTCAGCGTCTCCCGCCCGAACGACGAGCGTCAGAACAAGGCCCTCCACGGCCTGTCCCGCACGCTGGTGGCGAACATGATCACCGGCGTGACCGCGGGTTACTCCAAGGCGCTCGAGATCAGCGGTGTCGGTTACCGCGTCCAGGCGAAGGGCTCCAACCTGGAGTTCGCCCTGGGCTACAGCCACCCGATCCTCATCGAGGCTCCGGATGGCATCACCTTCAAGGTCGAGTCGCCCACGAAGCTCAGCGTCGAGGGCATCGACAAGCAGAAGGTCGGCGAGGTAGCCGCCAACATCCGCAAGCTGCGGAAGCCCGACCCGTACAAGGCCAAGGGCGTCAAGTACGCGGGCGAGGTCATCCGCCGCAAGGTCGGAAAGGCCGGTAAGTAGCCATGGCATACGGTGTGAAGATCGCCAAGGGCGACGCGTACAAGCGTGCCGCCCTCAAGCGCCGCCACATCCGCGTCCGCAAGCACATCTCCGGTTCGCCGGAGCGTCCTCGCTTGGTCGTGACGCGTTCCAACCGCCACATCGTGGCCCAGGTCATCGACGACATCGCGGGCCACACGCTCGCGTCGGCGTCGACCCTGGACACCTCGATCCGTGGTGGCGAGGGTGACAAGAGCGCCCAGGCCCAGCAGGTCGGCGCCCTGGTCGCCGAGCGTGCCAAGGCCGCAGGCGTCGAGGCCGTCGTGTTTGACCGCGGTGGTAACCAGTACGCCGGGCGGATTGCCGCTCTGGCTGACGCCGCCCGTGAAGCCGGGCTGAAGTTCTAAGCCCCGGTTCCTACGCACAGCGGACGTAACAGAGAGAGGTAAATCCAATGGCTGGACCCCAGCGCCGCGGAAGCGGTGCCGGTGGCGGCGAGCGGCGGGACCGGAAGGGCCGTGACGGTGGCGCTGCCGCCGAGAAGACCGCGTACGTCGAGCGTGTCGTCGCGATCAACCGCGTTGCCAAGGTCGTGAAGGGTGGTCGTCGCTTCAGCTTCACCGCGCTGGTCGTGGTGGGCGATGGTGACGGCACCGTCGGTGTCGGATACGGCAAGGCCAAGGAAGTTCCCGCGGCCATCGCCAAGGGCGTCGAAGAGGCCAAGAAGAGCTTCTTCAAGGTCCCGCGCATCCAGGGCACCATCCCTCACCCGATCACGGGCGAGAAGGCTGCGGGCGTCGTCCTGCTCAAGCCGGCGTCCCCCGGTACCGGCGTTATCGCCGGTGGCCCGGTGCGCGCCGTGCTCGAGTGCGCCGGCGTTCACGACATCCTGTCGAAGTCGCTTGGCTCGTCCAACGCGATCAACATCGTGCACGCGACCGTGGCGGCCCTCCAGGGTCTGCAGCGTCCCGAGGAGATCGCGGCCCGCCGCGGTCTGCCCCTCGAGGACGTCGCCCCCGCGGCTCTGCTCCGTGCACGTGCGGGAGCGGGTGCGTAATGGCTCGCCTCAAGATCACGCAGACGAAGTCGTACATCGGTAGCAAGCAGAACCACCGCGACACCCTGCGTTCGCTCGGGCTCAAGCGCCTGAACGACTCGGTTGTCAAGGAGGACCGCCCCGAGTTCCGCGGAATGGCCAACACCGTCCGCCACCTCGTGACGGTTGAGGAGGTTGACTGACATGGCGGAGAACAGCCCGCTGAAGGCCCACAACCTCCGGCCTGCCCCGGGCGCCAAGACCGCCAAGACCCGTGTGGGTCGTGGTGAGGCGTCCAAGGGTAAGACCGCAGGCCGTGGTACCAAGGGTACGAAGGCTCGTTACCAGGTTCCGGAGCGCTTCGAGGGTGGCCAGATGCCCCTCCACATGCGTCTCCCGAAGCTCAAGGGCTTCAAGAACCCGTTCCGTACGGAGTACCAGGTCGTGAACCTGGACAAGCTCTCGACGCTCTACCCCGAGGGTGGAGAGGTCACGGTGGCCGATCTGGTCGCCAAGGGCGCCGTGCGCAACAACCACCTCGTCAAGGTCCTCGGACAGGGCGAGATCTCCGTGGCACTGCAGGTTTCGGTTGACGCCGTCTCCGGCTCCGCCAAGGAGAAGATCACCGCCGCCGGCGGTACGGTCACCGAGCTCGTCTGAGCCGCGGGACAGAACTGAGCCTGGTCGGCCACCTCTTCGGGGGTGGCCGGCCAGGCTTTTCTGTGTTTGTGCCGCTGTACGGGAACCGTAAAGGCTCGGGAAAGGTTGAACGGGTGTCCACCGCACCCGCGGTGGGGGAGCGGAGGGGCGTTCACGTCCCAAATGGTGTGGCTTGGCCGGTCTTTCACGGCGTGGGCCGGGCGGCGGGCGGTGCACCGGTGTGCGGCGCGTGTTTCCTGCTCAGTCCCGGGCCGGGTAGGGTGGCGCCGTTAATCTTTTGTGGCCTCCTTACGATGTAGGGCTGCCTTGTATCCGATCCCATCCAGTCCCATCCAGACCCGTCGCCTCTGACGCATAGCGCGGGGGTCGCAGGAGGCACCGTGTTCACCGCGTTCGCCCGAGCGTTCAAGACGCCCGACCTGCGCAAGAAGCTGCTCTTCACGCTCGGCATCATCGTGATCTACCGGCTCGGGGCGCACGTCCCGGCCCCTGGCGTCGACTACACGAAGGTGCAGCAGTGCATCGACCAGGCCGACTCGGGTGGCCTCCTCGGTCTGATGCAGATGTTCAGCGGTGGCGCCCTGCTGCAGATCACCATCTTCGCGCTCGGCATCATGCCGTACATCACGGCGAGCATCATTCTCCAGCTGCTGACCGTCGTGATTCCACGCCTGGAAGCCCTGAAGAAGGAGGGGCAGTCCGGCACGGCGAAGATCACGCAGTACACGCGTTATCTGACGGTCGCGCTCGCCGTCCTCCAGGGCACCGGCCTCGTGGCCACCGCCCGCAGCGGTGCGCTCTTCCAGAACTGCTCCGTGGGCGGCCAGATCGTCGCGGACAAGTCGGTCTTCACCACGATCATCATGGTCCTCACGATGACCGCCGGTACGGCCGCCGTCATGTGGCTCGGTGAGCTGATCACCGACCGCGGCATCGGCAACGGCATGTCGATCCTCATGTTCATCTCGATCGCGGCCACGTTCCCCGGCGCCCTGTGGGCCATCAAGGAGAGCGGCAAGCTGGCCGACGGCTGGATCGAGTTCGGCACGGTCATCCTCATCGGCTTCGTGATGGTCGGCCTAGTCGTCTTCGTCGAGCAGGCCCAGCGCCGCATTCCGGTGCAGTACGCGAAGCGCATGATCGGGCGCCGGTCCTACGGCGGTACGTCCACGTACATCCCGCTGAAGGTGAACCAGGCGGGTGTGATTCCGGTCATCTTCGCCTCGTCGCTGCTCTACATTCCGGCCTTGATCGTGCAGTTCTCCAATTCCAAGGCGGCCTGGGCGACCTGGATCACGGACAACTTCGTCGGGCAGAACGAGCCGTACTACATGGTGGCGTACTTCCTGTTGATCGTCTTCTTCGCCTTCTTCTATGTGGCGATTTCGTTCAACCCCGACGAGGTCGCCGATAACATGAAGAAGTATGGTGGCTTCATCCCGGGTATCCGTGCAGGCCGTCCCACTGCCGAATACCTGAGCTACGTGCTCAACCGGATCACTTGGCCAGGCTCGCTGTACCTGGCCCTGATCGCTCTTGTGCCGACGATGGCGTTGGCGGGCTTCGGCGGTGCGAACGCGAACTTCCCGTTCGGCGGGACGAGCATCCTCATCATCGTGGGTGTGGGTCTGGAAACCGTGAAGCAGATCGAGAGTCAGCTCCAGCAGCGCAATTACGAAGGGTTCCTCCGCTGATGCGAATCGTCCTCGTCGGGCCTCCGGGTGCCGGCAAGGGAACGCAGGCTGCGTACCTTGCTCAGAACCTCTCGATTCCGCACATCGCCACGGGCGACCTCTTCCGCGCCAACATCAGCCAGGGCACCGACCTTGGCAAGCAGGCCCGCGCCTACATGGACGCAGGCCAGCTGGTGCCGGACGAGGTCACCATCGGGATGGCCAAGGACCGCATGGCCCGGCCGGACGCCGCGAACGGCTTCCTGCTGGACGGCTTCCCGCGGAATGTGGGCCAGGCCGAAGCCCTTGACGTAACGCTCAAGGACGAGGGCGTGAAGCTGGACGCGGTCCTCGATCTCGAGGTCCCCGAGGACGAAGTGGTGAAGCGGATCGCGGGTCGCCGCGTCTGCCGCAACAACAGTGCGCACGTCTTCCACCTGACGTACAACCCGCCGAAGACCGAGGGCGTCTGCGACGTCTGCGGCGGCGAGCTGTACCAGCGGGACGACGACAGCGAGGAGACGGTCCGTACCCGGCTGGAGGTCTACCACACGCAGACCGAGCCGATCATCGACTACTACCGGGCCCAGGGCCTCGTGGTGACCATCTCCGCGCTGGGCAAGGTCACGGACGTGACCGCCCGCGCCATGGAGGCGCTGAAGGCCTCCGCCGAGAGCTGAGCGTCACCCCCGCACCACCCGTAGTGCAAGTCGGCCGCGGCGCCCCAGGGCGCCGCGGCCGACTGCTTGTCCCCGTATCGTTGAACACCCCGAGCCATACCCGTCACCGTCGATGCAGAGAGGCGCCGAGCAATGGTGCAGATCAAGACCCCCGAGCAGATCGCGAAGATGCGCGAGGCGGGCCTGGTGGTCGCTGCCATTCACGCCGCCACCCGCGAGGCGGCCGTCCCCGGGGCCACCACGCACGACCTGGACCAGGTCGCCCGCAAGGTGATCGCCGACCACGGCGCCAAGTCGAACTTCCTCGGGTACGGCGGGTTCCCCGCGACCATCTGCACCTCGGTCAACGAGGTCGTCGTCCACGGCATCCCGGACGAGAAGACGGTCCTGAAGGACGGCGACATCATCTCGATCGACGCCGGCGCGATCGTCGACGGCTGGCACGGCGACGCGGCCTACACCGCCTTCGTGGGCACCGGTCACGCTCCGGAGCTGGTCGAGCTCTCCCGGGTGACCGAGGAGTCGATGTGGGCCGGGATCGCCGCGATGAAGGTGAACAACCGCCTCGTCGACGTCTCCCGGGCGATCGAGTCCTACATCCGCCGCCAGCCCCGCCCGGCGACCGGGAAGTACGGGATCATCGAGGACTTCGGCGGCCATGGCATCGGCACCGAGATGCATATGGACCCGCACCTGCTGAACTACGTCTCCCGCAAGCGCGGCAAGGGCATCAAGCTGGTCCCGGGCGTCTGCCTGGCGATCGAGCCCATGGTCTCGCTCGGCACGGCGCGGACGGAGACCCTGAGCGACGACTGGACGGTCATCACGACGGACGGCACCTGGTCCTCGCACTGGGAGCACTCCATCGCGCTGACCGAGCAGGGCCCGCTGGTCCTGACCGCCCCGGACTGCGGCAGGGCGAAGCTCGCGGAGTACGGGGTCGAGGCGGCTCCTGACCCTCTCGGGTGATGTGACCCCTCGATGAGGTCTAAGGATCACTCCGGCTGGGCAAACTTGACGGATTCGTCTTTTGGAGTCCGCTGACGTAGACTGACTCGTCGGCTCTCGTGCATCAGTGTGCCCGCATATCAGCACACCGATAAGCAAGAGCCGATCAAGGTAGCCGATTCGAAAGGCGAAGCGTGGCCAAGAAGCAAGGTGCCATCGAGATTGAGGGCACCGTGATCGAGTCCCTCCCGAACGCAATGTTCAAGGTGGAGCTCCAGAACGGTCACAAGGTCCTGGCGCACATCAGCGGCAAGATGCGGATGCACTACATTCGCATCCTCCCGGATGACCGGGTCGTGGTGGAGCTCTCTCCGTACGACCTGACGCGTGGCCGGATCGTCTACCGCTACAAGTAGATCTTGCCGGCACCCCGTTTCGGCGGGTGATGGCACCGACCCGGAGAACCTGACATCCCATGAAGGTCAAGCCGAGCGTCAAGAAGATCTGCGACAAGTGCAAGGTGATCCGCCGTCACGGTCGGGTCATGGTCATCTGTGACAACCTGCGCCACAAGCAGCGCCAGGGCTGACGCACGACCGCCTGCATCTCGCAGTTCTTCGCGCGACGCACGTAATTTCGTACATACGCAGAGCCCGTCCAAGCCACGGCTGACGACACCTCCGGCGGGGGCCGGGGACCCGGACGTACCATCGCTCCACGTGAGCGGTCGGCGGCCGGGAGTGGCACTGCGGAAGACCCCCGATCTAACAACTGGAGCCATTGAATGGCACGCGTTTCAGGTGTTGACATCCCGCGCGAAAAGCGCGTGGAGGTTGCCCTCACCTACGTCTTCGGTATCGGGCGCACCCGGTCCAAGGAGATCCTCGCCAGCACCGGCGTGAACCCGGACGCCCGCGTTCGTGACCTTGCCGAGGAAGACCTCGTCAAGATCCGCGAGTACGTGGACGCCAACCTCCGCACCGAGGGTGACCTCCGCCGCGAGGTCCAGGGCGACATTCGCCGCAAGATCGAGATCGGCTGCTACCAGGGCATTCGTCACCGCCGTGGTCTGCCGGTCCACGGTCAGCGCACCAGCACGAACGCGCGTACCCGCAAGGGCCCGCGTCGCGCCATCGCCGGTAAGAAGAAGCCGGGCAAGAAGTAGTCCTCAGCGGACGCACTGCGGACCTCCGGTTCTCCGGAACCCGCAGCAACCAGCGGTCTTCGCTGTAGGACCGATCACCTCCCCTCTCCATCTGGAGTCAAGACATGCCCCCCAAGGGTCGTCAGGGCGCAGCCAAGAAGGTGCGTCGCAAGGAAAAGAAGAACGTCGCTCACGGCCACGCGCACATCAAGAGCACGTTCAACAACACCATCGTCTCGATCACGGACCCCTCGGGCAACGTGATCTCCTGGGCCTCCGCCGGCCACGTCGGCTTCAAGGGCTCGCGCAAGTCCACCCCCTTCGCCGCGCAGATGGCCGCCGAGTCGGCCGCCCGCCGCGCGCAGGAGCACGGCATGCGCAAGGTCGACGTCTTCGTCAAGGGTCCCGGCTCCGGCCGTGAGACCGCGATCCGCTCCCTCCAGGCCACGGGCCTCGAGGTCGGTTCGATCCAGGACGTCACCCCGACGCCGCACAACGGCTGCCGTCCGCCGAAGCGTCGCCGCGTCTGATGCGTCACGGCCGGTGACGGCCGTGCGTCAGTAGCGTTCGGTCCGGGCGGTACACCTCTTACGGGGCGTACCGCCCGTACCCTTGTTACATCTGTCGGGCATCAAATAGTGGGTGCCCACGACTGAAGGATCACCACATGCTTATCGCTCAGCGTCCGTCGCTGACCGAAGAGGTCGTCGACGAGTTCCGCTCCCGGTTCGTGATCGAGCCGCTGGAGCCGGGCTTCGGCTACACCCTCGGCAACTCCCTCCGCCGCACCCTCCTCTCCTCGATCCCCGGTGCCGCTGTCACCAGCATCCGGATCGACGGGGTCCTGCACGAGTTCACCACCGTGCCGGGCGTCAAGGAGGACGTCACCGACCTCATCCTCAACATCAAGCAGCTGGTCGTCTCCTCGGAGCACGACGAGCCCGTCGTGATGTACCTGCGCAAGCAGGGCCCGGGTCTGGTCACCGCCGCCGACATCGCCCCCCCGGCCGGTGTCGAGGTGCACAACCCCGACCTCGTTCTCGCCACGCTCAACGGCAAGGGCAAGCTGGAGATGGAGCTGACCGTCGAGCGCGGTCGCGGCTACGTCTCCGCCGTCCAGAACAAGCAGGTCGGCCAGGAGATCGGCCGCATCCCGGTCGACTCCATCTACTCGCCGGTGCTCAAGGTCACGTACAAGGTCGAGGCGACCCGTGTCGAGCAGCGCACCGACTTCGACAAGCTGATCGTCGACGTCGAGACCAAGCAGGCCATGCGTCCCCGTGACGCCATGGCGTCGGCCGGTAAGACCCTGGTCGAGCTGTTCGGCCTGGCGCGCGAGCTCAACATCGACGCCGAAGGCATCGACATGGGCCCGTCCCCGACGGACGCCGCGCTCGCCGCCGATCTCGCCCTGCCGATCGAGGAGCTGGAGCTCACCGTTCGGTCGTACAACTGCCTCAAGCGCGAGGGCATCCACTCGGTGGGTGAGCTCGTGGCCCGTTCCGAGGCGGACCTGCTCGACATCCGCAACTTCGGCGCCAAGTCGATCGACGAGGTCAAGGCGAAGCTGGCCGGTATGGGCCTCGCGCTCAAGGACTCGCCTCCCGGCTTCGACCCGACCGCCGCCGCCGACGCCTTCGGCGCCGACGACGACGCGGACGCCGGTTTCGTGGAGACCGAGCAGTACTGAGTCGCCTTCCGGCGGGGGTGCCCGGGTTTTCGGGTGCCCCGTGCCGGGCCGAGGGCTCTGTCCTCAATCGCCGGACGGGCTTGATTTTGGCTGATGTCCGGCGAACGTCGGGCGGGCTGGAAAGCCCTGCCCGACCGGCACGAATGACTTCCGGGAGGCGTCCGCCTCGCGGGAACTGACACCGGTACCTGATACGGCCGGTGCAGCACACAAGGAGAATCACCATGCCGCGTCCCGCAAAGGGTGCCCGTCTGGGCGGCAGCGCCGCGCACGAGCGTCTGCTCCTCGCCAACCTGGCGAAGTCGCTGTTCGAGCACGGCCGCATCACGACGACCGAGGCCAAGGCCCGCCGCCTGCGTCCGGTCGCCGAGCGCCTCGTCACCAAGGCGAAGAAGGGCGACATCCACAACCGTCGCCTGGTGCTCCAGACGATCACGGACAAGAGCATCGTCCACACGCTCTTCACCGAGATCGCTCCCCGATACGAGAACCGCCCCGGTGGTTACACCCGTATCACCAAGATCGGCAACCGTCGTGGCGACAACGCCCCGATGGCGGTCATCGAGCTGGTCGAGGCGCTGACCGTGGCCCAGCAGGCCACCGGTGAGGCCGAGGCCGCGACGAAGCGTGCGGTCAAGGAAGACGCCCTCAAGAAGGACGAGGCCCCCGCGGCCGAGTCCGTCGAGGACGCCAAGCCGGCCGACGACGCGCCCGCCGCGGAAGCGGCTGACGACAAGGGCAAGGACGCCTGAGCGTTCTGAGCCGGACCACGGGACGGGCCCGCATCACCCTTCGGGGCGGTGCGGGCCCGTTCTGCTGACCAGGGGAGTCGAGAGGATGACGTGGTGAGTGACGAGGCGGAGCCCGGGTTCGTACGGGTGCGGCTGGACCTGGCCTACGACGGCAAGGACTTCTCCGGCTGGGCGAAGCAGACCAGCCGGCGCACGGTACAGGGCGAGATCGAGGACGCGCTGCGGACCGTGACCCGCTCCGCCGTGACGTACGACCTGACGGTGGCCGGCCGGACGGACGCCGGGGTGCACGCGCGCGGCCAGGTGGCCCATGTGGACCTGCCGGAGGCGGTCTGGGCCGAGCACGAGGAGAAGCTGCTGCGACGGCTGGCGGGCCGACTGCCCTGGGACGTACGGATCTGGCGGGCGGCTCCCGCGCCTGCCGGGTTCAATGCCCGGTTCTCCGCACTGTGGCGGCGGTACGCGTACCGGGTGGGGGACCGGCCCGGCGGCGTCGACCCGCTGACCCGGGGGCATGTGCTCTGGCACGACCGGCCGTTGGACGTGGACGCGATGAACCAGGCCGCCGCGCCGATGGTGGGGGAACACGACTTCGCCGCGTACTGCAAGAAGCGCGAGGGTGCGACGACCATCCGTACGCTCCAGAAGCTGAGTTGGGTACGCGATCCGGCATCCGGGGTCCTGACCGCGACCGTGCAGGCGGACGCGTTCTGCCACAACATGGTGCGGGCACTGATCGGGGCGGCGCTGTTCGTCGGCGACGGGCGGCGGCCGGCGAGCTGGCCCGCCGAAGTGCTCGCCGCGAAGGTGCGCGACCCCGGGGTGCACGTGGTGCGCCCGCACGGGCTGACGCTGGAGGAAGTGGCGTACCCGGCGGACGGGTTGCTGGCGGCCCGTGCCGTGGAGGCCCGGAACGTCAGGACGTTGCCGGGGGCGGGCTGCTGCTGAGCGGGAACTCCCGTTCGGCCGCCCGGGAGTTCAGCGCCGCCGGGCCTCGACCCGTCAGCCGTTGGGGTCTGCGGCTGCCTGTGAGGCCTGGAGCTGGCCCCGGCGGTGGATCTGGCGGAACGTGAAGTTCGTCAGATCCTTGTTGACCGCGTAGACGTCCTTGTCGGCGGTGGTGACCCGCTCGCCGTTCAGGAAGCCGCCGACGGTGAAGTAGGCGTAACGGCCGTAGGAGTTGGCGGTGCGCAGGCAGACCGTGCCGCCCCGGCAGAAGGTGTCGACGCCGCCGCCGTTCAGGGAGGCGAGGCCGCCCGAGCTCTGGTCGACGGCCTTCTTCGCGCGGGCCTCCGTCTCGAAGACGGCGATGCCGACGGTGACGGCCACCCCGTCCTTGCGGTAGGTGGCCCGGATGAGCTGCCCGCAGCCGTTGTTCGCGAGGACCGACCCGAGGGCGCCCTGGGTGCCCGTCGTGCACTTCGCGGAGTTGCTCGTCGCGCCCTTGAGGTGGACGCGGTCGCCCATGGTGAGCTTCTTGCCGGGGAAGAACCCGTCGACGGTGATCGGCGCCCGGTCCTTCTCGGCGCCGGAAATGTAGTCCTCGGGGTCCGGCGGGGGCGGCGGTGCGACCGAGGAGAACGAGGGCGCGGGCGCCGAGGTGTCCTCGGGGAGGTCGGCGGGTGCGGGCAGCCGGCTCGCGTTCCTGTCCGCCTTGTCCGTGCCGCCGCCGTTCGACGTGACCACGGCGGTGGTCACGATCGCGCCGATCGCCACGGTGGCCAGAGCGCCACCGCCGATCATCATCAGCTTCTTCCGGCGGGCGCGCGCCGCGGATTCCTCCGCCAGCGCCGCCCAGTCCGGAGTCCCGTCGCCCCCGGGCCCCCAGGAGGCCCCCCCTTGCCCAAAGCTCATGCGCGCAGTTTAGGGGGTGACGTAAACCGGTTGGGCCAGGAGTTCGTGGACCGTGACAATGCTCGGTATGGGACATCTCGAAGCAGGCCACCTGGAGTACTACCTACCCGACGGGCGAGTGCTGCTCGGCGATGCCTCGTTCCGGGTGGCCGACGGGGCCGTCGTCGCGCTCGTCGGGGCGAACGGGGCGGGCAAGACGACCTTGCTGCGGCTGCTCGCCGGTGAGCTCCAGCCACACGGCGGCACGGTGTCGGTGAGCGGCGGGCTCGGCGTGATGCCGCAGTTCGTGGGCTCGGTGCGGGACGAGCGGACGGTGCGGGACCTTCTGGTGTCCGTGGCGCAGCCGCGTATCAGGGAGGCGGCGAAGGCCGTCGACGCGGCGGAGGAGAAGATCCTCACCGTCGACGACGAGGCCGCGCAGATGGCGTACGCGCAGGCGCTCAGCGACTGGGCGGAGGCGCGCGGCTACGAGGCCGAGACGGTCTGGGACATGTGCACCATGGCCGCGCTGGGCGTTCCGTACGAGAAGGCGCAGTGGCGCGAGGTCCGCACGCTCAGCGGCGGTGAGCAGAAACGGCTGGTCCTGGAGGCGCTGCTCCGGGGGCCCGATGAGGTCCTGCTGCTGGACGAGCCGGACAACTATCTGGACGTGCCGGGCAAGCGGTGGCTGGAGGGGAAGCTGAAGGAGACCCGTAAGACGGTCCTCTTCGTCTCCCATGACCGGGAGCTGCTGTCCCGCGCGGCGGAGAAGATCGTCAGCGTCGAGCCGAGTCCGGCGGGCAGCGACGTGTGGGTGCACGGCGGCGGCTTCGCGACCTACCACGACGCGCGCAAGGAGCGCTTCGCCCGGTTCGAGGAGCTGCTGCGGCGCTGGCAGGAGGAGCACGCCCGGCTGAAGGCGCTCGTCCTGCGGATGCGGCAGCAGGCGGCGAACAGCCCCGACATGGCGAACCGCTACCACGCGATGCAGACCCGCTTCAAGAAGTTCGAGGAGGCGGGCCCGCCGCCGGAGCCGCCGCGCGAGCAGGACATCAGGATGCGGCTGCGCGGCGGGCGGACCGGGGTGCGGGCGGTGACCTGCAAGAACCTGGAGCTGACCGGGCTGATGAAACCGTTCGACCTGGAGGTCTACTACGGGGAGCGGGTCGCGGTCCTCGGCTCCAACGGGTCGGGCAAGTCGCACTTCCTGCGGCTGCTGGCGGGGGAGCCGGTGGCGCACACCGGGGAGTGGAAGCACGGGGCGCGGGTCGTGCCCGGGTACTTCGCCCAGACCCACGCGCATCCGGAGCTCCTCGGCAAGACGCTGGTGGAGATCCTCTGGACGGAGCACGCCAAGGACCGGGGCGGGGCGATGTCGGTGCTGCGGCGCTACGAGCTGGAGCGGCAGGGGGACCAGCCGTTCGAGAAGCTGTCCGGCGGGCAGCAGGCGCGGTTCCAGATCCTGCTCCTGGAGCTGGCCGGCACGACGGCGCTGCTGCTGGACGAGCCCACGGACAACCTGGACCTGGAATCGGCGGAGGCGCTGCAGGACGGGCTGGAGGTGTACGACGGCACGGTCATGGCCGTCACGCACGACCGGTGGTTCGCGAAGTCCTTCGACCGGTATCTGGTCTTCGGCTCGGACGGGGTCGTCCGGGAGACGGCGGAGCCGGTGTGGGACGAGCGGAGGGTTCAGCGGGTGCGGTGACCTTGGCGGTCGGCGAGGTGGGGTGGGGTGAGCGGGGGGTGGGTGCGGGTGCGGGGTGCCGTGCGGCGCCGTCGCGGGGGGGGGGGGGGGGGGGGGGGGGGGGGGGGGGGGGGGGGGGGGGGGGGGGGGGGGGGGGGGGGGGGGGGGGGGGGGGGGGGGGGGGGGGGGGG